>NZ_JBIASV010000012.1:263626-293846 GCF_042891165.1 Streptomyces sp. NPDC001922 | reverse complement strand
CCCACAATCACCTCCGGACGATGCACCACCGCCCGCTGAAAACCCGTCCGCTCCTCATCAAAACCCTCCTGACCAGGAACGAACACCTCACCCCCAACCTGCCGGGCAAGTAAGGAGAAATACGTCATCGTGCCACCCCTTAGAATCAACACTTATGGAACTACGCCAGTTCGAGTACTTCGTCGCTGTCGTCGAGGAGGCGAGCTTCACCAAGGCGGCAGCCCGCGTCCACGTCGCCCAGCCCGGAGTGAGTGCGCAAATCCGCAGACTGGAGCGGGAGTTCGGACACGAACTGCTCGACCGGAGCGGGCGCACCGTCCAGTTGACGGATGTCGGAACGGCCGTACTGCCCTACGCACGGGCGGCGCTGGCCGCCGTCGAAGGCGCTCGGCTCGCGGTGGACGACCTCGCCGGCCTGACGCGCGGACAGGTCACGTTCGGGACAGTGGCCTCGTCCTCCTCCCTGGCGCTTCCGGAGCTGCTCGCCCGGTTCCACGAGCGGTATCCGTCCGTCGACATGGCCCTGTCCGAGGGGAACTCCGACCAGCTGGCCGAGGCGATACGGGCGGGCCGGATCGATGTGGCCGTCATCGGCCTGGCCGGCGAACCGCCCGGGGACCTGGACATCCAGGTCATCGCCGATGAACTCCTCGTGGGGGCGGTCGGCCACGACCACGGCCTGGCCGAGCACCAGGAGGTGTCGGTCGAGGAGATCCGGGACCACACCCTGATCTGTCTGCCGCCGGGCACGGGGCTGCGGACCGCGGTCGAGGCGGCCTGGGCGGCGGCGGGCGCCAGGCCCAGGATCGCGTTCGAGGCCAGTGACCCGGGGGTGCTGGCCCAACTGGCCGCCCGGGGACTGGGGCTGGCGATTCTGCCCCAGCCGTTCATCCGGAGCCACGCCAGGCGGCTCCACACCGTCACCATCGCCAGTCCGCATCTGCGCGGACGGCTGGCGCTCGCCTGGCGCTCCACGGGTCCGATCAGCCCGGCCGCGCGGGCCTTCATCGCCTACGCCCGGGAATCCCTAGCGGACCTCGGCCCCGGCTCCCCCGACGCCCGCTCCGACGCCTGACCTGTCGTCAGACACCGGCACCGGCACCGGCACCGGCACCGGCACCGGCGGCAGGAACTCCTGCCGCTGGAAGGGATGTCCGGGCAGCGGAACCCTTCTGCGGTCCCGGTCGCCGTGGAAGGCGGCCCAGTCCGGCTCGGTCCCCTCGAGCCACAGGTTGCCGAGCGCCGTCAGCAGCACCTGCGCCTCCGCGGTGTCGTCCGCCGGATGCGGCAGGGTCTGGAACATCGGGTGGTCCTCGGTCAGGGCCGGGTGCCGCCGGGCGAGTGAGGTCAGCGTCAGGCCGGGCCCGACTTCGAGCAGTACGGCCCGGTCGAGTCCGGCGAGCGAGCCCAGGGCGTCGGAGTACCGCACGGTCCGGCGCATGTGCGCACGCCAGTAGGCGGGTGTGGCGATCTCCTCGCCGGCCCAGGCGCCCGTGGTGTCCGAGACGACGGGGATCCGTGGGGCCCGCAGCCGGAGTCCGGAGACGTACTCCTCGAACGCGTCCAGGGCGGGCTCCACCAGCGCGGAGTGCCCCGCCGTCGCGATCTTCAGGAGTTTGACCTCGGTATCGGGCCGGGGGAACTCCCGCACGAAACGCTCCACCAGCGCGGTCGGTCCCGACACGGCCACCTGCTCGGGACCGTTGACGGCGCCGATGCCGAGCCCCTCGGGCAGCAGCGGCTGTACCTCGTCCTCGGGGAGCCCCACGGCGGCCATCGACCCCGACGGCAGGCTCTGCAGCAGTCTGCCCCGCTCGACCACCAGGGCGAGGGCGTCGGGGAAGGTGAAGACCCCGGCCGCGCAGGCCGCGGCATACGCGCCGAGGCTGTGCCCGACGACGGCCGCAGGCCGTACGCCCCACCGCAGCAACGCCTTGGCCAGCGCGTACTCGACGGCAAAGACGGCGGGCTGGCCCACGGCGATGGTCGACAGGGCCTCGCGGGCCCGTTCGGCCGCGGCCTCGTCGACCGGGTCCACGATGCTCCGCAGATCGACTCCGAGCGGCTCGCGGGCGAGCTCGGCCGCGGCGTCGATGTCGGCGCGGAACCCCGCATGGGTGCGGTACAGCCCCCGGGCCATGCCCACGTGCTGGCCGCCCTGGCCGGGGAAGGTGAAGACGACCGGACGGGGCTCGCCGGGCGCGCGCCCGGTGGGAGTCCTGCGGCGTCTGCCGCTGCGGAGCACGGCGGCGGCCTCCGCCGAGGTGCGCGCCACCACGAACCGACGGTGCTCCTCGGCGGTGCGCCCCGTCTGCAGGGTCCAGGCCGCGTCCGGCAGGGGCGGGGCGGGATCGCGGACGAGCGCGTCACCGAGACGGGTGGTCAGCTCGTCGAGCGCGGACTCGGACCGGGCCGACAGCGGCAGCAGCTGCCAGCTCGTCTCGGGTTCCGGCCGTGCCGTGACCGGGGGTTCCTCGACGACGACATGGGCCCGCACGCCGAAGGGGCCCGACGCGTCCACCCCTGCCCGGCGGGGCCGCCCCGGCACCCGCCAGTCGTCGGCGTCACCGGGCAGGGTCCCGGAGGCGACCCCCAGGACGGCCCCGAGGAGGGCCGTCACGCCGGCGGTGGTGTCGGTGGCCGCGGCGCCGCCCGGGGTCACGGCCGTCACCGGGACGATCGTGTCCGCCGCAACCCCGGCGACGGCGCGGGCACGGAGGGCGACGCGGTCCGAGGTGTCGCCGCGGCCGACGGCCGTGCCGCGCACGACCGCCCGGATGTGGTCGCCGTCCGCGAGGGCGGCGCCCAGCGGCTTGAGGACGAGCACCCCGCAGCCGCCGACGGACGCCCGGTCCGCCGGGTCCCGGCCGTCGGCGGCGGGACGGACCGTGACGGCCCCGGCGACCGCGATGTCACAGTCCCCGGCGAGCAGGGCCTGCACGGCGTGGTGCACGGCGATCAGCACGGTGGCTCCCGCGCCCTGCACCGTCACCGCCGGACCGGTGAGCCCCAGCTTGTAGGCGGGACGGGAGGCGAGGAAGTCGAGGCCGGTGGCGATTCGGATCTGCCAGTCGTCGGCGTTCGGCAGCTGCCGGATCCCGCGGCGCAGCCCCGCGGCGTACGAGGTCGTGCCGCCACCCGCGTAGACGCCGATGACCGCGTCGGTGCGGGAGGTGTCCACGGCCGCGTCCTGGAGTGCGTGGGCCACGCACTCCAGGAGCATCCGCGCCTGCGGGTCCGTGATGAGCGCCTCCCCGGGCGAGAGGCCGAAGTAGCCGTTGTCGAACGTGTGCGCGTCGTGCAGGACCGGGCCGGGCCCGTCGCCCCGCAGGAGCTGCTGCCGGTAGCCGTCGAAGTCCGTCGCGCCGGGGAACCGCGCGGCGGTGCCGATGACGGCGATCCGGGTGTCGTCCGCCGGATCGATCGCGTGCATCCGTTGTCCTTCCTCGTGACCTCGGTGGGAGCCCGCCTCAGGCCGGCGGCGCGGCGGGCCGGGTGACGGTCCGCCCGCCGCGCACGGGGCCGAGCGCCCCGGCGACCAGTTCGTGCGGCTGTCCCAGGGGGACTGCGCTGACCTCGTCGAGCCGCTGCAGCACGGCCTCGTCGAGGGTGAGGTCCAGGACGGAGAGATAGCTCTCCATGTGGTCGGCGCTGCGGGGGCCGACGATCGGGACCAGAGCGGTCGGGGAGTCCGCGGCCCGGGCGCGCAGCCAGGCCATGGAGACCTGGGCGGGCGTACAGCCGGTCTCCCGGGCCGCGGTGAGCAGGGTGTCGACGATCCGGGTGCGCTGCTCGGAGTCCTCGGTCCGGATGCCCCGGCCTTCCCAGTCGGTGAGCCTTCCGGCGGTGCCGGTGCGGTACTTGCCCGTGAGCAGTCCGCCGCCCAACGGGGCGAAGAGGGTGGTGCCCAGGCCCAGCGCCTCGGCCATGGGGAGCAGCTCCCGGTCGGCGCTGCGCTCGGCGAGGCTGTACTCGAACTGCACGCCGACGAGCGGGGACCAGCCCCGCAGATCGGCGAGGGTCACCGCCCTGGAGACGCGCCAGGCGGGGAAGTTGGAGAGTCCGGCGTGCAGGATCTTGCCGGCCCGGACCAGGTCGTCGAGAGCGGTGACGATCTCCTCGACGGGGGTCAGGCCGTCGGGCAGGTGCGCCCAGTAGATGTCCACGTAGTCCGTGCCGAGCCGCCTGAGGCTCGCCTCGACGGAGCGGCGGATGTTCTTGCGGCTGTTGCCGGTGGTGGAGGGGTGCGGGCGGCCCGCGCCGAGGGAGAACTTGGTGCTGAGGACGTACTGCTCCCGGTTGGCGACGAGGAGCTCGCCGAGGATCTGCTCGGACGTGCCGAGCTGGTAGCTGTCGGAGGTGTCGATCAGGGTGCCGCCGGCGTCGGTGAACCGGTCGAGGATCCTGCGGGCCTCGTCCCGGTCGGCTCCGCCGCCCCAGAGGGTGCCGAAGTTGGCCGTGCCGAGGGCGAATTCGGAGACTCGCAGGCCGGTGTTCCGGCCGAAGGTCGTGGTGCGCATGGCTCCTCCTGTCATCGGGCGGTGGTCATCGCCCGGTGGACGATCCGCAGCAGCTCCTGCCGCGGGCCGGGGACGCGGAAGTGGAAGTGGCCCCCGGGCACGGTGTGGTGGTGGAAGGAACCACTCGTGTGGACCGCCCAGCCCTGCAGGTCACCGGCCTCCTCCTCGCCGACGAAGACGGTCAGGGGCAGGTCCAGCGGCGGCCCGGGAGCGAAGTCGTAGGTCTCGGCGATCTCCATGTCGGCCCGGAAGTAGCCGAGGACGAGATCGCGCAGGTCCTCGTCCTCGTGGACGAGCGGGGGAAGGGCGCCCCAGCGGCGTTCGATCTCGACGAGCAGCTCGCCGGGGGGCAGCCCGTGCACCGGCCGGGCCACCTGGACGGGTGGGGCCTGCACGGAGGAGACGAAGATCTGCTCCGGCATGCGGCGGCCGGTGTCCCGCAGAGTGCGGGCCACCTCGTGGGCCACGAGGCCGCCGAGGCTGTGCCCGAAGAAGGCGAAGCGGCCCGGACCGAACTCGATCTCCGCGACGAGGGTCCTGACCAGCTCGGTCATCCGGGTGATGGGCGGCTCGTCCTGACGGGGCGCCCGGCCGGGCAGCTTCACCCCCCGGACCCGGATCCCCGGCAGTTGGTCCGACCAGCGCACGAACTCGCCCGCCGAGCCTCCGGCGTGGGCGAAGCAGTACAGGTCGGCGGAGGCGTCCGGTTTGGCGTCGCGGCACGCCAGCCATCGGCTGTCGACCGGTGTGGTGGCCGCGGCGCCGGGCGTCGTGGTGTCGGCCATGCTCACTCCTTGGGTGGTTGGTGGCCGGCGGCCCGGCGCTCGTCGAGAAGTTCGGCGAAGTCGGCCGCGGTGGGGGCCGAGAACAGCGTCTTCACCTTGATGTCGACCGGGAAGAGCGATCGGACCTCGGCCAGGAGACGTGCGGCGATCAGCGAGTCACCGCCGAGTTCGAAGAAACTGTCGTCGGGGTCGACGGAGCTGAGTCCGAGAGCCTGCGCGAACAGCCGCAGGACGGTGTCGAGGGTGTCGTCGTGGCCGGGGTCCGCGTGCGACGGCGTCGGTGCGGGCCGGGCCTCGGTGCGGGTGTCCGGTACGGCGGCCGGGGCCGGGGCGGCGACCGGTTCCGACGGCGGGCAGGGCTGTTCGACCGGCTCGACGAGGTACGGGAGGCGCTCGAACGGGTAGCCGGGCAGCGGCAGCCGTGCCCTTCGCGCACCGTCATGCACGGAGGTCCAGTCGACCGCGACACCGCGGGTCCACAGTCGCCCGAGCCCGGTGAGCAGCGCGGCCAGCGTTGCGTCCGGGGTGGCAGCGGCGGGCGGGACGGCCAGGGGAACCGGGCCGGAACCGTCGTCGAGGGTCTCGAACGCCGCCTCGTGGCCTGCCCGTTGACCTGCCCCGGGGTCCCCCTGCCCGGCCCGTTCGGCGGCCCAGCGGGCGAGGCCGGGGGCCGTCGAGGTGTCGTACGGGCGGCCGTCCTGGCCGGAGGTGAGCGTGATCCGGGCCGGCCGGAGTTCGCTGCCGGACAGCAGCCCCCGCAGCGCCTCCTCCCGGTCCGGGCACCCGGCCGTGGCCACGACGAGCCGGACGGCGTCCGGCAGGTTCAGCACTCCGGCGGCCGTGACGGCGACGAGCGCGCCCGGGCCGGCGCCGGACACGGCGGCGGGCTCCCCGGCCCAGTGCTGCCAGAGCGCGCCGAGGGCGTGTTCCCGGGCGAAGACCGCGAGGTCGTGAACGGCGGGGTCGTCCGGCCAGGTGCGCTCCGGTGCGGCGAGCGCGGTGCGCACCGCGTCGGCCAGGTCGCTGCCGGCGGCGTCCAGGCAGGAGTCGAACGCGGCGGTGAAGACCGGCTCCGAGGGGAGCAGCCAGCCCGGTCCGGGCCGGCCGGAGGTCCCGGGGAAGAACAGTGCCGCGGCACGGGACACGGCGGCCGGCTCCCCCTCGTGCGGCGGAGCGGTGAGAGCCGCTGCCGCGGCCTCGGCGCTCCCGGCGACCACGAAGGCACGGTGCGGCAGCTCACGGCGGCCGGTCTGGAGGGTCCAGGCGACGTCGGCCGGCGGCAGTTCGGGGCGGGCGCGCAGGTGTGCGGCCAGATTCCGGGCGGCGGTGTCCAGGGCGGTCGGAGTCTGCGCGGAGAGGACGAGGAGCTGGGCCGTCCGGGCGGGGCCGGTGGCAGCCGGGGCGGGTGCCTCCTCGAGGACGACATGGGTGTCGACCCCGCCGATGCCGAAGGCGCTCACACCCGCGCGCCGGACGGGCCCCCTGGGCTGCCAGGGTTCGAGCGCCGTGGCGACCCGGAAGGGCCCGTCCGCGAAGTCGATCTGAGGGTTGGGCGTGGAGAAGTGGAGGCTGGGAGGGATCGCGGCGTGCTCGAGGGCCAGCACGGTCTTGATGAGTCCGGCGGCTCCGGCCGCGGCGTCGGTGTGCCCGATGTTGCTCTTCACCGACCCGATGGCGCAGTAGCCGCGGTCGTCGGTGTCCTCACGGAACGCCTCGGTGAGGGCCGTGATCTCGATGGGGTCACCGAGCGGTGTGGCGGTGCCGTGGGCTTCCACATAGGTGATGGTTCCGGCGTCGGTGCCGGCGGCGAGCTGGGCGGTCCGGATGGCCGCCGCCTGGCCCTCGACGCTGGGCGCGGTGAAGCCGATGCGGGCCGAGCCGTCGTTGGTGACGGCGGAGCCGCGCAGCACCGCGTGGACGCGGTCGCCGTCGGCGAGCGCGTCGGTCAGGCGCTTGACCACGACGATGCCGACGCCGTTGCTGGCGACCGTGCCGTCGCCGAGGGCGTCGAAGGAGCGGCAGACGCCGTCGCGGGACAGGATGCCGTCCTCGGTGTATCCCGCCTTCTTGGGCGGGGCGTGCACCGCGACCGCACCCGCCAGGGCGACGTCGCAGTCGCCGGAGAGCAGGTCCTGAGCGGCCAGGTGAACGGCGACGAGCGCGGTGGCACAGGCGGACTGCACGGCGACCGCCGGGCCGCGCAGGCCCAGGCGCTCGGCCGTGCGCGCCGGGAGGAAGTCCGGAGCGGTGCCGAGCAGGATGTCCTCCTCGGTGACGTCCGGCAGCTTCTCCCGCTGGTCCCGGAGGGTCTGGGCGTACGGCGACTCCGTGGAGCCGCCGTAGACGCCGATGGTGCCCGGGTGACGGTCGGGGTCCAGGCCGGCGTGTTCCAGGGCGGCCACGGCGCATTCGAGGAACACCCGCTGCTGGGGGTCGATGAGCAGGGCTTCCTCGGCGGAGTAGCCGAAGTATCCGGCGTCGAACCACTCGGTCCGCTCCAGCAGTCCACGGGCGGGGACGAAGGTGGGGCCGGATTCCTCGCCGGTTCCGGCGGCGTTCGGCCGCACCGGCCGGGCCGGTTCCCGGGTGAGCGTGTCCAGGCCCTCGCTGAGGTTGCGCCAGAAGGCGTCGATGTCCTCACCGCCGGGGAAGCGGCCCGCCATCCCGATGATCGCGACGTGACCGTCCGACGCGGCCGCCGTCTCCTCCTTCGGGCCGTGGTCACGCATCCTGGTCCCCTCCGGCCGCCCGGTCACCGTGGAGGCGGCGGCTGCCGAGCCGGGCCCGGCCGCCCGCCCGTGCGGCGGGGGCACGCCGGGCTCCGCCGCGGCCGGCTCCCCCGTCGCCGTCGAGGTGGCGGGCGAGGGATCCGATCGTGGGGTGGGAGAAGAGCTCGACGAGCGGAACGTCCTTGCCGAGGCGCTGGGCTATGTCGTCACGGACCATGTGCAGCAGGACGGAGTGGCCGCCGAGGTCGAAGAAGTTGTCCTGCCTGCCCACCCGGGGCAGTTCGAGGACGTCGCACCAGATCTCGGCCAGAACGTCCTCGGTGCGCCGTTCCGGTGCTGGGCGTTGTGCGGGCATGGTCCACTCCAATTCGTCCCGGTACGGGAGTTCGAGGCGGGCGGCTTCTCGATCGTCCAATCACCGGAACCAGATGTCCAATAGCTGGATCTCGTGAGCCCGAGAAGCATTCGTTATGACCTAGGGCATGAGCGAGGGCGCCGGCCCGGGGGTGTCCCGAGGCCGGCGCCCTGAAGGGGGGACGGGGCCGTTCAGCCCCGCAGCACGGTCTTGCTGCGCATCAGAAAGTCCGCCAGATAGCCGTCGTGCGGCATTCCGGTGTCGGTCCAGTGCGTGGGGTGGTCCCCCACGTACAGGTTGCTGACGGTGGGTTCGTCGCAGAGGGCGTCGATGAGTTCCTCGTCGTCGGTGAAGGCGCTCATCACCAGCGTGTCCCGCAACGGTGCCACCCCCGCCGCACGGTTCCAGGGCGCCACCCAGACGCAGGGGAAGGGCACCTCGGTCCCGGCCTCGGGCGCGTCCGGGCGGTCGAGTTCGAAGACCGCGGGGCGCAGCACGGCGCTGCCGTCGCCCAGGTCGTCGGCGATGCCGCCGCCGCCCAGCCAGGCCCGGGCGCCCGCGGCGCGGCCGAGCACGTAGCTCTCCAGGGCTCTGGCCGAGCGGGCGGACTGCACGGGCAGCCGGGCCTTGTCGTCCTCGGGCGGCAGGCTGGGCAGCGAGGCGAGCCGTTCGGCCAGGGCCTCGGCCACGGGCGCGGTGTCGCCCTCGACGAAGACCGCCGTGGCGTTGACGCAGCCGGTGCCGCCGTGGTGGGCGATGGAATCCACCAGCGTGTCCAGGTGCCGCCGCCAGTCCACGTCCCCGGTGAGCAGGACCTTGCTGCGGCCGGGAGTCAGCGACAGCACCCGCCGGTCCTCGGCGTGTTCCCGGATGATCTCGTCGCTGCCGTACGCCAGATCGGCCGCTCGCAGCATGGCCTCGGCCGGTTCGTGCTCGGTGGGCAGCAGCATCACGTGGTCGTCCCCGAAGCCCGCGGCCCGCAGCGCGAGAACCAGCCGGTGCGGGGTGAGGGGTTCGCGCCGCGACGGCCGTACGGCCACCCGGTAGCCGAGGGCGAGCGCCTCGGGCCACAGGGAGTGCGTACCGGGATGGTTGCCCGCCGCATGCACCGCGAGCACCTCGCCGCGCCGCGCCCACACGGCCCGGCCGGTACGGGTCAGCGGGTCGCGCCAGTCGGTGACCGCCCCGGTGGGACGGGCGAACTGCAGACCGCGGTGGAGGTGCGCCGTGCGGTGCGCGAGGGTACGGGTGGCGGCGCGGACCACGGTGACGGGGAGGCCGGCGACCCGGCTCACCGCGTGCTCGTACGCCTCCGGGGTGAGCCCGCCCAGTTCGGCGGTGGCGAACAGCTCACCGGCCCTGGCGATCGCCGCCACCCGTGCGTCGACGGGCAGCGGTACGGCCGCGCGCAGCGCCCTCATGGCCCGGCTGACGAACAGCTTCGGAGCGACGCCCAGTTCGGCCGTCGTCCGGCCGGCCACGTCGGTGACGGTCTGCCGGTTGCGGGCACGGTAGACGCCGGACGGGCCGAGGACGTCGAGGGGGAGGGCTCCCGCGGTCATCAGTAGACCCCCTCGATGACCGTCTCGTTGTCGAACCGGGCCACCGGCGCGATGTCGGCGACCGAGTCCCCGACGCGTCCGTCCGGGGCCTCGATCCGGGTGGCGAGGTCACGCTCCAGGTTGTTGGGCAGCAGCAGGCCCTTGCTGACGTGATTCATCACGACGCGGCCGCGCTCCCCGTAGGCGACCGGCTCCCCGCTCGCCGGGTCCACCACGGAGAAGGTGATGTACGGCGAGAAGGTGTCGAAGACGCACGGGTCGTCCTCGCCCAGGCCGTACCGCTGCCCGGCGATGCCGAGGATCATCGTGCTGCCGTAGTGGCCGTAGAGCGGGATGCCGGGGAAGATCTCGGTGCGGTACAGGTCACGGCTGTCGGCGTCCATCTGGGTGCCGCCCCAGCGGATCGCCCGCACCTTCTCGTTGACGAGGTCGACCAGCTCGTCCCGGCGGGCCAGCCGCTCCAGCAGCGGCGGAGTGATCGTCATGACGCCGATGTCCTGGGTGCGCAGGACGAAGGCCGCCTGGTCGATGACGTGTTCGGCGTAGTCGTCGGCGAGGTCGCCGCGGCCGGTGGCGATCAGCTTCTTCACCCAGCGCGGGTCGAGGTCGACGAAGAAGCCGAGACTTCCGTGGGTGGCGGCGGACTCCTCGAAGATCCGGCCCACGACATGCGGGCCGGAAGGGGTGACCCCGAGCCACTGGACGCCCCGGGGGAAGCCATGGGTGTCGAGGTTGGCGTTGCTCCAGGCCACCACGCGGTCCATCCAGTCCCGCAGGCAGACGACCCGCTTGGGCGCTCCCGTGGTGCCGCCGCTCTCGAAGGTGCCGACGATGTCGGGCGCTTCGCCGTAGCCACGCGGGACGAGGTCCCGCACCGGGACGTCCCGGAGCTCGTCGACGACGTTCGGGAAGAGGGTGAGGTCGGCGTGGGTCTTGATGTCCCGGCGGGGGTCGAAGTCCAGGCTCTGCGCACGCCGGAGCCAGTACGGCGAGCCCGTCTCGGGGCTGAAGTGCCACTCCATCGCAGCGCGGACGAATTCGTCGGGGTCCGGGGTGACGTCGAACGGCAGATCCAGAACGGGGTGGGCTGCTGGTGACACGGGTTCTCCTTGGACAGCGAGGGGTGGTGGGTTCAGCACGGCGTGCGGAAGGCCCGCCGGTACCAGAGCAGGGGGGTTCCGGGGCGTCGCGCCTCCACCTCGGTGAGGGCTCCGAACAGCAGGTCGTGGTCGCCCGCGGGAACCACGTCGTGGCGCACGCAGCGGTACGCGGCATGGGCGCCGGGAAGCACGGGCAGGGCGGTTCCCGGCCACTGCTCGAAGTGCTGCCCGGCGAAGCGGTCCACTCCGTGCTGGGCGAACGTCCGGGCCAGGGCGCGGTGGCGGCCGTCGAGCACGTTCACCACGAACTCCGGGGCGGACACCAGGGCTTGGTGACAACTGGAGGTGCGGGACAGGCCCACCATGAGCAGCGGCGGGTCGAGCGAGACGGAGACCACGGAGCTGGCCGTGAACCCCCAGCGGCGCCCCTCGCCGTCGGAGGTGGTGACGATGGTGACGGCGGCCGGCAACAGGGCCATGGCGTCCCGGAACTCGTCCGCTCCGGCCAGCGGGGTGGTCCGGGCCGGGGCGTTCATCGTGCGTCCAGTGCTGCGAGCGGGGCGGCCGCGGGCGCGGTGCGGGCTCCGAACCGGCCCGGGGCGAGGAAGTCGAGCGACAGGCGCGGGGCGGCGCCGGTGGCCAGTTCGGCGAGGAGCTCGCCGATGCCCGAGGCGTGTTTGAAGCCGTGGGCGTTGCACCCGCCCCCGACGATCACGCGCGATGCGTCGTCCAGCGCGCCGACGGCGAACTGGCCGTCCGGGGTGCGGGAGAAGAACGACACGGCGACCCGGTCGGGCACCTCCGCCAGGCCGGGCAGGAGTCCCGGCAGCAGGCGTGCGACGTCCGACCAGTCCTCGGACCGGACGGAGCGGTCGGCGTCGTCGTCGGGGCCGATCGGGCGGGCTCCGGGGCCGTACCCCTCGAGACCGAGCTTGACCTGGTGGCCGCCCTCCCGGCCGTTGCCCCACAACACCGGACCCTCGTCGGTCTCGCGCATGAAGACGGGGAAGTGCTCCAGGTCGAAGCCGCTGTCGTCGACGACCGGGCGGAACCAGGTCAGCGGCATGCGCAGGGTCTGCAACGGCAGGCCCTCGATGAGGGTGGGGAGCCAGGACCCGACAGTGACCACGACCCGGCGGACGCGGTGGACGCGCTCGGCGGTACGCACCTCCACGCCGTCGCCGACGGGTTCCACCGCCCGGACCCGGCTGTCGGTGAACACCCGCGCGCCCGCCGCGGTGGCGAGCCCGGTGGCGGCCCGGATCGATGCCTCGGGCCGGAGGATGCCTGCCGAGGGCTCCCACACCGCACGGTGGTGCTCCGGCACCGCGGCCTGGCGGGGGAAGCGTTCGCGCAGCTGCGCCCCGGTCAGGGCGTGCACGTCGATGCCGTGTTCGCGGGCCGCCCGCAGGGTCCCGCCGACGATCGTGCCGTGCTCCGGCCCGATCAGCAGTCCGCCGCCGGGGAGGAACAGGCGGTCCCCCGACTCGTCCTCGAGGCGTCGCCAGAGCTCCAGTGACCTCCGGGCGAGCGGTACCAGCCCGGGGTGTTCCAGGCACGTGATCCGGAACATCCGCGATCCCCCGAAGGAGGACCCGAAGGCGTTTCCGGGGCGGTGCTGTTCGAAGCCGATCACGTCGACGCCCCGTGCGGCCAGTTGCCAGAGGGCCATGGCTCCCCAGGCTCCCAGGCCGATGACGGCCACGTCAGCGTCCCACCGTTTCATGGTGCCTCTCTCGCTCGCGCTCCACTGCGGCCGGACCGGGTGGAACGGCTGGGCCCACCAGACCACGCGGGGTGCGGCCGGCACGTGAGTGGTCGGCACTCAATTCCCCCGGTCCGCGGTCCGGGCCGGCCGGGCCGGACCGCGACGACGCACCGGGCCGGGCGGGGCCGCGGAGCCGCGCGATTAAGTGCCGCCCACTCAAGCGCCGGGGCGGGGTGGCGTGGTCCCCTCGGTGACAGGACACGTGTGCGCCGGTCAAGAGGCGGACTCGAGACCGCGAAGGGGGAACCGATGCTGTTCAGGATGCTGGGCGTACCCGAGGTGTACGACGAGAGAGGGAACCGGGGCATACGGCTGACCAGCTCCAAGCAGGGCACGCTCCTGGGAGCGCTGATGGCCCGTCCGGGCATGCCGGTGCACACGGACGAGCTCGTGCACGAGCTGTGGGGGGACCATCCCCCGGGCAAGGCGGGCAACGCCCTGCAGGCCCACGTGTCCCGGCTGCGGCAGACGCTGTCCCTGTTGGAACCGGAACTGGCGGGCCGGTCCCGGCTCCTGACGAACCGGTCGGGCTATGCCCTGCAGGCGCACGAGCGGGAGACCGACGCCGGACGGTTCCGGCTGTCGGTGGCACGAGCGCGGCGGCTGGCGGGCCGCGAACCGCAGGCGGCCTACCACCAGGTGCGACAGGCGCTGGCGCTGTGGCGCGGCGAGGTACTGGAGGGCAGCGCACGCGGTCCCATCTGTGCCGCGGTGGCGGCGGATCTGGAGCGCGTGCGGGAGGAGGCGCTGGAGGCGATGTTCGACGCGGCGCTGCGGAGCGGCCGCCACGAACAGGTGCTGGCAGAGCTGCGGGAAGCGGTCCGGGCGCATCCGGAACACCCGCAGTTCGGTGCGCAGCTGACGCTGGCCCTGCACCGGGCCGGCCCCGCCGCCGGGCCCACGCAGACCGGTCCCGGGCACGCCCCCGGCCACGGCCACGGCACGGTGCACCGCGGCGCGGCCGGAGGGCCGGGGCACCGGCCGGGGCGCGGGGAAGGGCCCTCCGGCGGGATCCGGGCACCGCACGAGGCCCGGCGGTCCGACGAACTGGACCGGCTGCGCGGCCTGGTGCAGTTGCTGGCCTCGGAGCAGCGCTCGCTGCGGGTCCGGCTGGAACGGCTGTCGGCGCTGGTCGGCGAGGGGGCCGCTGCTTCCTAGGAAGCCGCCGTACGGGCCGGTTCGGGGGCGCGTACGACCATGTGGGCGTGGCCCGGCGCCGGGCGGAAGGCGGCGTCCGGCCGGACGAGGTACTGCTGCAGCGGGGTGTTGAGGTGGTAGCAGGTCATCGACGACCGGACTCCGAAAATGGCCGGAGCGTCCGTGAACAGCGGGGCCTCGGCCCTGACGTAGTCCAGTCCCGCTTGGATATGGGCGTCGGTCGCGAGCCGTTGGGGGCCCAGCCGGTGACGTACGACCTGGCGCACCATCTCGTCGACGACGGCGGCGAACTCGGGCACCTCCCGCAGGGCCCGGTCCGTGCGGGCGCGCACGGACCGGTACCGGGGATCGTCGACGAGTTCGGAGAGCGCGCGGACCCGCAGGCGTTCCCCGTCGGCCGCGGCGCTCTCCACGGCCCGGCGGATGCGGCGGCGTACGTCCTTGACCGTGTTGCGCGCGGACTTGGCGGCGGCCGCGGGAGTGTGCCCGTCGGCGATCAGCATGCTGTCGATGTGCGTGTCGACGTAGACCACGTCCACCGCGGCGAAGGTGCGGCCCGCCCAGGTCAGCAGACCGGCGAGCCGGTCCTGGGAGAAGTAGCTGTTCCCCGCGCTCACCCCGATGAGGGCGTGGTCGCGCCGGTGCCATATCCGCCGGCACTCCTCGCTCAGCGGCTCCACGTACATGCCGTGGGAGTACTCCGCCGGCTGCTCCCGCGCCGGTAAGCGGGTGCTTCCCGTTCCGTTCACGACGTCAGCTCCTCGAGGCCGAGCGCGGTGTCCGCGCACAGGGTGTCCAGCACCCCGGCCATGTCCACCTCGCCGCCCATCGGGGCGAACATGAGGTCGTCCAGGCTCTTGCGGACGGCTTGCAGGCGGTCGCTGGTTCCGCCGGCCTGTTCCAGCAGGAGCAGGGTGCGGCGGGCGGCATCCGCACAGCGGTAGGAGCCGTAGTCGGCCGGCTCCTCCAGCAGACCGCGGCCGCTGCTCAGCAGGTACGCGGCGAGCAGCGCGATCTCCTCATGCAGACGTGCCGGCGGAAGCGCCTCGGCCCCAGCGTTCACGGCTGATCACCTCTTTCTTGTCACGGCGGTCGGAGGGGACGGGAGCCTCGGCCGGATGGCCGACGGGCACCACGAGCAGGGGTTCGATGTGCTCGGGGATGGCGAGCAGGTCGCGGATCTGCCGGTCCCGGAAGCTGCTCACCGGACACCCGCCGAGCCCCAGGGAGTGCGCGGCGAGCAGCAGGTTCTCCACGGCCATGGCCACACAGAGCTTGCTGGTCCGGTAGATCTTCTGCGAGATGTGGCCGGGCAGGCGATCGGTGCGGGAACGGTCGACACAGGCCACGACGACCAGCGCCGGGGTGCCGATGATGCCGGGCGCGAAGGCCCGTATCCGGCGGATCAGGCGGGGGTCGCGGACCACGACGAAGGACCAGGCCTGTTTGTTGGACGCGGTCGGTGCCGCGACCATGGCGTCCAGCATGTCCTCGACAGTCGCGTCATCGACCGGACGGGGCGAGTAATTGCGCAGGACCGTCCGCGTGCGCAGGGTTTCCAGGGTGTCCTTCATGACGCCTGCCCGAAGGCCGGCATGACCTCTGCGGCGAAGAGTTCCATCGCCGTGGCGGCGCGGGCGAAAGCCAGACCGCCGGGATTGAACTGCAGGCTGAAGGACAGGTCCTCGCCGAATTGCTCACGGACGGACCGGAGCTGCGCGGTGACGCCGTCGGGATCCCCCGCCAATACCTTGTTGCCCGCCAGGGAGGCGGCGAACTCGTAATTCTTCGCCTTCTCCAGGAACGTGTCGTACCCAGGATAGTCGGCAGAGTCTCCGGTGGCCAGCGGGGCGACGGCCACGGCCATGTGGTCGATGTAGCTGCGCTCGTAGAACTCGCCCTGCTGGAGGGCCTCCTCGCGGTCGGCGGAGAGGTAGCAGGTGAACTTCATCTGGATGCGCCGGGCGGCGGGGTCGTGGCCCGCGGCGTCCCAGGCGCCGCGATAGGCGTCCAGCATCGAGGCGAGCTGTTCGGCCGAGGTCACGGACGGCACGACCTGGAGGTGGTGACCGGCGGTTCCGGCGGCCGCGCACGAGTCGGTGCTGGTGGCCGAGGCGATGAAGATCGGCGGGTGGGGGCGCTGGTAGGGCCGGGGCAGCAGGGTGACCGGGCCGAACCGGTGGAAGCGGCCCTCCCACACCAGGTCCTCCGTGGTCCACAGCCGGCGGCAGGCCTCGACGCCTTCCGTGAACCGGGCCCGGCTCTCGTCCATCGGTATGCCGAAGGCCTCGAACTCGGTGGGCAGAAAGGCCCGTCCGAATCCCACGTCGAGCCGTCCGTGGGACAGGTGGTCGAGCATGGCGAGCTTTCCGGCCAGTTTCACCGGGTGGGTGAAGGCGGGAACGACGGCGCCGGTGGCGAGGCGGATGCGGCTGGTCCGTGCGGCGGCCGCGGTGAGCAGCGTCACCGGATCCGGGCTGTATCCGCCGTAGGGCGTGAAGTAGTGCTCGACCGTCTGCGCCTGGGTGAAACCGAGGGATTCGGCGAGTTCGATGAGCCGCAGGGTCTCGTCGTAATAGTCGGTGGCGGTTTTCACCGCCGGATCCACAACCGGAAAGAAGTTCACTCCGAATTGCGTCATGTGGGGGCCTCCTGGAGGGGGCGACGTTCGGGTGGCGGCTCAACACAAAGCGAGTCCGGCGGTGTCCGTCAAGAAAATGACCCGGCACTGCGTCAGGCTGTCAGCAGCGGGTCAGGAAAGGCTCGCCGCCATTGCCGCGGGCACTTCCGGTCTGCTTGTTTGCTCGGCATGCGCTGTCGCTGGGGACGCGGCAGCCGACCCCGACCCGAACGCCGGAGGATCCGTCATGCGCGGAAGCTTTGCCGTCCCGTACGCGAGCCGTGGCAGCATCCTCGGCGGCGCCGAGAGCCAGGCACTCGGACAGCTGATCGCCTCGAGCGGCTCACTGTCGACGGGCTCCTTCAGAGACCGTTTCGAGCAGCGGTTCCGGGAGCACATAGGGACCCGCCACGCCCTGTCCGTGACCAGTGGCACGGTGGCCCTGGAGCTCGCCATCCATCTGCTCGACCTGAAGGAGGGCGACGAGGTCGTCGTCACCCCGCAGACGTTCCAGGCCACCGCCCAGCCGCTGCTGGGACTGCCGGCCACGGTCCGCTTCTGCGACGTCGACCCCGACTCCCTGAACATGGACCCGGGGGTCCTCAAGTCCCTGATCAACGACCGCACCCGTGCGGTGCTGCTGGTCCACTACGGCGGCTGGACCGCCGAGATGGACGAGATCCTGGCGCTGACCCGCGAGCGTGGCATCGTGGTGATCGAGGACTGCGCCCACGCGCTCGGCGCGGTCTACGACGGACGTCGTCCCGGCTCCCTGGGCGACATCGGCTGCTTCAGCTTCCACTCGTCGAAGAACATCACCACGCTCGGCGAGGGCGGCATGATCACGCTCGATCGCGACGACTGGGCCCGGCGCATCGACCGGCTGCGGTCGAACGAGGTCGACGGGGACTTCGCCCCGGCGCCGCCGCACGGCCTCCAGCTCGGCCGGGAGCTGCTGCCCTGGATGAAGTACGCCTCGCCGGCGTACGAGATGGTGTGCTCCGCCGTCCGCAGGCCGGGCACGAACGCCACGCTGTCGGAGGCGGCAGCGGCCGTGGGCCTGGCCCAGATGGGCCGGCTCGACGAGCTGGTGGCCCGGCGCCGCTCGATCGCGGCGCGTCTCGACGAGACCATCGAGCGCCATCCGCACACCCGGACCCAGCGGCCCCGGCACGGCATCGAGCACGCCCAGCACCTGCACACCTTCTTCGTGGACGGGCCGCCCGAAGTCCGTGAGTCCGTGATCCGCGGCCTGGACGAGCGGGGCGTGGAGGTCCAGCTCCGCTACCTGCCGCTGCACCTGCTCCCCGAGTGGCGCGCACGGGGACACGGCATCGGCCAGTGCCCGGTCGCGGAGGAGCTCTGGTTCGGCCGGCAGATCAACCTGCCCTGCCAGCCGGGGCTCTCCGACGACCAAGTGGACCATCTGGTTTCGGCACTCGACGCCGCTCTGCGTGCCGCAGTGAAAGGACTGTCATGCCTCTCATCGACGTGACGATCTACGAGGACCGGCTCGACGAGAACACCCGGGGCGAGTTGATCGCCCGCCTCACCGAAGCGGCCGTCTCCGTCTACGGCGAGAGCATCCGCGAGCACACCTGGGTCGTACTCAAGGGGGTGCCCCGCGAGCTGTGGGGCATCGCGGGAAAGCCCGGCGCATGACCGCCGCGACGCCGGACGGCAGGCATCCGCGGGGCGAGGAAAGGGAAACGGGATGAAGTTCGAGGACACCTATCTCGCGGGAGTGGGCACCTACCTTCCGCGCACCGTCACGACCGAGCACGCGGTCGAGGAGGGCTGGTACACGAAGGAGGCCCGGGAGGCCTCCGGCCTGGAGGCCGTGGCGGTCGAGGACGTCCTGCCGGCGGTCGACATGGCTGCGCACGCCGCACGGACCGCCATCGAGCGCTCCGGCCACACCGCGGACGACTTCCGCGGCCTGCTGCACAGCAACTCGTACTACCAGGGCCCGGAGGGCTGGTCACCGGCGCATTACGTCCTGGGGCACACTCTGAACAGGCCGGTCTCCGCCTTCCACGTGCAGCACGGCTGTCTGGGCCTGCTGGCCGCCCTGGAATCGGCGGCGCTGCGGCTCGCGGCGGGCGGTGAGCCGGACGCGGCGATGCTGCTGACGGCGGCCGACAACTTCAGCACACCGCTGGTGGACCGCTGGACGTCCTCGTCGATGTTCGTGCTCGCGGACTCCGGCTCGTCCCTGGTGGTGTCCCGGCGCGGCGGCTTCGCACGGCTGCTCGCGATGGACTTCGTCTCCCAGCCGGGCATGGAGGCCATGCACCGCGGCGACGATCCGCTGTTCCCGCCTCAGGAGCCCGTCCGGCGGGTCATGGACTTCGAAGGGCGGCTGGAGAGCTGGCGCGAGCGGTGGGCCGAGGGCGGCTCGATCCCGCTCGCCGACTTCGGCGAGCTCATCGCCGCCACGGTCGAGCGCACCCTGGACGCCGCCGGCACCTCGCTGGACCGCATCGCGCGGGTGGTGCACAACGGCTTCAACCAGGACCCGCTGGGGGTCTTCCTGCTGGACCCGCTGGGTCTCGACGTCTCCCACGGCACCTGGGACCTCAACCGCAGGATCGGGCACGCCAGTGTCTCCGACTTCGCCATCGGCCTGGAACACCTGTGGAGCACCGGCGAGGTGGTCCCCGGCGACCAGGTGCTGGTGCTCGGCTTCACCACCGGCATGGAGGCGGCCTGCGCCCTGCTGGAGATCACCGCGCGGCCCGGCGACGGCCCCGGGGCCTCCCCCGCAACCGATTCCCGAGGAGATCACTGATGCTCGACGGTTTCACCCCGTGGCCGGCCGACGTGGCCGAGCGGTACCGGGCCGAAGGACTCTGGCGGGGCGAGAGCCTGGTGGACCTGCTCGACACCGCGGTGCGCACCCACGGCGCCAAGCCCGCTGTCGTCTGCGGCGACCGGCGGATCGGCTACGACGAACTCGACCTGCTGACCCGGCGAACCGCCGCGGGGCTGCACGCGCGCGGCATCCGGTCCGGTGACCGGATCGTGGTCCAGCTCCCCAACGGGCCGGACTTCGTGGTGCTCTGCTTCGCGCTCTTCCGGCTCGGCGCCAAGCCCGTCTTCGCCCTGCCGGCCCACCGCGTCCAGGAGATCCGCCATCTGTGCGAGCTGTCCGGCGCGGTCGGCTACGTCTTCCCCGAGAGCCACCACGGCTTCGACCATCTCGCACTGGCCCACCGGGTGCGCGGCGAAGTGCCCGGTCTGGAGCACCTGTTCGTGCTGGGGAAGGACGCCGAGGGGGGCGCCGTCCCGCTCGACGAGGTCGACGCCGAGCCCGTCGAGCTGCCGGCGCCCGACCCGTCCGATGTGGCGTTCTTCCTGCTGTCCGGCGGTACGACGGCGCTGCCGAAGCTGATCCCGCGCACCCACGACGACTACGCGTACCAGGTGCGGGCGGCCCGCGAGGCGTGCCCGGTCGACGGTGACGACGTCTATCTCGCCGTCCTGCCCGTCGAGTTCAACTTCACCTGGGGCTGCCCGGGTGTGGTCGGCGTGCTGGGCGCGGGCGGCACCGTGGTCATGGCCCCGGACCCCACACCGGAGCTGTGCTTCCCGCTGATCGAGCGGGAGGGCGTCACCTTCACCTCGGTCGTCCCCAGCATCCTCCAGCTGTGGCTGGAGGGCCGGGAGTGGCTGGGGGACGACCTGAGCAGCCTGCGTTTCCTCCAGGTCGGCAGCGCCAAGCTGTACCCGGAGACGGCCGCTCGCGTGGAGCCCTCCTTCGGCTGCAGGCTCCAGCAGGTCTTCGGCATGGCCGAGGGGCTGCTCACCTTCACCCGCCCGGAGGACCCCGCCGACACGGTGCTCACCACCCAGGGCAGCCGGGTCTCCCCGGCGGACGAGATCCGCATCGTCGACGAGCAGGACCGCGAGGTGCCGGCCGGCACGGTCGGGGAACTCCTCGCGCGCGGCCCCTACACCCTGCGCGGCTACTACCGTGCTGCCGAGCACAACAGCCGGGCCTTCACCGGCGACGGCTTCTACCGCAGCGGTGACCTGGCCCGGCTGACCCCGGAGGGGAACCTCGTCATCGAGGGACGGATCAAGGAGGTCATCATCCGGGGCGGGGACAAGGTGTCCGCCGCCGAGGTGGAGGGACATCTGCTCACCCTCGGGTCCGTCGCCCGCGCGGCCGTGGTGCCCTGCCCGGACGATTTCCTCGGCGAGCGCACCTGCGCCTTCGTCGTCCCGGCGGGGAAGGCCCCGTCGCTGCCGGAGATCAAGGCGGCCCTGGAGGACCGGGGACTCGCCGCGTACAAACTGCCCGACCGTCTGGAGATCCTCACCGAGCTGCCGCTGACCGGGCTCGGCAAGACGGACAAGAAGGTGCTCGCCGCCCTCGCCCGTGGCGAAGCCGCTCCTGCCGCCGCCGGCCTGCTGCCCTCCCCCGCGGTGGCGGCCCCGGCCGGCGAATGATCCCTCCCAAGCCCGGAAGACCAGAAACGGAAAGGCCCTCATGGACACCGACGTGCCCTGCTCGGTCGACGAGATCCGCGAGGCGGTCGCCGCACTGCTCGGCGCGGCGGCCGCCGACATCCCCGACGACGCCAACCTGGTGCGCCTCGGTCTGACATCGCTCGATGTGATGCGGCTCAGCGGCCGTTGGCGCCGCGGCGGCATCCCCGCGAAGTTCGAGACCTTGGTCGCCGATCCCACCGTCAGTGGCTGGGCGCGGCACATCGGCTCGCTCGTCGCGGACGAGCCGTCCGCCTCCTGAGGCGCCGAGCCGGTTCCGGCCCCGCCTGCCGTACGGACCCGAAAGGAGTCACACCTTGGCGAGCTCCGCGATACCCGAGATACGCCCCTACCCCATGCCGGCGGCCCCCGGTCTGCCGCCGAACCGGGCCGGCTGGACGGTCGACCCCGGCCGTGCGGTGCTGCTGATCCACGACATGCAGCACTACTTCCTCGGCTTCCTGCCGGCCGGCGAGCCGCCCCGGCAGCAGCTGGAGGACCGGGTGACCGAGCTGCGGCGGGCCGCCGCCGAGGGGGGCGTGCCGGTGGTCTACACGGCACAGCCCGGTGACATGACCGAGGAACAGCGCGGGCTGCTCAAGGACTTCTGGGGTCCCGGCATGACCTCCGCCCCCGAACACCGCGGGGTGCCCGAGCGGTTCGGCCCGGCCGACGGGGACACCGTGCTCACCAAGTGGCGCCCCAGTGCGTTCTTCCGTACCGGGCTGCTGGATCTCATGCGCGCACAGGGCCGCGACCAGCTGGTGCTGTGCGGCATCTACGCCCATGTCGGCGTGTTGCAGACCGCGGCCGAGGCGCTGGCCAACGACATCCAGTCCTTTCTGGTCGCCGACGCGGTCGCGGACTTCTCGGAGGCCGACCATCGCATGGCGCTCGACTACGCGGCGGCCCGCTGCTCGATGGTGGTACCGGCGCGGACCGTGCTGTCGGCGTTCGGCGCCGTCGGCACGGGAGCGCTCCGGTGACCGCCGCCGCGCGGCCGGCGGCCGGCCTGCTCGGGCGGCTCACGGGTGAGGACCCGCCGCCCGCCTTCGCCCTGCTGCACCGGCCCGAGGCCGGTGACGGCTCGGTGGTGGACGTGCTCGTGGGCGAGGTCTCCGAGGCCGCCACCCTGGCGGATCTTCCCCTGTCCGAGGGGGGCCGCCCCGGGAGCCACGAGCACCTGGTGCTGCTGCCGTACCGGCAGATCGCCGAGCGCGGCTACGCCTGCCCTGACGACGGCGAGCCGCTGCTCGTCATGGCCGTCGGCGAGCAGGACGTGCTGCCGGTGCCCGAGCTCCTCGACAGGATCGACGACACCGTTCTGGAGGTACGGGACGGCTCCTTCGACCTCGACGACGACAGCTACGCCGGCCTGGTGCGGCGGATCGTCGACGAGGAGATCGGCTCCGGGGCCGGCGCCAACTTCGTCCTCAAGCGCACCTTCACCGCCCAGCTCCCCGACTGGTCGCCACGGGCCGCGCTGGCCCTCTACCGGCGGCTGCTGAGCGGCACCTCCGGGGCGTACTGGACCTTCCTGATCCGGGTCGCCGGGCGCACCTTCGTCGGAGCCAGCCCGGAGCGCCACATCACCGTGGACCGGGGCACGGCGGTGATGAACCCGATCAGCGGGACGTTCCGCTACGCGGCCACCGGCCCCACGCCGAGCGCCGTGCTGGACTTCCTGGGGGACGGCAAGGAGTCCAACGAGCTCTACATGGTGCTCGACGAGGAACTCAAGATGATGAGCCGCATCTGCCCCGAGGGCGGCCGCGTCATCGGGCCCGCGCTGCGCGAGATGAGCCATCTGGCGCACACCGAGTACTTCATCGAGGGCCGCAGCGACCGGGACGTGCGGGACGTGCTGCGCGAGACCCTCTTCGCCCCCACCGTCACCGGCAGCCCGCTGGAGAGCGCCTGCCGGGTCATCAGCGCTCATGAGCCGGAGGGCCGCGGCTACTACGCGGGCGTGGCCGCGCTGATCGGCCGCGACTCCCACGGCGACCGGCACCTGGACTCGGCCATTCTGATCCGTACCGCCGACATCGACGACGCCGGACGGCTCCGGCTGGCGGTGGGGGCCACGCTGGTGCGCGATTCCGATCCGCGGGCCGAGGCCGCGGAGACCAGGGCCAAGGCCGCCGGGCTGCTCTCCGCGCTGCACGGGCCGGCGGGCACGGCGAGGGCGGCCGCCGGCCCCGGCACCAGGCTGGCCGCGGACCCGCGGGTGACCCGCGCGCTGCGGAAGCGGAACGATCCGCTGGCGGACTTCTGGCAGTCCTCCCCCTCCGGGCGTTCGCTGCACGCGCCGCACCTGCTGGGCCGCCGGGCGCTGCTCGTCGACGCCGAGGACACCTTCACCGCCATGGGGCACACCCTGTTGCGGGCCCTCGGCCTGGAGGTGACGGTACGGCGGTTCGACGAGCCGTACACCGTCGACGGGCAGGACCTCGTCGTCATGGGCCCCGGGCCCGGCGACCCCCGCGACCACGCCCACCCCAGGATCGGCCATCTGCGGGCGGAGACCCGGCGGTTGCTCGACGCCGGTGTGCCGTTCCTGTCCGTGTGCCTGAGCCACCAGGTGCTCAGCGGGCTGCTCGGACTCGGGCTGGTCCGCAAGGAGGTGCCCCACCAGGGCGTCCGGCGCACCATCGAGCTGTTCGGGCAGCGCGAGGACGTGTACTTCTACAACACCTTCACGGCGGTGTCCCCCGCCGACTCGTGGCCGGGGCCGGAGTGCCGCCCGGGGCGGGTACGGGTGTGCCGCGATCCGGACAGCGGCGAGGTCCATGCGCTGCGCGGGACGGGCTTCGCCTCCGTCCAGTTCCATCCCGCGTCGGTGATGACGCCCAACGGGACCGCCATTCTCGAACGGCTCGTCACCTCGGTGCTGGCACCGTCCACCGACTCTCCCCGAGAGCATGAGGCCATCGCATGAGTTCCCCCCTGATCACCACCCCGGCAGGTCATCCGCCGGTCGGTGCCCCCCTCGCACCCCCCGTGGCACAACCGCCGGGCTGGCAGGACGCCGAAGCCGTGCGCGACGTCACGGAACGCCTCGCCGGCTATCTGCCGCTCGTCCTGCCCGCCGAGTGCGACCGGCTGAAGAGCCGGCTGGCGGCGGTGGCGCGGGGCGAGGCGTTTCTGCTCCAGGGCGGCGACTGCGCCGAGTCGTTCGACGCGCTGACCGCCGATGCCGTGGCGGCGAAGCTCGACACCCTCTTCACCATGGCGATGCCCCTCGCGGCGAGCACCGGTCTGCCGGTGGTCGCCGTGGGGCGGATCGCCGGGCAGTACGCCAAGCCCCGTTCGCTGCCGACCGAGGAGCGCAGCGGTGTCGTGCTGCCCGCCTACCGGGGCGACGCGGTCAACAGCCTGGAGTTCTCACCCGCGATGCGGAGTCCCAACCCGTACCGGATGCTGCGGGTGTACGGCGCCTCGGCGGCCACCCTCAACAGCATCCGGGCCCTCGCCCCGGCCTGGGAGCCGCCCGGCGAACTGCCCGGCGGCGCCCGGCGGCCACGGGAGCTGTTCGTCTCCCACGAGGCCCTGCTGCTCGACTACGAGCGGCCGCTGACCCGCGTCGATCCCCGTTCCGGCGGTTCCTACGCGAGCTCCGGGCACCTGTTGTGGGCGGGCGAGCGCACCCGCCGCCCCGACGGCGCGCACATCGACTACCTGGCGGGAATCCGGAATCCGGTGGCCGTGAAGCTGGGGCCGCGGGCCGGGGTGGACGAGACGCTGGAACTGGTACGGCGGCTCGATCCGGACCGGGAGCCGGGACGGCTGACGTTCGTGGCCAGGATGGGCGCGGACCAGGTCCGCGAGGTGCTGCCGGAGCTGGTGGACCGGGTCACTGCCTCGGGGTCGGTGGCCGGCTGGGTGTGCGACCCGATGCACGGCAACACCTTCACCGCACCCTCCGGTCACAAGACCCGGAGGGTGGCGGACGTGGTCGACGAGATCGCCGGCTTCTTCGACGTGCACCGTGCGCTGGGCACCCATGCCGGCGGCATCCACCTCGAGATGACGGGCGAGGAGGTCACCGAGTGCGTGGGCGGCAGCGCCGGGATCGCGCCGGGCGACCTGCCCTCCCGGTACGAGTCCGCATGCGATCCGCGGCTGAACCGGAGCCAGTCCCTGGAAGTGGCCCTGGAGACCGCGGACCTCGCGGCCGCATGACCCCGCGCGGCGGCCCGGGCGGCCGTTCCCCGGTCGGGCCGCTACCGAGGACGGCCCGCCGGGGCGGCGCACGCGTCCCGGCGGCCCCGGTCGCGGGGAGCGAGCCGTGGGTCGAGCCGTCCGGCGAGCTCGGAACGGGCGGTGATGCCCAGCTTCCCGTACGTCCGGTGCAGATGGTTCTCGACCGTGCGCACCGACACGGAGAGCCGGTCGGCGACCTCCTGGTTGGTCAGCCCGGCCGCGACGAGGGCGGACACCTCCCGCTCCCGCACGGTCAGCGAGCCGAAGGCGTCGGGGGACCGGATGTCCTCGCCCTTCACCCACGGCGGCAGTGTCCCGCCGAAGGCCGCGACGTGTTCGCGCGACACCGCACGGGCGACCCGGCTCCGGCGGTGGTTGCCGACCGCCTGATGGGCGCGGGCGCTCTGGGCGGCCGTCTCCGCGGCCAGCGGGACGAAGCCCAGCCCTGCCCATGTTTCGGCGATGCGGTCCAGTGCGTCGCCGTCCCAGCGCGCGAGCGCCCGGACCTGCCGCGCCCGGAGGGCCGTCGTGCCGCTGACGCCGGCGTCGTCCGGCAGCAGTGCGGCGGCCTGGCTGGCGGCGCCGAGCCGGGCGGCGAGATGGAGGGCGGCGGTCGCCTGGGCCCAGCGTCCTGCCCCGCCCGCGGTGGCGGCGACCGCCGTGGCCTGACGGATCGCCTGGACCCGGTCTCCCACGTGAGCGGAGACCAGGGCGGCCTCCAGCGCGGCGCCGTCGCGAGCCAGCGGATAGCAGACGGTCCGCTCCTGCGCGGTCCGCACCTCGACGAGGGTCCGGACGGCCTCGGCGTGCTCGCCCGCCTCGGCGAGAGCGGCCGCGAGCTGGGCCAGCGACCAGGGATGGGCCGTGAGCCAGTCCGGCGGAGCCTCCAGGGCACCGGCGCGGCGCAGTTCGTCGACGGCCGCGGACCGGTTCCCGGACACGCGGTGCAGCCGGGCGCGCAGCAGCGCGATCCGTACGCGTTCCCGCGGGTCGCCCTCGTCCCACCAGCGCATGGCCCCGAGCCGGGCGGCGGCCTCCGCCACTCCGGCGGTGTGCAGGGCGGCGTAGGCGTCCAGCCAGGGGACGGCGGCGCCGACGAACCGGTGGTGGGCGCCGGCTCCCGGGCCCCGCACCTCGGTCAACGCGCCCTCGGGGTCGCCGAGTTCGATCCGTGCGAAGGCGGCCGGGCCGGTGACGAGGCCGGTGAGCGGGGAGACGGCGGGGTCGAGGCCGGCGGGTGCCGCGGCGACGTCGGCGAGCCGGTCGTCGAGCAGCCCGAGCAGACTGCGGGCGGCGGTCAGCGGCACCCGGTCGGGGGCGTCGGCCTCCTTCAGGACGCCGTCGACGACAGCGATCGCCTCGGACAGCCTGCCGAGGCCGTAGGCCATGTTGACGGCCCGCACCGCGATGAGCTCACCCGTCCTGGCCGGGTCCGGTCCGCGGACCCCGGACAGGACGCGTTCCGCCTCGGGGTGCCTGCCCTGGCCTTCGAGAGCCTGGCCGAGGACGAGCCGGGCGCGGGTCGCGGCCTCGTCGGAGCCGGCCGGGGGAAGGGCGAGGCGTGCCAGCTCCTCGGCCCGGTCGAAGTCGTGGAGCCGCAGGGCCGCTTCGGCGGCTGTCAGCAGGTGTCCGGCGCCGGGGGTCTGCCCCGCGGCGAGCCGGAGGGCGACCACCCGGGGGACGTCGTCGTGGCGGTGCATCCCGGTGTCCTCGATGGCGTCGGCGAGCCGGCGCCGCAGCCGGCGGCCGGTGAGTTCCGGCATGGCGCGCACCACGGCGGCGCAGTAGAGCGGATAGACCAGCCGGAGCCGCAGCCGTCGGCCGGAGCGTTCGGTGACCACGAGGCCGCTGCGGTTGAGGGACTCGGCGGCGGCGCCGAGTCCGGCCGCGGTGGCGATCTCGGCCTCCAGGGACTCGGCGAGCGCCACGAGCTGGAGGAGTTCGCACTCGTCCGGCCGCAGCCCCGCCAACCGGAACTGGACCAGACCGCCGAGCCGCCCGGCGGGGTCGACGGGCAGTTCTCCCCGCCAGTGCCAGATCCCGTCCTCCTCGCGCAGGCTTCCCCTGGCGAGTCCGGCGTCGGTGAGTTCGCGCAGCAGCAGGGCGTTGCCGCGGGTCGCCGACCACAGACGCTCCAGGCAGTCGGCGGAGAGCTGCCCCCCGAGCCGGTCCTGCAGCACCTTGACGGCGTCGGAGCGCGCGAAGTGCGGCACGTCCAGCCGCTCGACCAGCCGCTCGACCCAGAGCATGCTCATGGCGGGCGCCAGGGCGACCCCGGCGAGCGCGGCGGCCACCAGCCGCACCCGGCCGCCGCGTACCAGGGCGTAGAGGGACGCGGCAGCGGCGGGGTCGACGAGATGGGCGTCGTCGAGGCCGAGGAGCAGGGGTGGCGCCGACCGGTCGGCGCCGCCGGTGACCAGGTGTTCCAGGCAGTCCGCGAGCGATCCGGCGGAACCGGTGGGGATCGCTCCGCTGACTCCGATCGTGTGGGCGCCCTCGGCCGCGGCCTGCTCGAGGGCGGCCTGGAGCAGCCTGCTCTTTCCCACCCCCCATTCACCGGTGAGCAGGATTCCACCGGCGGTCGCGAGCGCCTGGCGGATGTGGTCGAGTTCGCGTCCCCGGGCGGCTGTGCCCCAAGGGAGGGCCAAGGCATTGCGCCGCAGCATCTCTGTGTAGGTTTCCTTCCCCCGGCGGCCCCGGGCGTCAGACGAGCAGGGTCCCGCGGGCAACGGTGACCGCACTGCCGCTCATCTCGACGGTGGTCACCCGGTGGCCTTCACGAACGGCCCTGGCGTACATGGTGGAAGGCCGCCCCATCCAGGCCCCCTGGACGACCTCGATCTCGGTACCGTCCTCGATCAGCCCGTGCCGGGCGAGGTGGATGGCGAGCGGCCCGGACGCGGAGCCCGTGGCGGCGTCCTCGACCACGCCGTAGGCGGGCGAGAACATGCGGCTGCGCCAGTGCCTGCCGCTGCCGGCGAAGCAGTTGGCCGCCATGTCGGGAAAGGCGGACAGCGCCCGGTGGTCGGGGCTCAGGGCCGCCAGGGCCTCGACGCTCTCCAGACCGACCAGGACGTGGCGGGGGCCGTTGCGGTAGATCTCCACGGGCAGCGTGGAGGCGTCGAGCCCCAGGGCGTCGAGGAGTTCGTCGGCGTTCTCGTACGGCTGCCAGTCGGGGATGGGCTGTGCCATGCGGATCAGAGTGACGTCGTCGCCGTCGCGCTCCACCTCGACGGGGATGTCGCCCATCGCGGTCTCCAGCAGGAGCCGGTCGGCCTTCCACTGCTCGGCGAGGACCTGGGCGGTGCCGAGCAGGGGGTGGCCGGCGAAGGGGAGTTCGTTCACCGGGGTGAAGATGCGGATCCGCGCGTCGGCGTCGCCCGTCGGCGGCAGGACGAACGTGGTCTCGGAGAGGTTCATCTCCCGGGCGATGCGCTGCATCAGATCGGGGGTGAGGCCGTCCACGTCGAGGAACACGGCGACCGGGTTGCCCTCCAGGGGAGTGCTGGTGAAGGCATCGGCCACAAGGTACTGATACATGTCGGGGCATCCCATCGGTCGGTGTGGACGTTCGTCGGGGCGGCTCGGGGCCGCGGTGTGTCAGGGGGTGGAGCCGCCTGCGGGCAGCAGGGCCACGAGGCCGGCGGCGAGCGCCGCCGGGACGGCGAAGGCGTAGAAGTTCCACTCGGCGGCGGCACCGGACGAGGCGATCAGCCCGCCGAAGGCCGGCCCCGCGATCGCGCCGAGCCTCCCCACACCGAGGCTCCAGCTCAGGGCGGCGGTGCGCACCGGGGCGGGGAAGTGGGCGGCGACATGGCCGTTGACCAGGACCTGGGTGCCGACGGTGCCGAAGCCCGCGACAGCGGTCAGGGCGTGGAGCACGGGTACGGCGCGCGCGACGGAGAGGAGAAGGATGGAGACGGCGGCGAGTCCGAAGGCGAGGGCGACCACGCGCCGCATGCCGGCCCGGTCGCCCAGGGGCGCGAAGACCAGGGTTCCGGCGATCGCGCCGCCGTTGAGGACGACCAGGAAGAGCAGGGAGTCGGTCAGCGGATGGCCGGCACTCTTCATGATCTGCGGCAGCCAGGCGTTGAGGCCGTAGACGAGCAGCAGCCCGAAGAAGCTGACCACGGCGAAGAGCAGGGCCGGGCCCCGGTGCGGAGGGCGCAGCAGTTCCCGGAACGGGCCCGCTCCGCGGGGCACGGGCCGGGTGCGCGGGATGTCGTCGGGGGGCAGATGCCGGGCGAGCACCGGCAGGAACAGCAGGGGTGCGGCACCGGCCCAGAACAGGGCGCGGAAGCCGAGTTCCGGCAGGAGAACCACGGCGAGCGAGGCGGCGAGGATGCCGCCGACCGAATAGCCCGAGAACATCAGGGCGTTGCTGCGGCCGCGGTGGCGGGGATCGGAGTATGCGGCGGTCAGGGCGACGGCCGTGGGCATGACCGCCCCGAGCCCGATGCCTCCGGCCACGCGGAACAGGCCGAACATCCCCGCGGAGGTGGCCAGGGCGCAGCCGGTCATGGCGAGGGAGAACCAGGCCACGCCGGTGAGCAGAATGCGCCGGTGCCCGAGACGACCGGTGAGGAAGCCCGCGCCCAGGGCACCGACGAGCATGCCGGCGGCGGCGTACGAGCCGATGGTGCCGGCCTCGGCGGGCTGCAGGTCCCAGGGCCCGTACCGCAGGAGTTCGGGCAGCACCGCGCCGTAGACGATCAGGTCGTAGCCGTCGAAGACGAGGACGGCGAAGCAGATCGGCAGGACGGTGCGGCCGAGGACCGGGGCGGGGGGGGGGGGGGGGGGGGCCCCCCCCCCGGGGGGGGGGGCCCCCCCCGCCCCCCGGGGGGGCCCCCGCCGCGGCGCCCGGGGGGGCCCCCCCCCCCCGCCCGCCCCCGGGGCGCGGGGGGGCGGCCCCCCCGGGGGCGGCGT
>NZ_JBIASV010000012.1:0-263616 GCF_042891165.1 Streptomyces sp. NPDC001922 | reverse complement strand
TTCTCCGCGTCGGCGCTTCGCCGGCCCGGCGGCTGCCGCCCCCGGGCGGGGGGGGGGGGGGGGGGGGGGGGGGGGGGGGGGGGGCGGGGGCCCCCCCCCCCACCACGGGGGTCCGGGTCACGGTTGCAGCCTCGCGGAGGACCACTGTCCGTGCTTCAGGTCGTAGCGCAGCCTGCGGTGGAGCCGGTCCGGGCTGTTCTCCCAGAACTCGACGGTGTGCACGGCGAGGTGGTAGCCGACGTACCCGTCGGGCCGGGGCAGCGGACCCAGAGCCGACAGCCGTTCGGCCGCGGCGCGCAACTCCTCGACGTCGTCGAGGAGTTCGCTCTGCCGGGACGCGACGGACATCGCGTGCGTGGTGACGGGCCGGGCGGCCCACAGCGTGTCGGACGCAGCGTCGGTGAGCTGCTCGACGGGTCCCTCGAGAGTGATCTGCCGGCCGGTCTCGCGCCAGTAGAGGACACCGGCCGCCCAGGGCCGGGCGGCGAGTTCGCGCCCCTTCCGGCTGTCGCGGTGGCTGGTGAAGATCAGGCCGGTGTCGGTGAGGGAGTTGAGCTGGACGATCCGGCTGGAGGCCCGGCCCTCCGCGTCGCTGGTCGCCAGGGCGATGGCGCCCGGCTCGCGTACGCGCTCGCGGGCGTCGCCGAGCCAGTCGCGCAGCAGCGGCACGGGGTGCGGCGGCGGTATCCGGAACTCGGCGGGCTCCATACCCGCACCGGTGGTGGGGGACGTGGTCATGGCTTCTGCGCCTCCAGGGCCCGGCCGAGGCCGACGAGTGAGGAGAGCCCGTGACGGCCCTCGACACTGGCCTCGATGTCGAACCAGGTGCGGTGGGTGGGGGGATAGCCGATCAGTTCGGCGGCGCTGCGGGGGTGGGGCGGTGCGGCCGCCTCGGCGGATTCCCAGAGCAGGACGGCGCCCCACCGGTTGTGCTCGTCGTCCGCGATCCAGAGCTTGAGCACCAGGCCCTGCTGGTCGGACCAGGCCTCGACGGCCTCGTCGCGGAGAAAGGAGCGCAGGCTCTCCACGGTCTGGGTGGAATCGGCCAGATCCCACCAAGCGATCATGGCCCTCATGTGGGGATGCCCTCCCGCCGGATCACGGGCACCTCGATGCCCAGGGCCCGCAGCTGGTGATAGGGGTTCATGAATTCCCGCTGCAGACGGATCTTCCCGTTGTCCAGCTGGAACGAGTGGAGGAAGTGGTTCTGGTAGTGCCCCGGCTCGTATCCGGGAAAGAGGATCTTTCCCTGGCCGTCGCATTCCACCCAGAAGACGCCGGGGTCCTGCGTCTCGAAGATCTCGATGTTGTACCAGACCCAGTCCGGGAAGCACTGGAGGGACCAGACGGCGTGCTCACCGAGCCGGTCACGGCCGCGGATGGCGATGGGACCGGGGGTGTCGGCGGTCCACAGGCCGCCCACTCCGTCCTCGGTGAAGAGCAGGTGCCGCTCGAGGCGCTCCTGGCCGGTGGTGTGCATGTACTTCTCCACCGTCGCCCGGTTGATGCGCCGGAGTTCTGCGGAATCCGTGAACCCGTGGTCCGTTGCTGCGTCAGACACGTGGTGTCCTTTCGACGTACGGGGTGAGTCGGTCGCTGGTGGCCATCATGCGAAGCGCCGCTATACGGAGCACGGTGGGTGCTATATCGCGGCTATACATTCACGGCGGCCGGCCGCGGCCCGTACCTTTTCCCGTTCGGCACGTTCCACTTCGTCGGTGAGGACGCGCAGCAGCAGTCCGGAGAGGCCGAAGAGGAAGCTGCCGTCGTCCTCGACCCCGGTCACGGTGAGCATATGGGCGTCGACGAGCTGTTCGAGGAGGTCCTCGGCCTCGTCGGGGGAGCATCCCAGAGCGGCCGCCGCGGAGGGGACGGAGACGGTGCGTGCCCGGAGAACGGCGAGCCGGCGCAGTGCCCCGCGCAGCGGGTCGGGCAGTTCGGCGTAGTGGTGGCGGAGGGAGTCGCCGATGTCGAGGTCACCGATCCGGAGCAGTTCGAGCACGTTGCGGCGCGGGTCGGCCAGCCGGTCGGCCAGGCGGTCCGGGGTCCAGTGAGGCTTCGCGGTGAGCTGGGCGGCAAGGGCGCGCAGCGCGCCGGGGTGCAGATCGCAGAGGCGGACGAGGCGCTCGACGGCGGCGGGGTCACCGCCCGCGGCGGTGGTGCGGCCGGTGATTCCGGTCAGCAGGGCGACGGCCTCGCTCTGCGGGAGAGCGCCGAGGGCGAGGACCCGGACTCCGGGCAGATGGGCGAAACGGGGGCGGCCGGTGATCAGCAGCTGGTTGCGCCCGCAGCCGGAGACCAGGGCATCGACCGGGGCGTCGGCTCCGGCGCCGTCGAGGACGATGAGCCGCCGCCCCTCGGCGAGCCGCTGCCGGATCAGCCGCAGCCGGCCGTCCACTCCGTTCCGGGGCACGGGCGGTTCGCCGATGGCGGTGAGCAGTTCGTCGAGGACGGTGGTGAGCGGGCGCGGCCGGCCGGAGGCATCGCGCAGGCGCACGAGGAACCGTCCGTCGGGGAACGCCCCGGCATGGTCGTGGGCGGCCCGGACGGCGAGCACGCTCTTTCCGCTGCCCGCGATGCCGGTGATCACGATCGGCCCGGTGGGGGCGCCGGAGTCGACGGCCAGGAGCCAGTGACGCAACAGGGCCAGCTCGGCGCCGCGCCCGGTGAAGTCGAGCAGATCGGGGGGAAGTGCGGCGCAGCCCCCGCTGTCGGGGGGCGACGGCGCGGAAGGGGTCTGGGGTCCCGGCTGCCGGACGGACAGGGTGCCGGAGAGCAGGGCCTGGAAGGTGCTCTTGAGCTCCTCCCCCGGCTCCACACCGAGGTGTTCCACCAGGACGGCGCGGCCTTCCTGGTAGACGGCGATGGCGTCGGCCTGCCGGCCGCACTGGTAGAGGCCGGTCATGAGCTGGGACCGCAGCCGCTCGCGGAAGGGGAACTGCTCGATGAGCGCGGTGAGTTCGTCGACGACCTGGCGGCCGAGACCGCGGCCGAGATCGGCGTCGGCCTTCTCCTCCAGGACCGACAGCCGTAACTCCTCCAGCCGCCCCCCTTCCTGTTCGTCCAGGAACTCGGTGGCACCGGTCAGAGCGCGGCCGTGCCACTGCCCGAGGGCAGCGGCGAACAGGGCGGAGGCCTGCGCCGGCCGGCCCTGCCCGACGCTTTCACGGGCCTGCGCCACCAACCGCATGAACTCCCGGTAGTCGACGGTGCCTTCGCGCAGCCGCAGCGCGTATCCGTCAGGCTTGCGCAGGAACTCGACCTCGCCGCCGAGGAGCCGGCGCAGCCGGGAGATGTAGGTGTGGACCTGAGCGCGTACGGTGGCGGGGGGCGCGGTTCCCCACAGGGCCCGGTGGATCTCGCGCTGGGACAGTCCGCGGTCCCCGGCCAGCACAAGACCCGCCAGCAGGGTTCTCGGCCGTTTTCCGCCGAGCACCCGTGCCCGGCCACCCTCCAGAGCCTCTATCGGTCCGAGTACGCGAAGTTCCATGCCTTCCCCCGTCTGACCATGTCCCCGGGCACAGCATCGCCACCCATCGACTCAAGTTCATTCGGCGGGCGCGCTGTCCAACGTGAGTCGAAGATCGGTACGCGCCGGGACGCTAGTCCTGGCACCAAACGCTGTCAACAGAGCATCGATCCGCCATCGACTGATATGACGGATCCGGATACATTGCGTGGCGAGCAGGGGAGGCGGACTTGGTCAGCTCAGGCAGCGGCGCGGCGCTCACACTGGCCGACAAGCTCAATCATCTCTTCAACACCGTGCTGCCGGCCGGTCGCGGCCCCCACAGCACCGAGGAGGTCGCCCGCACCATCACGGACGCCGGCATCCCCATCTCCGGCAGCTACATCTGGCTGCTGCGGAGGGGCCGCAGGGACAACCCGACGCTCAAACACCTCGAAGGAATCGCGAAGTTCTTCGGTGTCCCGCCGGCCTACTTCTTCGACGACAAGGTCGCCGTCACGGTGCACGCGGAGCTGGAACTGCTCTCGGCGCTCCGCGATTCCCAGGTGCAGCACGTGGCCCTGCGCGCCGCCGGGCTGTCGTCGGAGAGTCTCGACACCATCACCGAACTGATCGAAAGAGTCCGTGCGCTGGAGGGCCTGACCGGCGGCTCAGGGGAGGGCGCCCGGACTCCGGGCCTCACGGAGTCATCCTGATCATGACTTGATTCGCTCTGTTTCCCGCCCCTGTCCGACTCTTAGATGGTCACAGGCGAAGGCGAAGCGCAAGGGGGTGGGCAGCCGGTGAAGGAACGCGAGCTTCGACGGCGGTGCAAACGCGAGCTCCGTTCACTCGGAGTACGGCCTCCCCTGGACGTCGAAACCCTCTGCAGACTCCTGGGCGAGCGCCGCGGCCGCCCGATTCGGCTGATGCCGTACGTCCTCCCCGTTCCCGGCCCCTCGGGCCTGTGGATCGCCACTCCGAAGACGGACTACATCGTCCACCAGCGGGAGACCAGCAAGGCGCACCAGGACCACATCGTCATGCACGAGATCGGCCACATCATCGGCGGCCACCACAACAGCGAGGGGGCGGGCTCCCTCGCGGCCCTGATGCCCAGCCTGTCCCCCGAGGTCGTCGCCGGCGCACTCGGGCGCACCTCCTACGACGAGGAACAGGAGCGCGAGGCCGAGATGACGGCCACCATCATCATGGAGTGGGCCATGCTCAACGATGCCCGGCCGCGGCTGACCGCCGACTCCTCGACCCATCGCATCGAGGCGGCACTGGGCGACCGGCAGGGCTGGCTGTAGACATGCTGACTCCGCTCCTCGGCTCGATCCTGCTCCTCGCGCTCGCCTGGAAGGCCTCCCAACTCGTCCGGGCGCCGCACGACAGACTCCTGCAGGCGGTGACGTACTGCCTCGTTTGCGCCACGCTGTCGTTCCCCCTGGGGCATCCGGCGGTCACCCGGATCGCCGACGGCGCGCTCGGCGCCGGGACGGCCAAACTGCTGCAGAACGTGCTGCTGTTCGGCACCGTCTACTGGCTGATGTGCTTCTACCTGCACTCCGTCGCGGACCAGGAGAAGGGACGCCGACGGGCCCGGCTCGAACTGATCCCGATGGGCGGCACCGCCGTACTGATCACCCTGGCCATGGCGGCGACCCCGCCCGGCGAGCGCGGCCATGTCTACACCACCGCCGACATGGAGGTGGCGGGAGTCGCCGCGTTCTACTCCCTGGCCGGGCTCTACCTCTGCTACGCGCTGGGCATGGCCCTGTGGTGGACCTGGCGCCATGCCCGGCGATCGGCCGGACCGCTGGCCCGCGGCCTGTGGCTGGTGGCGATCGCGCTGGCGGCCATGGTGGCGGCGAGCGCGGTGCGCGAGGCCCTGGTGGTGGTCCGGTGGTTCGGCGGCGACGTCCCGCTCGTGATCATCCTGGGGGCGAAGTTCTTGCTCGATGCGGTGGCGATTCCGTTCTTCGTCATCGGGGTGCTCTATCCGGGCACCGCCAACCGGCTGCGTGCCGTCCGCCAGTGGTGGCGGCACCGCAGGGTCTACCACCGGCTCGCGCCGCTGTGGGCGGCACTGCACGAGGCCTTCCCCGAGGACGCCTTCGAACCGGCGGTGGACTCCGGCCTGCGCGGCATGCCGCGCCGTCGGCTCGGCACCCACCGCCGCTACTACCGGCGGGTGATCGAGTGCCGTGACGGCCTCGTACGTCTCAGCCCTCGTCTCGCCGAACTCGGGTCGCTGGGGGCGCCCTTGGACGAGCTCCCGCGGGAGGTGATCGCCGGGCATCTCCGGAAAGCGCTCAGGGCGCACGCCGCGGGCGACCCCGCTCCGCCCCGCGCGGTCCCGATCGCCCTGCCCGGCAGTGACAGCATGAACGACGACGTGCGCCAGCTCATCCTGCTCTCCGACGCCATCGGCGCCGGGTGAGCACGGCACGGCTGACGGGCTCCCCGCTGCCCCGGCGCCCCGCCCCGGTGACGGAGCGGACGCCGAGGGCGACCTGGGGGTCGCCCTCGGCCGTGTGCCCGGTGTCCCGGGTCCCGCGGTCAGGCCCCCGGCGGCGCCGGGGGAACCGGGGGGCCCAGGGCGTGGAGCCAGCTGTCGTCCTGGCGGAGGATGGCGGTCTGGAGGCGGCGCAGGCGGGGGCCGGGGTCCATGCCGAGCTCCTCGGAGAGCAGGGCGCGCAGTTTCGCGTACCGCTGGAGGGCCTCGGCCGGGCGGCCGGACAGGTACAGGGCGTGCATGAGCAGTTCCCAGGTGACCTCCCGGAGCGGGTGGCCGGCGGTCAGCTCCTCGGCCGACAGCATCGCCTCCTCCAGGTTGCCCTCGCGCACCAGGATCGTCACCCGCAACTCCCGGCCCAGCAGACGGGCCTCTTCGAGCCGGATGACCTCCTGGGCGGCGAAGGGGTGGTCGACGGCGTCGGCGAGCGCCGCTCCCCGCCACAGCGCCAGGGCGTTGTCGATCTCCTGGCGCGCCGGTCCGACGCGTCCCTCACCGAGCAGCCGGCGGGCCCGGCCCAGGGCCAGTTCGAAGCGGACGGCGTCCTGTGCCTCGGCGGGCACCCGCAGGGCGTACCCCATCGGCTCCCGTACCAGCACGCTCGTCTTGCCGCGACGCGGACGTTCGGGCTCCAGTGCGTCGCGCAGTCTGCTGATGTGGGCGTGGACCGAGGAGACGGCCCCGCGTGGTGGACGGCTGGTCCACAGATCGTCGCAGAGCGACTCCAGCGGTACGGCGTGCCCGCGCTCCAGCAGCAGGCGGAGCAGCAGCACGCGCCGCTTGGGCGGCCCGAGGTCGAGGGCTCCGTTCGCGGAGCACGCGACCAGTGGCCCCAACAGTCCGAATTCCAGCGGGAGCCGGGGACCGGTCCGCTCGCACGGCACGGCTAACGAGTACATCGGCGCATTCATTTTTCTTTTTCAATCCTCGTACGGTCACGAGTAGGTCCAGGACGTGTTCGCAAAGTCCTGGCGGGGACAGATCGTGGTCGTGCGGGGGCTCGGTCGGCACAGGACGTGGCCGGTCCTGATCAACCGTTCGCATGCTACACGCCGCGGTGCCTGCGGATTCGGGGCCGGGCACGGTCCCGTTCAGAGGAGCGCCGGGTCCTGGCGGAGGATTCCGTAGAACTTGCTCTGCAATTCGCGGCCCGGGTCCAGCCCCAGGCTGTGCGAGAGGCGTTCGCACATCTGGCTGTACGCGTCCAGTGCGTCCGCCTGGCGGCCGGACCGGCAGAGGGCGGTGATGAGTTGGGCGCAGAACCGCTCGTGGTAGGGGTGCATGGCGTGCATCTGCTCCAGATCGGAAATCAGCGACCGGTGCTGGTTCAGCTTCAGCCGGACGTCGAACAACCTCTCACAGGCGGTGATCCGGGTCTGCTGGAGCCGGGTGTAGGCCATGCGGCAGATGGCCCCGTGACCGGTGTCGACCAGCGCCGGACCGCGCCACAGCTCGGTCGCCTCGGTGAGCAGCGCCGCGGCCGCTCCCAAGGCGTCGTCGCCGAGCAGTTCGGCGCGCCGGACGAGTTCTTCGAAACGGGCGGCGTCGACCTCGATGGAGTCGATGAGCGCATACCCGGAGGGCGAGGTCTCGATGATCTCGCGCAGGTCGGGCTTTCCACTGCGGGCCGCGAGCACGCGGCGGAGACGGGCGATGTGGCCGTGCAGTGAGTTCTCGGCATTGCGGGGCGGTTCCTCACCCCACAGTTCGTCGATCAGGTCGTTCCGGGACACCGGGCGCCCGGGCGAGAGCGCGAGGACGGCGACGATGGCCCTCAGCTTCTCGCCGGATATCCGCACGGGAACTCCGTCGTCACTGACTTCCAGAGGTCCGAGAACATCTATCTTCATCGAGCGTCCACCCTTACGGAGTTCTGGTCGAACCATGCGTACTGCGTGGCGACGAAACCACGCTGTCGGCGATACGGAAACAGAACAACGGCCGGAAATTCAGGAACGGGTCGTAGTACGTGGCCGGGCGGGTCCCGCATCGCGCAGTGGGGTGCCCCGCTCCGGATTCCCCTGTCTCATCCGACGCGTGCTTCGGCGGGCCGCAGGACACCGGTGTGCCCGTTCGACGTGCCCGAGACCATGCGCATCAGACTCTCCCCCGGAAAACCGTCGTCCATGGTCAAACTCCCCCTCGTTCGCATCCTGGCCCACGTTTCTTGTCGTCCGCTTGTCGTCGGCGGCGACGGAGGACCGTGGTGCGGCGGGTACCGGTATGGCTACTTTCGAGTAATGGGTTCCGGCCGCCCGGCGACGCTGATCGCCACACGCTGGGAGAACAGCGCGCTGGGGCGCAGGCCGAACATCGCGTGGAAGGCGCTGCTGAAGTGGGACGGGCTGGCGAATCCCGACTCCACGGCGGCCGTGCTCAGATCGGGCCAGGTCTCCAGCAGGGTGGCCGCCCGGAGCATCCGCGCCCACAGCCGGTACCGGCGGAAGGTGGTGCCGGTCTCGGCGCGGAACAGGCGCAGGAAGGCCGAGACGGAGAGACCGGCCTCGGCCGCGAGTTCCTTGGCCGCGAGCCGCTGCCCCGCGGGCCCGGCCAGCCGGTCGGCGGCCCGCCGGATGCGCGGGTCCCGGCTTCCGGCCAGGCCGTCCGGGCCCGCCAGGTCCAGCCACCGCCGGGCGTCCGGAATCGGCACGTCCCCTTCCAGGGAGGCGGCCAGCCGCACCAGTTCGGCCTCGTGCTCGTGGTCCCGGGCCACGTCCGGGCCGCCGCGCATCATCCGGTGGCAGGCCCGTTCCCGCGCCGACGCCGGGTCCAGGTAGCAGAACGCCATGCGGGAGCCGCCGGCCACGATCCGGTGCCGGACCCGGGCCGCCACCAGTGCGGTCCGGGCCCGCTGCCGGGGGCCGTGTTCCGGCTCGACGGTGAACTCCGCGTCGACGCCCACGGCCAGGCAGCTCACCGCGCCGGAGTGGATGTCCAGCTGCAACGAGGGGCCGACGTACAGGGCCTGGCCCGGCCACAGCCACAACGCGGCCTGGTCACGACACGTTTCTGAAAGCAGGGCCGGTTGCATGCAGGCATGCTAGGGCGTGTCGTCGCACTCCCGTCGTCCACCCGGAGGGCGGGCTCCGCGGCGTCGGAGAGTGCGTGCCGCCTTCCCGTTCGGCGTCCCGGCCGACTCCTCCGCGCGCCCCCTTGAACATGCGTGAACTTCACTGAACATTCCTGTTTTCCTGCGAACAGCACTGATTGTCCACGAAACTATTTTCCTGCGAACGGACAGACGACATCATGTGGATCGACCGTCTCACCACGGCGCTGCTGGTCATCGTCGGCGCGGTGAACCTGCTGCCCGGCTTCGTCGCGCTGGCGCCGTCCCGGATCACCACCGCGTACGGCATCACGATCGACGGCGCCGACTCCGCCGACCTCACCGTGCTGCTGCGCCACCGCGCGGTGCTGCTGGGGCTGGTCGGAATCGGCCTGCTCTGCGCGGCGTTCATCCCCTCGCTGCGGGTGCCCGCCATGGTCGCGGGCGGGGTCAGCATGGGCACGTTCCTGCTCTTCGCCTCCGGCGGCCCGGCGCTCAACAGCGCCACCATGCGGGTGGCCGGGATCGACATAGCGGCGCTCGCGCTGCTGGCCGTGGCGGCCGTGCTGGTCTGGCGCAAGGAGGCCTGAGGTCCGGGTGGGCCGGGGCCCACGAGCCGAGGTGGGGCACCTGTCCGCGCCCCGCCTCCCCGGACCGGCAAGCCGGCGCGGGCCCATGGGTGTACGCCCTGCGCCCGCGCGGGGCGCGAGGTGCACGCCCCGCCCTCACCCGGGCACGAGCCGGTGGGGCCCCTGCCCGCGGCGCGCACCTCACGCCCGGTGCTCGCGATCCATACCTCACGCCCGGTGCCGCGGCCCGCACCTCACGCCGCGCGCCGGGCGCTCCGCTCCATCAGGCCGAGACCGGCGCGCAGCAGCGGCCGCGCGGGGGCGGGCAGCGGCAGCCGCGGGGCCCGGGACCGGTGCCAGGGCAGCCGCTCCGGGGTGCCGCCGGTCAGCGCCTCGGCCACATGCGCGCCGTGCGCCACCGACATCGCGAGGCCGTGCCCGCAGCAGCCGCCCACGTACCAGACGTCCGGCCGGTCGGCGAGCGGTCCCACGACCGGCAGGCCGTCGGAGGTCATCCCGATCCGGCCCGCCCAGCGGTGGGTCACCTCGGCGTCGGCGAGGGCCGGGTGGAGCCGGCGCAGCCGTTCCTCCAGCCCCGCCCAGACCGCGGCCGAGCCGGAGTCGTCGGACACCGGCGGGAGCAGCGGACGGCCGCCGCCCAGGACGAGCCGTCCGTCGTGGGTGAGCCGGAAGTACGGGGCCAGGGGGTGGGCGTCGATCAGGGCGCAGCCGGTCCGGCCGCCCAGCAGCTCCCGGGTGCCGGCGGGCAGCGGCGCGGTGGCGACGGCGTGGACCAGCAGCGGCAGCACGGTGCCGACCGGCAGCCCCAGCGAGCCCGCCGCCGCGTTGACGGCGAGGACCGCCTTCCGGGTGCGCACCGTGCCGCCGGGGAAGACGAGGTGGGTGTCGGCGGCGGTCTCGCCGGGGCGGAGCGTGAGCAGGGGGCTGTTGCCGAGGAAGCGAACGCCCTTGGCGGCGCAGGCGCGGGCCAGCGCGCCGCTGAGCGCCGCCGGGTCGAGGCCGGCCGCGCGGTACAGCAGTCCGGCGTGGTACGGCACGTCCAGCCGGTCGCGGATGCCGGCGGCGGAGAGGACCGGTACGTCCAGGCCGAGTTGCCGGTAGGCGGCGGCCTGCCGGGCGAGGGTGGCCAGCCCGTCGGCGGTGCGGGTGGCCACGAGCTGCTCGCCGTCCCGGGGGCCGGTGGGCACGCCCAGCCGGGCGCACAGCTCGCGGACCCGTTCCACCGCCTCGGTGCTGGCCAGGTGCATGCGGCGGGCGGTGTCCGGGCCGAAGCGGCGTACGGCCCGGTCGACGGGGGGCCCGACGCGGGGGCCGAGCAGCCCGGTGCCGCGTCCGCTGGCTCCCGCGGCGGGGCCCTCGGCGTCGACCACCAGCACGTCCAGCGACGGGTCGCGCTCGGCCAGGTGGTAGGCGGTGGAGAGGCCGGCGAGCCCGGCGCCGACCACGGTCACGTCCGCCTCCAGCACCCCGCGCACCCGCTGCGGCGCGGCCGGTGCGGCGCCGGGCTGGGCCGTCGGGTCGGAGTCGTCGCCGGGCCAGCAGGGCCGGCCGGCCGGGGGCCGCGTCATGGTGCCTCCAGGGGCGGTCGGGGTGCGGGCGGGGCGGAGCGGGGCACGCCCCGGCCTTCGAGGGTGTGGAAGGAGCGGTCGTGCCAGAGCAGCGGAGCTCCGGGGGCCGTGTGTGCCGCGGCGATGCGGCCCACGAGCAGACCGTGGTCGCCGTAGCGGCGCAGGTCCTCCACCGAACAGACCGACCAGCCGAGGGTGTCCGCCAGCACGGGGACGCCGAGCACCTGGTGGTGACCGGTGCCGGCGAACCGCTCGGCCGCGCCGGCCCGGGGGTCGGCGAACAGCTCCGCGCGTGCCCGCTGCGACGCGGCCAGCAGATTGACGGCGAACCACCCCTGCTCCTGGATCACGGCCAGGGTGCGCGAACCGGTGCCCAGGCAGACCAGGAGCAGCGGCGGGTCGGCCGAGAGGGAGGTCACCGCCGAGACGGTGCTGCCGGCCGGCCCGTCCGGGCCCTGCGCGGTCACCACCGTCACGCCGGAGGCCAGCCGGGCGTAGAAGTCCCGGCAGGAGGCCTCCCCGACGCCCGGCACGGCGAGCGCGTCGGACGCGTCGGACGGGGTGGGCGCGTCCGGTTCGCCGGGGGGTGCTCCGGCGGTGGCCTGGCGCATCACCGGGCTCCTTTCTGAAGCCGCTGGGGCTTCCCTTGCGTGCGGGCGGTTGGGCAGGGGCGGTTCACCGGCCTGCCATCCGCCCGGAGTCGGCCGGGTCCGGGTGTGTTCCGCGGATCCGGCCGTCCCGGCGAAATGGGCAACGAACAACAGTCCCCGGCGGAGCGCATCGGCGCTCGCTCACCGCCCCGCTTCGAGCGCGTCCCGCAGGGCGACCAGGGTGGCGCGGGCCGTGGTCCGGTTGCGGGCGGGCCGCCGGACCACGCCGGTGAGCAGCGGGGCGGTGGCGGTGATCAGCCGGCCGTGCAGGCTCCGCCGGCGGTCGTGCCACTCCTCCGTCACCTCGCAGCCGTCGGGCACCGCGGTGAAGCGGTAGACCCAGCGGGAGAGCGGGATGCCGAAGAAGCTGACGTCGAAGGCGAAGCGCTCGCCCGGGACGGCCTCCACCACTCGGCAGAGGGTCACCCAGGGCAGCCAGGAGGCGCGGTTGCGGCCCAGGAAGCGGGTGCCCGGACGGATGGGACCGCGCCCGAGGAGCCAGGCGCCGCGGCACTCCGGGCTCCACTCCCCCATCCGCCGCACGTCGCTGACGGCGGACCAGGCCGTGCCGGGCGGCACCCGGACGGTCAGCCGTTCGGCCACCTCCGGTGCCGTGTTCGGGTCACTCACCGTGTCACCTCTCTCCGCGTCCGCGGGCCCCGCCCGCGGGTCCACCGGGGTGTGCCGGCCCGGTCCGGAAGCCGCCGGATGCCGGCCGGGCCCGGTCCGCCGGCGCTCACCGGCGGGCCTCCACCGGGGACTTCCGGCCCGGCATCCACCAGTTCCAGCGGGTCATCAGCCGCATCGAGGCCGGTACCACCAGCAGCCGGATGACGGTCGCGTCGAGGGCGATCGCCACCGCCATGCCGATCCCGATCTGCTGGATGGGCAGGATGCCCGCGAAGGCGAACGCCGTGAAGACGGCCACCATCAGCACGGCCGCGCCCGAGATCAGCGGCGCGGTGGCCGCCATGCCGCGGGCCACGCTGCCGGTGGCGTCCCCGGTGGCGACGTAGTCCTCCCGGATCCGGCTGAGCAGGAACACCTCGTAGTCGGTGCTCAGGCTGAACAGCAGGGTCACCAGCAGCACCGGGACGAAGTTGGTGAGATAGCCGCTGGTGTCGAAGCCGAGCAGGCCGCTGCCCCAGCCGTCCTGGAAGACCAGCACCAGGACGCCGTAGGTGGCGGCCATCGAGACCAGGTTCATCAGGATCGCCTCCAGCGGCAGGAGGACCGACCGGAAGGTGATGAGCAGCAGCAGGTAGATGACGGCGAGCATGGTGCCGATCACCGGGAACAGGCTGTCCGTGATGACCTCGTTGGCGTCGACGCCCTCCGCCGTCTCGCCGCCCACGTGGACCGTCCAGCCGTCCGTCGACAGTCCCGCGGCGGCGGTGCGCACCGACTCCAGCAGGTCCCGTACGGATTCGGAGGCGGCGGTGTCCTTCCCCACCACCTCCATCACCAGGGTCCGTCCGTCCGCGGCGACGAAGTGCCGTACGGCGCCGCGCATATCGGCCGGCAGCGCGGCGGCGGCGCGGGGTGCCAGGAGGGCGAACGGGCGGGAGGGGTCCGCCTGGCGCAGCGGGGCGAGCACCGAGTCGACCCGGGCCGCGCCGGGCAGGCCGGCCAGTTCGTCGTGGAGCTCGGTCAGCCGGGCCGTGTCGGCGGGCGGACGCTCCCACAGCGGGGTGCGGGATTCCACGACCACCTGGACGGGCGCGGCGCTGCCGACGCCGAACTGGTCCTTGGCGGTGTCGTAGCCCTCGCGCACGGCGGCCCCGGTGGGCACCACCCGGGCGTCCGGGGTGAAGGTCTCCAGCTTCAGCGAGGGCACCGCCAGGACGCCCATGGCGACCAGGCTGACGCCCAGGAAGACGACCGGCCGGCGCATCACGGCACGGCTGACCGTCGCCCAGCGGCTCGGCCGCGCGGGCGTGCCCGCGGCCCTGCGGCGGCCGAGCGTGCCCCACTCGATCCGGGGGCCGAGGAGATGGAGCAGGACCGGCAGCAGCAGCACGCTGGTGAGGATGGAGAAGGCGACCACCACGACGGCGCCGAGCGCCATCGACCAGATGACGTTCAGGTCGACCAGGAAGAGGGTCGACATGGCGGCGACGATGGTGACCCCGGAGGCCACCACGGTCTCGCCGGAGGTGCGCAGGGTGCGGGCGACGGCGCGTTCCACCGCGTCGGCGGAGGGGTCCGGCCCCTCGGCGCGGAGCTCGTCCTTGAACCGCATGATGACGAAGAGCGAGTAGTCCACGCCCACGCCGAGGCCGAGCATGGTGGCGGCGTTCTGGACGAAGACGGAGAGCTCGGTGTGGCGGGCCAGGAGGGCCAGCAGGCCGAGGGTGAAGGCGACCGAGGTGATGCCGACCAGCAGCGAGGCGAGGGCGGCGGCCACGCTGCGGAAGAGCAGCAGGAGCACCAGGGCGATCAGCGGGAGGGTGATCAGCTCGGCGCGGACCAGGCCCCGTTCGCTGAGGTGGTTGACCTCGCCCCACAGCGCCGCCTGGCTGACCAGCGAGACGCGCAGCCCCCGCGGCTCGTACGTGTCGCTCAGTTCCTTCTGGATGTCGGGGAGTACGCGGCGGGCGGTGCCGTCGTCGAGCCGGGAGCCGAGCCGGACGAGCGCGGTGCGGCCGTCCTCGCCGAGGAAGGCGCCGCGGGCCCGGTCGCCGGTGAGGGTGGTCCAGCCGTAGGAGCCGGAGACGTCCAGCCCGCGGTCGCGGGTGACCCGGTCCACGACACCGCGCACCCGGGTCTCGAAGACGGGGTCGCCCCGCTCGTGCCGGGTGTCCCGGACGACGAGGGTGAGGGAGCTCTTCCCCCGCCCCTCGAAGCCCCGGGTGACCCGCTGGGCGGCGGCCGCCGAGTCGGAGCCGGTGACGTACCAGCCGCCGCCGCTCAGCGCGTCGGCGAGCTGGGTGGCCCCGTACCCGGTGACCAGGATCAGCAGCACCCAGACGGCCGCCAGCGGCCGGCGCCGGCGGCGGGTGAACCGGGCGGTGCGGGCGGCGATCCGGGCCACCGGGCCGTGGCCGCCGGGCGCACCGGCCGGACCGCCGCCCGTCGGGGGCACAGTGGCGGTACGGGTCGTCGGTTCGGTCATGCCCGGATCGCGATTCCGTGGTCGCGGTCGTCGGTGAGGATCTCCATCAGGGCGCGGTTGCCGGTGCGGAGCCGGTCGGTGCGGCCGGTGATCTTGTTGACGATCTCCACCTCACAGGAGGCGATCTTGGTGTTGAGGCAGTGTTTGATGCCGCCCGGCGGGTTGTAGTAGTTCAGCCCGACGAAGTGCTCCGGCCGGGCGTCGAACCGGCCCCGGATGGAGACGGTGTCGTCGCCGCCGAGGAAGTTCCAGTAGAAGTAGCCGAAGTCGGCCTTGGCGGTGAGCGCGCGGCGCGGCGAGACCAGGGCGTACTCGCGTTCCTCGTGGCGCAGGACCAGGAAGGTCACCATGGGCGTGGTGACCGGGCCGGCGATCCGGGTGCGCCCGGTGACGATCTCCAGGAAGCTGTCGGGCGCGTCGTCGAAGCCGGCGACCTGGCCGAAGGCGTAGTAATCGGTGTGCCGGCTGCCCCAGTTGTGGTTCTGGCTGCCGGTCCAGCCGTCGATGTCGATGGTCCTGCCGTCCACGGTGAGCGTGCCGTCGTACACCGCCAGGGGCACGCCGACCAGGCTCTTCGCCTTGGGGAAGCCGCCGCTGTACATGTTCGGCGGCAGCAGCAGGAGCGGCGGCTCGTCGCCCTTGTAGGTGAGGTCCCAGCCGATCCGGCCGTTGGTGCCCACCGCCTCGCCGCGGAGCGCGCCCGGCTCCAGCACCCGGTCGGCGACGCGGGCGCCGAAGGAGTCGCGGTCGAAGGCGCACTCGGCGATCGGGTACTCCTCCTTGGCGACCACGTGCTCCCCGGTGACGCCGTCGAAGTAGACCGCCCACAGCTCGCCGATGGCCGCGTCCGGCATCCCGGCCGGGCTGAAGACGGTGTAGCGGATCCAGAACGCCCGCGGCTCGGTGGGGTGGTTGCCGCGCTGGTAGAAGCTCTCGTAGTGCCCCTCGCGCTGCCCCGGCCGGTAGTGCGTCCGGTTCAGGGCCGCAGCGTCGGCGGTGGTGTAGTCGGTGTGCATGAGTCCCGTCTCCTGAGGTCTGCCGGTCCCGCCGCACGCGGGGCCGGGCGACGTGCTGCCGGTCCCGCCGCGCGGCCCGGTGAACGTCCGGCCGGTGCCCGGGGGCCGGCCGGTCCCACCCGGTGCCGGCGGGTCCCGGTGTGCTGTCGTTCCGGGTCAGTCCGCCGCGGTGCCCGCCGGCGCGGCCGCCGCGAGCGGGGCGCGGCGGCGCTCGTGGAGCGTCATGACCATGCCGTACTTGGGCCGCAGGGTGATGGTCGCGTGATTCACCACCCGGTGGGAGGGGACGTGCCGGAATTCGTACCGCCTGATCAGCGCGGCCAGCAGCAGATGGGCCTCCATCAGCGCGAAGTGCTTGCCGATGCACAGGTGCGGCCCGGCGCCGAACGGCAGGTACGCGAACCGGTAGCGGCCCTTCTTCGCCGCCGCCGCGAAGTGACCGGGGTCGAAGCGCTCCGGGTCGCTCCAGTGCCGCTGGTGGCGGTGGATGTTGAACAGGTTGACCAGGATGCGCGACCCCTCCGGCACGTGGTGGCCGCCGAGGACGGTGTCCTTGAGCGTGAGCCGGGGCACGATCGGCGCCGACGGGTACAGGCGCAGCGCCTCCTCGAAGATCTGCAGGAGGTACGGCATCCGGGACAGGTCGTCGACGGACGGCATCGCGTCGCCCAGCTCCCGGTCCACCTCCTCCTGGGCCCGGCGCAGCACCTCGGGGTGGCGGGAGAGCAGGTAGAAGGCCCAGGTGAGGGTGACGGCGGTGGTCTCGTGGCCGGCCGCGAAGGTGGTGATGATCTCGTCCCGCAGCTCGCGGTCGGTCATTCCCTCGCCGGTGTCGGCGTCCCGGGCGGCGAGCAGCATGTCGAGCAGGTCGTTGGCGCCCTCGGCGGGGGCGCCGGCCGCCCGGCGCTCCTCGATGATGCCGTACATCATGCCGTCGAGGCCGTCCATCACCTGCTGGAAGCGGCGGTTGCGCGGGGTGGGCCAGCCGGTGGGCGGGCTGAACGGGTTCTGCAGCCGGTCGAAGGCGAAGTTGACCGCCACGTCCACCGCCTCCGGGCTCAGCTTGTCCCGGGTGCGGCTGACGTCGGTGCTGAACATGCAGCGGCTGACGATGTCCAGGGTGACCCGCATCATCTCGCCGTGCAGGTCGACCTCGGCGCCGGTGGCGTGGTTCCGCTCCATGTGGGTGAGCTGCTCGGCGGTGGCGTCCACCATGGCCCGGAACATGCCGGCGAGCGCCTGCTTGGCGTAGATCGGCTGCATCATGCGCCGGTTGCGCATCCAGCTCTCGTGGTCGTCGCTGGTGAGCAGCCCCTCGCCGAGGATGAGGCGGAGCGGGTTGTCCGGACCGAGCTTCCCGAACGTGCCGCTGTCGGTGAGTACTTCGCCGGCCAGTTCCGGGCTGGAGACGCCGTGCACCGCGAGCGGCCCCAGCCGGTAGCGGACGAGGTCGCCGTGGGCCTGCCACCCCCGGTGCATGGCGTCGAGGATGTCCTTGCGGAAGTCCACGATGTTGCCCAGCACCGGCAGGCCGTCGGCCTCCGGGGCGGGGCCGTCGTGCCGGGCGGATGCCGCCGCCGGTGCCGTGCGCGGCGCCGCGCCGGGTGTCGTCGCTGATGCCATCTCGGGTGTCCTCCCCGGCGCCGTCACTTGCGCCCGAGGGCGCAGAGCCAGCCGAGCGAGCGGCGCGGCTCGGCGACGAACCGGACGTCCCGGAAGCCGGCCTCGGTGAGCATCCCGGACAGTTCGGCGCCGGACAGGATGTGCAGCCCGTCGCGCTCGGAGCGCTCGGTGAACCGCTTGCCGAAGAAGCGCTGCACCAGCGAGGGGTCGGCCGCCGCCTCCCGGCTCATCTCCAGGGTGATCGCCACCTGTCCGCCGGGGCGGAGCACCCGGTGCGCCTCGGCGAGGCCGCGCATCGGGTCGGGCCAGAAGTAGAAGGTCTCGATCGCACTGACGTGGTCGAAGGAGGCGTCCTCGTAGGGAAGTTCGGCGGAGTCGCCGTGCCGGATCTCCACCCGGCGCCGGGCGATGGCGTCCGCGTTGCGGCGCACGGCCTGGCTCACCATGTCCATCGAGTAGTCGACGCCGGCGACGAAGCCCTGCGGAGTCCGCTCGGAGAGCAGCTTGACCGCCATGCCGCCGCCGCAGCCCACGTCCAGGACGCGCTGGGAACGGCGGACGTCCATGTGCTCGACGGCCCACACCGTCAGCGAACGGTGCTGGAGGGTCATCAGGTGGCCGACGAGCTGCCCGGCCGTGCCGTTGGGCTGCCGGAAGTTCGTCTCGACCACTTCCAGCGGTCGGTTGAGCAGCGTGCCGATCATCCGGGTTTCCCTTCGCGGGCGGTGCGGGTGGGAGGCCAGCCTGGCGGCGGCGGAAGAGGCCGCGGGGGTCCCTGGCGCGGCCAGGGACCCCGGCGCGGAGAGGGCAGGATTCGAACCTGCGAGGGCTTGCACCCGATCCGGGTTTCCCCGGAACCCCGTTGGGCCGCTTCGGGTACCTCTCCCCACGGCGGGCCGGGCCGTATCGACCCGTTGTGCCGGTGGCAGTGATTCTGCCGCCCGCCTCTGACATTCCACTGAGACGCATCTGAGACGCGCGCATCACACCCGGAACAGCGGAAACTGCGTCCGAGAAGGTGAGCGCCGCCACGGGTGGCCGGTCCGGCGAGCAGCCGGGGACCTTCGAGGATGGGAGAGGCCCAGTGCCCGAACAGCCCCTGCCCGCAGCGAACGAGGAGAACGGGAATGCCGACAGCGCAGAGCACGCGGGAACCACGGCCGGTACCGGGAACGCCGGCCGTGCACAGCACGCAGGGCCGGCCGGTGCCGGGGACGCGGGCGGTGGACACGCCACCGGAACGGCCCGCGCCGGGAACACCGGCCGTGGGCGGGACACGCGAACGGCCGCTGCCGGAACGGCGAACGGCGCGCAGGACGCACGAACGGCCCGTGCCGGGAACGCGGCGAACGCCGGGAACACCGAGCACGCCGAGCACCTGGAGACCGGGATCGCAGCCGACGCGGAGACCGATCCCCACTGCCTGACCGACGGCGAGGCGGCACGGCTGCTGGCCGGGGCGCGCTGGCGCCGGGTGGTGGTGCTCGGCGACGGCGGGAGGGAACGGCGCAGGGCCCGGGCCGCCGACGGCCACGAGGACGCGCCCTGGTACGACCGGGTCACGGACGCCCTGCGCGGTGTCGAACCGGGGCTGGCCTGCCTGAACCTGCTCGGCGGGCGGGGGCGGCGGGCCACCCATGTGCGCTCCCGGCAGCTCCCCGAGGCCCTGGCCTTCGGCGGGGACCTGGCAGTGCTCCAGGTGGCCGGCCACGACCTGCTGCACCCGGCCTTCGACGCCGACGCCTTCCGCACGGAGCTGGTGCGCATCATCGCCCCGCTGCGCGAACGCGGCTACGACGTGCTGGTGGTGGAGCCCTTCGACCTGACGCGCTCGCCCGGGGGGCGTGAGCTGGACGCGGAGGTGCTACGGGCCCGGCAGCGCACCCAGACCGAGCGCTCGCGCACCCTGACGCAGCGTCATGGCGCGCTCCACGTCGACCTGTCGGCCTGCCGTCCTTCGGCCGGCGCCGGGGTGTGGGGCGCCACCGGTCTGGTGCCGAACAACCGGGGTCACGCCGTGATGGCGGCGGCGGTGGTCCGGGCCCTCGGCGCACGCCTCCGCCCGGCGGCCGGCTCCGCGCTGCCGTCCGCGGGCCGGGTGGTCGGCGGACGGGCGGGCCGGCCCGGGGGCGGACCGGCGGGCGGCATCGCCGGCCGGCCCTGCGGGGCGCCCCGGAGACGGGGTCACACGGCGCCGAAGTGACGTGCGCGGGCGGCGACGGGGCACATCCCGGCACCGCGTGCCCGGACGTGCCCCGTCGCCGGAGCGGGGCGCGCCGCCCCGTGGCCGGTCGTTCGGACCGGGCCGGGCTTCGCGGTGCCCGGCACCGCTCCCGGACCGTGCCCGGTCCGAACAACCCGCCCCGGGTCCTGTCGTCGAACTCCCGTCGTCCGTCCGGAGGTCGGGAGTCCGACGACAGGGCCTACCGCTCCAGTTCCTGCTTCAGCCGCTCCAGGGTCGCCCGCATCTGCACCCGGTTGGCGAGGTGGCGCTGGTCCGGGCGGGTGCCGGTGAAGATCCTGCCGAGCAGCTGGGCGACGCCGCCGCGCCGGCCGGTGCGCAGGTCCCGCCAGTGCTCCGTCACCCGGGTGCCGTCCGCCTCCGGGGCGAACCGGTAGCCCCAGAGGGCCACCGGGAGCCCGAAGGTGCCGACCCGGAAGGCGAACGCGGCGCCCGGCTCGGCGCTGGTGACCCGGCAGTCGGTGAACCAGAAGAACGGGCCCTTGCGGTTGAAGCCGATGAACCGGGCGCCGGCCGGGGCGGGGCCGGGCGGCACCCCGCGGACCGCGACGCACTCCGGGCTCCAGCGTCCCATCGACCGCACGTCGGCGATGGCGGCGTACACCGCCTCGGGAGCCGCCTTGACGAAGACGCTCTCCTCGATCTCCCAGCGGCGTTCCACCGGACTCATCGGATCCCCTCGGGTTCGGACACGCGTCGGTTCTTCGGGCGACGGGCGGACCCGGCGCGCCGGCACGGCGTATGGGTCATGTACGCATCAGGAACGGGTCAGCAACAGTACCGCGTTCTGCCCGCCGAACCCGAAGGAGTTGCTGACGACCACCTCGACCGGGGTCTCCCGGCCCTCCTTGGCGACGACGTCCAGCTCGATCTCCTGGTCCGGGTCGTCCAGGTTGGCGGTCGGCGGGACGAACCCCTCCTCCAGGGTGAGCGCGGCCACCGCCGCCTCGATCGCCCCGGCCGCCGAGAGCGAGTGGCCCGTCACGCCCTTGACCGAGGTGACCAGCGGCCGGTCGCCGAGCACCTCCCGGATCAGCCGCGCCTCGGTGGCGTCGTTGATGACTGTCGCGGTGCCGTGCGCGTTGACGTGGTCCACCTCGTCCGGGCCGACGCCCGCGTCCGCCAGGGCCGCCCGCAGCGCGAGTGCGGCGCCCGTGCACTCCGGGTCCGGGGCCGTCGCGTGGTAGGCGTCGGCGGAGGCTCCGAAGCCGCTGACCACGGCCCGGATCCGGGCCCCGCGGGCGCGGGCGTCGGCGGCCCGCTCCAGCACCAGGACGGCGGCACCCTCGGCGGCCACGAAGCCGTCCCGGCCGGCGTCGAAGGGGCGGGAGGCGGCCCGGATGTCGTCGTTCCGCCGGGAGAGCGCTCCCATCTGGCTGAACCCGGCGACCAGCGAGGGCGTCAGGGGCGCCTCCGCGCCCCCGGTGATCACCACATCGCAGGCGCCGGAGCGCAGCAGGTCGCGCGCCGTCCCGATGGCGGTCGTGCCCGAGGCGCAGGCCGTCGCCGTCACCATCGACGGGCCCTTGGCACCGAACTCCATCGAGACGTACCCGGCGGTCATGTTGGCCGACAGCATGGGGATGAGCCGGGGAGAGACCCGGCGCGGCCCGGAGTCGAGGAGCCGCCGGTGCTGGGTCTCCCAGGTCTGCGCGCCGCCGATGCCGTTGCCGAGCACCACGCCGACCCGGGCGCCGTCCCAGGTCTCCGGGTCGAGGCCGGAGTCGGCCACCGCCTCCAGGGCGGCGGCCAGCGCGAGCTGGCTGGAGCGGTCGAACTGCAGGACGCGGCGCCTGCCGAGGACGGCGGCCGGATCGAACCCGGGCACCCGGCACGCGAAGTCGGCGGCGATCCCGGCGAGTTCGGGCACCGTGACGGCCGCCGTGCCGGCGCCCTCCCGGATGCGCTCCCAGGACGCGGCGGTGCCGACCCCGGCCGGGGTCACCATGCCGAGTCCGGTGATCGCCGCGTCGAAACGCTCGGCCCGTCCGCCCATCAGACGGCTCCCGCCTTCTGCTCGATCACCTGGGCGGCCCGGGCCAGCGTGGAGTCGGGGCCGACCTCGGTTTCGGTGAGGGTGACCCCGAACTCCTCCTCGGCGGCGACGGTCAGCTCGACCAGGGCGAGCGAGTCCATCTCCAGGTGGCCGAAGGTGTCCTCGGGCTTCAGCTCGTCCGGCTCCAGCCCGAATCCGTTGGCCAGCAGCTTGATCAGGCGGTCGTAGACGTCACTCATGACGGGCTCCCTCGCGTTCGGGGTGAGCGGCCCGGTGGGGCCGGTGGGGTGGGAAAGGAACGGTGCGGCCGCGCGGTCACCCGGCGGCGGGCACACCGCCGGGCGCCGGGGCGGGGACCGCCTCGGGTCCGGGCCGCTCGTAGCGCTCGCGGAAGGCGGCGTACGCCGGGTGGATCTCGGGCTCGAAGCGCAGCGCGAACGGCTTCAGGTAGTTGCCGAACAGCGCGCGGTCCCCGAAGAGGTGGATCGGGACGGCCAGCAGCGCCCACTCGGCACCGAACAGCCAGATCCAGGCGAGCACGACCAGGCCCTGGGTGACCAGGCTGTGCATCACGTTGTAGAGGACGAAGTAGACCTTGGGGATCCGCCCGTCGGGGCTGCGGTGGTGGGCGAGGGCGCCGGGCAGGTAGCCGATCAGGTCGATGTAGAGGAACAGCCCGACCGCCGGCAGCCAGCGGACCTCGTCGAGGTGGGTGAAGAACAGGACGGCCGCCACCACCAGGCCGAGCCCGTACTCCAGGCGGATCAGCCGGGAGGTGGTGGGTGTCTCGAAGAGGTTCTTCGCGTCCATCAGCGCAGCGCCGGGGTGCTCGGCGCGGCGCCGCCGGCCGCCGCGACGGCCCGTGCCACCGTCTCGTCGCCCAGCACCGTCGCCCCGCCGAAGAGGCCGATGACCACCCGGGCGATGGTCTCCTTGAAGACCCGCTGGGCCACCGGGTCCAGGATGCCGGCGAGGCTGGGGATGCCGAAGTCGAAGTCGGCGGAGAAGGCGACCAGGGTGTCGGGCCCGTCGGCGCTGATCCGCCAGCTGCCGGAGAACTCCGCGAAGTCGCCGTCGATCTGCTCGAAGGAGATGACCAGCGACTCCCGGTCGAAGCGGTCGGCCTCGGTCCACCCGAGGATGCCGTTACGGAAGTAGACCTTCCACTCGCTGGTCTCCTCCTCCGGGGAGATCTCGTGGACGGTCACGCTCCGGACCACGTCGGTGAATTCCGGGTAGCGGGCGAAGTCGTGGATGCGGTCGAACGCGGCGCCGGGGTCGACGCCGTCGATACGGAGAAGAACTTCTGCGGTACGCATGGTCTCAGCTGCTTCCTGCGGTGGACGCGGTGGATGAGTACCGGAGCGCCTGCGCGCGGCACGCCCGGTCGAACGCCTCGTAGAGGAAATCCAGATCGCCGCGGTCGAGGATCGCGGGCGGCGTCAGGCGGAGGACGAGGTGGGAGTTGAGGGAGTGGTTGGCGATCACCCCGTGGGCGATCAGCTCGATGAGCAGGTCACCGGCCGGTCCCGGTTCGGCGAACTCGATGCCCAGCAGCAGACCCCGGCCGCGCACCTCGCGGACGGCGTCCCCGTAGTGCGCCACGGCGATCCGGCGGATCTGCGGCAGCAGTTCCTCGCCGAGCTCCCGGGCGCGCCCGACCAGGTCCTCCTCCTTGATCGCCGTGATGGCGCCGCGGGCGGCGGCCATGGCGAGCGGGGCGCCGGAGAAGGTGGAGGTGTGCAGGTAGGGGTCGCGGTCGAAGACCGAGAACGCCTCCCGGGTCGCCACCACGGCCGACACCGGGACGACACCGCCGCTGAGCCCCTTGCCGACGAGCATGATGTCCGGGGTGACGCCCTCGGCGTCCGCTCCCCACCAGGTGCCGAGCCGGCCCAAGCCGGTCTGGACCTCGTCGAGGACGAGCAGCGCCCCGTGCCGGTCGCAGGCCTCCCGCACCGCGCGCAGGTAGCCCGCCGGCGGGACGACCACTCCGGCCTCGCCCTGCACCGGCTCCACGAAGACACAGGCCTCGCCGGGCGCCTGCGCCAGCACCGCCTCCAGCGCCGCCGCGTCACCGAACGGCACATGTGTGGTGCCCGGCAGCAGCGGCTGGAAGGGGGTGCGGAAGACCTCGTTGCCGGTGAGGCTGAGCGCGCCGGCCGTCTTGCCGTGGTAGCCGTTCACCGTGGCGACCAGCCGGTGCCGGCCCTTGGTGCGGGCCAGCTTGAGCGCGGTCTCGGCGGCCTCGGCGCCCGATCCGGCGAAGTGGACCCGGGAGAGCCCGGGCGGGGCGACGGAGATCAGTGCCTCGGCGGCCAGCGCCGCCTGCGGCTCCAGGAAGACCCGGGTGGCGATGGGGTGGGTCTGCAGCTGCTCGGTGACGTGCCGGAGCACCGTGGGGTGCCGGGAGCCCATCAGGAAGACGCCGTAACCGCCGCAGTTGAGGAAGCGCTCGCCCTCGGCCGTGGTGACCCAGGCGCCCTGGGAGGCCACTTCGACATGGCCGCCGAACATCTCGCCGAGGGTGGCCCGGCCCCGGTTCATGTGCTCCCGGACCATCCGGCCGAGTTCCTCGCGGCCGGGGCCCCGGTAGGGGGAGCCGGCCGCGGGCGCACCGGCCGCGCCGGGGGCGGGGACGGAGCCGGGGGCGGTGGGTGTGGTCGTCATGAGGTCTCCTCAGGCCAGCCGCAGCGGTTCGCCCGCCACGTGCTCCAGATACGGGCCGGTGAACGCGGACCGGGACGGCGGGTGGAAGCCGATCCCGTGGGAGGCCGCGGCGAGGACCGCGATGTCGGAGGCGCCCATGTACGCGGTGCCGCCCAGCAGTTCCACGGCCTGGTCGCGGGCGTCGCCGAGGGCGTCCTGCGCCGCGTACCGGGCGGTCAGCGCGTGGGCCAGGGCCTCGTTGCCGGTCTCGCCGTCCCGCACCCGCCGGGCCACGCCCTCCAGGAGCTGGGCGGCGGTCTCCAGCCGGACCAGCGCCCGGGCCCGGTCCGACTCGCTGCCCCGCCGCCCGTCCACGGCCCGCTCGACGAGTCCGCTGACCATCCCCAGGTAGCAGCTGGAGATGAGCAGTTCGAACCAGATGAGGCCGACGGTCTGGAGGTCGTCCAGCTCGCCCGGCTCGGCGGTGTTGGGCATCAGCAGCTGCTCGTCCACGAAGACGTCGGTCAGCCGGACCTCGTCGCTCTCCGCGCCCGCCAGCGCCTGGCTGGCCCAGAACGGGTGGACGGTGAGCCCCTCGGTGTCCCGGGGGATGAGGAGCACCGCCGACTGGGTGCCGCCGTCGTCGGCGGGCAGCGCCACACTGGCGGTGAGCAGGTCCATGGAGCGGGACAGGCTGCACGGCTTCTTGGCGCCGTTGATGAGGTAGCCGCCCTCGGCCTTCCGGGCGGACATGGTCGGCGACAGGATGCCCTGCCCCGGCCGGCCCTCCGCGAACCCCGAGGCCACCAGCAGCCGTTGTTCCGCCACCCCTTCGAGCAGCGCCCACTCCATGCCGCTGCTCTGCACGCTGTCCGCGAGGCTGAACAGGGTGGCCACGGAGAAGTGGTGCATGGTGGTCGCCACCGACAGGGACGGGGCGCGGGAGCCGAGGGCCCGGGTCACGGCCATCGCCTGGAGCGGGTCGGCGCCGAGCCCGCCGTAGGACTTCGGGATCACCAGCGCGGGTCCGCCGCACTCGCGGAAGAAACCGATGGCCGGGCTCCGAGGGGTCTCCAGCTCCGCCAGCGAGAGGCCGGCGAGGCGGTCGAGCAGCCCCGGGAGGAACGATTCACAGGTCACGCGTGCCGCTTCGAGTGGGCGCATGGTCTCTCTGCTCTCTGTCGTTCTCTGCGTCTTTCCTGTCCCACCGGCCGGGTGGGACGGTGGCGGGTGCCGTCGCGGGTCCCGCTCGGGAGTCACCCGCGCGCGGTCAGTCGCGCGCCGCCCCGCCCGCCGGCTCCGGCCCCTCTCCCCGCATCGCCCGCCAGGCGCCGAAGACGGCCTCCCGGGGGCGGACGGAGCCGTCGGAGACGCTCACGCCCTGGATGTGCGAGGTGCGCAGGATCGGGTAGTTGGCCTCGCCGTACACCCCGCCGGTCAGCCCGGTGCCGCCGTGCGTGGGCAGGCCCGGCAGGAAGCCGATGTGGGAGTCGTTCACCTTGAGCAGCCCGCCCTGGGTGATCCGGGTGACGAAGTGGTCCACCACCTCCGGGTCCCGGGCCCACACCGAGTTGCGCAGCCCGTACGGGTTGCTGTTGACGAAGTCCACGAACCGGTCGAGCAGCACGGCCTCCGGGGCCGGGTCGGCGGCGATCACCGGCAGCAGCGGGAAGAAGGTCTCGTGGCGCACCGCCTGGATCCCGCGGGCCCCCTCCATCCCGCGGACCAGCACCACCGTCGGCTCGAGGAAGATGCCGGCGACGTCCCGGGTGCCGTCGGCCTGCATCGCGTGGCCGCCGCAGACCAGTTCGGCACCGCCGGCGAGGGCGTCGTCCAGGCAGGAGAAGAACTTCTCGTTGCGCAGCACCGGGGTGAGCAGCACGTCCTCCTCCCGGACCGAACCGCCCCGGATCTGCAGCGCCTTCTCGGCGAGCAGCGCCACCAGGTCGCCCGCGATGTCCGGGTGGGCCAGCACCTGGTTGGGGATCATGCACAGCTGGCCGGAGCCGTAGAAGCTCTCGGTCAGCGCCTCGGCGGCGAGGTCCAGGTCGGCGTCCTTCCACACCACCACCGCGTCGTTGCCCGCCAGTTCGAGGATCGGCTTCTTGCCGGCCGCGACGCAGCGGTTCTGGAAGCGGATGCCGGCCTCGCTGCTGCCGAAGTACATGACGTCGTCGACGAGCGGGCTGTCCAGCCAGGCGGACAGCACCGGGGCCGGGTCGCCGCAGACCACGTTCAGGGTGCCGCCGGGGGCGCCGAGCTCCTCGAGCACGGGGGCGACGACCTCGTGGAGGACGTACATCACGCCGAGCGGGGCGCTGCGCGGGGCCCGGACGACGAGGGAGTTGCCCGCCATCATCGCGGTGACGCCGAGCAGGGCGCTGGACAGCGGGGCGTTCTGCGGCGGGTTGAGGCAGACCACGCCGTCCGGCCGGCGGCGCACGGAGAGGCGCCGCTCCCCGTGCCGGGTCTCGCGCAGCATCTGGCTGCGGTAGAAGGCGAGCGACTCGGGCCCGAAGCACTCCAGGGCCCCGGAGACCTGCCAGCGGGCCAGCGCCAGCGGGTGGCCCTCCCGCAGCAGGATCTCGATGGTGCGGTCGGCCTTCTCGGTCAGCCGCCGGTGCAGCAGGGCGCCGAACCGGTCCAGCCGCTCGTCCAGCGGGAAGGCGTTCCACTCGCCGGTCGCGCGGGCCGCGGCCTCGACGGCCTGCAGCACGGTCTCCCGGTCCGCTCGCGCCACCCGGCCGACGATGTTGTCGCCGGGGAGGTCCTCCGGGGCCAGCCGGCCGCTCTCCAGCTTGCGCTTGAGCGTCAGGCTGGCGAAGGCGTCCTCCAGCAGGGCGTCGGAGTCGACGACATAGACCCACTGGTCACTCGGCACGCTCTTGCCGTCGACGAGTGAGGCGTAGGTCAGCAGCCGGCTGCCGCCCGCCGGGGTTCCGGCGGCGTCCTCCATGAGATGCGACGCCTCCGGCGCCGTACGGGCACTGCACACGCAGATCCTCCGCTCCCCGTCCCCGCCCTCGCGGACGGGAGGAATGTCCCAATGTGATGCGCTCGCCGACGACTGTCACAGCCGGCCCTGACAATCGGCGGAGACGCCCCTGAGACGGCCGTGTCAGACCGATCAGAGCGACCTCCCGGAGCATGGCGCCCGGCACGTTCCGCCGGCGGCTCACGACGACAGGGGGAAGCGGATGACCACGGTCAACCGGAGGATCGACCGGGACGGGGTGGCCGACGCCCTCCGGGAGAGCGCCGACAACCCCAGCGCCTTCCTGGCCCTCAACGCCGGCAACGCCTACTTCACCGACCCGTCCTCCTCCGGAGTGGTCGCCTACCGCGAGGCCGGCCGGTTCCTGATCCAGTTCGGCGGCGTCTTCGCGCCCGAGGCCGGCCGGGAGCGCCTGCTCGGCGCCTTTCTCGGCTTCGCGCGGGCGGCGCGCCGCAAGGTGGTGGCCGTGCAGCTCCAGCGCTCCGACGCCGAGCTGTACGCCCGGTGCGGCTTCACCGTGAACCAGGTCGGCTCCTCGTACGCCGTGCGGCTGCCGGACCACACCCTGCGCGGCAGCCGGTTCATGAAGCTGCGCAACAAGATCTCCAAGGCACGGCGGAGCGGCCTGGAGGTGACCGAGGTCCCCTACGACGGGCACCGCGACGAGATCGCCGCCATCGACCGGGAGTGGCTGCAGGCCAAGGGCCGGCACGTGAAGGAGATCGAGTTCCTGGTCGGCGAGTGCGGCGGCCCGGCCCAGCGGCACCGGAGGCTGCTGCTCGGCCGGCTGGACGGCGTCCCGACCGGCTACATCTCCTATGCCCCCGCCTACGGTTCGCGGCCCGGCTGGCTGCACGACCTCAGCCGCCGCCGGGCGACCGCCCCGCCCGGGGTGATGGAGGCCATCAACCTGCACGCCATGGAGTCCTTCCGCGGCGAGGGCGCCGAGTGGCTGCACTTCGGCTTCACCCCGTTCGTCGGCCTCTCCCCCGAGCACGAGGTGCCCGGGGCCAGCCGGATGACCACCCGCTTCATGCGCCTGATGGCCGAGCGCGGCGACAAGGTCTACCCCGCCGCCAGTCAGCTGGCCTACAAGGAGAAGTGGGGCCCCGATCTCGTCCTCCCGGAGTACCTGGCCTTCCACGGCCGGGCCGGTCTCCCCGCGATCTGGCAGATCCTCCGGGTCACCAAGTCCGTCTGACCGGGCGGCGGGGCGTGTCCGTCAGGGGCGTCCGGGCCCGTGCATCCGGTGGCACGCATCTCCCGGCGACGCTCCCCCTGGTGATACGGCCGGCGGCCCGTGCGGCGTTCACCGTTCACGTGCCTTCGGCCTTCGGCGGCACGCAGCGCCACGCGAGCGCCGCGGCGGTCAGGTAGGCGAGGGCGCCGACGGCCACGCTCAGCCGCAGCCCGGCGGCGTAGTCGGCGGCCGTGGCGAGGAAGGTGCCGCCGAGGGCGACGCCGGTGGCGCTGCCGATCTGGCGGGCGGTGTTGAACAGGGCGGCGGCGCTGCCCGCGTACCCGGCGGGTGCCGCCCCCATCACGGTGGAGGTCGAGCCGGTGAGGGCGAAGGAGGTGCCGAACCCCACGGCCATCATCGGTGCCACCAGCAGCGGATAACCGGGGTCGGCTCCGGCCGCGGCCCAGCCGGCCAGCCCGAGGGCGGCCAGCAGCATGCCGGAGACGACCAGCGGGCGGTCCCCGGTGCGGCGGCTCAGCCGGCCGGACACGACGGAGGCGAACATGGTCATCGCCACCGCGGGGAACAGCGCCGCCCCGGCGCCCAGGGCGCTGTAGCCGCGCTGGTGCTGGAAGTCGAGGCTGGCGGTGAACACCATGCCGTAGAAACCGAAGTTGAACAGCAGGCCGATGACGGATCCGCCGCTCATCGCGCGCGAGCGCAGCAGGCCCAGCGGGAGGACGGGATCGCGGGCCAGCCGCTCGCGCACCGCGAACGCCGCGGCGGCCGTCGCGGCCAGGCCCAGCGCGCCGAGGACCGCCGGATCGGTCCAGCCGCGCCGCCCGGCCTCGTTGAGCGCGGCGGTGAGCAGGGCCACCGCCGCCACGACCGCGCACTGGGCCGGCCAGTCCACGGGCCGGCCGGGGCGCCGGGGCGAGGGGCCGAGGTGACGGAGGGTCAGCAGCAGGCAGGCGACGCCGACGGGCAGGTTGATGAAGAACACCCAGCGCCAGCCCACCGTCGAGACGAGCAGCCCGCCCAGCAGCGGTCCGGCGGAGGCGGCGATGCCCGCCAGCGAACCCCAGAGCCCGAAGGCCCGCGCGCGCACCGCGGGTGCCGGGTAGGCCTGCTGGAGCAGCGCCAGCGAACCGGGCACGATCAGCGCCGCGCCGGCCCCCTCCACCAGCCGGGCCGCCACCAGGCCCGGGGTGTCCGGGGCCAGTGCGCACCCGGCCGAGGCCACGGTGAACACCACCACGCCGGCGGAGAAGACCCGCCGGTTCCCCAGCCGGTCGCCCAGCGCGCCGCCGGTCAGCAGCAGTCCGGCGAAGACCATGGTGTACCCGTTGGTGATCCACTGGACCGCGGTGAGGGAGGCCGACAGCTCGCGGCCGATGACCGGCACGGCGACGTTGATGATCGTCACGTCCAGGATCACCATGAAGTAGCCGGTGCAGACCGCGAGCAGCGGGACCCAGGACCGGCCCGCGGGCTCCGGGGCGGGGCCGGCAGCGGGCTCCGGCCCGCCGTCACCGGTCGGTTCCGCGAACGGCACGTCCTCGATCTCCTCCCGTACGCGGAGGTCCGGATCCTCCCGTAGGCGGAGGTTCGACACCGGGCCCACGATAAGGTGCATGCGGCTGGTATCCCGCACATCACCCCGATTCCGGCGCGGATTCCGGAATCACCCGTCACACCCCTTGGCAGGACAAGGCAGCGTTGTCCCGGGAAATGCGATACCCGGCCTTTTTCCTGATGGATTCACCCGGCCTCGCCACCACGACCGAAGGGGCGACGGCGGCAGCTTTCCACCGAATTCGGGCGGGAGTTCAGTGACCGGTCACCCGGCGGCCATGTGGTGACAACTCCGCGTTCCGGAGCACGTTCCGGTGCAGGTCGGGTCGGCGGAGAAGTGATCTACGCCATGGAGATCCGGAGAGCCCCCCGGCCTTCCTGACCACCGAGTCAGGTGCGGAACGAAACCCCCGCCTTTTCATCGTCCCAGTTCAGAAGGGGATCTTGTCGTGCACAGGCCTAATCACAGATGAAACGCCCAGGTCAAGTGGCAGTGGGCCGGACGGCCGGACGAGGTTGGCGATCCAGACACACGACTGTTCGAGGCTGGTTAGACTCGCCCGCCATGGGAAAAAGGGGCCGGAACCGCAGCGAGCGGCAAGGAGACAGCAGCAGCCAGCAGGCGCAGGTATTCGTCGGTGCCTCCGGACTTCGCAGACGGCTCCTGTGGCTGACCGCCGTGGCCGTCGGATGCGCCTGCGCCGGGTACCTCCTGCTGATGATCGCCACACTCTTCGGAGTGCTGCAGCCGGACCCGCAGTCGCCCAGGACGTTCAAGCCCCCGGCTCCCGCCTCCACGGTGCGTGGCGCCGCACCGCAGGCTGACGTGGTGTCGTACGGGACCACCCCCACCGAGGTCCCGGCAGCACGCAAACCCCCGCCACGGCAGCCCTAGCTGCCCTGGCCCGTCCCCCCACCGGCCCAGGGAGGCACAGTCCCTTGAGTCCCCGGCACGCGCAGCGTCGTGATCCACGCGCGCACTGGCTGCTGATGATCATCGTCATCTCCGCGGTCGCCACCGCTCTGATCTTCGAAGGCTGGACCACCCACGAAGTGGCGGCCGTCCAGACGCGGAAGCCCTGCACCACCCCCGTCCCGAAGGCCGCGGACACCGGCGACCCGGTGCTCAGCATCATGGGCGACCGGATCCAGACCACGGCGATGCCCCCCGGGACCGTCGCGCTCACCTACGACGGCGGCCCCGACCCGGTGTGGACCCCGCGCCTGCTCGCCCTGCTGCGGGCCCACAAGGCGCACGCCACCTTCTTCCTCTCCGGTGCCGAGGCGGCCCGGGAACCGGCGCTGGTGCGGCGGATCCTGGCGGAGGGTCACGAGATCGGCTCCAACACCTACACGGGCTCCGACCTCGGCCAGGCGGGAGCCGCCCGCACCCGGCTGGAGCTGTCGCTCACCCAGACGGCGCTGGCGGGCTCCGCGGGGGTCGACACCAAGATGGTGCGGCTGCCGCTCACCTCGCAGGTGGAGACCATGTGCGGCGGCGAGTGGACGGCCGCGCGGCGGGCCGCCGCCGAGGGGTACGTCCTGGTCGCGGCCGACGGGCCGCTCCGGAAGCCGCAGCAGGGCCTGGTCCGGCAGTTCAGCCAGAACGACACCGCGTACTCGCAGACCCGGAAGCTGCTCCGCGACCCCCGGGCGAAGAAGTTCACCACGGTGTCGGCGGGACTCGGCACCGGCACCGCCAACGAGGCGGTGACCACCATGAGCCGCTGGGAGGGCAAGGGCCTGCTCCTGGTGCAGACCGTGGGACACGCCTTCGTCCGGGCCATGAGCTGGATCCTCCTCATCGGCGGCTCGCTGGCCCTGCTGAGGCTCGGTCTGCTGCTGCTCCTCGCCCGCGCCCACGTCCGGCGGATCGGCCGGGCCCGCCCCGGGGCGCCCTGGCTGCGGGAGGTCAACGAGCCGGTGACGGTCCTCGTCCCCGCCTACAACGAGGAGGCGGGGATCGAGGCAACGGTGCTGTCCCTGCTGGACTCCACCCACCAGCAGCTGCAGATCCTCGTGATCGACGACGGCTCCTCGGACCGGACCGCGGAGATCGCCCGCAGCATTCCCGACAACCGGGTGATGGTGATCCGCCAGCCCAACGCGGGCAAGGCCGCGGCGCTCAACACCGGTCTGGCGCACACCCGGCACAACATCGTGGTCATGGTGGACGCCGACACGGTCTTCGAACCGGACGCCATCCACCGGCTCATCCAGCCGCTCGCCCACGCGGCCGTCGGCGCGGTCAGCGGCAACACCCGGGTCGGCAACCGGAACCGGCTGCTCGGCAAGTGGCAGCACCTGGAGTACTGCTTCGGCTTCAACCTCGACCGCCGGATGTTCGAGATGCTGGAGTGCATGCCGACGGTCCCGGGGGCCATCGGCGCCTTCCGCCGGGACGCGCTGATGGGCGTCGGCGGGGTCAGCGAGGACACCCTGGCCGAGGACACCGACCTGACGATGGCGCTGTGGCGCGCGGGCTGGCGGGTGGTCTACGAGGAGTCGGCCATCGCCTGGACCGAGGTGCCCAGCAAGCTCGGCCAGCTGTGGCGGCAGCGGTACCGCTGGTGCTACGGCACCCTGCAGGCGATGTGGAAGCACCGCCGGGCCGTGGTCGAGCTGGGCCCGCCGGGGCGGTTCGGCCGCCGCGGACTGGTCTATCTCGCGTTCTTCCAGATCCTGCTGCCGCTGTTCGCCCCGATCGTGGACGTCTTCGCGCTGTACGGCGGGCTGTTCCTGAACTCGGCCCAGTCGATCCTCATCTGGGTCGGTTTCCTCAGCGTCCAGATGCTCGGCGCCGGCTACGCGCTGAAGCTGGACGGCGAACGGCTGCGGACGCTCTGGGTGATGCCGCTGCAGCTGTTCGTCTACCGGCAGCTGATGTACCTGGTGACGATCCAGTCCGTGGTCACCGCGCTGCTCGGCAGCCGGCTGAAGTGGCACCGGATGCAGCGCTCCGGCACGGCGGGCCAGCAGGTGCTCAGCGAACCCGCGCGCAAGCCGGTGCAGTTGAAATGAACAAGTGGTTCCGTTTCGTCGGAACCACGTCCGCACGACCGTCCGCCCGGGCCGGGGATCCGTCCCCCGGCCCGGGTTTTCGCATGCCCTCCACCGGGAAACACCCGGGCGGCCCACCCCGCCCCGGGATCCCATCGACGGTAAAAGTGCTTCTCCTGCGGGAATTCACCTTCTGCGCGGCGTCCGGGGATACTGGCGATTCGTCTCGTTCTGCCGGGCGGCACAATTCCCCTTCTTTCGGTCGGTTGTCCGAACCGCTTGGCGAGGACGCCCGGTAACCGTGCAGACTTTCACGTCATGAACGACTGGCCGGACAACTGGACCGACGAGACCCGAAGCGGCGGTTTTACGGAGCCGGCGCATGTCACGGGGCAGCTGTGGCGACAGGACGGCTACGCGCCGGAATACGGCGCGGCGCCCGATTACGGCACGGGGCCTCACTACGGCGGGGCGCCCGATTACGGCATGGGGCCCGATTACGGCGCGCCTGGTTACGCCACAGCGCCCGACTACGGCACAGCGGCCGATTACGGCGCGGTGCCCGACTACGGTGCGGTGCCCGATTACAGCGCGGTGCCCGACTACGGCGCGGCGCCGCACCCGGGGGCGCCGGGCGACCCGCTGCTGCCGGGGCACGTGACGCCGGAGCAGGTGACGCCAGGGCAGGTGACATCGGCAGCGGCGTACGGGAACCACCCCGTGCCGACGCCGGGGGACGACCTGCCGCACCCGCACGGCGGCCACCTGCTGCCGCCCCAGGGAGACCCCCTGCTGCACGACCCCCAACAGGACCCTCTCGCCTCCCAAGAGGCTCCTCCGCTGCACCTCCAGGAGACATCGACGCTCCCGGCGGTGGGCGGAGAGACACTGCTGCCGGCACAGGACGACATGCCGCGCGCCGCGGTACGGCGCACCCCGCCGGCCCGGTTCGGCGGCGACCGGGGCGCCGCGGACGGGGACGGGCCGGAGCGGCGCCGTACCGCCGGGTCCGGCGCGAAGCGGCCCCGCCGCAGGAAGCGGACGCTGCTGATCCTGGCCGCGGCGCTGCTCCTGAGCCCGGGCGGCGCGTACGCCTGGGGCGAGGGGAAGCTCAACCACGACGTCGACCTGGACAAGTACGGCAGCCGGCCGGCGGCGGGCAAGGGCACCAACTACCTCATCGTGGGCTCCGACAGCCGTGACGGGCTCACCGCACAGGCCAAGAAGGACCTGCACACCGGCACGGGTGAGGGCCGCCGCACCGACTCGATGATGGTGCTGCACACCAGCCCCAAGGGCAGGACCACGATGCTGAGTCTGCCGCGTGACTCCTGGGTGACCCTGCCGGGGTTCGTCCGCCCCGAGACCGGCAAGCACCTCCGCCCGGCGAAGAACAAGCTCAACGCCGCGTTCTCGCTGGGCGGCCCCGAACTGCTGGTCCGGACCATCGAGAACAACACCGGGCTGCGGATCGACCACTACGCGGAAATCGGGTTCGCGGGCTTCGTGAACATCGTCGACGCGGTCGGCGGCGTGGACGTCTGCCTCGACCGGGCCATCAAGGACGAGAAGTCCGGCGCGGACCTGAAGAAGGGCTGCCAGACCCTGCACGGCACCGAGGCGCTCGCCTTCGTCCGCCAGCGCCACCAGGAGGCCGAGGGCGACCTGGGCCGGGCCAAGAACCAGCAGAAGTTCCTGGCCGCACTGGCCAAGAAGGCCGGCAACACGGACACCATGCTCGACCCGCCCAAGCTCTACGACGCGATGGACGCGGGGCTCGGCACGCTCATCGTGGACAAGGACACCCGGCTGTGGAACCTCACGGCCATCTTCAAGGGCCTGAAGAGCGTCTCGGGCGGCCAGGGCACGAAGATCAACGTGCCGGTCTCCAACACGAACCTGCGCACTTCCAAGGGCAGCGCCGTGGAGTGGGACGAGGCCAAGGCGAACCAGCTCTTCAGCGAACTGCGCAACGACCGGCGGGTGACGGTCACGGACAAGTGAGCGGGTGGCGGTCCGCGCGACGGTGACGCTTGCGCGGCAGTCGCGGTGGGGCGGCGATCCCCGGTGGCGCAGCAGTCCTGACGGCGCGGCGGTTCCGGTCGGGTGGCCGTGACGGTTGCGCGGCCGGCCGGACGGTGGTGACGCGCCGCGGGCACGGGTGACCGGCCGGCCGGGATTTCACGGAGCGGAGGCCGCTCCCTCCAGGCGAGGGGGCGGCCTCCGGTCTGCGTCCGGGCCCGGCCGGTGGAGGGGACAACGGTGCCGGGACAAGGTGCCGGGAAGAACGGCGCCGGGAGGCTGGTGCCACAGCCGGTGCAGGCCACGGGCCACGACGAGGCCCGTGGCTTCGCGTCGGCACCCGGATCGTCCCCCTCCCTCCGTCCCCCGCCCCTCACACGACCGCGATCCCGTCCAGTTCGACCAGCGCCTGCTCGTCCCAGAGCCGGACCGCGCCGATCACCGCCATCGCCGGGTAGTCGCGGCCCGCCAGCCTGCGCCAGATCCTGCCGAGTTCGGGGGCGTGCGCGCGGTAGTCGGCGACGTCCGTCGCGTAGACCGTGACCCGGGCCAGGTGCTCCGGGCCGCCGCCCGCCGCGCGCAGGGCGGTGAGGAGGTTGGACAGCGCCGTCTCGAACTGGGCGGGGAGCGTGCCGCCGACCACGGCGCCGCTCCCGTCCAGGGCGGTCTGCCCGGCCAGCAGGACCAGCCGCCCGCCGGTGGCCGTCACGGCGTGGCTGAAGCCCGTGGGGGGCGAGAGCTCCGGCGGGTTGATCCGCCGGAGGCCGGCCGGGGCGCCGGCGCCGTCGGTGCTCGTTGCACCGCCGATGCTCTTCGTGTCGCCGATACTCTTCGTGCCACCGATGCTCTCCGCGCCTTCGGCGCTCTCCTCGCCGGAGGCGTCGTTCGCGGGCCGGGGGGACTCGTTCATCGGTACAGCTCCTTCGCGACGATGGTGCGCTGGACCTCGGTGGCACCCTCGTAGATCCGCGGTGCGCGGACCTCGCGGTAGAGGTGTTCCAGGAGGTGGCCCTGTTGCAGGGCGCGGGCGCCGTGGATCTGGACGGCGGCGTCCACGACGTACTGGGCGGTCTCGGTGGCCAGCAGCTTCGCCATGGCGGCCCGTTTGGCGATGTCCGGGGCGCCCCGGTCGTACGCCGCCGCGGCGGCGTGCACCAGCAGCCGGGCGGCCTCGGTGCGAGTGGCCATCTCGGCCAGCTGGTGGGAGACCGACTGGAGGTCCCTGAGGGGACCGCCGAAAGCGATGCGCCGGGCGGCGTGCGCCAGGGCGGCGTCGAGTGCCGCCTGCGCCATGCCCACCGCGAACGCGCCGACGCTCGGCCGGAAGAGGTTGAGGGTGCGCATGGCGACCCCGAAGCCCGCACCGGGCTCGCCCAGCAGATCGTCCGCGGTGACGGGCACGCCGTCGAACACCACGGTGCCGATGGGGTGCGGGCTGAGCAGGGCGAGCGGTTCGCCGGACAGTCCCGGCCGCCCGGCGGGGACGAGGAAGGCCGTGATGCCGCGGGCGCCGCGGTCCTCCCCGGTGCGGGCGAACACCGAATAGAAGTCGGCGTGCGGGGCGTTGGAGATCCAGCACTTCTCGCCGCTCAGCCGCCAGCGGCCCGGTCCGTCGGCCTCGGCGCTCAGCGCCAGGGCGGCCGCGTCCGAGCCCGCGTCCGGCTCGCTGAGCGCGAACGCGGGCACCGCCCGGCCCGCCACGACCTCCGGAAGCCACTCCTCCCGCTGCGCCCGGTTGCCGGACTGGACCACGGGGTAGGCGCCGAGGCCCTGGAGCGCCAGCGCGGTCTCCGCCTCGGTGCACTCCCGGGCCAGGGACTCCCGGAGGAGACAGAGGTCGAGGGCGGACACCCCGGCCTCCCCCGCCGCCGGGAAGACCCGGCCGAGCAGCCCCGCCTCGCCGAGGGCGGTGACCAACGGCCGGTTGATCAGGCCCGGTTCGCCCTCGGCCGCCAGTGCGCGCAATCGCCCGGCGGCGAGCTCCCGTACCTGGTCGCACCACTTCTCCTGCTCCGGTTCCAGCGCGAATGCGGGCACGGACAGCCCCTCTCTTATCGCGGACCGTTGACTGTCGTCACTATCACGTTACGCTCGTTCAGCAACCGCACGGCCGGAACCACCCCGATTCCCGGACCGGCGCAAGGGGGCGCACCGCCATGGAGCTCAAGCCATCGGCCCACGTGGACACGTTCACCCGCGACCACCTGCCGCCGCCCGACCAGTGGCCGGAGCTGTCGTTCGGCCTGCCCGGGCTGTGCTACCCCGACCGGCTCAACTGCGGTACGGAGCTGCTGGACCGCACCGTGGAGCGGTTCGGCGCGGACCGCCCCGCCTTCGTCGACGGCACCGGCGAGGTCTGGTCCTACGGCGAACTGCAGGAGCGCACCGACCGGATCGCCCATGTCCTGACGGCCGAGCTGGGCGTGGTGCCCGGGAACCGGGTGCTGCTGCGCGGTCCCACCACCCCCTGGCTGGCGGCCTGCTGGCTCGCGGTGATGAAGGCGGGAGCCGTGGCCGTGACCGTGCTCGCCGCGCAGCGCCCCCTGGAGCTGGCGGGCATCTGCGCGACGGCGCGGATCCGGCACGCCCTGTGCGACATCCGCTCCCTGGACGACCTCGCGAAGGCCGAGGTGCCGGACCTGCGGATCACCACCTACGGTGGCGACGGCCCCGACGACCTCCGGACCCGCGCCGCCGCCGCGCCCGCCGGCTACCGCGCGGTCGCGACCTCCGCGGACGACGTGGCCCTGATCGCCTTCACCTCCGGCACCACCGGCCGCCCCAAGGGGTGCCTGCACTTCCACCGCGACGTGCTGGCCATCGCCGACACCTTCTCGGCACATGTGCTGCGCCCGCGGCCCGAGGACGTGTTCGCGGGCAGCCCGCCGCTCGGCTTCACCTTCGGGCTCGGCGGGCTCGTCGTCTTCCCGCTGCGCGCGGGCGCCTCCGCCCTGCTGCTGGAACAGGCCGGGCCGCGGCAGTTGCTGCCCGCGATCGGGCGGCACCGGGTGTCCGTGCTGTTCACCGCGCCGACCGCGTACCGGGTCATGCTGGAGGAACTCGACGCACAGCCGGGGCGAGACGTGAGCTCGCTGCGCCGCTGCGTCTCGGCCGGGGAGAACCTGCCCGGGGCCACCTGGAACGCCTGGCGCCGCCGGACCGGGCTGCGCATCATCAACGGCATCGGGGCCACCGAACTGCTGCACATCTTCATCTCCGCCGCCGACGAGGCGATCCGGCCCGGCACCACCGGGATTCCGGTTCCGGGCTTCGAGGCGCGCGTGATCGGGCCGGACGGGTGGCCGGTACCGGACGGCGAACCGGGGCTGCTGGCCGTCCGCGGGCCGACCGGCTGCCGCTATCTCGCGGACGAGCGGCAGCGCGAGTACGTCCGCGGCGGCTGGAACGTCACCGGTGACACCTATGTCCGGGAGCCCGACGGCTGGTTCCGCTACGTGGCCCGCGCCGACGACATGATCATTTCGGCCGGGTACAACATAGCGGGCCCCGAGGTCGAGGACGCCCTGCTGCGCCACCCCGACGTCCTGGAGGCCGCGGTGGTGGGGCGCCCCGACGAGCGCCGGGGGCAGGTCGTGGTGGCGTACACCGTGCTGCGGGACGGGGCGCGCCGCGACGCGGCGGCGACCGAGGCCCTGCGGCAGTTCGTCAAGTCCGAGATAGCGCCGTACAAATGCCCTCGGGAGATCGTCTTCCTGAACGCGCTGCCCCGGACACCGACCGGGAAGCTGCAACGGTTCCGGCTCCGCGCCCCGGGCGGGGCCGAAGCGCCGCCCGGCACCCCGGACGGGAGCGGGGGCGGCGGGGCGGAGGGCGTTCCGAGCGCGCACGGGGACGGAGAGGCGGCGAGCGCTCCGGACGGGCGCGGGAACGGAAGCAGGGGCGCGGACGGCAGCGCGACCGGGACGGCCGCGGCGTTTTAGAGTGACCCCGTGGCAGAGCAGCACACACCGCGGTCCCTGATCGTCACCTTCTACGGCGCGCACGGGCGCGGGAACGGTCCCGGCGGAGGGCGGCCGGTGCCGATCGCGGCGCTGATCCGGCTGCTGGGCGCGGTGGACGTGGACCCGCCCTCGGTGCGCTCGGCGGTCTCCCGGCTGAAGCGCCGCGGGCTGCTGCGGCCGGCCCGGGCGGAGGGCGGCGCGGCCGGCTATGTGCTCTCCGACGACGCCCGGCAGCTCCTCGACGACGGCGACCGGCGCATCTACGACCGGCCGCCCGCCCGCCTCGACGACGGCTGGGTGCTGGCCGTCTTCTCCGTGCCCGAGCAGGAGCGCCACAAGCGCCATCTGCTGCGCTCCCGGCTGGCGCGGCTGGGGTTCGGCACCGCCGCGCCCGGGGTGTGGATCGCCCCCGCGCACCTGCTGGAGGAGGCCCGGCACACGCTGGAGCGGCTGGAACTCGCCGGTTACGTGGACCTGTTCACCGGGGCGCACACCGGGTTCGAGCCGACCGCGCGCTCGGTGGCGCGCTGGTGGGACCTGGACGCGACGGCGGAGCTCCACCGGGACTTCCTCCGGACCCACGAGCCGGTGCTGCGGCGCTGGTCCGGTCCGGCCCCCGGCGACCCGGCCGAGGCCTACCGGGACCACCTCCTGGCGCTGGACTCCTGGCGGCGGGTGCCGTACGCCGACCCGGGCCTGCCGGCGGCACTGCTGCCGGCGGACTGGCCGGGCGGACGGAGCGCCGAGGTGTTCGCGGCCCTCCACACCCGGCTGCGCGAGGCGGCGGCCGGCCATGTGCGCGGGGTGCTGGAGGCGGGCTGACCGGCCGGGCCCCCGACGGACCCGGCGGTGCTCGTGCGGGACCGGGTGCGTTCCCCCGTCATCCCGCCCCCCCCCTCAGCCGTCCCCCGTCAGCCGGCCGTCGGGGCGTCCAGCGTCAGCCGCGGCTTCGGGGCGTCGGTCCGGCCGGTCGGGGGTTTGCGGCTGCCCGCGGCGTACGGCAGCGGCCAGGGCGCTCCGGGACCGCTGTAGCCCTGGTCCGCGGCGGCGTGCAGCGTCCAGTGCGGGTCGTAGAGGTGCGGCCGGGCCAGCGCGCACAGGTCGGCGCGGCCCGCCAGCACCAGGGAGTTGACGTCGTCCCAGGAGGAGATGGCGCCGACCGCGATGACCGGCACGCCGAGGGTGTTGCGGATCCGGTCGGCGTACGGCGTCTGGTAGGAGCGGCCGTACTCCGGGCGCTCGTCGGGGACGACCTGGCCGGTGGAGACGTCGAGCGCGTCGGCGCCGTGGGCGTGGAACGCGCGGGCGATCTCCACGGCGTCGTCGGCGGTGGTGCCGCCCTCGGCCCAGTCGGTGGCGGAGATCCGCACGGTCATCGGGCGGTCGTCCGGCCACACCTCCCGCACCGCGTCGAAGACTTCCAGGGGGTAGCGGAGCCGTCCCGCCAGGTCGCCCCCGTAACCGTCGGTGCGCCGGTTGGTGAGCGGCGACAGGAAGCCGGAGAGCAGATAGCCGTGGGCGCAGTGCAGTTCGAGGAGGTCGAAGCCGGCGCGGGCGGCGCGCCGGGCCGCGTCGGTGAACTGCTCGCGGACCTCGGCCAGTCCGGTGGCACCGAGCTCCTGCGGCACCTGGTTCACGCCGGCCCGGTACGGCAGCGGGGAGGCCGCGACCAGGGGCCAGTTGCCGTGCGGCAGCGGCTGGTCGATGCCCTCCCACATCAGCCGGGTGGAGCCCTTGCGCCCCGCGTGGCCGAGCTGCACCCCGACCGCCGCGGCGGGTGACTGCCGGTGGACGAAGTCGGTGATCCGCCGCCACGCCGCCTCGTGTCCGGCGGTCCAGAGCCCGGCGCACCCGGGGGTGATCCGGCCCTCCGGGGCGACGCAGACCATCTCGGTCATCACCAGCCCGGCACCGCCCAGGGCGCGGGAGCCCAGGTGCATCAGATGGAAGTCGCCGGGTGTGCCGTCCTCGGTGGAGTACATGTCCATCGGGGACACCACGACCCGGTTGCGCAGGGTGAGTCCGCGCAGCCGGAACGGGGTGAACATCGGCGGGGTGGCGGACGTTCCGGCGTCCCCGGGAGCGGTGTCCGGCAGCACGTCGCGCTCGACCGCGGTGACGAACTCCGGGTCGCGCAGCCGCAGATTGTCATGGGTGATGCGGCGGCTGCGGGTGAGCAGGTTGAAGGCGAACTGGCGGGGCGGCTGGCCGAGCACGGTGTCCAGCTCCTCGAACCACTCCAGGCTGGCGCGGGCCGCCCGCTGGGTGGACTCCACGACGGGGCGGCGCTCGGCCTCGTAGGCGGCGAGGGCGTCGGGCAGCGCGGGGTGTTCCCGGAGGCAGGCGGCGAGCGCGAGGGCGTCCTCGACGGCGAGCTTGGTGCCGGAGCCGATGGAGAAGTGGGCGGTGTGGGCGGCGTCGCCGAGCAGGACCGTACGGCCGTGGCTCCAGCGCTCGTTGGTGACGGTGGCGAAGGAGATCCAGGTGGAGCGGTTGCCGCGCAGCCCGCGGCCGCCGAGCGCGTCGGAGAAGATCTTCGCGCACCGCTCGGCGGACTCCGCCTCCCCGCACCGGTCCAGACCGGCACGCCGCCAGACCTCCTCGCGCATCTCGACGATGACCGTGCTCGCACCGGGCGCGTCGGCCGAGGGCTCCGAGGAGTCGGGGGACGCAGGGGGCCGCTGCGGCCCGCAGCGCCTCGATGAGGGACGGGAGTAGGGGTAGCCGTGGAGCTGCATCACCCCGTGCTCCGTCTCCGCGATCTCGAAGCGGAAGGCGTCGAAGGCGAAGTCGGCGGCGAGCCAGATGTAGCGGCAGCGGTGCCGGACGACCCGTGGCCGGAAGGCATCGGCCAGGGCGTCCCGGGTGACGCTGTGCACCCCGTCCGCGGCGATCACCAGATCGTGGTCGCGGACGAGTTCGGCGTGCGGCGGCGCCTCGGTACCGAAGCGCAGCCGGACGCCGAGCTCCCGGCAGCGTGCCTGCAGCACGGCGAGGAGGGTGCGGCGGCCGAGGGCCGCGAAGCCGTGGCCGCCGGAGGTGAGGGTGCGGCCGCGGTGGACGACGTCGATGTCGTCCCAGCGGACGAAGGCGTTCCGGAGCTCCCGGAAGACCTGGGGGTCGGCGTGTTCGATACCGCCGAGGGTCTCGTCGGAGAGGACGACGCCGAAGCCGAAGGTGTCGTCGGGGGCGTTGCGCTCCCAGACGGTGATCTCCCGGGCCGGGTCGAGGCGTTTCAGCAGTGCCGCCGCGTAGAGGCCGCCGGGCCCGCCGCCGACGACCGCGACCCGCAGCGGCCCGTCCGTGGCGCTCCGCCCCGGCACGGCTACCTGCCCTGCCACTTCGGCTGCCGCTTCTCGCTGAAGGCGGCGTGGAACTCGGCGTAGTCGGCGCTGTTCATCAGCAGCGCCTGGGTGGCCGCGTCCATCTCGACGGCGGCGGCGAGCGGCATGTCGAGCTCGGCGGTGAGCAGCGCCTTGGTCTGGGCGTGGGCGAGGGCCGGCCCCTCGGCGAGCCGGCGGGCCAGCGCGGCGGCCTCCGCCCCGGCCCGGCCCTCCTCGGCGAGGGTGCTGATCAGGCCGATGCGCTCGGCCTCCGGGGCACGCACCGGTTCGCCGAGCATCAGCAGCCGGGTGGCGTGCCCGAGGCCGACGACGCGGGGCAGCAGATAGGCCGCGCCCATGTCCCCGCCGGAGAGCCCCACCTTGGTGAAGAGGAACGCGAAGCGGGCCGACGGGTCGGCGACCCGGAAGTCGGCCGCCAGCGCGAGGACGGCGCCCGCGCCCGCGGCGACGCCGTGCACCGCGGCGATCACCGGGAAGGGGCACTCGCGCAGCGCCCGGACGACCTGGCCGGTCATCCGGTTGAAGTCCAGCAGCTCGCCGGTGTCCATGGCGAGGGTGGCGCCGATGATCTCGTCGACGTCGCCGCCGGAGCAGAATCCGCGCCCCTCGCCGCCGAGCACCAGGGCCCGTACGGAGCCGTCGCGGGCGAGTTCCGCGATCAGATCGCGCAGGTCGGCGTAGGCGCCGAAGGTCAGCGCGTTGAGCTTCTCGGGGCGGGCCAGGGTGACCGTGGCGACGCCGCCGTCCCGGGTGAGGCGGAGATGCCGCCACTCCTCGGTCGTCCGGGCGGAACCGGTGAACGGACTCATGGAGTACGGCCTCCTTCAGCCGGGCGGCTGGTACCTGCCCTGCGAAGCTATCACCGTTGTGTGACTGTCGTCATGAGTACGACATAAGACGGCGCGCGGCCCGGGCGAACCGGCTCCCGGGCCAGGATGGCCGGGGCCACCGCGGGGCCGGCCACAGGCGCCCCGGACCGGCGGACCGTGTCCGCTCCGGGGCGGAAGACCCGTCCGATTCGGGACCTCGGTCCCGCGGAGGGCGGTCCGGCGACCCCTGCCGGGCCATGGGTACCCGTTCCTACGGTGGAACGTCGCAGAGAGCCCATCCCCCCGACCGACCGGAACCCTTCGTGCCTGACGCCGACTCCCCGACCTTCTGGCAGTTCGAGCTGCCCCACACCGCCGCGGCTGTGCCGATGGCCCGATCCCTGGTCCGCGACGCCCTGGCGGAGCTGGACGAACCGGCCGACCGCGATACCGCGGAGCTCCTCACGGCCGAGCTGGTGACCAACGCCATCCAGCACACCCCCGGCGACCAGTCGGTCGTTCTGGTGGTGGAGCTGCTGACCGGGGGCTGCCGGATCGAGGTGCACGACCGCAACCCGGCACCGCCCGGGGACCTGAAGAACCCGGAGTCGGATCCGCACGCCCTGGAGGAGCGGGGGCGCGGCCTGGTGCTGATCCGCGCGCTCAGCTCGCGCGCGGGCTACCGCGCGACCCCGCGGGGGAAGGCGGTCTGGTTCACGCTCCACCCGCCGGGCGAGCCGCGCTGACCCAGGGCGGCCGCAGGCCCGCTGCCCGGGCCCAGCGGCCGCACGTCGCCCCGCCGCGGGGGCCACGGTCGCCCGTCCATGGCCCCGGCGGTCACGGCCGGCCGGTCCGGGGCTCCCGGGGCCGGACATTCACCGGCCCCGGAGGCCCACACCTATCCGGCGGCGGTCGCGCGGCCCGGCAGGGCCCGCGCTCCGCCGTCCGCGCTCCGCCGTCCGCCCGCTACTCGGGCCCGGCGAGGGTGGCGACCAGGACCGCCTTGATGGTGTGCATCCGGTTCTCCGCCTCGTCGAAGACGACGGAGTGCTCCGATTCGAACACCTCGTCCGTGACCTCCAGCGAGGTCAGCCCGTGCCGCTCGTATATCTCGCGGCCGACCGCGGTGCCCAGGTCGTGGAAGGCCGGCAGGCAGTGCAGGAACTTCACGTCGGGCCGGCCGGTGGCCCGCAGCACGTCCATGGTCACGGCGTACGGGGTGAGCAGTTCGATCCGCTCGTCCCAGACCTCCTTGGGCTCCCCCATGGACACCCAGACGTCGGTGGTGACGAAGTCCGCGCCCTTCACGCCCTCGGCCACGTCCTCGGTGAGGGTCACCCGGGCCCCGCTCCCCGCCGCCAGCTCACGGGCGCGGGCGATCACCTCGTCGGCGGGCCAGAGCGACTTCGGGGCGACGATCCGCACGTCCATGCCGAGCAGCGCGCCGGTGACGAGGTAGGAGTTGCCCATGTTGTAGCGGGCGTCGCCGAGGTAGGCGAAGGCGACCTCGGCCAGGGGCCGGTCGCTGTGCTCGGTCATGGTGAGCACGTCGGCCAGCATCTGGGTGGGGTGCCACTCGTCCGTCAGACCGTTGAAGACCGGCACACCGGCCGCCCCGGCCAGCTCCTCGACGATCTCCTGGCCGTGCCCGCGGTACTCGATGCCGTTGAACATCCGGCCCAGCACCCGGGCGGTGTCCCGCACCGACTCCTTGTGCCCGATCTGCGATCCCGACGGGTCGAGATACGTGGTGGAGGCACCCTGGTCGGCCGCCGCGACCTCGAAGGCGCAGCGGGTCCGGGTCGAGGTCTTCTCGAAGATCAGGGCGATGTTCCGGCCGCGCAGCCGCGGCTCCTCGGTCCCCGCCCGCTTGGCGGCCTTCAGCCGGGCCGCGAGCTCGACGAGGTGCCGGAACTCCTCGGCGGTGAAGTCCAGCTCCTTGAGGAAGTGGCGGCCCGAGAGGTCTGTCGCCATGGTGGGGCTCCTCGGTCACGGATCGGTCGGTGATGGATCAGGGAATCGAATACTGAAAGTATATACGAGACCTTGCATCTCTATACGGACCCGGGTGTCCGCGGCCGTGACCGCGGAACCCCATCCTCCGCCCTACACGGGGTCCCGCTCGACCGGGCAGCTCATGCAGCGCGGCCCGCCCCGGCCCCGGCCCAGCTCGCTCCCGGGGATGGTGATGACCTCGATGCCCCGCTTGCGGAGGAAGGTGTTGGTGGTGGCGTTCCGCTCGTAGGCCACGACCACGCCCGGCTCCACGGCGAGCACGTTGCAGCCGTCGTCCCACTGCTCCCGCTCGGCCGAGTGCACATCCTGGGTGGCGGTGAGCACCCGGATGCCGTCCAGGCCGAGCGCGGCGGCGATGGCCCGGTGCATGTGCTCCGGCGGATGGTCGGTGACCTTGAGCTCCCGCTCCCCGGAGCCCGGCTCGATGGTGTACGAGCGGAGCTCGCCCAGCCCCGCGTACTGGGTGAAGGTGTCCCCGTCGACCATCGTCATCACCGTGTCCAGGTGCATGAAGGCGCGCGCCTTGGGCATGTCGAGCGCCACGATGGTCGTGGCCGAGCCCGCCGCGAACAGGCCGCGCGCCAGCATCTCCACCGCCTGCGGGGTGGTCCGCTCGCTCATGCCGATCAGCACCGCGCCGTTGCCGATGACGAGCACGTCGCCGCCCTCGATGGTGGAGGGGTAGGCGCTCTGCCCCTCGGACCAGACGTGGAAGGCGCCGGACTGGGTGAACAGCGGGTGGTGCCGGTAGATCGCCTCGAAGTGCATCGTCTCGCGCTGCCGCGCGGGCCAGCGCATGGCGTTGATCGAGACCCCGTCGTACACCCAGGCCGAGGTGTCGCGGGTGAAGAGGTGGTTGGGGAGCGGGGCGAGGAGGAAGTCGTCCAGGTCCATGACGTGGAAGCGGACGGAGACCGGCTCGGCGTGCCGCTCCAGGAACTCCCGCTTCGTCATGCCGCCGACGAGCGCCTCCACCAGGTCGGGGATCGGCAGTTCGTCGAAGGCGGCCCGCAGGTGCTCGGTGGCGAGCGGGCCGTACTCCTTCTCCTGGAAGACCCGGTCCAGGATCATCCTGTGCGCCTCGGGGACCTCCAGGGTCTCGGCGAGCAGATCGCCGAAGAGGTGCACCTCGATGCCGAGATCCCGCAGCACGTCCGCGAAGCCGTCGTGCTCCTGCCGTGCCCTGCGCACCCACAGCAGGTCGTCGAAGAGCAGCGCGTCCTTGTTGCTGGGAGTGAGCCGCTTCAGTTCCAGGTCGGGGCGGTGCAGGATGACGCGGCGGAGCCGCCCGGCCTCGGAATCCACATGGAACGCCATGGCTCCATCCTGGCCGAGACGGGCGGCCCGCGCGCCTGCCGAGCCCGATTTCACGGGCTCAAGGGCTGGACTTCACCGGCTCATGGCCGCATCTCGTAGGCGTCGGACAGCGCCTCGACCTGCGCCCAGACGCGGGCGGTGCGCTCGGTGTCGGTGACCGGGCGGCGGACCGCGCCGAGCGCCCACTGCTGCTGGGCCTCGGTCGCCGAGTCCTTGCCGTGCAGCTCGACGGCGTACGCCGAGAAGTCCCGGACGAGGATGCCGAAGAGCTCGTCCAGGACGTCGCGGTCCAGGCCGGTGAGCTCGGCCTGCTCCAGGATCAGCTGGCCGTGCACGACGAGCGCGAAGAGCTGGCCGACCGCGAGCAGCAGGTCGAGGTCCTTGGCCTGCTCGGCGTCCGGCGCGGCGGTGGTGACCAGGGTGCACAGCGCGTTCGCCTGCTCCCGCAGCCGGGCCACGTTGGGCAGGTCCGCGTGGGCGTCGTAGGCGGTGCGCCAGTCGTGGAACTGGATGGAGCCCAGGCCGCGGGCCGCGCCCTGGCGGAACAGGAACGTGTCGTCGGCGTCGTCGCGCCGGGTCGGCACCGGGGCGTACTCGGCCGGGTTGAGGAGGTAGTTCCCCATGAACTTCAGGATCAGGGCCAGGTTGACGTGGACCGTGCCCTCCAGCTTGGGCAGGCCGCGGATCTCGGTGGCCGCCTGCGAGAAGTAGGTGTCCTTCTCGAAGCCCTTGGCCGCGATGACGTCCCAGAGCAGGTCGATGACCTTCTCGCCCTCGGTGGTCACCTTCATCTTCGTCATCGGGTTGAAGAGGAGGTAGCGGCGGTCCTCGGGACCGGCGCTGCGGAAGTAGTCCACGGCGCGGTCGCTGAACAGCTTCATGCCGACCAGGCGGGCGTAGGCGTCGGTCAGCTCACGGCGCACATGGGCGAAGTCGGTGACCCGGCGGCCGTAGAGGATCCGGTTGTGGGCGTGGGTGACGGCCTCGTACATCGCGTGCTCGCAGATGCCGACGGCGCCGGTGCAGAGGTTGAACTTGCCGACGTTGACGGTGTTCAGCGCGGCGTCGAACGCGGCACGGCCGGTGTGCAGCACGTCCTCGGCCCGCACCGGGTACCGCTCCAGCCGGAACTCGCTGACGTACTTCGAGGAGTCGACGACGTTCTTGACCAGGTGGTAGTCGGGGTGCCGGCTGTCGGCGGCGAAGAAGACGTAGCCCTCGGGGCCCTCGATGTCGGAGCGGCGGCCGAAGACCGAGACCAGCCCGGCCGCGTTGCCGTTGCCGATGTAGTACTTGGAGCCGGTCGCGTGGAAGCCGCCCTCGGCGTCCGGGGTGAGCACCATGTCGGTGCTGTAGATGTCGGCGCCGTGCGCCTTCTCGGACAGGCCGAACGCGAACACCTCGCCCTGCTGGAGGAGTTCCGCGGCACGGGCGCGGACCGCGGTGTTGTCGCTCTGCCAGACCGGCCCGAGGCCGAGGATGGTGACCTGCCAGGCGTACCAGTAGTCCAGGCCGTAGAAGCCGAATATCTCGTTGAGGGCGGCGATCCGCGAGGTGTCCCAGCGCTTGTCGCCGTTGTCGCCCGCCTCGGCGGACGGGGTCAGGAAGGTCGCGAACAGCCCTTCCTTCTCGGAGAACGCGAGGAAGTCCTCGAGCCAGGCCCGGGACCGGTAGTCCTCGATGAGCTGCCGCTTGCCCCGCCCCTCGAACCAGTCGACGGTGGCGCGGAGCAGCCGGCGCGTCTCGGGGTCGAAGTGGGCGGGGTCGTAGGTGCGCGGGTTGAACAGCAGCGGGTCCGCCATGGTGCGGGACACCTTCCTGGAAGAGGGTTCGGACGGTGAGTGGTACGGGTCAGTGCCGGTCGCCGAGGCGGCGCAGGGTGGCGAGGACGTCGTCGAGCCAGGCGAGCGTCATCCGCTCGTACTCGATACCGCCGCGCAGCACCACGTGCTGGAGCTCCTGGCCGGTGTCGAGCGCGCCGGGATCCGGGAAGTCCCGCCGCTCCCCCGCGAGGTAGCGGTCGAGCCGGTCGGCGTGCGCCTTCCGGTGGCGCTCCACCTCGGCGATCAGCGCGGCCGGGTCGTCGAAGGCCGCGCCGCGGATCTTCACCGCCAGGTCGTGGCGGACGCTCTCGGGCTCGACGGGTTCGTGCAGCCAGTCCGAGAGCGCGGCCCGGCCCGGGGCGGCGACGGAGTAGGTCTTCTTGTCCGGGCGCCCCTCCTGGGGCACCTCGTGGACATCGATCCAGCCGTCGCCCTCCATGCGCTTGAGGACGCGGTAGATCTGCTGGTGGGTCGCGGTCCAGAAGTGCCCGATGGACCGGTCGAACCGCCGGGCCAGCTCGTAGCCGGACCCCGGCTGCTCCAGCAGGGAGACGAGGATCGCGTGCTCGAGGGCCATGCCCCACACCCTGCTATGCAACTTGTTGCATAGGCAAGAGGGCCTGGTCCGGATGAGACACGGCTCACTCCGACGGCGGGGAGGGGCGATTGCGGCCTCGGCCGGAACACCGGAGCCCCGGCCTGATCAGGCCGGGGCTCCGGTGTTCCGGCCGGGGCCGGGTTGTGGTGGAGGCGTGGGGGCGCCCAGGGGCCCGAAGGCTCAGAGCCGTGGGTCGACCGGTTCCGACTCCAGCGCCAGCACCGCGAACACCGCCTCGTGGACCCGCCACAGCGGCTCGCCCGCCGCCAGCCGGTCCAGCGCCTCCAGCCCGAGGGCGTACTCGCGCAGGGCCAGGGACCGCTTGTGGCCGAGGTGTCGGACCCGCAGCCGCTCCAGGTTCTCCGGCCGGGTGTACTCCGGGCCGTAGATGATCCGCAGGTACTCCCGGCCCCGGCACTTGATGCCGGGCTGGACGAGCCGCCCGTCCTCCCCGCGGACCAGGGCCCGGGCGGGTTTCACGACCATCCCCTCCCCGCCCGCGGCCGTCAGGTCCAGCCACCACTGCACACCGGCGGCGACCGAGGCCTCGTCCCCGGTGTCGACGACCAGCCGGCGGGTGGGCGTCAGCAGGCCGGCCGCCGGCTCCGGGTGCCGGTGGCCGCTGCTGCCACCGGTGCCGTCGGGGCTGCCGTCGGCTGTGCCGCCCAGGGCCTCGGCCTCGATGAGACGGTCGATCAGCGCGAGCTGGTCGAGGTGCGGGAGCGCGGCGAGGCTGCGTCCCCGGACCGCCAGGATCTGGAAGGGCGCCAGCCGGATGCCGTCGAGGCCGTCCGCCCTCCGCGGGACCGTGGCGGTGCCGTCCGGCGCCTGCTCCGCCCCGCTCGTCCGGCCGCGCGCCGCGTCCCCGACCGGCCAGCAGTAGCGGCGGTAGGCGTCGGTGAACGCGGCGGCGTCCGCGGCCCGTTCCCGCTGGTGGTCCAGCAGCCCGGAGACGTCCAGACCGCGCGCGGCGGCCGACTCCAGTGCCGCGAGGGCGCCGGGGAAGACGGCACGGGAGGCCGCGCCGACCGCCGCGTACTGGTTGCGCAGCAGGCCGACGGCCTTCAGCGACCAGGGCATCAGCTCGGCGTCGAACAGCATCCAGTCGGTGTCCAGCTCCGCCCAGAGGCCCGCCCCGTCGACGCACGTCCGCAGCCGGGCCAGGATCCGCTCGGTCGTCGCGGCGTCCTCGAAGAACGGTCTTCCGGTGCGGGTGTACAGCGCGCCCGACACCCCGTCCGGGGCCTCGAACCGCTCCCGCGCGGCCTTCTCGTCCCGGCACACCAGGACCATCGCCCGGGAGCCCATGTGCTTCTCCTCGCACACCACCCGGCGCACGCCGTCGGCGCGGTACGCGGCGAACGCCTCCGCCGGGTGCTCCAGATACCCCTCCTCCCGCGAGGTGGCACAGGGCGCCATGGTCGGCGGGAGATACATCAGCAGCCGCGGGTCGGTGGCGAACCGGCTCATGACCTCCAGCGCCGCCGCGGCGTTCTCCTCCTTGACCGACACCCGGCCCGCGTGCCGGGTCTCCACGACGCGGCGCCCGGAGACGTCCGCGAGGTCCAGCGGACGCCCGTCGGCGCCGCCCGGGGCCTGCGTGGCGAGGGGCTTGGCCGGCGCGTACCAGACCCGCTCGGCCGGTACGTCCACCAGCTCGCGCTCGGGCCAGCGCAGGGCGGTCATCCGGCCGCCGAAGACACACCCGGTGTCGAGGCAGATGGTGTTGTTGAGCCAGGAGGCACGCGGGGTGGGGGTGTGGCCGTAGACGACGGCGGCCCGGCCCCGGTAGTCCTCGGCCCACGGGTAGCGGACGGGGAGGCCGAACTCGTCGGTCTCGCCGGTGGTGTCCCCGTAGAGCGCGTGCGAGCGGACCCGGCCGGAGGTGCGGCCGTGGTACTTCTCGGGCAGCCCGGCGTGGCAGACGACGAGTCTGCCCTCGTCCAGGACGTAGTGGCTGACCAGCGAGTCGATGAACTCCGCCACCCGGGTGCGGAAGGCGGGATCGGCGTCCTCCTCCTTCTCCAGCTGCTCGACGGTCTCGGCCAGCCCGTGGGTGTGCTGCACCGTGCGGCCCTTGAGGTAGCGGCCGAGCTTGTTCTCGTGGTTGCCGGGGACGCAGAGCGCGGTGCCGGCGACGACCATGCCCATGACCAGGCGCAGCACGCCCGGGCTGTCCGGCCCGCGGTCGACGAGGTCACCCACGAAGACCGCGGTGCGGCCCCCGGGGTGCGCGGCGCCCACCGGGCGCCCGTCGGCGTCCCGTTCAAGGACGTAGCCCAGGGTCCCGAGCAGGGTCTCCAGCTCGGACCGGCAGCCGTGGATGTCGCCGATGATGTCGAACGGGCCGGTGAGGTGCCGCAGATCGTTGTAGCGGCGCTCCAGCCGGACCGAGGCGGCGTCCACCTCGTCCGTGCCGCGCAGCACGTGCACCGTGCGGAAGCCCTCGCGGGCCAGGGACTTCAGTGAACGGCGCAGCTCGCGGCGCTGCCGCGGGATGACATGGGCGGGGACGTCCGCACGGTCGGGACGGGCGGCGTTCCGCTCGGCGCAGACCCGCTCCGGCACGTCGAGGACGATCGCCACCGGCAGGACATCGTGCTCGCGGGCGAGTTTCACCAGGTGGCGCCGGGAATCGGCCTGGACGTTGGTGGCGTCCACCAACGTCAGCCGGCCGGCGGCGAGCCGCTTGCCGGCGATGTAGTCGAGGACGTCGAAGGCGTCCGGTGTCGCACTCTGGTCGTTCTCGTCGTCGGAGACCAGCCCGCGACAGACGTCGGAGGAGACGACCTGGGTGGGCAGGAAGTGCCGGCGGGCGAACGTGGACTTGCCCGACCCGGTGGTTCCCACCAGGACCACGAGCGACAGGTCGGGCACCGCGAGGGACCGGCCCTCCGTGGGGGGCCGGTCGGACGGCTCCGCGAGGGGCCGGCCGGACAGCTCAGCGCGAGGCCGGCCGGGGCCGGGGGACGCGAGGGGGGCGCCGTGGCCAGGAGCCGTGGCGGAGGCGTCGGCAGCGAGGTCACCGGGCACCGGGGCCCCGCGGTCGTCCTCCGCGGAAGCGGGGACACCGGATTCCGCGACACCGTGCTCAGGTGCGGCAGCCGGGGCACCGGTCTCCGGGGCACCGTACTCGTTCGTCATGCTGCCGCCCCTTTCCCGGACGTCCCGCTCACGCTCTGCTCCCCTGCCCCACCCGCGTGGAAGACCGCCATCTGGGTCGGCGGTCCGACCTCCGGGTCCTCCGGCCCCACCGGCCGGAACTCGACGTCGTAGCCATGCCGTTCGGCCACCTCCCCGGCCCAGGACCGGAACTGTGCCCGGGTCCACTCGAAGCGGTGGTCGGGGTGGCGCACCCGCCCGGCGGGGAGGGTGTCCCAGCGGACGTTGTACTCGACGTTCGGCGTGGTCACCACGACCGTCGTGGGCCGGGCGGACCCGAACACCGCGTACTCCAGCGCCGGCAGCCGCGGCAGGTCCACATGCTCGACGACCTCGCTGAGCACCGCAGCGTCGTATCCCTTGAGGCGGCTGTCGGTGTAGGCCAGGGAGCCCTGGAGCAGCCTGACCCGGTCCGCCTGCCGCTCGGGCATGCGGTCCAGTCGCAGCCGCCGGCGCGCCTCGTGCAGGGCCCGTATCGAGACGTCGACCCCGACGATCTCGGTGAACTGCCGCTCCTTCAGCAGGGCTCCGACCAACTGCCCCTGTCCGCAGCCGAGATCGAGGACCCGGGCAGAACCGGCGGCGCGGAGCGCGTCCAGGACGGCCTCGCGCCGACGCACGGCCAGCGGTACGGGCTTCTCCTCGGTGTCGGCGCTCTCGTCCACGGCGTTGTCGAGCTCCTCCGGGCGGGCGTCGTCGGCCTCGGCGAGCCGGGCCAGCGCGAGCCGCGCCATGGCGTCCCGGGTGAGCGCCCCGCGGCGGGCGAGATAGCGGCTGGTGATCAGCCGCTGCTCGGGGTGGTCCTCCAGCCAGCCCTCACCGGACCGCAGCAGCTTGTCCACCTCGTCGGCCGAGACCCAGTAGTGCTTGGCGTCGTCGAGCACCGGCAGCAGCACGTACAGGTGGCGCAGTGCGTCGGCGAGGCGGAACGCGCCGTCCAGCACCAGCCGTACATAGCGGGAGTCGCCCCACTCGGGAAAGGTGTCGTCCAGCGGCACCGAGTCGGCGGTGACCCTCCAGCCGAGCGGCGCGAACAGCCGGCGCACCAGGTCCGGCCCGCCGCGAGCGGGCAGCGCCGGCACGTCGATACGCAGCGGTATACGCCGGTCGGCGAGGTCCGGGCGGGCCTGGCAGCGTCCCTTGACCGCGCTGGAGAAGACATTGCCGAGAGCGACCGCCAGCAGCGAAGAGGCCGCGTAGGGACGGTCGTTGACGTACTGCGCCAGCGCCGCGTCGGGCGCGCCACCACGCCCCTTGTCCTTCCCCCGGCGGACCAGCGCGACCGGATCGACCTCCAGCAGCAGCGCGGCGGTGCACTGCTCGGGGGTCGCCTCGGGGTAGAAGACATGAGCCCTGCCCTGAGCGGTGGAGAACACCTGCACCACGTCGGGATGCTTGTGCAGCAGGAACCCGAGGTCCGTCGCGGGCCGCTCCGGCGTACCGGTCGTACTGATCGTCAGAAACACATGTCCGAGTATGGTCGGCCGGGTTCTCCCCCCACCACGCATTTTGTCCGCGGTGGTGCGCCTGCGGGGGAGTTGGAGTTGGGCCAGGTTCTGTCCGGCAGATCCTGTGACCGCCCGGGTCCCGATTCGCTGGCATGGTCATGGGGCGGGGAGATCGCTCAAGCACTCCCGGGCGGTGGCCCCGATCAAGCTCGTTGACGACGCCGCACAAAGGCGGCGGCAATCGCCATCGCCAAGGTGGTGTTGGCAGCGGTCCAGAACACGAGCTTGGCGTTCGGCCCATTGACCGTCCGCAACTCCCCGTCCGCGTGGAGGCAGAACGAGTCGGGCGGGAAGTACTGCGAGACAGGAGTGGCACGCGTGCCGTAACAGGGTGACGTATCGGGAAAAAGGGATGGCTGTGCCCGCTGCGAGAGGACCCAGCCGACGGACACCGTCAGCCACCCGGCCAGCAGGAACACGACCAGCATCCAGCCGGCGACCCGCGCTCGCCGCCCCAGCAGCCACACCAGGGACGTCGGCATGATGAAAACGACGAACACGGCGAACAGTAAGATGAGAGCCTTCATGAGGCTCTGACCATACTGCTCACGGATGCGCCGGACAGGCCCTCATGGATCCGCTGTTGCGGTCCGCACGCACCGCATGCGCGGAGCTCCCCCGCGGCGTCCCCTTCTGACGCGGGCAGGGCCGGTGCCCTCTCCGCCGGGCTGCGGGCGGGGCAGCCCACCGCGCCGAACCCCGCGGGGACCCGGTCGGTCACGGCAGCACGGCATCCAGCGCGCGGGCGACGGCGGCGATCCGGTCCGGCCCCACCCGGCAGCACCCCCCGATCAGCCGGGCACCCGCCGAACGCCACTCCACGGCCCTGGCCGGGTCGAACGTGACGCCGCCCCGCCAGCCGCGCCGCTCCGCGTCCCAGATCTCGCCACTGTTCGGGTAGACGACGACCGGCTTCCCGCTCACCTCCGCCGCGAGGCCCACGGCGTGGTCCGCGTCAGCCGGATCGCAGCAGTTGACCCCGACGGCCAGCACCTGGCCGGAATCGGCCGCCAGCGCCAGGGCCCGGTCCAGGGGCTGCCCGGCGCGGGTGGCGTCACCGACCGCGGTGTACGACAGCCAGACCGGCACTCCGGTCCCCTCGGCCGCCCGGAGCAGGGCCTCGGCCTCATCCATGTCGGGCACGGTCTCCAGGGCGAGCACATCCGGCCCGGCGGCACAGAGCGCCTCGATCCGCGGCCGGTGGAAGCGCTCCAGTTCGCGGACGCTCAGCCCGTACCGTCCGCGGTACTCACTGCCGTCCGCGAGCAGCGCGCCGTACGGCCCCACGGAGGCCGCGACCCACACGTCCGTCCTGTCCCCCGCCGCACGGCGGGCCAGTTCGACGCTGCGCCGCAGCAGCGCCGTGGTCTGCGCACGGCTGATGCCCCGCCGGGCGAACCCCTCGTACGTCGCCTGGTAGCTCGCGGTGATGAGCATCCGCGCGCCCGCCCGTACGTACGCGGCGTGAGCGGCCTCGATCTGCTCGGGCGCGTCCGCGAGCAGCCGCGCCGACCACAGCGCGTCCGACAGGTCGCACCCCTGGTCCGCGAGCTGGTTCGACAGACCGCCGTCGAGCACCACGGCCCCCCGCGCCAGGGCCGCGGCCACGGTCCCCGCGCCCGCCCCGCCGCCGTCCCCGGGGGTGGACGCGGGCGGAGGTGTGGACGCGGGTCCGGGTGCGGGTCCGGGTCCGGGTCCGTCGGAAGCGGACATCACGACAAGCTCCTCTGCGGCTGCTACGGCTCCTATGACTCCTACGGCTGCCAACGGCGGCGACACCGCGCGTCAAACATCCGGCTCCCGCGCCTCCACAGCTCGGGCACCTACAGCTCCTACAGCTCCTACAGTCCAGGCTGCCACCGGCCGGCCCGAGCACCGGCGCCGACCGCGCGCCGCAAGGAACAGGACGGGCCAGGGCCTCACAACCCACAGGCAACAGGCCATGGGCAGTGGACAGCGGAGTGGTGGGGTTCCGAGGTTGCAGACAGCGGCTCAGTCGAGCTGGGACTGCACTTCGGAAGCGATGAGTTCCAGGTGGTCGAGGTCGTGCAGATCCAGCATCTGCAGGTAGATCCGGGAGGAGCCGGCCTCGCCGTAGCGGCCGATCTTCTCCACGACCTCGGCAGGGGATCCCGCGAGACCGTTCTCCTTGAGCTCGTTCACCTCCCGTCCGATGGCGGCGGCCCGTCGTGCGACATCGGCGTCGTTCCGGCCGACGCACACCACCAGCGCGTTCGAGTACACCAGGTCGTCCCCCTTGCGGCCGGCCTCCTCCGCCGCTGCCCGCACCCGGCCGAACTGTCGCTCGGTGTCCGCGACGGAGGCAAAGGGGATGTTGAACTCGTCGGCGTAGCGGGCGGCCAGCCGCGGTGTGCGGGTCGCGCCGTGTCCGCCGATCAGTACCGGGACCTTCGGCTGGGCGGGCTTCGGCAGTGCCGGGGAGTCCTCGATCCGGTAGTGCTTTCCGTCGTAGTCGAACCGGCTGCCCACCTCCGTCCGCCACAGTCCGGTGACGATCGCCAGCTGCTCCTCCAGCCGGGCGAACTTCTCCTTGGGGAAGGGGATGCCGTACGCCTGGTGCTCGGCCTCGAACCAGCCGGCCCCGAGGCCCAGCTCGACCCGTCCACCGGACATTTGGTCCACCTGGGCCACCTGGACGGCCAGCACACCGGGCAGCCGGAAGGTGGCCGCGGTCATCAGCGTGCCGAGTCGGATCCGCCGGGTCTCCCGCGCCAGCCCCGCCAGGGTGATCCAGGCATCGGTGGGCCCGGGGAGACCGTCGACGTCGCCCATGTGGAGGTAGTGATCCGAGCGGAAGAAGGCGTCGAATCCGAGGTCCTCCGTGGCCTTGGCGACGGTGAGCAAGGTGTCGTAGCTCGCGCCCTGCTGGGGCTCGGTGAAGATGCGAAGGTCCATGCATCCATCCTGCCTGTTCCTTGCCGTTCCCCCCTGCCCGCTCCTCCCTCTCCTGGCTCCGCGCCTACCCGCGCAGCGGGCGTCTCCGCCACCGCCTCACACATGACCGCACGGCAACGGCCTGCCCTCGCCTCACGCGTGACGTCCGGCTCCGGCCATGCGCCGCGGGGGCGCTTCCGTTCACGCCCGGATCGACTCACCGACACCCACCACCCCGCGCAGGACGACTCGGTCGGCTCATGACGGCTCCGCCGCCGGGTCCGCCTGCCAGCGCTCGCGTTCCGTCAACTGCCGCAGCAGCCCGCGCACGCGGTCGCCCGCCTCGTCGGTGGCGTCTATCGCCTCTATGCACTGCCAGTAGAGCGCCTCCTCGTCCGCCGAGCAGGCCACACCCACGAGGGCTATACCCACCTCCCCGAGCAGCCCGCCCAGCCCCAGCAGCACGCTCCGCGGGTCCTTCAGCCCGGAGAGCTGGGCCGCCCGGACACCGCCCTCCCGCTGCCCGGGAAGCTGGAGCGCACTGCACGCTCTGCCGCCGGATTCGCTCAGGCCGTGAGCCCTGGACCTGAGCTCCGGCGGCCCGTGGAGCGCCAGATGACTCCCCACGGCCTGCGCCAGCGCCTGCGCCTGCCATGCCTCGGCAACAATCTCCTCGGCCGCCCGCGACTGCGCCAGGGCATGCCGGGTGGCACCGATCAACCGAACCGCGTCCATCCGCCCGTCCCCTTCGCCCCGTGCCCCGTCCGTACGGCCATCGGCCGAACGTCACCTAGCCACTACCCAGAGTGATACCGAACGGGCCGAAAAGCCAGGGGGATTCCGAAATTTGTGGACAACTGTTCCCGTGTTGATATCCCCGCCACTCCGAAGAGTGACGATCAGGCTTCTTCGCCGGACGGCATGGGCGGCGCGGACGCCCCGGACGGCGCGGACGACCGGGACCGCTTGGACGGCGCCGGGAAGCGGAGCTCGTTCCGCTCGATCTTCGCGGCGAGCGCCGTGAGGGCGTCGATCCCGAGCACCTCGCAGAACTGCAGCAGGTACGCGAGCACATCGGCGACCTCGTCGGTCACCCGGTGGGCGGACTCCGGGTCCTCCATCACCCGGGCCGACTCCTCCGGCGTGAGCCACTGGAAGATCTCCACCAGCTCCGACGCCTCGACACTCAGCGCCGTCGACAGGTTCTTCGGGGTGTGGAACGGCTGCCAGTCGCGTGCCGCCGCGAAGTCGGCGAGCCGCCGCTGCAGCGCCAGGAGGGTGAGCCCGCCGCCGGAGCCGGGCGCGCCCTCGACCGGCTCCGGGGAGCCCGCGGCGGACGCGACCGGGCCGGCCGGACCGGCGGAGCCGGGGCCCGCCCCGTAACGAGAGCCGGAGCCCGAGTCGGCGGTGGAGCGGGAGCCGGAGTGGGCAACGGAGCCGGAGTCGGTGCCGGAGCCGGAGCCGGGAACGGAGTCGGTGCCCGGTCCGGAGCCGGGGTCGGATGTCTGGTTCACACCCCCAGGTCTACCACCGACACCCCGGCCACCCCCTCGGCGGGCGCCCGGTCCTGCACCGCCCCCACCAGCCGCACATGGCCGCGCTCCCCCATCCGGACCGCCAGCGACAGCAGTTCGCGCACCTGCCGCCGGTCGAGACAGCGGTCGAAGCCGTCCGCGAGCACCGTCATCGCCTGCAGGGCGGGCAGGACCTCGGCCACCGGTTCCATCTCCAGCACCCCGGGCCCCGTCAACAGCACCAGGGCGAGGGCCAGATAGCGCAGTTCGCCGTCGCCGAGCCGCCCGACCGGCGTGGTGCCGAACACTCCCCGGTCGAGGACGGCCCGGACCGTGCCGTCGGCGAGCTCCTGGGCCGCCAGGTCCTCCACCGCGCCCGCACAGCCCGCCCGGCTCGCGGCGATCAGTGCGGCGTGCCGGGTGCCGCACTCCTCGCGGGTCCGCAGCAGCACCTCGGCCAGGTTGCCGCAGCCGCCGTGCAGCCGCCCCGCCCCGAGGGGGACGGGCACCCGCATCCGCTCCGGCCGCGGGTCACAGGCGAAGACCGAGCGCAGCGCCACCACGACCTGTTCGGCGGCGGCCAGCACCAGCCGCTGTCCCGCCGTCTTCCCCGCCACCCGTAACGGCAGCAGCGCGGTGGCCAGCCGGTCGTCCGGCAGCGGCGCCCGGGTCACCGGCACCGAACCGGCCGTGTGCCAGGCCGCCTGGACGGTACGGCGCGCGGGGTCGCGGAGCGCCGTGGAGAGCAGGATCTGCCCGCCGCTGGTCAGCCGCTCACCGACCACACGCAGCTCCGGCTCGGCCTGGACGGCGACGTCGAGCCGTACCGATCCGACCGGTCCGTCGACGGTGCAGCCGATCCGGAAACCGCGCCGCCCCTGCGGGTCCGGCCGGGCGCGCTCGGGCACACAGCCCGAGGCGTCCGGGAACGCCGTCCCGACCTGCTCGCCGCCGCCCAGCCGCGCCAGTGCCGTATACGCCTGGAGGGCACTGGTCTTGCCGCTGCCGCTCGGCCCGGCGAAGACGGTGAACGGGCTCAGCGGGAGGACGGCCCGGCGGTGGGATTTGAAGGAGGAGAGCCGCAGTTCGGACAGGGCCGGGCGGTCGTCGGCCCCGACGGGGGCACCGGTGGGATCCATGACGGGACGGTATGCAGCGGCCGTTCCGGCGAACCGTTCCGCCGGGACGGCCTTCCTACGATCGAGTTAACCGATGAGTCGCCGGTCAGTCCAGCGCCGCGGCCTCCCCGAGCCGCGGCTGCTCCACCTCGGTCCCGGCCGGGGTGAGCAGGAAGACATTGGTGTCGACCCGGTGCATCTTGGCGTTGAGGCCGAAGGCGACGCCGCTCGCGAAGTCCAGGATGCGCTTGGCGACATCGGGCTCCGTGCCGGACAGGTCGAGGAGGATCGGGGTGCGCCCCATGAGGTACTCCGCCACCTCACGGGCGTCGGCGAAGATCTGTACCCGGATCACCACGAAGCGGCGCGGGTCCCGGCCGCCGCCGTCGGCGGGAAGGGTGCGGTGCCCGGGCCAGGTCGGCCAGGCGTCGCTGCCGCGCAACGGAACGACTTCGGCGAGCCCCTCCCACTGCGCATCGGTGACGTCACGCCGGTTCACCGGACCTCCCCGTGGGTGAGCTGGCTGGATATCGGCATCCTGCCAGCGTAATGACCGTCGCACCGGGATCGGGCGGAGCGACACATGCCGCGCGCCATCGGTGTGACGAGGACCATTCCGGTGGACGGTGACTCATCGACCACGTCGGCGGGTTCAGGGTGGGGCCGACCACGACGGAATGTTCTGACGAAGCGCCAATTGAACACCATGGGAGCACCGTTCGGGCCCCGGGGCCACGAATCAGGCCTTGGTCCGGAGTGGTCCGGATCGGTCCGGATCGTTCCGAACCTCGCCGCGCGTCCGCCCCGCGCGAGGCGGACGCCCGCCCGGCGCCGGCGGTACGGATCGGCCGGAGGGCGGGCTCCGCGTCTCTCGGGAAGCCGCGGTCACGCCCGGCGGCGGACCTGTTGCGCCGGGCGGGCTCCGCGTCTCTCCGGAAGCCGGAACGGGTCCGTCGCACCACCCGGGTGGTGCGACGGACCCGCGCAGTGCGCGCTCCGGGTCAGCCCGCTGCGTAGACGTCCTCCACATAGCGCCCGTCGGCGATCAGGCCGTCGAGCCAGGCGGCGGCCTCCTCCGCGGCCGCACCGGTCCGGGCCGCGTACAGCGCGGTGAAGGCCTCGCGGACGCCCGGCGCCATCCGGCGGCCGTCGCCGCAGACGTACACCCGGGCGCCGTCCGCCAGCAGGTCCCACACCTCGGCCGCCTCGGTGGCGATGCGGTGCTGCACGAAGCGCAGCCCGTTCTCGGGGCATTCGCTGAAGACCGGGCGCATGGACACCGCGCCGAGGGCGTCCGCGGCCCGCAGCTCCTCCGCGTGGAGGTAGTCGGCCTCGGGGTCGTCGCAGCCGAAGTAGCAGAGCGCCGGCCCCAGCCGCTCCCCCGCCGCGAGCCGCGCCCTGCGGTCGGCCACCGCACCGCGGAAGGGCGCCAGTCCGGTGCCCGCGGCGACGAGGATCAGGGGCGTGGCGGCGTCCTCGGGCAGCCGGAACACCTCACGGCACGGCTGGACCCGGGCGTGGACGACGTCCCCGGGCCGCAGGCCGGACAGGAAGCCCGACCCCGTGCCGTGGTACTCGCCGCGCCCGGAGCGGGCCGGTCCGCTCAGCCGCGACACCATGAGGTCGGCGTGGCGCGGATCGCCGGCGGGCGAGGAGGAGATCGAGTAGTGGCGCGGGCGCAGCGGCGGCAGCAGCTCCAGCAGCACCGGCCAGGGGACGGCGCCGCGCAGGGCCGGGTGGTCGGTGAAGAGGTCCGGCAGGGTGCGCCGGTCCGCGGCCAGGGCCTCCGGGCTGTCGGCGAGGGCCTGGAGCGCGGCGCGCTCCGGCGGGCAGGGGTTGTGTCCGGCGAGCAGCGCCATCTGCTGTGCGGTGGGCCGGTCCTGCAGCTCGACGAAGTGCGCGAGCAGCTGCCGTACGGTCACCGGGCGGTCGACCGGCAGCGCGGCGCGGCCGGCGCCGTGCGGCCTGATGTCGAGCGCCGTGTCCGGGTCGGCGCCGAACGCGTCCGCGGCACGCGCCACCAGGGCGGCGTCGTTGACCGGCAGCACCGTCAGATGGTCGGCGGTGCGGTACTCGACGCCGTCGGGGAGGGCGAGCCGGACGAACTGCTTGACGCGGGGGTAGCCGGGTGCGGTGAGCGGGTGGGACTCGGTGACGGTCATCGGGAGCAGGCCGTGGCGCTCGGCGAGCGCGTCGAGGGGGCCGCCGGTCAGCTCCGTGACGGTGTACGCCCCTTCACCGCCGGCCGGCTCCGCGGCGGCGGGGTCCGCCCCGGCGGAGAGCGGGTCGCCGTAGCGGCCGAGCAGGGAGTGCCGCAGGCTCCGGGTGAAGGCGCGGACGCCGCCGGCCAGGTCGCCGGCCGCGTCCGCGGCGCCGCGCCCGGCCAGCCGGGTGCCGCCGAGCTCGGCCAGCCGCTCGTCGAGCAGGGTCGGGATCCGCTGGTAGGTGGCCGCCCAGTTGCGGTCGCCGACGCCGAGCACGGCGTACGTGACACCGTCGGCCGCTCCCGGTCCGGCCTGCTCCAGCCAGGACAGGAAGGCCGCGGCGTCGTCCGTGGGGCGGCCGTTGTAGGAAGCGGCCACGATGACCACGGGGCGGTCGGTGGGCAGCCGGCCGGCACCGGTGTCCAGGGGTGCGGTGACGGGTGTGGTGAACCCGAGCTCCTCGGCCTCACCGGCCAGTTGCTCGGCGAAGGTGCGGCAGGTGCCGTAGTTGGAACCGTGCAGGACCAGCAGGTCCGTACCGGCCACCACCCGGGTGGGCAGCGTGTCCGCGCCGGCCGGTGACGCCGGGTCCTCGGCGGGCGCGTCCATGGCGTGCACGGCGAGCGCGGTGCGGTCGCCGGCCCGGTCGGCGGGGGTGCGCGGGGTGAGCGTCAGGCTGAAGCCCTCGGGCTTGAGGGTGAGCGTCTCCTTGATCCGGAGCCGGTAGTCGGCGTGGTCGGTCAGCCGGTAGCGGTGCACCAGCAGCCCCAGCAGGAGGACGGCCTCGTGCAGCGCGAACTGCCGTCCGATGCAGGCGCGTTCACCGGTGCCGAAGGGCTTGTAGGCGTGCGGTGAGCGGGCGGCCTCGGCCTCCGGGCCGAAGCGGGCCGGGTCGAACAGCTCCGGGTTGGGTCCCCATACCGGGTCGCGGTGGAGCATCGGGGTGAGGACCACGGCCGCCTGGCCGGCACGCATCGGGATCCGGCCGCCCAGCAGGGTGTCCTCGCGGGCCTGGCGCCCGAAGGCGGCCGCGGTCGGCCACAGCCGCAGCGCCTCGTTGACCACCTGGCGGGTGTAGCGGAGCCGGCCCACGTCCTCGAACGACGGGTCCGGGTCCGGGGTGTCGCCCCAGAGCGCGTCCACCTCCCGCTGCACGAGGCGCAGCACGGTGGGGTCCTTGGCCAGGTGGTACAGGGCGAAGGAGAGGGCTCCCGAGGTGGTCTCGTGCCCCGCGATGAGGAAGGTGATGACCTGGTTGCGGATGTTGGCCAGGTCCAGGGTGGTGCCGTCGGACGGGTGCGGGGCGCCGAGCATCAGCCCGAGGAGGTCGTCGGTGGACCGGTCCCCGGCCGCCGCCCGGGCCCCGATGACCTCGTCGACCACGGCGGCGAGATAGTCGGCGTCGGCGCGGAAGGCGCGGTCCTGGACGCTGTGGTCGCCGCCGGGGGCGCGGCCCAGGCGGGTCATGCTCCATTCGAGGCAGCGGACCATGGCACTCACGAAGGGGTGCATGCCGGGCCGGGAGAAGGAAGCGAAGTCGTAGCCGAATCCGGCCAGTCCGATGGTGTCCAGCGTCATCCGGGTCATGTCGTCGGGTACGTCGACGGGCCGGCCCGCGGCGGCCGCGGCGTCCCAGGCGGCGAGCACCCGGCGGGCGACCTTCAGCATCACGGGGTGGTAGGTGCGCAGGGAGCCTAGGGCGAAGGCCGGCATGAGGACGTCGTGCGCCTTGGCCCAGTTCGGCTCGTCGTTGTACGCCGTGAACAGCCCGTCGGCGGCCACCTCCCGGACGTTCTCCAGGGCGGGGCCGACGTGTTTGGCGAACCGGGTCTCGTCGGCGAGTTCCGTGACGAGGTCCAGTGAACCGACGAACAGCGTCTCGATGCTGTGCAGCCGGCGGCGGAACACCGGGCCGTGCAGCCGGGCCTGCTCCATGGCCTGCTGGAGGGGCGTGTGCGAGGGGCCGGTGCGCGAAATGTCCACGACGGGGATCTCGTCGCGGTCCGGCCTGACGGTCGTGTCGGTCGTCATCACCTGTGCTGCTTCCGCTGGAGGAGGGGTACGCGGGTGCCCGCTCCCCGGACCGCCCGTGGTGGTGCGGTACGGGGCCGGAGGGGCACCTGGTTCAACCTTGGACCGAGTCGCGTACCGTTCCGAGCCCGAGAACTACGGAAACATGTAGGGGAACGGCGGGGCGCGCGCTTGCGCTCGCACCGACCGGAGTTCGGCCGGGCGCGGTGCACGGATCCGGTCGGGCGCGGTGCGCGGATCCGGTCGGGCGCGGCGCGCAGGGTCGTTCGGGCGCGGCGCGCGGGAAGTGGTCCCGCTGTCACGGAAGGGGGCGTTCCGTTGTCGGAGTGCCGACGGCCGGCAGGGCCTGGCGCACAGTCGGGACCGGTAGAGCGGCCGGGACCGGTCGAGCCGCCGGGGCCGCACCGCGACGAGGCGGTCTCCTGGCGCAACCGGTTCCTGGTGCTGTTCGACCGGATGCCGCTGCCCCTCGCCCTGTGCGGCACCGACGGAGGCATCGTGCTGGCCAATCCCGCGATGGGTGCGGAGTGCGGCCGGACGGCCGGGCGGCTCGTCGGCCGGAACATCCTCGAACTCTTCCGCCCGCAGGCCTCGGCCCAACTGGACCGGATCACCGAGGCGCTGCACCTGGGCCGGCGGTCACGGTATCCGCTGGCGGTGCGCTGGACGGCCGGCGGCGCGGTGTACGAGGGCGAGCTGATGGTCGATCCGGTCAGCGAGGACACCGGAGGACCGCCCGGGCTGCTGGTGATGCTGCGGCGGACGGACACGGCGCGGGCCGCCACCGACGGGCCCCCGGCGCACCGGCCACCGGAGGTCGGGCCGACGGCCGGGCGGATCCTGGCGCTGGCCGCGGCGGGCCACACCACGGCGGCCATCGCCCGGACCGTGGGACTGACCGTGGACGGCGTCACCTACCACCTGACGCAGCTGTCCCGGCGGTGGCGGGCCCCGAACCGGGCCGCGCTGGTGGCCCGGGCGTACGCCCTCGGGGTCCTGGTCCCGGGGCAGTGGCCGCCGGCGCCCGCGGGGGACGGGGGCCGGCCGGCGGTGGAGGGCGGTGCGGGGTGAGCTGCGGGACGGACACCCTCGCCCGCGTACGCACCCCCTGACCCACCACGCACCCGCCGCGGCACGGCGACACTCCGAGAGGTGAGGGCGCCGGCACCGCCGCGCCCTCACCCCGCCGGTGCGCCCCGCAGGCCGAGGGCGAGGAGGGTGACGAACGCCAGCCCGCATCCGGCCAGCAGACAGGCCGCGACCAGGCGCCTGCGCAGGGTGCGGTAGCGGGCCCGGTACTCCTCCTGGAGCTCCTCGCAGCGGGCGGCGACCCGCCGCAGGTCGCGCCGGGCGTCGTCCAGCCGGTCCTGGACATAGACGCGTTCGACCTCCTCGCGCTGGCCCGTGGTGAGCCAGGGGAGCCGGTCGCAGAACGCCTCGGCCCGCTCCTCGGCGCCGGCTGTCTCGGCCTGCCACAGCAGATACCCCTCGATCCGGTTGATCCCGGCGGTGACCCCGTGGGGGTCGGGGGCGTCGGTGCTCGTCAACTGCGTACCTCCCTGGTCAGAACTCCTTGGTACCCCCTTCCCGGTCAGTTCCGCTCGGAGGCAACGCCGGTGCCGCCCGCGCGAGGGGCCGGCGGGCGCAGCTCACCGGCTGCTGCAGCGAGAGCGCCGCTGCCGGATCCGCCGAGTGCGCCGGCCGCGACATCCGGGTGGTGCAGATCGAACGCCGGGGACTCGGAACGGATCCGGGGCAGGCTGACGAAGTTGTGCCGCGGCGGCGGGCAGGACGTCGCCCACTCCAGCGAACGGCCCCAGCCCCACGGGTCGTCCACCTCGATCTTCTCGCCGTACTTGGCGGTCCTCCAGACGTTGTAGAGGAACGGCAGGAAGGAGAGGCCCAGGACGAACGACGCGATGGTGGAGACCGTGTTCAGCGTGGTGACCCCGTCGGCCGCGAGGTAGTCCGGGATGCGGCGCTGCATGCCTTCGGTGCCCAGCCAGTGCTGGACCAGGAAGGTGCCGTGGAAGCCGATGAACAGCGTCCAGAAGGTGATCTTGCCGAGCCGCTCGTCCAGCATCTTGCCGGTGAACTTCGGCCACCAGAAGTGGAAGCCGGCGAACATCGCGAACACCACGGTGCCGAACACCACGTAGTGGAAGTGGGCCACCACGAAGTACGAGTCCGAGACGTGGAAGTCCATCGGCGGCGAGGCCAGGATCACACCGGTCAGACCACCGAAGAGAAAGGTGACCAGGAAGCCGACCGTCCACAGCATCGGCGTCTCGAAACTCAGGCTGCCCTGCCACATGGTGCCGATCCAGTTGAAGAACTTCACCCCGGTCGGGACCGCGATCAGCAGCGTCATGAAGGAGAAGAACGGCAGGAGCACGCCACCCGAGACATACATGTGGTGCGCCCACACCGTCACCGAGAGCCCGGCGATGGCGATGGTGGCGGCGATGAGGCTGATGTAGCCGAACATCGGCTTGCGGCTGAAGACCGGCACCACCTCGGAGATGATGCCGAAGAACGGCAGCGCGATGATGTACACCTCGGGATGGCCGAAGAACCAGAAGAGGTGCTGCCAGAGCAGCGCCCCGCCGTTGGCCGCGTCGAAGATGTGCGCCCCGAACTTCCGGTCCAGTTCCAGCGCGAAGAGCGCGGCCGCCAGGACGGGGAAGGCCATCAGCACCAGCACCCCGGTGAGCAGCACGTTCCAGGTGAAGATCGGCATCCGGAACATCGTCATGCCGGGGGCCCGCAGGCACATGACGGTGGTGATGAAGTTGACCGCGCCCAGAATCGTGCCGAAGCCGGAGAGCGCCAGACCCATGATCCACATATCGGCGCCCACACCCGGGGAGCGGACGGCGTCCGACAGCGGGGCGTAGGCGAACCAGCCGAAGTCCGCGGCGCCCTGCGGCGTCAGAAAGCCGCCGACCGCGATCAGCGAACCCAGCAGATACAGCCAGTAGGCGAACATGTTCAGCCGCGGGAACGCCACATCGGGTGCGCCGATCTGCAGCGGCATGATCCAGTTCGCGAATCCGGCGAACAGCGGCGTCGCGAACATCAGCAGCATGATCGTGCCGTGCATCGTGAACGCCTGGTTGAACTGCTCGTTCGACATGATCTGCGTGCCGGGACGGGCCAGTTCGGCGCGCATGAGCAGCGCCATCAGCCCGCCGAGGCAGAAGAACGCGAACGACGTCACCAGATACAGCGTGCCGATCGTCTTGTGATCGGTGGTGGTCAGCCACTTCACCCATCCGGTGCGCGCGGCGGTGGACGGCTCGTGGGCCGGGTCTGTCTCGCTCATGCCCTGTTCGTGTCCGGCAGCGCTCGGATCGTCACGGCTCACCGGCGGACGTGACCGGCGTCTCACCCGCGCCGGTGCCCGCGGCCTCCCGCCGGGACGGTGACGACGCTCACACCGCGAGGTGTGAGGATACGGACCGTGCCGGACACGAACAGATCATGAGCAGGGACGACCTTTTCGCCGCCGCGTACCGCGAGCACTACTGGGCGGTCAGCCGCTATGTGGCCCGCCGGCTCGACGGGCAGGCGTGGGAGGTCGACGAAGTGGTCGCGGAGGTCTTCTCCGTGGCCTGGCGGCGCCGCGCCGAAGCGCCGGAGGCGATGCTGCCGTGGCTGTACGGGGTGGCCCGGAACTGCCTGGCGAACGCGGTGCGCGGCCGCAGCCGGTACCGGCGGCTCCTGCAACGGCTGAGCCACCACGAGACCACCCGCGGCCCCCGCGTGGTGTCCGGCCCCGACGCCGAACAGCCCGGCGCCTGGGTGCGCGAGGCGCTCGCCGCGCTCCCCGAGGCGGACCAGGAGGTGCTGCGGCTGACCACCTGGGAGGAACTGACCCTGGAGGAGGCCGGACTCGCGCTGGGGTGCAGCACCACCGCGGCGGGGATGCGGCTGCACCGCGCCCGGCAACGGCTGCGCACGGTGATCGGCACGTTGGACACCACGGATCCGTGCGATGACGGGACGGCGGACGAAGCAGCCGGCGCGACGGCGGAGGAAACGGCCGGCGCGGCGGGGACGAGGAAGCGTCGATGAGCGATGAGTTGCCGATGAGTCATGAAGGTTCGAGGGGCGATGCGGTGTCGCGGGACGCTGCGGTGTCGAAGGACCCCGAGTGGCCGGAGGACGGGGTACGGCCCGTGAGGGACGAGCCGCCGGTGGACGACGCGTTGGACCTGCTGCGCCGCGCGAACCCGGTACCGGCAGACCACCCGCACCTGCGGGACCGTCCACTGGACGCCGGGGCCGAACGGCAGCTGGCAGCACTCCTCCGCGACCGAGAGGGCCCACCGGCCCCACAGGGGGAAGCCGCGCGCGGCGCGGCCCCGCTCCAGCAGCGTCGTCCCCGCCGTCTGCTGTACGGACTGGCCGCGACGGTGGCGGGCGTCGTCACCGCGGTCGCCGTGACCCTGTCGGGGCCCGGAGCGCCGGTGGCGGTCGCGGCCCCCGCTCCCCTGGTGACCGACGGCTCCTCGGCCCTGCCCCTGGCCCGGATCGCCGACCGGGCCCAGACCCTGGCCCGCCGTGCGGGCGCGGACCGGCACGCCGAACCGGGCAGCCATGTGCAGGAGTGGGCCCTGGCCATGGAGTCCGGCCCCGGCGCCCGGCCGCCGGTGACCGTGCCCCAGGAGCGGTATCTGCGCTGGAACCGGGACGGCAGCGGCTCGCTGCTGGAGGTCGCCACCGACCCGCGGCACCCCGGCAGGCCCGTCATCGACGGCAGCGGAGTGAAGCCCCGGGTGGTGGACGACGGCCATGTCGTCCGCCATGAGACCTACCCCGCGGGGGCGTTGGCCGGCAACAGCCTCTACACCACTCCCCCGCCGCGGACCCCGGACGCCCTCCGCGCGTACTTCGACCGGGACGAACGGGCGGGCGTCTCGGATGCGGAGCCGACCGACGACCTGCTGGACGACGTGTCGGAGTTCCTCGGGGACTGGACACCCGGGCCGCGGGAAACCGCCGCGATCACCACCCTGCTCGCCCGGTCCGACGGCCTGAGGCCCGTGGGAGCGGTGACGGACCGGCTCGGCCGGCAGGGACAGGCCTACGTCACACGGGACGACCACGGGACCGGGGCGCGCCAGATGGTCGTCCTCGATCCGGACACGGGCCGGATCCTCGGCCGCGAGGTGACCGTCACCAGGGACTGGAAGGAGGGGCGGGTCGAGGCCGGGGACGTGCTGTCCTACGAGGCGTGGATGTACTGAGGCGGCGATCGCTGCGGCGCTGGTCGAGGGCCTGCCGGATGCCCTGCGCCGTTCCCGGACGTTCCCGGCGCCGGAACGCACGAAGCCCGGCCCGGTGCCGCTGTCCCGCGCTATCGCACGGGGAAGGGACAGCGAACCGGGCCGGGCGCCGGGGCCGGCGTTGTGGCGGTCCGAGGGGGACGGAGGCCGGGCGCAGCGGCCGCCATAGGCGGCCGGTGTCCGCGGGTCAGCCGGCGACGCTGCGGATCGGTTCGCCCGCCCGGTGCAGATGCCCCACGACCTCCCGGTACGAGGCCAGCAGCCCGGTCTCGTAGTAAGGGATCCCCTTCTCCGCACAGAACTCCTTGGTGATCTGCGCGGTCCGGGTGAGCGCGGGAGTCGGCATGCTCGGGAAGAGGTGGTGCTCGATCTGGTAGTTGAGGCCGCCCATGACCGCGTCGATGAAGCGGCCACCGCGGACGTTGCGGGAGGTGAGCACCTGCCGGCGCAGGAAGTCGAGCTTCATCTCCGGGGTGACCATCAGCATGCCCTTGTGGTTGGGAGCGAAGACGCACCCCATGTAGATCCCGAGCAGGCCCTCGTGCACGGCGATGAAGGCGAGTGCCTTGCCCAGCGGCAGCACGGCGAATATCGCGCCGAAGTAGGCCACGAAGTGGGCGACCAGCAGCGTGCCTTCGAGGTACGGGCGCTTCATCGCCGGGCTGCGCAGCGCCCGGAAGCTGGAGACGCTGAGGTTGAGCCCCTCCAGCGTCAGCAGCGGGAAGAAGAGCAGGCCCTGCCGCTTGCCGATGAACTTCGCGAGCCCGTTCGCGTTCCTCGCCTGCCGCTGGGACCACACCAGGATGTCGGGGGCCACGTCGGGGTCCCGCTCCTCGTGGTTGGGGTTGGCGTGGTGGCGGGTGTGCTTGTTCATCCACCAGCCGTAGCTCATCCCCATGACGAGGTTCGCGGCGATCCGGCCGCCGACCTCGCTGTACCTCCGGTGGGAGAACACCTGCCGGTGCGCCAGGTCATGGGCGATGAGCCCGACCTGGGCGAAGACCACGGCCAGCACAGCGGCCAGGGCCAGTTGCAGCCATGAGTCACCCAGCAGGAAGAACGCGACGCAGCCGCCCACCAGCGACAGGCCCACGAGGCCGAACCGCACCATGTAGTACCCGGGCCGCCGGTCCAGCAGCCCTTCTTCGGCGACGCGGCGGCTGAGTTGCGCGAAGTCGCTCCCGGAGACCCTTCCGGCGGGTGGCGTGGCCACCCCCGCCGCGGGCGCCTCCACTGTCGTCATCACTGACTGAATGCTCATGGCCTCGAGTCTGGTTTCCGGGGGCGGGCGTCAGAACCCGCTTAGCCCCCCACTTCGAGGTGGGCAAAACCCTACCCCCGCTCCTGGGGCCCGCCTTGCCCGGCAGGGGGGCCGGCCATAGGCTCACTGGACATCACACCAGCCAGGACCACCCACAGTGCTTGGAGCATGCGAGTTGCCCATGAGGAGCACGTGGTGGCCCGCGCCGCTGCGCACCGGACTGTGTCCCTGGCGTCGTACCGGACTGCGTCCCTGGCTGCGTACCGAACTACGTCCCCGGCTGCGCACCGAACTGCGTCCCTGGCTGGTCACCGGACTGGTGACCGCCCGCCGCGGTCTCGCCCTGGCCCTGCTGTCGCAGTTGGGGGCCGTACCCCTGCTCACGCTGACGCTGGTGTCCCTGGCCCTGCTCGTCACGGGCGTCGGGGTGCTCACCCTCCCGATCGCGCTGTTCGCCGTGCGCGGCCTCGCCGACATGCACCGCCGCTTCGCCCGGGAGTGGTGGTCGGTCGACATCCCCACTCCCTACCGAGCCCAGCAGGGCGAGGACTTCGAGCCCCTGGACGTGCCCAGCAGCCTGCGGTACTGCCGTTCGCTGCTCACCGACCCGGCCACCTGGCGCGACCTGCTCTGGCTCCTCATCCACGCCCCGGCCGGGCTGGTCCTGGGCCTGCTGCCGGGCTGGCTGATCATCTACGGCATCCACGGGGTAGTGGCCACTCCCCTGTTCTGGCCCTTCATGCGGCCCGACTACGGGTACGGGCTGATCTGGCCGGTCCACAGCCCCGGCATGGCGGCGCTCGCCTTCGTCGAGGGGCTGGTCATCCTCTTCCTCGGCTTCTGGTCGGGAACCCGGCTGCTGCGGGTCCACACCCGGATCACCGAGAGACTGCTGCGCCCCACGGAGAAGGCCCGGCTCGCCCGGCGGGTGCTGCACCTGACCGAGACCCGCTCGGAGGCCGTGGACGCCCAGGCCGCGGAACTGCGGCGCATCGAACGGGATCTGCACGACGGCGCGCAGGCACGACTGGTGACCGTGGGGCTCAAACTCGGCCTCGCGGAGCAGTTGTTCACCCGGAACCCCGACGCCGCACACAAACTGCTCACCGACGCCCGCGCGGCGAGCAGCCAGGCCCTGGCGGAGCTGCGGGACCTGGTGCGGGGCATCCATCCGCCGGTCCTCGCCGAACGCGGCCTCGACGGCGCCGTCCGGGCCCTCGCCCTCGATCTGCCGGTTCCGGTGGAGGTGCACATCGACCTGCCCGCCCGCCCGCAGGCACCGGTGGAGTCGGCCGGATACTTCGCCGTCGCCGAAGCGCTTGCGAACGTCGTGAAGCACAGCGGCGCCACCACGGCCCGGGTACGGATCCACCACGCCGACGAACGGCTGCACCTGACCGTCGGCGACAACGGCGGCGGTGGCGCACGGGTGCAGCCGGGCGGCGGACTGGACGGCATGCGGCGCCGGCTCGCCACCTTCGACGGAACCCTCGACCTGAACAGTCCGGTGGGCGGCCCCACCGCAGTGACCATGGAGCTGCCGTGCGCGTTGTGATCGCCGAGGATCTGGCCCTGCTCCGGGAGGGCATCATCCAACTGCTCACGATCAACGACTTCGAGGTCGTCGAAGCCGTGGACAACGGTCCCGATCTGCTGCGGGCCCTGCTGGAGCACCGTCCGGACGTCGCCGTGGTCGACGTCCGGCTGCCGCCCACCTTCACCGACGAAGGCCTCCAGGCGGTCACCAAGGCCCGCCGCGAGGTTCCCGGCCTCCCGGTCCTGGTCCTGTCCCAGCACGTGGAGCACCTCTACGCGCGGGAGCTGCTGTCCGACCACGACGGCGGCATCGGCTACCTGCTCAAGGACCGGGTCTTCGAGGTGAGCGAATTCGTCGACGCCGTACGACGGGTGGCCGCCGGCGGCACGGCGATGGACACCTCCGTCATCTCCCAGCTGCTGGCCAGGAACTCCGGCCAGGAACCGATGCAGTCCCTCACCGCCCGGGAACGCGAAGTGCTGGGCCTGATGGCCGAGGGACGGACCAACGCGGCGATCGCCCGGCAGCTGTGCATCACCGAGAAGTCGGTGAGCAAGCACACCAACAACATCTTCGCGAAACTGGGCCTGGCCCCATCGTGCGACGACAACCGCCGGGTGCTGGCGGTGCTGGCCCATCTGGACCTCTGAGGGCGCGGAGCTGAAACGGCTCTCACCACCGACGGCACATCAGCGGCGAACGATCAGGACAAGCCCTCAAAACCTCAAGGCAGCCCGCATGACCACGAGCACCAACACGAGTACGAGTACGGCCACGGCTACGACCACGACCGCCCGCACGATCACCGACATACTCCAGCCCCGCAACGTCCTGCTCGCCGGCCTCACCGGCGTCGGCATCGCGGCCGCGGGCGACTGGACCGGCGCCGCCTGGGGCCTGTTCGCCGCCCTGTGCGCCGGAATCGTGCCCGCCGCCTACATCGAGTGGGAACGCAAGCGCGGCACCTGGGGCGACCGGCACGTCGTGGACCGCGGGCAGCGCGCACCCATCTTCTTCGTGATCCTCGGCTCCATCGGCACCGGCTCGGCCGTCATGCTCCTCGCCGACGCCCCCAGGGACATCCTCATCGCGATGCTCGCGCTCTGGGCCATGACCGTGGCCCTACTGGCGATCAACAAGGTCTGGAAGATCTCAGTGGACTCGGCGGTCGCCTCCGCCATCGCCATCATGCTCGCGGCGGTCCACACCCCTTGGTGGCTGGCGGCCTACCCCTTGGTTGTTGCCGTGTGCCGGACCCGAGTGGCCCTGACCTACCACTCCGTGGCCCAGACCGTCGCGGGCGCGTCCCTGGGCGCGGTGGCGGCGGGGACGCTGGTGCTGTTCTAGGTCCTGCTCAGCCCTTGGCGGGCGCACGGCGTCGGGCGCGGACATGGTGCGCGCCGTAGGCACGATGTGTGCTCATTCGACGCACTCAGCGCCGCTGCGCAGCGGCATCAGAAGCTCACCACCAGCCAAGCTCTCGCCATATAGCATTTGAAATGCCATACTCGTGCCATGACTGACGACGCCACCGGCTTCCCTCCCGGCGACGGCCCCAGCAGTGGTATCTCCGTCTCCCTGACCGCCGGCACCCTCCAGGCGATCCGCGAGCGGGTCGGAAAGCGGGGCATGTCCGCCTACCTCGAGAAGGCCGCGCAGCGACAGATCGAGCGAGACAACCTGGACGAGTTGATCGCCGACTTCGACAAGACCAACGGTCCCGCCGACCCGGAGGCCGTGGCCGCCAAGCGGGCCAAGCTCACCGGCGGCACCGGGGCCGGGGCGGCCGCATGAGCGGCGCGCTCATCCTGGACAGCGAGGGCCTGGCCAAGGCCGTGCAGCGCGACAGGGAGGTCCACGAGTGGCTCACCGCCGCCCGCGACGCAGACCTTCCGTTGATCACCTCGGCCGCGATTCTCGTCGAGGTGATCCACCCAAAGATCAACGACGCCGCACTGAAGTGGACGCTCTCCCGGCTGCGGGTCGAGCCCGTCACCCAGGCCGTCGCCCAGTCCGCCGCCGGCCTGCTCCGCGCGGCCGGACTCCACGGCCACAAGTACGCCATCGACGCCATGCTCTGCGCCACCGCCCTCACCCAGTCGGGCAATGTCACGATCCTGACCTCCGACGTCGAGGACATCAGCATGCTCACCGCCGCCCACCCCCGCGTGGCCGCTGAGAAGGTCTGATCCGAGCCGCCGCACCGGCTGCTGCGCGACTCCAAGGGCCGCGGAACGCTCTCCGGGGTGTTCCGGGCAAGCAACGTGACAGCGACGCCACGGCATCGTCCCAGCCGATCGCCCCCGACGACGGGCCGAACCAACCACGGTCCCGGACGTGGAGGTCAGGCCCGCACTGTCAGCGGGTGGCTTCATCGATGTGTAGTGACAGCACTTGTGCACGGGTTCCGAAGGCAGTTGATGATCAACCCAACTCGGATTGTTGATGAGAAGTGACGGCACTGCCGGTTGCTCCCAGGGCCGCGTCAACCATTCGCTGTGACGGGATAGGGGCGTCCGTAGGGTTCGTGCACTGGCAGCGGGAGCGAGCGGGCCGTTCAGGCGGTATTGAGGCGGAGCTGCGGCTTCTCGACCCTGACCGGCGTGCTTCGCCGGTCCTGGTCTTGCAGCTTCTCGATCCCGAGTCCACCGAGATCGGTGCGTCTGGCAGGCGCTGGGATGCGACGTCGATTCTCGCGGTGACGAGTGCCGGTTCAGTAGTCCCGGAGTCTCCGATCAGGGGCAGCGAGACCTCAGGGGCGTACTCGCCCGGGCATCGTCACCTGACGTACTTCGCCGACAACGGAGGGCGCCGAGCAGGCCCCGGGCTCCTATCTCTGACCCGGGTCGCGCGGGCGAGGGGTGCTGTCCCTTGAAACGGAGAATGCTCAACGCGGCCGTACCGGGCGTCGCTGTTTCATGAGTGACCACCTACGAAACGCGGTGTCGCCGCGTGATGCGCTGGGCGAGGCGGTGGTCAGCCCAGGAGGTTGTCCAGGTGATAGTCCAGCACCCTGAGTGCTTCGTCGGGAGAACGCTGCCCCAGGGCGACGTCGACCCCCAGGCTCGTGGCCAGATTCCAACAGATGTCGGCGTCGATCAGGCCGTTGCCCCGTGCTGGCGCGCCCCGTTCCTGCCGGGCCGCGGCGATGAGTCCCGCGGTGAAGTCCAGAAGCTCGCCGCTACCTGGCGCCAGCACGCCGGCCATTGCCGGATCCGAGATCGCCCTTCCGACGACCGCGACTGACAGCTGGAGTAGGCGCAGGCTTTCCGGGTCACGGGCGAGCATCGCGCGCAGACATTCACGGAGCATCGTCTCCGCACTCGCCGGGTCTGTTGCCTTGATGGATGCCTCAATCCGGGCGTTCAGTGCCCGCACGGCGCGGTCGATCGCGTCACGGACCAGGTCCTCCCGGGTGGCGTAGTAGTGCTGCACCTGGCCCATGGACACCCCGGCCTCCACCGCGACCTTGCGAAGCGTCACACCCTCCAGTCCGTCGCGGAGCGTCAGTGTCCAGACGGCTTCGGCAAGGCGGTGTCGGCGCTCCTCATGGTCAACGATCTTCGGCATGCATCCTCCCTGGCGAGCCAATGCGTTCGCATTGCATCGCCATCGACAGTCTATTACAATGCATGTGCATTGTTAAAATAACTGAGGGGGCATCATGAAGTTCGTCGTTCTGCTGATCATCGGAATGGCTTTAGTGGTCTTCAGCGGCCAAGGCACGATCCGGCTGCTCATCGATCACGACAACGGTGGGGTGCTCAGCGGATTGCCGTTCCCGGGCGCCCTGTGCGTTTACATCGCTGCCCTCGCCATCGGTGTCTTCCTCGCCGGCTGGGCACAGGGCCGCGCCAAGGCCCTCGGACACCTCAAGTAACACCTACCCACGGCTCCCAGCGGGCTGCCGCAACACATTCCGGCCTCTGCCCCGTTCGGAGTCCGGCCAGTGTCCGCTTCGCCAGGACCATCAGCGGGCCCGGCGGCCTGCTTTGCACCGTGGGTCAGAGAGTCCGGGGTCGAGTGTGGCGAAGCTCCCTGTGGCGTATGACGGAAACGGGCTGGTGCATGTACTTTCACCAGGGCACTTTGGCGGGTTGAGCGGGGATGGTCCGCCGCTCGTGAGGGCGGCGGACCATCGCGACGTAGCGGCAGAGGTCAGTCGGCCTTGGCAGGCTCTTCGGCTCGTGCGCGGGTGCCGGCGAGGCGGTAGGAGTCGGTGCCGGTCTCGATGATGGTGCCGTTGAAGGTGAGGCGGTCGACGATGGCCGCGCAGAGGCGGGGGTCGGTGAAGGTCTTGGCCCAGCCTCCGAAGGGCTCGTTGGAGGCGATGGCGACGCTGTTCTTCTCCTCGTGTTCGGTCAGGACCTGGAAGAGGAGTTCGGCGCCGTGGCGGTCGAGTTCCATGTAGCCGAGTTCGTCGATGCAGAGGAGGTCGACGCGGCCGTAGCGGGCGATGGTCTTGTTCAGCTACTTCTCGTCGGCGGCCTCGACGAGCTCGTTCACCAGCTTCGTCGCCAGGGTGTAGCGGACGCGGTAGCCCTTCATGGCGGCCTCGGTGCCCAGCGATGAGCATGTGGGACTTGCCGGTGCCGGAATCGCCGATCAGGCAGAGCGGCTGGCTATTCTTGATCCACTCACAGCTGGCGAGAGTGTGGATGGTCGCGGCGTCGATGTTCGGGTTGGCGTCGAAGTCGAACGCCCGCAAGGACTTCTCCCGCGGGAAGCCAGCCGCCTTGATTCGCCGCTCTGAGCGGCGACGGGCCCGGTCGTCGCACTCGGCCATCAACAGCTCGGCGAGGAAACCGCGGTAGCTCATCTGGTCCTTAAGCGCCCGCTCGGCGATGTCGGAGAACTCGTTGCGGATCGACGGCAGCCGCAGCAGGCGGCAAGCACTGTCGATGGCAGCGTCGGCGGCCTGCTCGGTCAGGCCTCGCTGGCGGGGCAGGGTCACTGTGCTTCTCCCTCACGGTGGTCACCGCCGCTGGTGCGACGGCGTCGGAGCAACTGGTCATAGGGGGTCACCGAGGGCAGCGGCCTGGTGTCCGGCGGAAGGTGCGCGAGTCGCCATTCGTGCAGGGAGGTCACTGTCGCCGACGGTTTCTCGGAGACCATCTGGCCTGCGGAGGGGGCGGGTTCGGTCTCGGCCTGAGCGGCCTTGCGGGCCTCGAGCGCAACCGCGTCGGCGGTCATGGCCCCGGCTCGCAGGGCCGCGGCCAGGCCGGCAACGACATGCTCATGAGGCAGATGGCGCCCCAGCAGGAGAACCTCGATCAGGGCACGGGTGCCGTCCCGCTCACCATGAATCTTGCGGGCCTGGTCCCACCAGGCGTCGTGGACCGGGGTGAACCTACCTGCTGAACGAGCCTGTTCGAGCGCAGTCGAGCCTGGGAAGGCGCCGGGCTTGCGGACCAGAACTTCCAGGTAGTGGTCCAGGTCCAGACGGACGGCGCCCTTCGCGATCAGCCGCTCGTGCCGGGCCACTTCCACGTTCTGGTCGTAAACCACCAGATGAGACGCGTGCAGCACGACCCGCACGCGTTTGCCGATCAGCCGAATCGGGACCGAGTAGCGATTGGTGCGGACCGGGATCTGGCCGTAGCGGTCGACCCGCGGCGTGAACAGCCGACCTGTCTCGAACGGTTCCTCGGGCAGCGGCATCAGCAGCGGTTGTTCGAGTGCGAAGTACTCCGCGACCGTCTTGGGCCTGGACCCGATGCGGCGGGCGTCGTCCTGCCGGTCCCACTGTTCGACCATTTCGTTCAGCTCGGCGAGCGAGGAGACCTCGGGGACGGGAACGAAGTGGTTGCGGCGGAAGTAGCCGATCATTCCTTCGACTCCGCCCCTCTCATGGGCGCCTTCGATGCCGGGCCGGCAGTAGAAGCTCTCAATGCCGAAGTGCGACCGGAAGGCGATCCACCGGTCGGCCTCAACTCTTCCCCGGCTCTGCCCCAGCACCCTGGCGACGGCGGCTTTCAAGTTGTCGTAGCGGACCTTGGTCCGCGGGACCCCGCCCAGCGTCCGCAATGCGTGAACGTGGCCTTCGAAGAAGGCTTCCTGGCCGCAGGAAGCGAACACGCGGTGGACGGCCTTGCCCGAGTACGACAGCCGGAAGGAGAACAGGTAGCAGGTCACCAGCTCGCCGGCCAGGCGCACGGTCACGTCACCGAAGTCGACCTCTGCCTCATGGCCGGGCAGGTGCGTCTGCGGGACGAACGCCTCCAGTGGCGCCTTGCCCGACTCGACCAGGATCTCGGGCTTCCGGCTGGCGACGTAATAACGCACCACCCCGTAGGAGACGTCCGCGCCATGCTCTTCGACCAGCCGGTGGAAGATCCGGGTGACCGTGTGACGCTGTTTGCGGGGCGCGTCCAGATCCGCCCGCAGGATCTCGTCGATCACCGGCTTGTACGGGTCCAGCGTGGTGGCTCGGGGCGGGAGCTTCTTGCGAGGCTCCGGCCAGGACGAGTCCAGCGCCTTGCGCACTGTCCGCCAGGTCACGCCGTGCTTGCGTTCAAGCTCCCGCATCGACATGCCGTTGTGATGGTCACGCCGGATCGCCGCGTACAGCTCGTCCTTCGACATCTGCGGCATGACCAGCACCTTTCACCGAGAGCATCCCGATGCTGCCCTGGCAAGAGCCCCCGTGCCTCCCAAACTCATCAACATCACCCGACCGTGGATCGGGGCGCCTCCCAAACCCATCGACAAGTGACGTCACTACTACTCGATAAAGCCACAGCGGGCGCCCACGAGACAGGAGCGCCCCGACGGGGGAGGCCGGACAGTGAGCCCGGTTCGCACCTGGCAATGACACGTACGGGTGACGGCTCATTTGAGGGGCCGGCCCTCCCGAAGGGAGCCCGTCGGTCATTCGGCGACGTCGACGCCGTAGCCGCGAGCAAGGTCGGCCAGGCCATGGTCGTAGCCCTGTCCGACCGCACGCAGCCGCCAGCCCTCTCCTCGGCGGTAGATCTCGGCGAGGATCATCGTGCGCTCGGTGGTGGCGGCGTCGAGGGTGGCCCGGGCGGTCGGGGCCGCGCCGATCCCGTGGGTGGCGGTGATCTCGATGGCTCCGACGTCGGAGAAGGTCGCGGCACCGTCGATCGCGGCGGCGATGACGACCCTGTGGATCTCCAAGGGCAGACGCTCCAGGTCGGCGGTGACGGCCTGCTCCGTCGGCCCGTCCGTGGCGAGCCGCACGGTGCCGTTCGGGTGCTCCGGGGCACCGTAGAAGACGAAGTCCTCATCTCCTGGTACCTGTTCCTGCACATCGACCGCGAGAGCGACGACGTCCACGTCGCAGACGGCCTGCTGACGCCACGTCGCGGCCACCGTCCAGGCCGTGCCGGTGTCGGGCAAGTCGATGACGGCACCACGGACCAGTACCTCCGCCGTGTCCGGCTGCTCCCCGGCCTCGCCCTGTGCCGGCGCGGGCATCGCCGCAGGCGTGGGTGCAAGGAGCCAACCGGCGTCGTGCACACGGAGGCCGAGGGCCGTGATGCGGTTCATGCGCCGGTCCGCTTCACCGCCGGGAAGCACGACGACATCGGTCACACTGGCGGAGAGGTTGACTGCCGCGGAGGCGCCGAGAGCTACGGCACGAGCACGCGCTTCCGCGGCTGCCTCGTGGGTGCCGCCCAGGACCAGGACTCTCCGTCCGGTGAGCGGCTGGTCCGCACCGGCAGTGAGTGCGGTCGGCCTGACCGTGCGCTGTACCGGGACGCTCGGTACAGGACCAGGCTGTGCGATCGTCGCACTCCCGGGAGCCTCGGCGACGCGACGCTGCCGGGCGGTGCCCTTGGCCTGGCCGGGCTGCACGCTCTCCAGCAGCCGCACGTAGGTCGACTCGTCCACGAGCGGGACACCCTCGTCTGCGGCACAACGCAGTTTCCCGGACGCGGCGCTGGGGTCGTTGGTGACAACGACGCTGGTCTGGCTGCTCACCGAGGTCAGTGGAGCCAACCCGCTCCCCCAAGCCCGCCTGCCTACGAGCCCCCTCCGCCGGATCGGGCCGAATGCAAGAGACCCTGTGAGGACGTCCGCCTGGGCAGCGCCCCCGTTCCCACCCCATGAGTGCTGCCCAACTCTGGATGCATGATCCACCTCCTGTTCTAGGATGGTGAGACCAATCTCAGCGGCCCGACGGGCTTCCGCTCCACTTCGGTGGAACTGAAGGACATGCCCCCACCCGCACGAGCTACTTCGTGCTGCCTGGGGGCATTTCCTTGCTGTTCCGTGAGTCCGCGGCGTCATTGGCCAACCGCACCCAACTCGAAGGACGGCTGGCCGAGCTCCTGACCGAGAACTTCCTGCACAAGCACCGCCACCGGCCCCAGACGTCGGAGGTGCGCTCCTGGGAGCGCAGCATCCCGGCCCTCACTCACGCGCTGGTCGAAGCCGGGCTCGGTGAGGTGGAGATGCTGCTGGAGTACGGACTGCCCCTGACCAGCAAGCGCGCTGACGTGATACTGGCCGGTGTCCATCCCACGACCGGCGGGCCCTCGTACGTCGTTGTGGAACTCAAGCAGTGGAGCAACGCCTACCCGGAGGACGGCGATCCGCTGCGGTGCCGCATCGATGCGTACCCGGCGCCCGTCCTCAACCCGATCGAGCAGGTCCGCGGGTACTGCGACTACCTGGTGTCGTTCAACGGTGCGCTGGAGCAGGCACCGGAGTCGATCGCCGGAGTGGCATACCTGCACAACGCGACCGAGTTCGGGGTGGCGGGACTGCGTGCCGTTACGGAAGACCGTCGGGGCCGGATGTTCACCGGCGAGCAGCGCGGCGCCTTCCTCAACTACCTGCGCTCGATGCTGGCGCCGAAGCCCGGCGCCGACGCGGCCGACACCCTGCTCCAGGGCAAGGTCAGGCCGTCCAGGCAACTGATGGCTGTCGCCGCCGAAGAAGTGCGGAACCGGGAGCAATTCGTACTTCTGGGCGAGCAGCGACTTGCCTACGAGACCGTGATGTCCGCCGTCCGGGAGGCACGACGGTCCAACCACAAGCAGGTGGTCGTGGTGGCCGGTGGCCCGGGCTCCGGCAAGAGCGTGATTGCCCTGTCCCTGCTGGGTGACATGTACCGGCGTGGGGTGCCCGCTCTGCACGCCACCGGTTCGCAATCGTTCACCAAGACGATGCGTAAGGTCGCGGGAACCCGCAAGACTGAGGTCCAGAAGCTCTTCCGCTACTTCAACAGCTTCATGGAGGCCGAGCCGAACGATCTGGACGTGCTCGTCTGCGACGAAGCCCACCGCCTCCGCAAGACCTCCGCCAACCGCTACACCAAAGCCGCCCTCCGCACCGGCCGCCCGCAGGTGGCGGAACTGATGGACGCCGCCCGAGTCCCGGTGTTCCTGCTCGACCAGCACCAGGTGGTGCGCCCTGGCGAGATGGGGACGGTGGAGGAGATCCGCGAGGCCGCCGCTGAGCAAGGGCTGCAGTGCACGGTCGTGGAGTTGGACAGCCAGTTCCGATGCGGTGGTAGTGACGCCTATCTGCGGTGGGTGACCGGCCTGCTGGGGCTGGAAGACGGCGGGCCCACGGTGTGGGAGCCGGACGGCAAGGTCCAGTTGCTCACGGCGGAGAGCCCGCAGGAGCTGGAGGCATTCCTGGCCGACAAACGGGCCAAGGACTACGGGGCACGCATGTCGGCGGGCTACTGCTGGAAGTGGACGACGAAGATCAAGCCCACCATGACATCGCTGCCGGCGGACGTGACCATCGGCGACTGGGCACGGCCATGGAACCTGTACGGCGACCGCTCCCTGCTCGGCGCGCCCCCGGCACCGCTATGGGCCACCGACCCCGCCGGTTTCGGTCAGGTCGGTTGCGTCTACACCGCTCAGGGCTTCGAGTACGACTGGTCGGGCGTGATCATGGGCCCGGACCTCGTCTGGCGGACCGACCGTTGGGTGGTGAACCGCACCGCATCCAAGGACCCCGTGTTCACCAAGGCAACCCCCGACGAAGACGTCGCCCGGCTCATCCGCAATACCTACAAGGTGCTGCTGACCCGGGGCATGATCGGAACGATCGTCTACTCCACGGACCCGGAAACCCGCGAGAAGCTCCGTTCGCTGATCCCCTGTGCCGTGGATGAGCCGACCCTCCAGTGAGACCACAGTGACGAGCCGAGTCGATGAGCGTCACGGCCGCCCGGCCCGGACTTCTCAAGGCGGGCCCCCGCTCTGCCCGCGGGCACGCCGAGAACGCATTACTCCGCGGCCTCCTCGGTCCTGACACCCACTGGCCGGGGCGGGACAGGCCGCACTTCAGGTGTGCCCACTACTGGGCACCGGCGACCGTCCCGCCCGATCAGTATTGGCACTTCCCTGACCGCCTGTGGTGATAGGACGGTGCCCGATGGATGCGCCGCTGCACGCCCGGCACGGACACCAGATGATGGTGATCGGCCAGGAAGGCGACATGCTGCAGATCTACAACCCATGGGGCCAAACGCCCTGGGTCAGCGAGGACGACTTCGTCAACGGCCACAAGGCATCCGGCTGTCGCATGGCCCGACGCGTACGCCGTCCCCCTGCCCGCCGACCGAAGAAGTGAGCGTCATGACCGGCTCCCTGCGCCGACTCGCCCTTCCCGCCCTGCTGATGACCGTGCTCGCGGGCTGCGGCCTCGTCGGGCCGGACACCTACGAGCTGGATGAGAAGCACATACAGGTGGATGAGGGGGAGGAGTTCACGCTGTCCGTTCCGGTCGCCACCGCGATGGGGGAATGGTGGTACCTGACATCGCCGGAGCCCGACCCCGACGTCGTCCGGAAGAACGGCAAGCGGGAGGACATCGAGGCCGACGAAGACGTCGACGGCAGCGGGAGCGGAACGGACTTCTTCGACTTCAAGGCCGTCGGTCCGGGCACGACGACGATCCGGCTCATCCAGTGCCCCCACGGTGCCTGCGTCGGCGGCGGCGATGCCGGCGGTCCCATCACCCCGTCCCCTGTCCCGGGCGGCAGCCCCACCCCCGACAAGAAGTACCGAGCCACCATCCACACCTACACCGTCACGGTGCGGAAGCCATGACCTCCGTGCCGGAAACCTCGTCCCCGGCCGGACCGACGGCGAGCCGGCGCAGTCGGACATCCCGGCGAAAGCTGCTTCGCGTCAGCGGGACCTGCGCGCCTGGGCGGCCTTCCGGGCTTCCGCGAGCTTCCGGGCTTCGGCGGCCTTGCGGCTCTCCTTCGCCGGACGGCCCGGGCGGGTGCCCATGCCCCGGAAGGGAGCGTTGGTGTTCTTCGCGGGAGCCGTCGCCGGTGCGCGTCTGGCGCCGGTGATACCCGTCAGCTTCGCCTCGCCGGACCGCACCGGCGTGACCGTGGGCCGGATGCCGGCCTCCGACATCATCCGGTTCACCTCGCGACGCTGCCCGGGGGTGACCACAGTGACCACGCTGCCCGACTCGCCCGCGCGGGCGGTGCGCCCGCCGCGGTGGAGGTAGTCCTTGGAATCGGCGGGCGGATCCACATTGACGACGAGGTCCAGGTCGTCGATGTGGATGCCGCGGGCGGCGACATTGGTCGCCACCAGCACTGTGATCCCGCCGTCCTTGAACCGGGCCAGCGTGTGGGTGCGCTGCGGCTGCGACTTCCCACTGTGCAGGGCGGCGGCCTGAATCCCGCTGTCCCGCAAGTGGCGGGTGAACCGGTCCACGGCGGCTTTGGTGTCCAGGAACATCAGGACCCGGCCGTCACGGGCCGCGATCTCGGTCGCGGTGGCGAGTTTGTCGGCAGGATGGACGAGCAGGACGTGGTGCTCCATCGTGGTCACCGATCCCGACGGCCGGTCGACCGAGGCGGAGACCGGGGCGTGCAGGTGGCACTCGACCAGCCGCTCGACGTCGCGGTCGAGCGTGGCGGAGAAGAGCATCCGCTGCCCGCCGGGGCGCACCTGGTCCAGGAGTTCCGAGACCTGGGGCAGAAACCCCAGGTCGCACATCTGGTCCGCCTCGTCCAGAACGGTGATCTCCACACGGTCCAGGTGGCAGTCCCGGCGGGAGACCAGGTCGGTCAGCCGTCCCGGAGTGGCGACGACGACCTCGGCCCCGGTCCGCAGCGATGCCGCCTGGCGCCCGATCGACAGGCCGCCGACCACGGTCGCCAACCGTAGGCCGAGGACCTGCGCATACGGCTCCAAGGCGTCGCTGACCTGCTGCGCGAGTTCCCTCGTCGGTACCAGGACCAGACCGAGGGGCCGCTTCGCGTCGGCGCGCCGGCCCGCCGTACGGACGAGCAGCGGGAGGCCGAAGGCGAGCGTCTTGCCCGAGCCGGTGCGCGCCCGGCCGAGGACATCGCGCCCGGCAAGAGCGTTCGGCAGGGTGATCGCCTGGATCGGGAAGGGCTCCCGCACCGCCAGGCTTGTCATGGTCCGGATCAGCTCCGGCGGCAGATCCAGCTCAGCGAACCCCTCGACCGGCGGCAGCCCCGCCGTCACCGCCCCGGGCACCGGGTCCCCGCTCTCCGGTACCCCGGCACGGTCGTTGTTGCCGGCACCGGAATGCCCGGATGCGGACGTCTTCGCGTTCATGGGGGCCTTCCTCGACTGGTGACCCCGAACGAGACGAGGCCCGAGCCTTGGCCGGCACGGACCCCGTGTGTATCGAAGCGTACGGCGATTTTACCAGCGCCCGGCTCAAGGCCGCCGACCGTTGAGACCCGGGCCTTCTCGACGATGATCCCTTCTGAATCCTGCTTGCGCAGGAGGATCAGGCAGGGGTGACGGTCTGCGCTCGCGCGATGACGTTCACCTCTGGGTGGCGGGGCGGCTTCGACGACGTCGCGGTCAACGCGCTGCATGCAGAATGCTTCAACCGTCCGGCCCTGGATGTCGATTGGCTGATCCGGCGCCGGCCTGAAAGCCCGCGGTCGGAAGGTGTACGCGTTGGAGACCGCCCGTTCGACTGAGCGCTGGACAGGACGGCCAGGCCCGGCGGCCCGTTCAGCCGCCGGGCAGGCTCCGCGCAACGTCAGTCAAGTGCGGCTCCCCCATGAAGCGGCGTCTCGCGCAGTCATCACCGCCAGAGGGGGACGCCTCCGATCGGCTATGCCGTGGCTCACACCGCCGGAGAGCGCATCTCCCTAACCCAACTCGTGGGTAATGTGACCGTGTTGTGGTCTACAACTGCTACCCACGGAGGACGTCGTGTCCGGATCCGTCATCCTGGCTGGGGCCCGTACCCCCACCGGTCGCCTGCTCGGGGCTCTGAAAGACTTCTCCGGAGCCCAGCTCGGGGCGATCGCGATCAAGGCGGCTCTGGAGAGGGCGGGGGTGGCGCCCGAGCAAGTGGAGTACACGATCATGGGGCAGGTGCTCACCGCAGGCGCCGGCCAGATCCCGGCCCGTCAGGCCGCGGTGGCCGCCGGCATCCCGATGAGCGTCCCGGCGCTGACCGTCAACAAAGTGTGTCTCTCCGGGGTCGACGCGATCGCGCTGGCCGACCAGCTGATCAGGGCCGGTGAGTTCGACCTGGTCGTGGCGGGCGGTCAGGAGTCCATGACGCAGGCTCCGCACGTGCTTCCCAAGTCGCGTGGGGGCTTCAAGTCCGGTGATGTACCGCTGATCGACCACATGGTCCACGACGGCTTGTTCTGCCCCTTCGACCAGGTCGGCATGGGCGTCTCGACCGAGAAGTACAACAGCCGCTACGCCGGGCTGACCCGGGAGAAGCAGGACGCGTTCGCCGCGGCCTCGCACCAGCGTGCCGCCGCCGCGGCGGCGGCCGGGCGGTTCGCCGAGGAGATGGCGCCGGTGACGGTCCCGCAGCGCAAGGGCGACCCAGTGGTGTGTGACACCGACGAGGGCGTGCGTCCCGACACCACGACGGAGGTCCTGGCGAAGCTGCGTCCCGTGTACAGCGCCGACGGCACGATCACGGCGGCGACGGCGTCGCAGATCTCCGACGGCGCCGCGGCCGTGGTAGTGGCGAGCAAGGCCAAGGCCGAGGAGCTGGGCCTGCCCTGGATCGCCGAGATCGGCGCCCACGGTGTGGTGGCCGGGCCGGACGGAAGCCTGCACGAGCAGCCGTCGAACGCGATCAGGGCGGCACTGGCCAAGGCCAAGCTGGAGCCGTCCGACCTGGACCTGGTGGAGATCAACGAGGCGTTCTCCGCCGTCGGCATCGTCTCCACCGAGCAACTGGGCATCAGCCCGGACATCGTCAACGTCGACGGCGGAGCCATCGCGCTCGGCCACCCGATCGGCGCCTCCGGCGCCCGGCTCATCGTCCACCTGGCCTATGAGCTGCGCCGCCGCGGCGGCGGTCTCGGCGCGGCAGCGCTGTGCGGCGGCGGCGGGCAGGGCGACGCCCTGCTGATCCGCGTGCCGTCCACCTGACGGCTGATCGGAGCAGCGGCCGGAGAGTCGGCGGAATACACGGTCCCCTGGGTGCGGCAGATGTGGCCGCACCCAGGGGGCCGTCCACAACCCGCAACCCGGCGTGCCCCTGGAGTACAGGGGTCACTGGGTGGGCGTGATCCGGTCCTGAGGCGCCTGCGCTGCGATCGCAGCCGCCGGCGCGGATGTCGGCCGCAGCGTGATGAGCATCGTGCACACCAAGGCCGCGCACAGGATGTTGACGGCCATTGCGGCGACATAGACGTGGTGGAACGACGGGATACCGCCGGGGGCCGGGCCCGACGCCATGATCGAAGCGAATCCGGCGACGCCGACCGCACCGCCGACCTGGCGCACCGTCAGGGTCATACCGAGGCCGCCCGCGAACTTCTGCGGGGGCACCGTCCCGGCCGCCAGCGACGACAGGCAGGTGATGGCGAGGCCGAGGCCGCAGCCGCCGAGGATCGCGGCCGGCAGCCAGCCGCCCAGGAAGTTGGGCGTGGGGCCGAAGAGGCCGGACGCCCAGATGGCGTTGCTGGCTGTGAAGGACAGCGCGCCCAGGACCGTCACCTTCACCTGGGTCGCCGGTCGGGTGAGCCGTCCGGCGGCCAGTGAGCCGGCCATCGAGGAGACGGCCCCGATGCTCAGAGCACCGGCCGTCTGCAGGACCGACCAGTGCCAGATGTCGGCAGCGAACAGCGGGGCGGCCAGCATCCACGCGAACATCGTCATGTTGAGCATGCCGAGGCCGAGGTTGGCAGTCCGGAAGACGGGGCTGCGCCACACCGTCATCTCCAGGGCCGGCGCCGGGTGCGTTCTCGAGCGCAGCACGGTCACGGCGACGAACGCCAGCCCGGCCAGCCCCAGTCCGATGGTGCGGACATCTCCCCAGCCCCAGGTGTCCCCCAAGGTGAGTGCGCTCACCACCCCGCCGATGCCGAGGGCGAGCGCGATACTGCCCACCGCGTCCGGCAACCTGTCCCCGGTGCCTCGCAACCGCTGCCTCGGCAGCATCACCACAGCGGCGACCAGCATCGCGCCGCACAGCGGGAGGTTGACGTAGAACACCGAGCGCCAGCCGAAGGCGCGCAGCAGCAGCCCGCCCGCGGCCGGTCCGATGACGGCGGAGAAGCCCGCCACCGCGGACCAGGTGCCGACCGCTCTGGCGATGCGCTCCCGTGGTGCCGTGGCGAGGATCAGGCCGAGCGCGGCAGGGATCATGCCACCGGCCGCCGCGCCCTGGACGAACCGTGCTGCGATGAGCCACCAGATGGTCGGCGCCACGGCGCAGACGAGCGAAGCGGCGGTGAAGGCGGCCAGGGACCAGAGGAAGACGGTGCGCCGGCCGACGCTGTCGGCGATCCTTCCGGCGGGCGTGAGCACGGCCGCCAGCAAGATCGTGTAGCCGCTGAGGACCCACGTCATGGTGTTGAGCGACGCACCCGGGAAGTCGCCCATGATGTCCGGAAACGCGATACTGACGATCGAGAGGTCGAGGAAGGCCATGAAGCTCGCGCCGCTGCACAGCGCCAGGACGTGGGCCGGCTTGATCTCCTGCGTTGCGCGTGTACCGTCAGCCGACTCGTCGGGCATGCCGATCCCCTCAGTTCGTGTGCGTCGTCGAACTCGCCCACCGTCCACCTCGGTGCGCGGGAAGGTCGGTTGAAGCAATGCGGCCGAAGCAAGTGTGACCGGCCACCGTCGGCGGCGGGGCGAATCGCGTGACCAACGCGTGTGATGACCGTCACTCGGGATTCGCTCGAAGATCTTTGCCGTCATGCCTTGCGGTGGCTCTCACGGCAGGCCAATGATGAGCGGGGCGCCCGGGGGAGGAACCGGCGCAACGGAGGGGTCCGCTACCGCCCCGTCGCACGACAACACATCTCTGCGGCGCGGTACTTCCGCACGTCTGCTTGACAGCGTTTCAGTACGACAGCGTTTCTGCACGACAGCACTTCGGCAGTTCAGCAATTGGCGTACTTGCAATCCTGAACAGCGCAGACGACTCACGGCCCAGCCACTCGCACGACGGCTCGTGAGGCGTACGCCGCTCGATCACGGGGGAATCGGCACGGACGCACGGGGGATCAGCCTTGTGCACGCGCCTGGATCCAGCACCTGTAGCCCTCACAGGGCTGCCTTTGGTGCCGTTGCCCTGCCCCGGGACGGGCGGCGCTCACCGGACGCGCTGCGGGTGATCACGGGGAGACACGGCTTTGACTTCTTTGAGTTCCGTCCTGATCGGCAGTGGGAGCGTACTCGCTCGCTGCGGCGACGTACTTGTGGCGAAAGGGCACCGCATCGCGGCCGTGGTGACCGGTGACGCCACCGCCCGGTCCTGGGCGGTCAAGGCCGGCATTCCGCACCACGCACTCGCCGAGGCCGTGGCGCTCGCACCGGCGTTATCCTGCGACCTCCTGCTGAGCGTCGGCAACTACGCGGTGGTGCCCGAAGCACTGCTGGCCCGCGCGACGCGGGCCGCCGTCAATTACCACTACGGCCCGCTCCCCGAGTACTCGGGCCTGCACTCGCCGTCCTGGGCCATCGCGGACGGGGCGCGGGAGTACGGCATCACCTGGCACCGCATGGCCGAGGTGGTCGACGGCGGTGAGGTGCTGGGGCGGGTACCGGTGGCGATCGGGCCGGAGGACACCGCGCTCTCGCTGGGCCTGAAGTGCGACGAGGCGGCCGTCGCCAGTCTGGCCGCACTGATCGACGACATCGCTGGGGGCCGCGAGACCGCGACGCCCCAGAACGCCGCGACGCGCCGCTACTTCTCGCGGCACACCCAGCTCGCCGCCGAGGGACTGATCGACTGGATCCTTCCGGCCGAGCGCATCGCCGCCCTGGTCCGGGCCACCGACTACGGCCCGTTCGCGAGCCCGTTGGTGTGGCCCAAGGTCAACCTCGACGGGACCTTCTACGCCGTCCGGGAAGCCCGCGCCCAGGCCGCCGCCGGTGCCGCCGCAGATGACGCCGCCGCCGCGCCCGGTACGGTCCTCTCCTGCGACGACGCGTCGGGCCTGCGGGTGGCCACGGGCGCCGGAAGCGTCACCCTGACCCGGATGTGCACCCTGGAGGGCGAGGAACGGCCCGCCGGCGCCGTCGCGGCGGCCCACGGGATCCGGCCCGGCGCGATCCTGGACGTCCCCGGCGAGGACGCGAGCGCGCGCCTGACCGAGGCGGGCGTCAGAGCCTCCAAGGCCGCCAACCGCTGGCGTGAGCGCCTGATCGGGGCCGGCGACCACCCGTACCGCCTTCCCTACCCTCAGCCCCGCTCGGGGACCCGGGCCGAGAGCGCCGAGAGCGGACGGCAGGCGGATCCCGTCCTCGTGCGCTGCCACGTCCCGCTCCAGGACGGCGGCGACGGCGACATGGAAACGTCTACGCAGGCCGCCGCCCACCTGGCCGGTGCGCTGGGCATCTTCCTGAGCCGGGCGAGCGGCCGGCGGGAGGTCCACCTCGCGATGGCGGCCCCCCGCGAGGGCGTCGACGCCGCGCACCGGGACCTGTTCGCCACCTGGCTGCCCCTGCTGTGCCGTGTCGACGCCGACGCGACGATCTCGGAGAACCTGCGGTCGGTGCGGCAGGAGTTCACCCTCGGTCAGGAGCGGGGATGGCTCCGCCGCGACGCCGTCGGCCGGGACGAAGCGCTCCGTGAACGCTGGAACAGCGGCGCACTGACACCGGACGTGCTGATCTCCTGGGGCACCCGCTACGCCGCCGACCAGGGCTCCGGCGGCCAGGGCGACCACCGTCCGAAACTGGAACTCCACATCCAGCAGGACGGCGCCGAGGACGGTGCGCTCGTCACCTTCCACTACGACGCCACGCGCCTGCCGGCCCGGCACGTCGCCCGGCTGGCCGGCCAGTTCACCGCCTGGTGCCGCCGTCTCCCCGCCGCCGCGCAGCAGCTTCCGGCCGCCGCCGACCTCCTCACCGCCGACGAACGCGTACTCCTCATCGAGGAGTTCAACGACACGGCCGACGCCGGCGCGGACCTCCCCGAGCAGGGCCTGCACCGGCTCTTCGAGCAGGCCGCGCGCGACCATGCCGAGGACACCGCTCTGGTCTGCGCGGACACCGGCCTGACCTACGCCGCGCTCAACGGCCGCGCCAATCGGCTCGCCCACGCGCTGACCGACCGGGGCGTGGGGCGTGGCGACCTGGTCGGCGTGGCCCTGGACCGCTCGATCGACCTGGTCGTGGCCCTGCTGGCGGTCATGAAGACGGGCGCGGCCTATGTGCCCGTCGACCCCGGATTCCCGGCGGAACGCATCCGCCAGATGATCGACGACGCCGATCCCAAGCTCATCGTCACCCCCGCCGCCGTGCCCGCCGGCCTCGCCGCGTGGGACACCCGTTGCGTGAGCGTCCATCTGGGAGCCGAGCTGAGCGCTGACGGGGACCCCAAGGTCGAGGTGGGCGCCGACGACCTTGCCTACGTCATCTACACCTCGGGCTCGACCGGCCGCCCCAAGGGGGTGGAGATCACCCACGGGGCACTGAGCAACTTCCTGGCCGCCATGCGCGAACGGCCGGGGTGCGCCGCCACCGACCGGTTGCTGGCGGTCACCACCGTGTCCTTCGACATCTCCGTGCTGGAACTGTTCCTGCCACTGCTCTGCGGCGCGACCACGGTCATCGCCCAGGCCCAGGAAACCCTGGACGCCAAGGCCCTGAGCGGGCTGATGGAGCGGCATGCGATCACGGTGATGCAGGGCACCCCCGCCACCTGGCAGCTGCTGCTGGACGGAGGCTGGCAGGGCACCCCCACCCTGAGGAAGATCCTCTGCGGCGGTGAGGCGCTGCCCCGCGACCTGGCGGACCGGCTGCTCGCCGCCGGTGCCCCGGGCTCGGTGTGGAACATGTACGGCCCCACCGAGACCACCGTGTGGTCCACGGTCTGGGAGGTGGCTGCCCGGGCCGAGGAGGACGGCATCCTCCTCGGCAGCCCCATCGACCGTACCCAGGTCTACGTGCTCGACGAGCACCTGTCGCCGGTACCGCTCGGCTTCCCCGGAGAACTGTGCATCGGCGGCGCCGGAGTGGCCCGCGGATACCGCAACGACCCTGGGCAGACCCGGCTCCGCTTCGCGGACAACCCCTTCCACCCCGGCACCCTCTACCGCACCGGCGACCTTGCCCGCTTCGCCGAACCCGGCAGGCTGGCGCTGCTCGGACGCAACGACCGCCAGGTCAAACTGCGCGGCCACCGCATCGAGTTGGCCGATGTCGAGGCGGCCGTCAGCCGCCATGAGTCGGTCCGCCGCGCCGTGGTGGTCGGCCGGGACGAGCAACTGGTCGCCTACTGCGTCCGCGACGCTCCGGACGGCGATCCGGTCCGTACCCCTGCGGACCAGAGCGCCGCCCTGGCCGAGTGGGCCACCGCCTGGGACCGCGCCTACGAAGCCGGTACCGACACCGCTCCCTCCGATATTGGCACCGATCCCGCCACCGCCGACGCCACGTTCAACCTCGCGGGCTGGCGCAACAGCTACGACGGCCTCCCCTTCTCCAACGGAGAGATGCGCGACTGGCAGCGGAGTTCCGTCCGGCGGATCCTCTCCCACACACCGGAAAACGTCTTCGAGATCGGCTCCGGCAGCGGCCTGATGCTGTTCAGCCTGGCACAGCACTGCCGCACCTACCATGCCGTGGACGCTTCCGCCGCAGCCGTCGAGATGACCCGGCGGCACCTGGCCTCCCTGCCGCACGTGACCTGCGAGCAGCGCGCCGCCCACGCACTCCCCCAGGTGGCCGACGGCGCCTTCGACACTGTGGTCATCAACTCGGTGGCCCAGTACTTCCCCAGCGCCGACTACCTGACCTCGGTGCTGGAGTGGGCGACCAAAGCGGTCACCAGGGGACGGGTGTTCCTCGGTGACATACGCGACCTGTCGCTGCTGGACGTCTTCCACGCCGACGTGGCGCACTTCCGCGCCGACGGGGAGGCCGGCCGGATCTCCGCCGAGGAACTGGCCCGCCGCACCGAGCGCGGGATGGGCGCCGAGCGCGAACTGGTGCTCAGCCGCGACTACTTCGCCAACCTGCCGCACCTGTTCCCACAGATCACCCGCGTCGACATCACCCTGCGCGACGGTCGCTACGTCAACGAGATGACGCGCTACCGCTATGACGTCACCCTGCACATCGGCGAGGACGCCCAACCCACCACCCCGGCGGCGGAGAAGGACTGGCAGGCCGACGGCCTCGACCTGGCCGCGCTCCGCGCCGAGCTGGGTTCCGTCGCCGACCGCCCGTTCCGCCTCAACGGCATCCCCAACGGGCGGCTGGGCGAGGTGTGCGGCCGGATCGCCGCAGCCCTGGAGAGCACGGGCGCGAGCACCCCGGTGGTGCCCACGTCCTGGATCGACCCTGCCGACCTCGCCGGCCTCGCCCATGAGGCGGGCCTGGAACTGGCTCTGCTGCCCAGCCGCTCCGGCGGCACCTGGCGGTGCGACGCCGTGTTCTGGCGGCCCGGCCAGACCCCCGACCTCAGCCCGCACCCCGCCGAGGCGCCGGCCCGCGACGCCCTCACCGGGTACGCCAACACGCCCGCGGTCGGCGAACCGCCCAGGACCCCACTGCACCGCGTGCTGCGCCCCTGGCTGGCCGAGCGGCTGCCGGAGTACATGGTGCCGGCGTTCATCGTGGAGCTGGACGAGCTCCCGCTGACCCCGAACGGCAAGATCGACGAGAACGCGCTGCCGGACCCCGTGGTGGAGGTCGACGCCTCCGCCAAGCCCGCCACCGAGCTGGAGCGGGACATCATGGCCATCTGGTCGGACGTGCTCGGCCACGACCGGATCGGCGTCAACCAGAACTTCTTCGAGATCGGCGGCAACTCGCTGCGGGTCGTCCGGGTCCAGACGCGGCTGGAGGAGCTGCTGGGACGCCCCGTCTTCGGGGCCAAACTCTTCGAGCACTTCACCGTCAAGACCCTGGCCGCCTACCTGGCCGGCGGCACCACGACCGGCCGGGAGGTCGTGCCCGAACGCCGCCGCGCCGTCCACGACGAGCCCATCGCCATCATCGGCATGGCCTGCCGCCTCCCCGGCGACGCCAACACCCCGGAGGAGTACTGGGAGCTGCTGGAGCGCGGCGGAGACGGGATCGTCGAGGTCCCGAAGGACCGCTGGGACGCCGAGGCCCTGTACAACCCCGACCCGGAGGTGCCCGGCACCTCGTACTGCAGCCGGGGCGGGTTCGTCACCCCCATCGACCTCTTCGACGCCCCCTTCTTCGGCATCTCGCCGCGCGAGGCCCGCTCTCTCGACCCCATGCAGCGCATGGTGCTGGAGACCACCTGGGAGGCGTTCGAACGCGCCGGATACACCATGGACCGGCTGCGCGGCAGCCAGACCGGCGCGTTCGTCGGCGTCGGCAAGAGCTCGGCGTACCACGAATACGGCCTCACCATGGCCGGCGGGCTGACCGACCTGGACGGCTACGTGGGCCCGGGTTCCGCGGGCGGCACCATGTCCGGCCGGGTGTCGTACGTGTTCGGTCTGGAGGGCCCGACCCTCACCCTGGACACGGCGTGCTCCTCCTCCCTGGTCACCACCCACCTGGCCTGCAATGCGCTGCGCAACGGCGAATGCGATCTCGCGGTGTCGGCCGGTGCGAGCCTGATGCTCACCCCCGAACTGCACGTCGAGTTCAGCCGCCTGCGCGGCATGTCGGCGGACGGCCGCTGCCGGTCGTTCTCGTCCGACACCGACGGCACCGGCTGGAGCGAGGGCTCCGCCGCGGTCATCCTCAAGCGGCTTTCCGACGCCCAGCGCGACGGCGACCCCATCCTGGCCGTGCTGCGCGGCACCGCCGTCAACCACGACGGCCACAGCGCCAGCCTGACCACGCCCAGCGGCCCCGCCCAGCAGCGGGTCATCCGCACCGCCCTGGCCGCGTCCGGGCTCCAGCCGGACGACATCGACTACCTGGAGGCGCACGGCACCGGCACCAAGCTGGGCGACCCCATCGAGGGCACCGCGCTCTCGGAGGTCTTCGGCGGCAGCCACTCGGACGGGGAACCGCTGTGGGTCGGTTCGGCCAAGTCCAACCTCGGCCACACCCAGGCCGCCGCCGGTCTGGCCGGCGTGATGAAGGTCGTGCTGGCCATGCGCCACGACACGCTTCCCCAGACCCTGCACGTCGCCGAGCCCACCTCCGCCGTGGACTGGAAGGGCGCCGGTATGGCGCTGGTCCAGGAGCAGCGCCCGTGGCCGGCGAAGGACGTGCCGCGCCGCGCGGGTGTCAGCTCGTTCGGCATCGGCGGCACCAACGCCCACGCGATCGTCGAGGAGCCGCCGCGGCCCGCCGCGCAGGACGCCGAGGAGGGCGCGCCCGCGCCGCTGCCGCCCACGGTGCCGTTCGTGGTGTCCGGCCACACCGACGCCGCCCTGCGCCGGCAGGTGGAGAATCTGCACCTGCACATGGGCATGAACATCCAGGACCGCCTGGGTGATGTGGCCCGCTCCCTGGCGACCACCCGCAGCCACTTCCGCCGCCGGCTGGCGCTCTCCGTCAGGGACAAGGCCGAACTCCTCGACAAGCTGGCCTCCTTCGCCCGCACCGGGGAACTGCCCGCAGAGTCGGTGCGCACCGGCAACCACACCGAGGAACCCCGGACAGCCCTGCTCTTCACCGGCCAGGGCAGCCAGCTTCCCGGCATGGGCAAGGACGTCTATGACGTCCACCCCGTCTTCCGCGAGGCACTGGACGAGGTCGCCGCCCGCTTCACCGAGCTGGAGAGGCCTCTCCTGAAGGTGATGTGGGCCGACTCAGGCAGCGAGGACGCAGCCCTTCTGCACCGCACCGACTTCACCCAGCCCGCCCTGTTCGCCCTGGAGGTGGCGCTGTGGCGGCTGTGGGAGAGCTGGGGTGTGCGGCCGGAGCTGCTGCTCGGCCACAGCATCGGCGAACTCGCCGCCGCCCATGTGGCGGGGATGTTCGACCTGGACGACGCCTGCCGGCTGGTCGCGGCCCGCGGCCGGCTGATGCAGGATCTGCCCGCCCGCGGCGCCATGGTGTCGCTGGAAGCCGGCGGCGAGGAGGCGGAAGCCGCCATCGACGCCCTCGGGCTGCACGGCAAGCTGGACGTCGCCGGACTCAACACGCCCACGCAGACCGTGCTGTCCGGTGACACCGACGCCGTCGAGGCGATCGCCGCCCACTTCGCGGAGCAGGGTCGCAAGGCCAAGCAGCTGACGGTGTCCCACGCCTTCCACTCGCACCACATGGACGGCATGCTCGCCGAGTTCCGGGCCGTGGCGGAGACCGTACGCTTCCGCCCTCCGGTGATCCCCCTCGTCAGCAGCCTCACCGGCGAGCTCGCCGCGCCGGGCGAACTGGAGCAGCCCGGCTACTGGGTCCGCCAGGTGCGCCACGCGGTCCGCTTCAGCGACGGCATGCGCAGCCTGCGCCGCGAGGGCGCGAACACCTTCCTGGAGCTCGGCCCGCGGCCCGTGCTGTCCGGCCTGGGGGCGTCCTGCCTGGCCGACGAGGGACCGGTGTCCTGGGTGCCGTCCTGCACCCCGGGCAAGAACGGCGCCTCGGTCATCCAGCGGGGCCTGGCCGAGCTGCACGTGCGGGGCGTCCCGGTCGACTGGGACGGCTACTTCGCTCCCTTCGGCGGCGGCCGGGTGGCCCTGCCGACGTACGCCTTCCAGCGGGAGCGGTTCTGGTTCGAGCCGCCGCTCTCCCGCGAGGTCGGCGCCGGTCTCAACCCCACCGGCCACGCGCTCCTCGGCGGCGGTGTGGAGATCGCCGGCACCGAGCTGTCGCTGTTCACCAACGTGGTGGCGGCGGACCAGCCGGTATGGGTGCAGGAGCACCGGGTGATGGACGCCGTCCTGATGCCGGGCACGGCGTTCTTCGAGGCCATGCGGGCGGCGGGCGACGCCGCCCACCAGGGCGAGTGGGACCTGTCGGACGTGGTGATCGCCTCGCCGCTGGTGCTCGGCTCCGGGGTGTCGGTGCGGATGCAGGTCACCGTGGGTCCGGCGATCGGTGAGACCCGTCCCGTCCAGGTCTACAGCGCGCCCGAGGGTGAGGACGGCGCCTGGCAGTTGCACGCCGAGGGCCGGATCACGCCCGCGGACGCAACCGGTGCCGGCACCGCGGTGACGGTACCGCCCCGGGGCGCCGAGTCCCTGGACGCGTCCGCCCTCTACCGTGACCTGGACGCCCTCGGCTACGGCTACGGGCCGACCTTCCAGGGCATCAAGGAGGCTTGGCACGTGGGCGGGGAGGTGTGGGCCAGGGCCGCGTTGCCGGAGAGCGCGGAGCAGTCCGCAGTCGGCTACGTCCTGCACCCGGCCCTGCTGGACTCGGCCATGCACTCGCTGCTGCTGACCCAGCGGCTGCTGAACCGGACGGGCGACGACCTCTTCGTTCCGTTCGAGGCCGAGCGCCTGTCGCTGCGGGTGAAGGGCCTGGCGGAGATCTGGGTCCGGGTCGCCGACTTCGAGCTGGGTGACGGCGAGTTCTGGGCCTCGCTCGACATCCACGACAGCGACGGCGCCCATGTCGGCCGGCTGCACCGCCTCCACGCACGGCGGGTGGACCGGGCGGTGCTGCGCCGCCTGGCCGCGACCGGGGTGGACCGCTTCCAGTTCGACGTCACATGGCGCCACATCGACACCGAGAACGTCGAACTGGGCGGCTCCTGGGGCATGATGTCCCCGGCCGGGGACGTGCCGTGGGCGCGGGAGGTCAGGACCCTCCTGGCTCGGGCCGGTATCCAGGTGATCAAGGTCCGGTCGCTGGAGGACGCCGAGGACCTGGACGGCCTGGTCTGCCTGTGGGACTCCGACGCGGAGGTGCCGTCCCAGGCCCACGCGTTCGCCGCCAGGGCACTGGAACAGCTCCAGGAAGCGGTCGGCACGGAGTTCCGCACCCCGCTGGTCTGGGTCACCCGCCACGCGGTGGGCACCGGCGCCGACGACATGGTCTCCGGGCTGGGCGCCGCCCCGCTGTGGGGCCTGATGCGGACCGCCCGCAACGAGCACCCCGAACTGAGCCTGCGCCTGATCGACCTCGGCGAGGAGGAGGCGGACCGCAAGGACCTCCCCGCCGCGTTGATGCTGGAGGCCGAACCGGAGTGCGCGCTGCGCCACGGCGAGGTGCTGGTGCCGCAGCTGCTGCGGGTGGGCTCGGCCCAGGATCTGGAGATCCCGGCCGATGGCCGCTGGCAACTGGAGATCGCCGCCAAGGGCCGCCTGGACGAGCCGCTTACGGTCAAGTCCCTGCCGGAACGGGCCCTCGCACCCGGCGAGATCCGCGCCGAGGTGAGGGCCGCCGGGGTGAACTTCCTCGACGTGCTCAACGCCCTGGGCATGGTGGAGATCCCCGCGTTCGGCCTGGAGTTCGCCGGCGTGGTCACCGAGGTCGGCGGCAGCGTCGACCAGGTGAAGGTGGGCGACGCCGTGCTGGGCCTGGCCCGCGGCTCCTTCGCCTCCGAGGTCGTCGCGGACGCGCGCCAGGTGGTGCGTATGCCGGAGCACCTCGGCTTCGAGGAGGCCGCCACCATCCCGATGACCTTCCTCACCGCCTGGTACGGCCTGCACGAACTGGGCGCCCTGCAACCGGGCGAGCGGGTGCTGATTCACGCCGCGGCCGGTGGCGTGGGCATGGCGGCGGTGCAACTGGCGCGGCTCCACGGCGCCGAGGTCTACGGCACCGCCAGCGAGCCCAAGTGGCCCGCGCTGCGGGAGCTCGGTCTGGACGATGCCCATCTCGCTTCCTCGCGCGACCTGGGCTTCGTGGAGCACTTCGGCAAGAGCGCTCCCGGCGGCGAGTCCGGCGGAACCTTCGACGTGGTGCTGAACTCCCTGGCCACCGAGTTCATCGACGCTGGCCTGGGCATGCTGGGCAGCGGCGGACGGTTCCTTGAGATGGGCAAGATCGATGTGCGCGAGCAAGCCGCCATTGACCAGAGCCACCCGGGCGTGAGTTACACCGTCTACAACCTGCCCGAGGCGGGGCCGGACCTCATCCAGCGGATGCTGGTCTCCATCGCCGAGCTGTTCACGCAGGGCAAGCTGGCGCCGCTGCCACTGCGGGCCTTTCCCATGACCCACACCTCCGACGGCCTGCGCTTCATCGCCCAGGCGCGGCACGTGGGCAAGGTGGTGCTGGTCCCGGCCACGCAGCGGCAGTTCGTCCGGCCGGACGGCGCGGTGCTCGTCTCGGGTGGCGCCGGCGACCTCGGCCGGCGCGTGGCCAGGTGGCTGGCCGGTACCCACGGCGTACGCGACCTGGTGCTCGCCTCCCGCCGCGGGATGGAGACCCCCGGCGCGCAGTCCCTGGTGGACGAGCTCGCCGAGCTGGGCGCCACGGCCACCGTGGTGGCCTGCGACACGGCCGATCGCGACGACGTCGCCGCGGTGATGGCCCTGTTCGGTGAGAAGCGCCCGCTGCGCGGCGTGGTCCACGCGGCAGGTGTGCTGGACGACGGCGCCCTGACGGCCCTGACGCCGGAGCGGTTCGACGCGGTCTTCCTGCCCAAGGTGGACGGCCTGTGGCATCTCCACGAGCTGACCCAGGACATGGAGCTGGACTTCTTCATGATGTTCTCCTCCATCGCGAGCGTCATGGGAGCACCCGGCCAGGGCAACTACGCCGCCGCCAACGCCTTCCTGGACGCGCTCGCCCACCTGCGCCGGGCCAAGGGCCTGCCGGCCACCTCGGTGGCCTTCGGCCCATGGGAGGGCGACGGCATGGCCGCCGGGCTCAGCGAGTTCGACCGGGCCCGCTTCGCCCAGCTCGGCCTGGACCGGCTGGCACCGGACGAGGGCCTGGAGCTCTTCGAGCTCGCCGTCGGGAGCGGCCGCGCGCTGACGATGGCCGCCGCGCTGGACCTGAACCGCGTGCAGCACTACTTCGAGAACCGCGGCGGCATACCGCCGCTGTTCCGCGCGCTGCTCAGCGGCAACGCCGACGGACGCTCCCGGGCCGGCGGCGGAACGGACCTGCGCAAGCTGCTGGGCGAGGCCGCGCCGGAGGAGTACCCGGCCGTGGTGCTGGGGGTGGTCCGCGAGGAGGTGGCGAAGACCCTGGGCTTCGCCTCGCCGGAGGCCGTGGACGTCGGTGTGTCGCTCCAGGACATCGGCATCGACTCGCTGACCGCGGTGCTGATGCGCAACCAGCTCGTGGACCTGACCGGACTCGCCCTGCCCGCGAAGATCGCCTTCGATCACCCCAACCTCATCTCGCTGGGCGACTTCCTGCTGGCGAAGCTGCTGGAGGCGGGGCTGGACGCGGCGCCCGGGACCGCCACGGGCACAGCGGCCGGCGAGGCGGCCGAGGTGGCCGAGGTGGCCGATGCCGCGGACGTGTCCACGGCCCGGAAGGGCTGCCTGCACCCTGACCTCCGCTTCGGCAACGCCACCGCGGCGCCGGTACGCCCGGAGGCGGTCTTCGTCACCGGCGCCACCGGATTCGTCGGCGCCCACCTGCTGCACGAGATGCTCGCGTCCGAGGTGGTCGCCTACTGCCTGGTGCGGGCGGACGACGCCCGCCAGGCCATGGAGCGCCTGGTCGCCACCCTCGACGGCTACGGCCTGTGGAAGGAGGAGTTCGCGCCGCTGCTGAACCCGGTGGTGGGCGACCTCGCCCAACCGCTGTTCGGCATGGACGAGGAGGGCTTCGACGAACTGGCCGACCAGGTGGACGCCATCTGCCACTCCGGTGCCCTGGTGGACTGGATGCGGCCGCTGGAGGACTACACCGGCCCCAACGTGGTCGGTACGCACGAGGCGCTGCGCCTGGCCTCGCGCGGCCGCGGCAAGGCGTTCCACTTCGTCTCCACCTTCGCCACGCTGCCCAAGTACCTGGGGTACGAGGTCACCGAGGACGACCGGGAGTACGGCTACCTGACCTCCAAGTGGCAGGCGGAGCAGATGGTGGCCGCCGCCCGCTGGCGCGGCGCGAAAGCGTCGACGTACCGGCTGCCGTTCGTGGGCGCCTCGACCCGCACCGGGCACTTCCGGCTCGACCGCGGTGACTTCCTGCACAACGTGATCACCGGCAGCCTCGAGATGGGGAGCTTCCCGTCGCTGGCGGCAGACCTCACGGCGGTGCTGCCGGTCGACTACCTGTGCCGGACGATCGCCGAGGCGATGACCAGTGACCTGGCGCGCATCGGCAGGGACTACGACTTCGTCAACTCCGGGGCCCCCTCCTTCGACCGCTTCTTCGAGATGGCCGGTGCTGCCTGCGGCGGGGAGGAGATCGTGCCCTTCGACGAATGGCGCCGGCGGGCGCTGGCGTTCGCCGCCGGGCATCCGGCAAGCCCCCTGGCCCGGATCGCCGCCCTGGTGGACGGCCTGACGGCGGAGGGCCTGGCGGACATGTTCGCCGCGCTCCCCGTGGGAGGCGCCGTCTTCGGCGCGGAGGACTACCCGTCCCCGCCCATAGACGAGGACTTCGTCCGCACCTATGTGGACCGCATCAGCACTTCGGACCGAGCGGAGAACACGACCTCATGAGCGACGCGACCCAGGCGGCAGACGTGACGGTGGACGACGAAGCCACGGTCACCGGCACCTACCAGAAGACCGGCACCTTCCTGCACTCCACGGCGGCGGTGCACGCCGAGCAGTTGTCCCCGGTGCTGGACAAGTACCAGGTGGACAAGGGGGAGATGGAGTCCCGGCTGCCTCCGCACCGGGCGCTGAACCCGAGCTGCTTCCACCCCGAGGCACACCCCACCGAGGTCGTCCGGATGAACCTGGACGACGACCTGGCGGACCACCTGGCACGCCAGCTGCGGTGCCAGGCGGTGATCCAGGAGAGCTTCGCCGCCGCCTCGATCGGCAGTTACTTCCCGGTCTCCACCATGTTCGAGAACTGCGTGCTGTTCGTTCCCTCGGCGAAGCGCTTCTACGACCTGAACCAGGACATCGTCCAGGAGCACTTCCCCGAGGTGGAGACCGCGGTGGTGAACGCCTTCATCGTGCCGGCCGAGAAGCGGCCGTACGGCACGCACGCGGCCAGCTCGATCGCCCTTCAGATCCCGTCTCTGGTGAAAAAGCAACTCGGCTTCCCCACCGAGTACCGCAGCTTCCACACCGCGCTGACCCCGACACCGCTGAGCCGGCAGCCCTTCGTGATCTTCGAGGAGGCCGAGCTGGAGGCCCCGAACCTCCATTTCGTCTACGAGAAGATGCTGGAGTGCGGGCTGGAGGGCGAGGAGAAGGACGCCGTCGACAAGGCGCTCTACCTCTTCCTGGAAGGGAAGCTGTCCGAGATCGACCTGCCCTCGGTGCGGGACTTCCTCATGGCGATGTACTGGGCGAAGACGTACGCCGACAAGCCGTCTCCCGGCTACTACTGCGACAGCCGGGTGGGCGACGCGCTGGTCTTTGACAACTACCGGGCACACGCCGACAGCACCCTGCCCCGGACCACCAAGGACCGCCTCACCATCGACCTGCGCTGCTTCAACAAGGTGCACTACCCGAAGGGGATGACCAGCGGCCTGGACTTCATCGTCGATCCGGACGAGCGCGCCCACCAGACCAGGCGCAAGTGGGCGTCGATCGAGTTCCTCCTCGCCACGCTCGGCTACGAGAGCGTCGACGAGTTCCTGCGCCTGGTGTTCGGCGGGACCCGGAGCGCGGCGGACATCGATCCGTTCGGCCTGATGACCGACCTCCAGTTCGGCATCTACAACAAGTCCGAGTACCACCTGCTGGACCAGAACCTCGACGACCACTACGAGCGGGTCGAGGCCCTGTACGACCGCATCGTGAAGGAGGGGGAGTACGTCCTGCCGGAGCGAGCCAGGCAGTGCCTCGCGGCGCTGAGCGAACAGCCCGGCAGCTGAGGTCCGGGAAGGACGCGGTCGAAGTGAGCCACCGACACCGATTGAGGAATGCGCTGTGAGCCGAACCGAATCCGTGGACGACCTCGTGGAGCGCTTCTACACGGTCGTGAAGCTGCCGCACGATCCGTTCGCGAAGGCGTTCCTCAATCGGTGCCGTTCGCACACCGTCAAGGTGAACGGCCGCTTCTACAAGTACTTCCAGAGCGGCAGCGGCCCGACCGTCCTCCTCGTCCACGGCCTGAACACCAATCTGGGCAGCATGGTGGCCATCGCCGAGGAACTCCTCGCGCAGGGTTACCGGGTGGTGCTGTTCGACGTGCCCCCGCACGGGGAGGCACTGGGCACCACGGTCGATCCCACCGAGATCCGCGCCCTGCTGCGTGCCCTGTACGACAGGCTCACCGGCCTGCACGCGGTGGTCTGCCACTCCATGGGCGGCCTGTGGGCCCTCACCGCGTGGCACGCCGGGGTGGCCGCCCGGACCGTGGTCTCGATCTCCTCCCCGCCCGCCAAGATGTTTCTGGTCGAGAGGTTCGCCGAGATGAACGCTCTCGACGACGACCGGGTCCGGGGGCTGGTCGGGGAGATCGAGAGAAGGTTCGGCAAGGCGGTGTGGGACGAGTATTCGGCGCTTGGGGCCGCCCAGGCAATCGACGTTCCCGGGCTGGTCATCCACGGCACGGCCGACGACTACGTGCCGCCTGTGCACGCCGGGGAACTGCACGCGAGCTGGCGGAACTCCACCGTGGAACTCGTCAAGGGCGCCGGCCACTTCGACATCGTGGAATCACCCGAGGTCCGGAAGATCATCTCCGCGCACCTGCGGAGTGTGGAAGAAACAAGGTAAGGGGCGATCAATTGAGCACCGACATCACCGAAAAGCTGCGCCGGCTGGCCTTCACGCCGATGCGGACGCAGCCTCCGAACTCCACCCGGCCGATTCTGGAACTGGCTGCCAAGGAGGTCGAGGTCGTCGACGGCGACAAGGTGGTCCACTACCTCTGGGGCGAGGGCGAGCGGCGGATTCTGCTGGTCCACGGCTGGGCCGGCAACGCCGGGCACCTGACCGTCCTGGCGGACGCGCTCGTCCAGGCGGGCTGCGAGGTGGTCGTCGCGGACCTCCCCGGCCACGGCGAGTCGGAGGGCGCGGAGTCCTCCGTCATCCACTTCGCCAAGGCGGTCGAGGCGGCCGACGAGCGGTTCGGCCCCTTCCACGCCGTCGTCGCCCACTCGCTGGGCGCCGCGGCCACGACCTACGCCATGTCGCGCGGGGTCACGCTGAAGCGGGCCGTGTTCGTCAACCCCATCAGCAGCTACACCAGTCTTTGGCGCCGCTCCGGCGAGGTGATGCAGGTATCGCCGGAGGCCATCGGACTGGTCCGCTCGCGTTCGGAGGAGTGGCTCGGCATCTCCTTCGACGCCATCGAACCGGCTCTCGCGGCACGGGACTTCACCAGCCGGTTGCTCGTCGTCCACGACGAGATCGACCCGGAGTCGCCAATCGCCGACAGCGAGGCGCTGGTGACGGCCTGGGGCCAGGCCGAGCTGATGCGGGTGCGGGACCTTGGCCACACCAAGGTGCTGCGCGACGACGCCGTGGTCCGCCGTGTCGTCGGCTTCCTGACGGCGGACGGTGCGACGGTCGATGGAGCGGCCGGCCGGTGACGCTCCCCTTGGCCGCGCACGCGACCGCCGTACTCGGCGCCTTCCTGGTCGTCGGACTCCTGGGGCGCCGGCTCGCCCGCCGGATCGGGCAGCCCGGCGTCGTCGGCGAGATAGCGTTCGGCATGCTGCTCGGGCCGGCGGTGCTCGGCTTGGCCTGGCCGAAGGCGCAGTCCGTCCTGTTACCGGACGGCGTGCTGGGGCCGCTGCGCGACCTCGGGCACGCCGGACTGGTGCTGTTCCTTGTGGGCGTCGCCCACGAACTGCGGCTGGACGCGTCCCGCCTGCGGGACAGGGCCATCGGCTGGACGGCGCTGGGCACCCTCGTGCCCTCCCTGGTGGCCGGCGCGGCGTTCGGCGGCTGGCTCGTCTGGTACGACCGGCCCTCCTTGCGGGGGACCGCGCCCACCCTGGCCTTCGTGCTGCTGCTGGCGACCACCATGGCGGTCTCGGCGGTGCCCGTGCTCGCCAGGATTCTCGCCGACCGCGGCCTGACCACCACCCGCGCCGGACGGCTCTCGCTGACGTCGGCGGCCCTCGTCGACGCCGTCGCCTGGCTGCTGCTGGCCGTTGTGATCGGCATCGCCCAACCCGGCTCGGGCGGCGTCGCGACCGCGGCCACCGTGCTGGTGGTCGGAGCGCTCGCGGCCACTCTGGGCCGCCGCCTGCTGAAGACCCCTCAGGCCGAGCGACTCTGCGCCCGGTGGCCCTGGCCGGCGGCCGTCGTCCTGGGCGTCTGCGTGCTCCTGGCGGCGGACGTGGCCGAGGCCCGCGGGCTCACCGCGATCTTCGGCGCGTTCGTGGTGGGGCTGATGATCCCGCCCGACTCGCCGCACTGGGACGCACCGGTCCGCTGGGTGTCCACGCTGGGCCTGTGGCTGGTGCCGGTCTTCTTCATCGCCACCGGGCTGAAGATATGGACGGACTCGGGCGGCATCCTCTGGCTGGTGACGATCCTGGCGACGGTCCTGGCCGTGCTCTCCAAGATCGGCGGCGGTTACGCGGTCTCCCGCCTGGGCGGGGAGGGGCGCGTCGAGGCACTTCGCGTCGGCGTCATGCTCAACACCCGGGGGCTCACCGAGATCGTCCTGCTCCAGGCCGGGTACAGCGCCGGAGTGCTCACCTCCGGCCTGTATCTGGCGCTGCTGGTGATGGCGGTCGTCACCACCTCAATGACCGGCCCGCTCCTGTCGCTGATCGACCGCCACCAGGGAGCGGACGCGCCGCCGGCGCCCCACAAAGGCGGGCAGGCCGCGGCCACACCGGGGAAAAGACCCGGTCAGGTGCCCTTTTCGGAAGGCTCAACGAGTGTGACGCACCCGACGTGATGGGGCATCGGAAACCAGGCCAGGAGGGCCCACACCGTCAGGCCAATTCACGGGGCAGCGAGCCTGAGGCAGCTCAGCTGGGCGAATGCCCTTCTCAGCTCCCAAGCGGTTCACCACGGCCCTTTCCGCCAGTCCTCACGCGGCGCGTGACCGTCCGTCTCTCAGCTGCGGAAACAGCCCCGGTCACGCCAAGCGGAGCTCTGCGGACGAATGGCGAAAAGCAGCGGAAGCGCACTCACAGCCATGGTGCGCCGGCGGCGCCCCTTCGAACCGTGGCTCTCCGACCATGACCCGGGGGTGTCACAGGGGCGGAAGGCACTGACGCGCACGCTCAAAACCGCAGGTCAGGCGCCTTTTGCCATCGGCTTCAGAATCGCCACGCACTCCACATGGTGCGTCATCGGAAACAGATCGAACGCCCGCAGCGACACCGGCTCATACCCCTCGCTCCGGAAGTACCCCAAGTCCCGGGCCAGGGCCGCCGGGTCGCACGCGACGTACGCGATGCGGCGGGCGCCCAGGCCGGCCAGGTGGGCGACCGTCTGCTTGCCCGCGCCCGCGCGCGGGGGGTCCAGGACGATCAGGTCCGCTTCGGTGATGCGGGTGCGCGGGAGGATCTGGTCGACCTTGCCGTGTTCGATGCGGACGCGGTCCAGGTCCTCGAGGTTGTGGCGGGCGTCCTCGGCGGCGCGCTTGCCGGACTCGATGCCCAGCACCGCGCCCTGGTCGCCGACCCGTTCGGCCAGGGCGCCGGCGAACAGGCCGACGCCGCAGTACAGGTCGAGCGCCATCTCGCCCTTGCGCGGCATCAGGCCCTGCATCACCGCTTCGACCAGCAGGTCGGCGGCCTTCGGGTGGACCTGCCAGAAGCCGCCGGAGCCGACGCGCCAGGTGCGGCCGGCAGCGCGTTCGCGGACGAAGGGGCGCCCGTGCACGCGGTGCACGCCCTTGTCCTTCTCGTCCACCCGCATCACCGATACGGGCTTGTCCAGCTCGACGATGGGCAGCCGTCCGCCCGGCGCCGGAGTGAGAATCACCTGGCGGTCGTGCGAACCGGTGGCCGCGATGGCTTCGACGCCCGCGATCTGCGGCCACTCCCGCTTCTCCACGCCCAGTTCGCTGACGCCGGGCGCCGCGATCATGCAGTGGTCGACCGGCTGCACCTCGTGCGAGCGGTGCTTGCGCAGCCCCGCCCGGCCCTCGGCGTCCACCGCGTACTGCACCCGGGTCCGCCACTGGGGAACCTCGCCGCGGGCCACCTTGTCGCCGGGCGCCGGTTCGACCGTGCCGTCCCAGCCCGCCTCCTCGGGGGTGAGCCCGGCGAGCCGGCTCAACTGCTCGGTGATGACGGCGACCTTCAGCCGGCGCTGCGCGCCCGGGGCGGCGTGCTGCCAGTCGCAGCCGCCGCACTGGCCGGGTCCGGCGTACGGGCAGGGTGCCTCGACCCGGTCCGGGGATGCCTCCAGCACCTGCACCGCGTCGGCGCGCAGGAACCGCGAGTCCTCCTGTCCCTCGGTGACGCGGGCCACGACCCGCTCGCCCGGCAGCGTGTGCCGGACGAAGAGGACCCGGCCCCCCGGCGTCCGGGCGATGCAGTGCCCGCCGTGGGCGACGGGGCCGACCTCGACCTCGTACTCCTCGCCGATCAGCGACTCGGTGGCTGGGTTCGTCACGGGGGAAGGTGCTCCTGAGCTGGTGGGATGCGGGCCCCGGGAAGAGCCGGGACGGTTGGCTGTGGACCGCAGCCGTCCAGTCTACGGCCCTTCGGCCCGCCGGCCTCACCCGGTCGACCGGCGGGCGGAAACCCGCTCGGCCGGATCCCCCTCGGTCCTCAGCCGATCGGCCCCGGTCCCGGACCGGCTCGGCCCGAGCTCACTTCCGCCCGGCCTTCTCCTTGTCCCGTTCGCTGGTGACCGGTCCGCGCCGCACCGAACCCGGCGCGTTCCACTCCGCGCGCTTGCGGGCCCGGAGCTTGGCCGCCTCCGAGGACTCCAGCTGGTACGGCACCGAGGTCACCATGACGCCCGGGGTGAAGAGCAGCCGGCCCTTGAGCCGCAACGCGCTCTGGTTGTGCAGCAGGTGCTCGTACCAGTGGCCGACGACGTACTCCGGGATGAAGATGCTGACCGCGGTGCGCGGGCTCTCCCGGCGGAGCCGCTTGACGTAGTCGACGACCGGGCGGGTGATCTCCCGGTACGGGGAGTCGAGGACCTTCAGCGGGACGGCGATGCCGCGCCGCTCCCACTCCTCCCGCAGCGCCTTCGTCTCCTCGGGGTCGACGTTGATGGTGAGCGCCTCCAGCTTGTCCGAGCGCATCAGCTTGGCGTACGCGAGGGCGCGCAGCGTGGGCTTGTGCAGCTTGGAGACGAGCACGATGGAGTGCACCCGGGAGGGGCGGCCGGCGTCGTCGCCGGGCTCGTCCGGGGCGGCGATCTCCGCGGCGACCCGGTCGTAGTGGCGGCGGATCGCGGTCATCGTCACGTAGAAGATCACCATGCCGAGCAGGGCGACCCAGGCGCCGTGGGTGAACTTGGTGAGCAGCACGACGACCAGCACCAGGCCGGTGAAGAAGGCGCCGAAGGTGTTGATCGCGCGGGAGCGGATCATGTGGCGGCGCTTGGCCGGGTCGGTCTCGGTGACCAGGTGCCGGTTCCAGTGCCGCACCATGCCGGTCTGGCTCAGGGTGAAGGAGACGAACACACCGACGATGTACAGCTGGATCAGCCGGGTCGAGTCGGCGCCGTAGATCCAGACCAGCAGCACCGCGGCACCGGCGAGCAGCACGATGCCGTTGGAGAAGGCGAGCCGGTCACCGCGGGTGTGCAGCTGCCGCGGCAGGTAGCGGTCCTGGGCGAGGATCGAGCCGAGCAGCGGGAAGCCGTTGTACGCGGTGTTGGCGGCCAGGAACAGCACCAGCGCGGTGGCCGCGGCGAGCAGCACGAACATGAACGTGCCGTCGCCGAAGACGGCCGCGGCGACCTGCGAGATGACGGGGTTCTGGGTGTAGCCGGAGCCGACCGGGGTGCCGTTGCGCAGCAGGTCGGTGGCCGGGTTCTCGGCCATCTTCACGTCGGTGGCCATGGCCAGGCCGATGATGCCGCAGAACATGGTGACGGCCAGGGCGCCCATGAGCAGCAGCGTCGTGGCGGCGTTCTTGCTCTTCGGCTTGCGGAAGGCGGGCACACCGTTGCTGATCGCCTCGACGCCGGTGAGCGCCGCACAGCCGGAGGAGAAGGCCCGCAGCAGCAGGAAGAGCAGGGCGACGCCGCCGATTCCGGCGTGCTCGGCCTTGATCTCGTAGTCGGCGGTGGGGGCGTTCATGTCCTCGCCGAGGACGAACCCGCGGAACGCGCCCCACGCGATCATCAGGAAGACGCCCGCCACGAAGACGTAGGTGGGGATGGCGAAGAGCTTCCCGGACTCCTTGACCCCGCGCAGGTTCATCAGGGTCAGCAGCACGATCATGCCGACGGCGCAGAGGGTCTTGTGCTCGACGAAGAAGGGGATCGCGGAACCGAGGTTCTCCACGCCGGAGGAGATGGACACCGCGACGGTCAGGACGTAGTCGACCAGCAGGGCGCTGGCGACGGTCAGCCCGGCGCGGGGGCCGAGGTTGGTGTTGGCGACCTCGTAGTCGCCGCCGCCGCTCGGATAGGCGTGCACGTTCTGCCGGTACGAGGCGACGACCGTGAACATCAGCACGACGACCGCGACGGCGATCCAGGGACTGAAGCTGTACGCCGACACACCCGCAACGGAGAGTACGAGCAGCACCTCGCCCGGTGCATAGGCCACGGACGACAGCGGGTCGGACGCGAAGACCGGGAGCGCGATGCGCTTGGGGAGCAGGGTTTCACCCAGCCTGTCGCTGCGCAGCGCCCGGCCGATCAGGATCCGTTTGGGTAGGTCGGTCAGTTTGGACACGCAGAGGATCGTAAGCGTTCGGTCTGACGCGTGCCCACCCGCGTCCCGGCGAACCACCGGCCGGGTCGCGGTGAACCACCGACCGCGTCCGGTGGGCGACGTTGCGCGTCCGGTGACGGGCGGTCCGGGACCCGACGCGTCGCCCCCGGCGGCCGGTGAACGACCGCCTCCGCGCGGGGGCGCGCCCCGTTCCGGTGGCCCCGCACCGCAGGCGGAACCGCACGCCACGGAGAGCCGCCCCCACCACGAGGAGCGGCCCGCCCGCGCCCCCGTCGCACCACCCGCGCCCCCCGGCGCTTCGTTCGCTCCCGGCGGGCAACGGGCGCAGCATGGATGACATGGCGGACTCCCCTGCCGATCGCGCCGTCGATCGTTCCCGCGGCCCCTCCGAAGACGGCCACTCCGAGACGGATGGCCCGCTCTCCTCCGACCGGCCCCTGCGCTGCCTGGTGACCGGGGCGACGGGCTACATCGGAGGCCGGCTCGTGCCCGAACTGCTGGACGCGGGCCACACGGTCCGCTGTCTGGCCCGCTCGCCCGGGAAGCTGCGCGACCACCCCTGGTCGGGGCAGGCCGAGGTGGTGCACGGCGATGTGACGGACGCCGGGTCCGTGCGGTCCGCCCTGACGGACGTCGATGTCGCCTACTACCTGGTCCACGCGCTGGGGACGGGGCGCGGCTTCGAGCGGACCGACCGGGAGGCGGCCCGGACCTTCGGGGAGCAGGCCCGGGCGGCGGGCGTCCGGCGGATCGTCTACCTCGGCGGACTCACCCCGGAAGGGGTCCCGGAGGCGGAGCTGTCACCGCATCTGCGGTCCCGCGCCGAGGTGGGCCGGGTGCTGATGGAGTCCGGGGTGCCGACGGCGGTGCTGCGGGCCGCGGTGATCATCGGTTCCGGATCGGCCTCGTTCGAGATGCTGCGCTATCTGACCGAGCGGCTGCCGTTGATGGTCACACCGAGCTGGGTGGACACCCGGATCCAGCCGGTCGCCGTCCGGGACGTGCTCCGCTACCTGGTGGGCTGTGCGCGGCTGCCGCCGGAGGTGAACCGGACGTTCGACATCGGCGGGCCGGACCGGCTGACGTACCGGGAGATGATGCAGCGGTACGCCGCGGTGTCCGGGCTGCGGCGGCGGCTGATCCTGCCCGTTCCGGTGCTCACCCCCCGGCTGTCCGGGCTGTGGGTGGGGCTGGTGACGCCGGTACCGGGGTCCATCGCCCGGCCGCTGGCCGAGTCGCTGCGGCACGAGGTGCTCTGCACCGAGCACGCCATCGCCCGCTGGGTGCCCGACCCGCCGGAGGGCCTGGCCGGGGTCGACCGGGCGCTGCGGCTGGCGCTGCAGCGCATCCGGGAGGCGGACGTCGCCACCCGCTGGTCCTCCGCCTCGGTGCCGGGGGCGCCGAGCGATCCGCTGCCCACCGACCCGGACTGGGCGGGCGGCAGCCTCTACAGCGACCGGCGGGAACGGGCGGTGGCCGCACCGCCGGAGGCCCTGTGGCGGGTGGTGGAGGGCATCGGCGGGGAGAACGGCTGGTACTCGTTCCCGCTCGCCTGGGCCGTCCGCGGCTGGCTGGACCGGCTGGTCGGCGGCGTGGGGCTGCGGCGCGGCCGGCGGGACGCGCAGCGGCTGCGGGTCGGCGACTCACTGGACTTCTGGCGGGTGGAGGAGCTGGAGCCGGGCCGGCTGCTGCGCCTGCGGGCGGAGATGCGGCTGCCCGGCATGGCCTGGCTGGAAATGACGATCGACCGGGACGGTCCGGGCGGCAGCGTGCTCCGGCAGCGGGCCGTCTTCCACCCCCGCGGTCTGGCCGGTCACGCGTACTGGTGGAGCGTGTCGCCGTTCCACGCCGTGGTGTTCGGCGGAATGGCCCGGAACATCGCGACGGCCGCGGAGAGCAACCGTGAGGGGCTCGGATCCGGTCATGACGGGTAGCGTTACCGGCGACGGTTCTGACGAGCAGCTGGCCCCGATGTGGGCGCGGAAGGATGATGGACGATGTTTGCGCAGGTCACAGCGCTAGGGGAAGGTGCAAGGTAGAGACCTCATGCACATCGTGATCATGGGCTGCGGGCGGGTGGGTTCCGCCCTCGCGCAGACTCTTGAGCAGCAGGGCCACACCGTCGCGGTCGTGGACCAGGACCCCACCGCGTTCCGGCGCCTCGGCTCCGGGTTCGGCGGACGCCGGGTGACCGGTGTCGGCTTCGACCAGGACACCCTGCGGGAAGCGGGCATCGAGGAGGCCGGCGCGTTCGCCGCCGTGAGCAGCGGCGACAACTCCAACATCATCGCGGCCCGGGTGGCGCGCGAGATGTTCGGCGTCGAGAACGTCGCGGCCCGCATCTACGACCCGCGCCGGGCCGAGGTCTACCAGCGTCTCGGCATCCCGACGGTGGCCACGGTCCGCTGGACCGCGGACCAGATGCTGCGACGGCTGCTGCCGTCCGGCGCCGAGCCGCTGTGGCGGGACCCCAGCGGAGCGGTGCAGCTCGCCGAGGTGCACGCCTCCCCGGCCTGGGTGGGCCACAAGGTGAGCAAGCTGCAGGAGGAGACCGGGGTCCGGGTCGCCTTCCTCACCCGGCTGGGTGAGGCCATGCTGCCGACCTCGCAGACGGTGCTGCAGGAGGGCGACCTCGTGCACGCCATGCTGCGCAGCGACGAGGTCGAGAAGGTCGAGGCGGCGTTCGCCGAGGGGCCCGAGGAGGAGCACCGATGAGGGTCGCCATTGCGGGCGCGGGCGCCGTGGGCCGCTCGATCGCCGGTGAGCTGCTGGAGAACGGGCACGAGGTGCTCCTGATCGACAAGGCGCCGACCGCCATCTCGGTGGAGCGGGTGCCGCAGGCCGAGTGGCTGCTCGCCGACGCCTGCGAGATCACCTCGCTGGACGAGGCCGCGCTGCAGCGCTGCAACGTGGTCATCGCGGCGACCGGCGACGACAAGGTGAACCTGGTCGTCTCGCTGCTCGCGAAGACGGAGTACGGGGTGCCCCGGGTGGTGGCCCGGGTGAACAACCCGAAGAACGAATGGCTGTTCAACGAGTCCTGGGGCGTCGACGTCGCGGTCTCCACGCCGCGCCTGATGTCGGCGCTGGTCGAGGAGGCGGTGAGCGTCGGCGACCTGGTCCGGCTGCTGCGCTTCAGCCACGGCGACGCCAACCTGGTGGAGCTGACGCTGCCGCCGGAGTCCGCGCTGGCCGGGACCCGGGTGGGCGACGTGGACTGGCCCGAGGACACCTCGCTGGTCACGATCATCCGCGGGAACCGGGTGCTCACGCCGAACCCCGAGGACGCCCTGGAGGCCGGTGACGAGCTGCTGTTCGTCGCGGCGCAGGCGCGCGAGGAACAGCTGGAGGACCTCCTCTCGGCACGGCGGCAGCCCGCCGAGGGCTGAGGCAGCCGGCCGAAGGCCGGGACCCGGCGGCACGAGCCGTCGGGGTCCGGCGACGTTCGGAACGACAGCGGCCCGGAACGACAGCGGCCCCGAACGACAGCGGCGGGGCCCGGAACACCTTCTCACTGAGGTGTTCCGGGCCCCGCCGTCCGTTCGTCCGGCGACCCGGGGTCAGTCCGCCGCGGCGGCCCGGGCGCGCTCCTTCTCCGCGGCCTCCTCCGCCTCCATCTCGGCGAACACGTCGATCGGCGGCGGCGCCTTGGCCAGGAAGATCCAGGTGAGGTAGACCGCCAGCAGGAACGGCGGGATGCCGAGGGCGACCTTGACCCAGCCGAGCTGGGTGGCGTCCCCCCACCAGTAGAGCGGGAAGAGGATCGCCGACTTGGCGAGCAGGATCAGGCCCCAGGCGTAGCTGGCCTTGGTGTAGGCCCGCTTACGGCCCGGGTTGCGTTTGCGCCAGGAGAGGTTCTCCTTGAACACCGGTCCGAGGATCAGCCCCAGCAGCGGGTAGCCGATCATCGCGGTGACCAGGTACGCCACCGCGAGGCCGAGGGTGTAGAGCATGCCCGGCAGGTAGAAGTTCTTGGCGTCGCCCGACATCATCGCGAACACGGCGCCGAAGGCGACCCCGAAGACACCGCTGAAGGCGTGCTTGAGGGTGTCCCGCCGGGCCAGCCGCGCGATGCCGAGCAGCAGCGAGAGCCCGAGCGCGGCGATGGCCGAGATGTGGATGTCCCGGTTGACGGTGTAGATCGCCACGAACACCAGGCCCGGCACGGTGGTCTCCACCATGCCGCGTACCCCGCCGAACGCCTCGAAAAGGGCCGCCTCGGTGACGGCCTTGGACTCGGGGTCCTGATCAGTGGCCCCGGGGTCCTGATCGGTCTGCTTGTCCGGAGTGGTCACCGGCTACTCCTGTCCGAGCGGTCGGAGTTCGTACTTCGGATTGAAGAGCACCCGGCGGCCGTGGCTCATCGAGATGCGGCCCGAGGCAATGAGCTTGCGCCCCGGCTCTATGCCGACGATGGACCGGCGGCCGAGCCAGACGACGTCGAGCGCGTCGGAGCCGTCGAAGAGCTCGGCCTCCAGGGCGGGCACACCGGCCCGGGGGCGCAGGGTGACGGTCCGCAGGGTCCCGGCGACCTTCACGATCTGCCGGTCGTCGCAGTCGGAGATCCGGGTGCAGCCCTCGGCGCGGGCGTCCTGCCGCAGCTCGTCGGCGTGCAGCTCCTCCTGGGTGGAGGACAGCCGGTCGAGCATCCGGCGGAATCGGCCGGGTGGCCTCTCGGATCGGGGAACAGCACTCATACGGGAAGCGTACCGGGGCCGGGCCCGGCGGATCACTGCTCGAAGCGGTATCCCATGCCGGGTTCGGTGACGAAGTGCTTCGGGTGCGAGGGGTCGGCCTCCAGTTTGCGGCGGAGCTGTGCCATGTAGACCCGGAGGTAGTTGGTCTCGGTGCCGTACGCGGGCCCCCAGACCTCCTGGAGGAGCTGCTTCTGCCCGACGAGCCGGCCGGGCTGCCGGACGAGGACCTCCAGCAGGTGCCACTCGGTGGGCGTCAGCCGGACGTCCCGGCCGTCCCGGCGGACCCGCTTGGCGGCCAGGTCGACGGTGAAGGTGTCCGTCTCGACCAGGGCGGTGTCCGCGGCGGGCCCGGTGGGCTCGGCGCGGCGCACGGCGGCCCGCAGCCGGGCCAGCAGCTCGTCCATGCCGAAGGGCTTGGTGACGTAGTCGTCGGCCCCGGCGTCCAGGGCCGCCACCTTCTCGTCGGAGGTCTGCCGCGCGGAGAGCACCAGCACCGGCACCCGGGTCCAGCCGCGCAGCCCCCGGATCACCTCGATGCCGTCCATGTCGGGCAGGCCGAGGTCGAGGACGACCACGTCGGGCCGGCGGGAGGCGGCGAGCCGGAGCGCGGTCGCCCCGTCCGGTGCGGCGTCCACCTCGTACGCACGGGCCCGGAGGTTGATCACGAGCGCGCGGACGATCTGCGGGTCGTCCTCGACCACGAGCACCCGCCGCCGGGCGCGGGGCGGCCCGTCGTGCGTCGCGGTGGTCGGCCCGTCGTGCGTCGCGGTGGTCGGGTCGCCCCCGTGCTGTGCCATGGCCGTCGCCTCTCTGCCGTGGACCGTCCTCGGACGGGCCCCTGTCCCCGCCTGCTGCCTCTCCTGCGCCGGTGTCCCGGGCCCCGGCGCCCGCCCGGTCTTCCGCACCGGCCTCTCCCGGGTCTCCCGGGCCGCGGTCCCGGGCGCGGGGCGCTCCCGCGCCGTCATGGAGCGGCCCCGGCCGGCAGCTCCGCGGGGGCCGCCGGGCGGCCGGGAGCGGCCCGCAGGGCCAGCACCATCGTCATCCCGCCGCCGGGGGTGTCCTCGGCGGCCAGCGTGCCGCCCATGGCCTCGGCGAAGCCGCGGGCCACCGCGAGACCGAGGCCGACCCCGGCGCCGCGCGGCGCGTCCCCGTACCGCTGAAAGGGCTCGAAGATGCGGTCCTTGCCGGTGTCCGGCACGCCCGGGCCGCGGTCCACCACCCGCAGCTCGACCCGCTCCCCGAGCGCGCTCGCGGCGACCAGGACGGGCCGGCCGGGCGGGCCGTACTTGACCGCGTTCTCCACCAGGTTGGCCACGCTGCGCTCCAGCAGCCCGGGGTCCACGTGGACCATGGGCAGGTCCTCGGGGATGTCGAGGACGACGCTGCCGTCCGGCACCCCGCCGAGGGCCATGGGCACGACCTCGTCCAGATCGGCCTCGCGGATCAGCGGGCTGACGGTGCCGGTCTGCAGCCGGGACATGTCGAGGAGGTTGCCGACCAGGTGGTCGAGCCGGTCCGCGCCCTCCTCGACCCCGGCGAGCAGCTCGGCCTCGTCCTCCGCGGACCAGGCCACGTCCTCCGAGCGCAGCGAGCTGACCGCTGCCTTGATGGCGGCGAGCGGGGTGCGCAGGTCGTGCGAGACGGCGGCGAGCAGCGCGGTGCGGATGCGGTTGCCCTCGTCCAGCTCCCGGGCCCGCTCCGCCTCGCCGAGCAGCCGCTGACGGTCCAGGACGACGGCGGCCTGGGCGGCGAAGGCGGCGAGCACCCGGCGGTCCGCCGCCGGCAGGACCCGGCCGCTGAGCACCAGCGCCATGTGGTCGCCGACGGGCACGTCCACCTCCGCGTCCTCGGGCCGCACCGGCGGCGGACCGTCGCCGACGCCGGCCACGCGCGTCCACGGCTCGGTCCCGCCGGCCCGTTCGAACAGGGCCACGGCGTCCATGCCGAAGGTCTCGCGGACCCGCTCCAGCAGGGCCTCCAGGCTGCTCTCGCCCCGGAGCACGCTGCCGGCCAGATAGGACAGGATCTCGGATTCGGCGCGCAGCCGGGCGGCCTGGTGGGTGCGCCGCGCGGCCTGGTCGACGACCGAGGCGACCGACGCGGCCACCGCGAAGAAGATCACGATGGCCACCAGGTTCTCCGGGGCGGAGATCGTCCAGGTGTGCCGGGGCGGGGTGAAGTAGTAGTTGAGCAGCAGCGATCCGGCCGCCGCCGAGGCCAGTGCCGGCAGCAGCCCGCCGAGCAGCGCCGCGCCCACGGTCAGCGACAGGAACAGCAGCATGTCGGTGGCGAGCCCCGGGCCGGTCGGCAGCCCGGTCAGCAGCAGGCTCAGCAGCGCGGGACCGGCCACACCGACCAGCCAGCCGCCGACGATCCGGGAGCGGCCGAGGCGGGCACCGCGGGCGGCGGGCAGCCCGCGCCCCCGGGCGGCCCGGTCGTGGGTGACGATGTGCACGTCGAGGTCGGGGCCCGAGTCACGGGCGACGGTCGCGCCGACGCCGGGCCCGAGGACGTACTGCCACGCCTTGCGGCGGCTGGAGCCCAGCACGATCTGCGTGGCGTTGACGCCGCGGGCGAATTCGAGCAGGGCTTCCGGGACGTCGTCGCCGACGACGTGGTGGTAGGTGCCGCCGAGGTCCTCGACGAGGGTGCGCTGGGTCTCCAGCTCCTTGGGGGAGGCCGAGGTGAGCCCGTCGCTCCGGGAGACGTAGACGGCCAGCACCTCGCCGCCGGCCCCCTTCGCCGCCAGTCGCGCCGCGCGGCGGATGAGGGTGCTGCCCTCGGGGCCGCCGGTGAGCCCGACGACGATGCGCTCCCGGGCCTGCCAGGTGGAGCGGATGCGGTGCTCGCTGCGGTACTGGCGGAGGTACTCGTCGGCCCGGTCCGCGGTCCACAGCAGCGCCAGCTCCCGCAGCGCGGTCAGGTTGCCCGGCCGGAAGTAGTTGGACAGGGCCGCGTCCACGGTGCCGGAGCCGTAGATGTTGCCGTGCGCCATGCGGCGGCGCAGGGCGTGCGGCGACATGTCGGCCAGTTCGATCTCGTCGGCGCGGCGCACCACCTCGTCCGGGACGGTCTCGCGCTGCCGCACCCCCGTTATGGACTCGACCACGTCCCCGAGCGACTCCAGGTGCTGGATGTTGACGGTGGAGATCACGTCGATGCCGGCCCGCAGCAGCTCCTCCACGTCCTGCCAGCGCTTGGTGTTGCCCGGCCCCGGCATGTTGGTGTGGGCCAGTTCGTCCACGAGGACCACCGCCGGCCGCCGCCGCAGCACCGCCCCGAGGTCCAGCTCGGTGAAGACGCGGCCGCGGTACTCCCGCTCCCGCCGCGGGATCTGCTCCAGGCCGTGCAGCAACGCCTCGGTGCGGGGGCGGCCGTGGTGCTCCACGAGGCCGACCACGACGTCCGTGCCGCGCCCGGCGCGCCGGTGCGCCTCCGCGAGCATGGCGTACGTCTTCCCGACGCCCGGTGCCGCGCCGAGATGGATCCTGAGCTTGCCGCGTCCCATGGCTCCACTGTCTGCGTCGGCGACGATCGGTCCGTGCCGTCGACTGTAGAGCGACAGCGGGGGATGAACCGGACCGGATGCCGCGATGGCACCCGGTATTGACGCAACCCTGACGCGGACCGCCCGGCACCCGCCCGACCAGCCCCGATCCGCTCCGCAAGATCAGTAGTACCGGAGGCCGCCGGCTGCAAGGATGATCGCCATGACAGAGGTACGGACGGCCCACAGCGCCGACCTGGACGCGGACGCACGCAAGGCGATACGGATGCTGCTGGATGCCGCGTTCGAGGGCGATTTCTCCGATGTGGACTGGGACCACGCGCTGGGCGGCGTGCACGTCCTGGTGCGGGAGGACGGCGAGCTGATCGCGCACGGCGCCGTGGTGCAGCGGCGGCTGCTGCACGCCGGCCGGGCCCTGCGCACCGGCTACGTGGAGGGCGTCGCGGTCCGTGCCGACCGGCGCGGGCAGGGCCACGGCGCCCGGGTGATGGCGGAGCTGGAGCGGGTGATCCGCGGCGGGTACGCCCTGGGCGCGCTCTCCGCCGCGGACGACGCCGCCGGGTTCTACGCGGCCCGCGGCTGGCAGGCCTGGCAGGGCCGGACCTGTGTGCTCACGCCGTCCGGCATGGAGCGCACCCCGGAGGACGACGGCAGCACCTACGTGCTCCCGGCGGGGGCGGCCCCCGGCCTCACCGGGGTGCTGGTGTGCGACTGGCGGGACGGCGCCGTCTGGTAGCCCGCGGAAGCAGAGCCCCGGCGGTCCGGGCGGTCGCCGCCCGGGGCCCGCTCACCGGCCCCGGTGCGGCAGGGCGGCCGCTCAGTGCGGAATGGTGTCGATCAGCTCCCGGGCCCCCTGCCGCAGCAGCGCCACGGCCACCGAGGTGCCGAGGGTGGCGGGGTCGAGCGGACCGGCCCACTCGTGCGCGTCCAGCACGGTCTTGCCGTCCGGGGAGAACGCCCGGGCGCGCAGCGAGAGCCGCCCGTCCCGCTCGGCCCGCGCGTACCCGGCGATCGGCGAGTTGCAGTGGCCCTGGAGGACGTGGAGGAACATCCGCTCCGCGGTGGTCTCGCGCCAGGTGCCGTGGTGCCCGAGCCCGGAGACCGCGTCGATGGTCGCGGTGTCCTCCTCCCGGCACTGCAGGCCGAGGACCCCGGCGCCGATCGGCGGGCACATCGCCTCGACCGACAGGATCTCGGTGATCCGGGAGGTCAGCCCGATCCGCTCCAGCCCGGAGACGGCGAGCAGCAGCGCGTCGGCCGCGCCCGCCTCCATCTTCTCCAGCCGCCGGTTGGCGTTGCCGCGCATCGGCACGCACTCCAGGTGCGGGTGGGAGACGGCGAGCTGGGCGACCCGGCGCACCGACGAGGTGCCGATCCGGGTCCCCGCCGGAAGCTGATCCAGCGTCAGCCCGCCGGGGTGCACCAGCGCGTCGCGGATGTCGTCGCGCTCGAGGTAGGCCGCGAAGACCGTTCCGGCCGGCAGCGGCCGGTCCGCGGGCACGTCCTTCATGCAGTGCACCGCGAGGTCCGCCTCACCGGCGAGCAGCGCGGCGTCGACCTCCTTGGTGAAGGCCCCCTTGCCGCCGAGCTTCGACAGATCGCCCATCCACCGGTCCCCGGAGGTGGTGACGGGGACGACCTCGGTGCGCATTCCGGGGTGCAGCTGGGCCAGTTCGGCGCGGACGCGCTCCACCTGGGCCAGGGCCATCGGTGAGGAACGCGAGACGATACGGATCAGTTCGGCGGACGGCATGCGGACACGATAGAGCGTCAGCTCCGCTCCCCCGGCACCGGCCGGGGGCCCAGTGCCGGGGGAGCGTCCGCCGACGCGCGGAAGGGCAGGGCTCCGGGGCATGTCCTGCCCCCCGTGGTCCGCTCGGGACCGGTCGCCCGGCCCGGACGGAGCGTTACCCGACCGGGTGACCCAGCGGTCGGTCCGGGCCACTGGCGCGACGGGCGGGCACAGGCCGCGCATACGCAGGCGGGCCGGCCCCGGGGACTCCCGGAACCGGCCCGCACCACGCGCGCATGCCGGGTCAGCGCACCTCGGTGATCTCGGGGCCGCGGGTGAGCCGGTCGACGCCGCCCGCGAACCGCGAGCTCTCGTCGGCCTGCTCCTGCTGCACGCCCTCGGGCACCATCTGCGCGTCGTTCGGCAGCTTGAGCACGATCGGGTCGCGGGGCGCCATCGGCGCGTCACCGCGCACCACGACCGAGTCCTTGAAGACCTGCTCCAGCAGACCGGCCGCCTCCGGCTGCACCGCGCCCTGACCGGAGATCACACCGCGCAGGAACCAGCGCGGTCCGTCGACCCCGATGAAGCGCACCATCTGCACGCCGTTGGTGCCGTCCGGCAGCTGGACCGGGACCTGGGCGCGCAGCTCCCAGCCGAGCGGGCCCTCGACCTCGTCGACCACACCGCCCTGCTGGGTGATGCCGGTGGCGATCTCCTCGCGCACCTCGCCCCAGATGCCTTCCTTCTTGGGTGCGGCGAACGCCTGCAGCTGGACCGCACTGTCGCGCACCACGACGGTCGCGGCGACGATCGCGTCACCGGCGACCTCGACCCGCAGCTCCATGCCCTCGACCCCGGGTACGAGGATGCCGCCGAGATCCACTCGCCCCTCGGCGGGGTCCCGCACCTCCGAGATGTCCCAGGGGCCGTCCGGGCGCGGTGCCGGCGGCAGGCTCACCCGGCGCTGCCCGGTGTCCTCCGCGGCGTCGTCCGGCTCGAACTCGTCCGAGCCCACGCCGTCGGCCGGGCCGCCGGCTGTGCCCGCAGCATTCCTGGCGTCTGCGCTTTCCTTGCGACGACGTCCGAACACGTCACTGTCCTTCCCGGTCGGTTACGACCGCTGCGAAATCATGTCCCCCGACAGGGCCGCCCACCGCGGCATGGCCGCCGGTGGAGCCGAAGCCCCCTCCGGCCCGCGCGGAGCCGGGAAGTTCCGCGACCTCATGGAAGCGCACCTTCTCGACCTGCTGGACAACCAGTTGGGCGATGCGGTCGAAACGCTCGAACCGCACGCTCTCGCGCGGGTCCAGATTGACCACGATCACCTTGATCTCTCCACGGTACCCGGCATCGACCGTCCCGGGCGCATTCACCAGGGCGACGCCGCAGCGGGCGGCCAGGCCGGAACGCGGATGGACGAAGGCGGCGTACCCGTCCGGCAGGGCGATCGACACCCCGGTCGGCAGCACGGCCCGCTCACCGGGGGCCAGCTCGGCCGCCTCGGTGGTGACGAGGTCGGCGCCGGCGTCCCCGGGGTGGCCGTAGGCGGGGAGCGGGACCTCGGCGTCCAGGCGCCGGATCAGGACATCGACAGGGAGACGGCTCACGGATTCACCTCGAACGCACGTGCGACCTTGGTCTGGTCGGGATCCTCGAGCGCGGCCTTGATCTCGGCGGGCCGGCCGTGCTCGATGAAGTGGTCCACCTTCACCTCGATGAAGAGGGCGTCGGCCCGCACCGCGACGGGCCCCTCGGGGCCGCCGATCCGGCCGACCGCCGACGAGTAGATCTTCCGGCCCGCCACCGCGGTGACGTGCGCGTCGAGGTACAGCACCGTGTCCACCGGCACCGGCCGGACGAAGTCGGTCTCCAGCCGCCCGGTCACCGCGATCACCCGCAGCAGCCAGTTCAGCGAGCCCAGGGTCTCGTCCAGGGCCGTCGCCAGCACACCGCCGTGCGCCAGCCCCGGGGCGCCCTGGTGGGCGGGCTTCACCGTGAAATCGGCGGTGACGCTCACCCCCTGCCCGGCACGCGCCGCCAGATGCAGGCCGTGCGGCTGGCTCCCGCCGCAGCCGAAGCACTGGTCGTAGTGGGCTCCGAGGAGCTCTCCGGGGGCAGGGGCGTCGGGGTGCCGTACCGGCGGTTGGGCGTCGGCCGGCGGCCTCAGCGATGCAGTTGGTCCACTCACGAGTGCTGACCCTACCCGCGCGCGCCTGCGGACAGCGGTGCCGTGCCAAGCTTGTGCCCATGCAGTCCTTCGACGAACGCCTCACCGCCCCCCGATCGTGGTGGCTCGTCGCCACGCTGGCGGGGGTCTCCCTGGGGCTCATCCTGCTCCCCTTCGGCATCCTGCCGATGCTGGGCGGGGTGATCGGCGGTACGGCGCTCGCCATGGCCGCGGTGAGCTCGTACGGCTCGGCCCGGATCCGGGTCGTGGCGGGCTCACTGGTCGCCGGAGACGCGCGCATTCCGGTCGAGGCCCTGGGAGCCGCCGAGGTGCTGAACGCCGACGAGGCGGCCGCCTGGCGCAGCTACAAGGCCGATCCGCGGGCCTTCATGGTGCTGCGCAGCTACATTCCCACCGCACTGCGGGTGGAGATCACGGATCCGGCGGACCCCACGCCGTACGTCTATCTGTCGACCCGGGACCCGGAGGGGCTGGCCGCGGCGCTCTCGGCCGTCCGCGCCTGACGCCGCGTTCCGGCGGGCCGGGTGCCCGAGCCGACGCACGGAGCATGCCCGCGTGGAATGCGCCGAGCCCCAACGGCTCGGGCGTCGAGCTCCGGGGGCTCAGGCGTCCCGGTCCGGCCGCCGCGGGGCGCCGGGCTCCGGTTCGGGGCGCGGGTCGGGGTGCGGGTGCTGGAGCGCCTTGGGGCTGCCCAGCTCGTCGACGCCCTCGGCCTCCCAGGAGGGGCCCGGTGCGGGCAGCCGGCTCCAGGGGACCTGCCGGGTGCGGAGGTCCTTGCGGATCTTCTCGGCGAGCCGCTTGGTGCTGCGCCGGTTCATCATCGCGCCGACCGTGGCCCCGACCATGAACGGAATCAGGTTGGGCATGTTGCGCACGGTCCGCTTGAGGATCTGCTGCCGCAGCTCCCGCCGCATCTGACCGCCGAGGGCGACGTTGAGGCTCGACGGCTTGGACACGTCGACGCCGCGCTCCTCGGCCCAGGAGGTGAGGTAGGCGGTGGCCCGCTGGGTGCGGCTTCCGGCGACCGGCAGGCCGTACACCTCGTGCAGCTCGGCGATGAGTTTGATCTCCACCGAGGCGACGCCGACCACCTCGGTCGCGAGCTCGGCCGGCATGGCGGGCGGCACCGGCAGCATCGCGGCCGCGCCCACACCCGCACCGACGGCGGCCGAGCCGCGGGTGGCGGACGTCACCAGCCGGTCGGCGATCTGCTCCGGGCCCATGCCCGGGTACTGGCGGCGGAGCGTGGCCAGATCGCGGACGGGGATCCGTGGCGCGATCTCGATGATCCGGTCGACGACCACCGAGAGGCCCATGCGGACCCCGCGACCGCCCAGCCGCACACCGCGGCCCGCCGCTGCTGCGAGCGAGGCCGCCCGGCCTCGCTCGTCGCGTGCGTCCGCGGGCCCGTCGGGGCCCGTGTGGGGCGGGGTGGAGCCAGTCACGGCCCGTCCCGGTCTCAGGCCGCGCAGTCGCGGCAGATCGGCTGGCCGTTCTTCTCGGCGGCCAGCTGGCTCCGGTGGTGCACGAGGAAACAGCTCATGCAGGTGAACTCGTCGGCCTGGCGGGGCAGCACCCGCACGGACAGCTCCTCGTTGGAGAGGTCCGCACCCGGCAGCTCGAGGCCCTCGGCCTGCTCGAACTCGTCGACGTCGACGCTGGACGTCGACTTGTCGTTCCGCCGGGCCTTCAGCTCCTCGATGCTGTCCTCGTTGAGTTCGTCATCGGTCTTGCGTGGAGTGTCGTAGTCCGTTGCCATGTCGCTCTCCCCCTCTGGGTGTCTGCGGTGTCTCAGCGCACGTAACGCGTGAGAGGCCGGACTTGTGCCCGACCCGAGGCGGAGATTTTGCCTCACATCAAGGTCTGTTACTCAATCGACACCCAACCGCACCCCTGAAGAGGTGATCGGGTTGGATGGCGATCGGGACCGTACACGGTCCGAATGTCGCACTCACGGGCGCCACCCCGTGTACTTCCCGTGATCAGGGGCCCGGGAAACCCGGATTTTCCCGGCTTTCCGGCGACCTTTGCGACCACGGAGCGTAGATGGCCCGAAATTCGCGCATGTGATCGATCACACACGAATCCACCAGCGACGGAGCCCGGGAATTCCGCTCACGGCGAACGGGATTCCGGGTCCCGGACGGGCAGCGTGACGCGCATCACCAGCCCCCCTCCCTCGCGGGGCTCCGCCGTGATCCGGCCACCGTGCGCCCGCGCCACCGACCGGACGATCGACAGCCCGAGCCCGACGCCCTTGTCGCTCCCGGTCCGCTCGGTCCGCAGCCTGCGGAACGGCTCGAAGATGCTGTCCACCTCGTAGGCCGGGACCACCGGACCGGTGTTGGAGACGGTCAGCACCGCCTGCCCCGGCAGGGCCTCGGTGGTGACCTCGATCCAGCCGTCCGCCGTGTTGTACCGCGCGGCATTCTGCACCAGGTTCAGCGCGACCCGCTCCAGCAGGACGCCGTTGCCCTGGACGATCACCGGCGCCCGCTCGCCGCGCAGCAGGAGCCCCTTGGCCTCGGCCTCGGCGCGGATCTGCTCGATGGCCCGCAGGGCGACCTCGGCGAGGTCCACCGGCTTGCGGTCGACGAGCTCGTTCTCGCTGCGCGCCAGCAGCAGGAGCCCCTCCACCAGCTGCTCGCTGCGCTCATTGGTGGCCAGCAGCGTCTTGCCCAGCTGGGTCAGCTCCGGCGGCGCCTCCGGGTCGGAGAGCTGCACCTCCAGCAGGGTGCGGTTGATCGCCAGTGGGGTGCGCAGCTCGTGCGAGGCGTTGGCCACGAACCGTCTCTGCGCGTCGAAGGCGCGGGCGAGCCGGTCCAGCATCTCGTCGAAGGTGTCGGCCAGCTCCTTCAACTCGTCGTCCGGGCCCTCCAGTTCGATCCGGCGGGAGAGCTCGGAGCCGACGACCAGCTGGGCGGTGCGGGTGATCCGGCCCAGCGGCGAGAGGACCCGGCCGGCCATGGCGTAGCCGAAGGCGAAGGCGAGGACGCTCAGGCCCAGCAGGGCGAGCAGCGAGCGGCTCAGCAGGTCGTCGAGCGCCGCATGCCGCTGCTGGTCCATGCAGGCGTCGAGGACGACATTGGCCTCGCTCGCCGACATCCCCGCACGGAGACCGCGACAGGCGTTGCTGGTCAGCGCCACCTTGCTCTCCGGGAGGAGCTTGAACAGCGGCTCGGTGCCCACGTTCAGCGCCTGCGCGGCCAGCAGATAGATGATCGAGAGCAGCAGGATGCCCGCGATCAGGAACATGCCGCCGTAGAGCAGGGTGAGCCGTATCCGGATCGTCGGGCGCAGCCAGGGGAAGGGGCGGGGCGGCTGGTGCGGGGGGTCCCAGGTGGGCCGCGGCGGGGCGGCCGGGGGCGCGGGTGTCTGTGCCATCGGTCAGATCCGGTATCCGGAGCCGGGCACCGTGACGATCACCGCGGGCTCGCCGAGCTTGCGGCGGAGCGTCATCACGGTGACCCGGACGACGTTGGTGAACGGGTCGGTGTTCTCGTCCCAGGCCTTCTCCAGGAGCTGCTCGGCCGACACCACGGTTCCCTCGCTGCGCATGAGCACCTCGAGCACCGCGAACTCCTTGGGTGCCAGCTGCACCTCCTTGCCGTCGCGGAACACCTCGCGCCGGTTCGGGTCCAGCTTGATCCCGGCGCGTTCCAGGACCGGGGGCAGCGCGACGGTCGTGCGGCGGCCCAGGGCCCGCACCCGGGCGATGAGCTCGCTGAACGCGAAGGGCTTGGGGAGGTAGTCGTCCGCGCCGATCTCCAGGCCCTCCACGCGATCGCTGACGTCGCCGGAGGCCGTCAGCATCAGCACGCGGGTGGGCAGCCCGAGCTCGACGACCTTGCGGCACACGTCGTCACCGTGGACCTGCGGCAGATCGCGGTCGAGGACGAGGACGTCGTAGTCGTTGACCTCGATCCGCTCCAGCGCGGCGGCCCCGTCGTACACGACGTCGACGGCCATGGCCTCCCGGCGCAGTCCGGTGGCCACCGCATCGGCGAGCAGTTGCTCGTCCTCGACGACGAGTACACGCACGGTGCAATTCCTTCCCTACGGGCCTGTGGGCAGGCCTGATGTCCTCGGGTGAGCCCCTCCATCCTGCCCCGAAGTCTCGTAAACCGGCGGTAAGAGGTCCGTGCGCGAGGAGCGCCCCACGAGGTCGCGCGGTCCTGGGGGTCCGGACGGCGGCCGGGGGCACAAAGCACGGCGGACCACGGCTGGAAGGGAAAATTCAGGAATCTCGGGGTGTTGAGGTTTCTCCGCCCCGAGGGAGGGGGAGGACGATTGCACACCCGAGATCACGCCGTGTCGAGCGGTACGCCGCGGTCTGCTGTCCCCGCAGGACCCACGATGTGTGATCACCCGCCGTCGGCACACCCCCGTGCCATCGACCCACGACGAGGGGGCGCAATGGACGCGTTCACCGCAGGAATTCTGCAGCGTATACGAACCACCGAGTCCGATCTGACGCGCGCTCGCGAGTCGGGCGACGACTTCCTCGCCGAGGTGGAGCAGTCCGAGCTGGACGACCTGCACCGCCTGGCCGCCGATCATGGTGTGGAGATCAACGCTCTCAGCGCCTGACACCGAACCGTCTCACTGCGACAGGGCCCCGGAACCGCTCGGTTCCGGGGCCCTGTCGTTTGCCTCGCGCTCTGCCGTGTGCCTCGCGCTCTGCCGTGTGCTGTGCGCTCTGCCGTGGCTGTGCGCTCTGCCCTGCGCCGAGCGCTCCGTCGCGGGCGGCGGGCCGCGCGGAGGGCAGGGCGCACGGGCCCCGGACGGCGCCGTGCGGCCCGTTCAGCGGGCCCCGGCCCCCGTCAGTCGTGCCAGGCGCCGAGCTCCTCCAGCAGCGCCTGGAGGGGCTCGAAGACCCCGGGAGCGGCGGCGACCGCGAGTTCCCCGGTCAGCTTCTCCCCGGGGCGTCCGCCGGTGAGCGCGCCCGCCTCCCGGGCGATCAGCTCGCCCGCCGCGTAGTCCCACGGGTTGATCCCGCGCTCGTAGTAGCCGTTGAGGCGGCCGGCGGCCACATCGCAGAGGTCGATCGCGGCGGCGCCGCCGCGGCGGATGTCCCGGACCCGGGTGAGCAGCCGGTGCACCACCTCCGCCTGGCCCGCCTTGCGCTCGGTGCGGTAGCCGAAGCCGGTGGCGATCAGGGCCTCCGCCAGCCGGGGTGCGGTGCGGCACTCCAGGGGCCGGTCGCCGAGGTACGCACCGCCGCCGCGGACCGCCCGGAACGTTTCGCCACGCATCGGGACCGCCACCACGCCGACGGCCGTCTCGCCGTCGATCTCCGCGGCGATGCTCACCGCCCACGAGGGCAGCCCGTACAGGTAGTTGACCGTGCCGTCGATGGGGTCGATCACCCAGCGGACGCCGCTGGTGCCCTCGGTGCTGGATCCCTCCTCGCCGAGGAAGCCGTCGTGCGGCCGCGCCTGCGCCAGGAAGCCGGTGATCAGCTTCTCGGAGGCGATGTCCATCTCGGTGACCACGTCGATCGCGCTGGACTTGGTGGCGGCGACGCCGAGGTCCTCGGGACGGCCGTCGCGGAGCAGCGTGCCCGCGCGGCGGGCGGCCTCCAGGGCGAGTGCGAGAAGTTCGTCCGTGAGCTGGTGGTTCACCGGGCCCCCTGCAGTGGCTGGTACGGGCTGTCCGCGCCGGCGGCGGCCGGGCGCGGGGTGCGGCCGGGGCAGCAGCCCACGGGGCACAGATCGTGGCTGGGGCCGAGGGCGCCCAGCGCGCAGCGCTCCACCGAGCGCCCCTGCTCCGTCGCCGCGCGCTCCAGGACCAGCTCGCGGACCGCCTCGACGAACCGCGGGTCGGCGCCGACGGTTCCGGCGCGGGAGACCGGCAGCCCCAGTTCGGCGGCCTTGGCCGCGGCCTCGGTGTCGAGGTCGTACTTCACCTCCATGTGGTCGGAGACGAAGCCGATCGGGACCATCACCGCCGCCGGCGCCCCCGCGCCGTGCAGCTCCTCCAGGTGGTCGCAGATGTCCGGTTCCAGCCAGGGGATGTGCGGGGCGCCGCTGCGCGACTGGTAGACGAGCCGCCACGGGTGCTCGGTGCCCGTCTCCCGGGCCACGGCCTCGGCGATCTGCCGGGCCACGTCCAGGTGCTGGGCGACGTACGCCCCGCCGTCGCCGTGCCCGGACGCCGGGCCCGAGGTGTCGGCGGCGGCGGTCGGGACGGAGTGCGTGGTGAAGGCGAGGTGGGCCCCCGCGCGCACCTCCTCCGGCAGTTCGGCGAGCGCCGCGAGGGTCCGGTCCACCATGGGCCGGACGAAGCCGGGGTGGTTGAAGTACAGCCGCAGCTTGTCCACCTGCGGCAGCGGCAGGCCCTCGGCCTCCAGCGCGGCCAGCGCGTCGGCCAGGTTCTCCCGGTACTGACGGCAGCCGGAGTACGAGGCGTACGCGCTGGTGGCGAGGACGAGGATGCGGCGCCGGCCCTCGGTCACCATCTCCCGCAGGGTGTCCGTCAGACAGGGCGCCCAGTTGCGGTTGCCCCAGTGGACGGGCAGGCCGAGCCCGTGCTCCGCGAAGTCCTTGCGCAGGGCTTCCAGCAGCTCCCGGTTCTGCGCGTTGATCGGGCTGACCCCGCCGAAGAGGAAGTAGTGCCGGCCCACCTCCTTCAGCCGCTCGCGGGGGATGCCGCGGCCGCGGGTGACGTTCTCCAGGAACGGCACGACGTCGTCCGGCCCCTCCGGGCCGCCGAAGGACAGGAGCAGCAGGGCGTCATAGGGGGCATGGGCCGGATGTGCGGGCATGCTCCCGATCCTGCCACCCGCCGGCGGCGGCCGGAAAACGGGCGGCGGCCGCGGCCGTCCGCCCGTAATCTGTTCGGGCCCCGACATTCCTTACCGCGGAGTGACCCGTTGCCCAGCCCCTATCGCGCGATCTTCGCCGCACCCGGTGCGAAGGGGTTCTCGGCCGCGGGGTTCCTGGGGCGGATGCCGATGTCGATGATGGGCGTCGGCGTGGTCACGATGATCTCCCAGCTGACCGGCCGCTACGGGCTGGCGGGCGCGCTCTCGGCCACCCTCGCGCTCTCGATGGCGGTGCTCGGCCCGCAGATGTCCCGGCTGGTCGACCGGCACGGTCAGCGCCGGGTGCTGCGCCCGACCGCCCTGGTCTCGGCCGGCGCCGTCGCCGGACTCCTGGTCTGCGCCCAGCAGGGCGCGCCGGACTGGCTGCTGTTCGTGTTCGCCGCGGGCGCCGGGTGCGTGCCCGGCCTCGGGTCGATGGTCCGCGCCCGCTGGGCGGCGCTGCACCGGGACGCGCCGCGCGCCCTGCACACGGCGTACGCCTGGGAGTCGATCGTCGACGAGGTCTGCTTCATCCTCGGCCCGATCGTCTCGATCGGCCTGTCCACCGCCTGGTTCCCGGCGGCGGGTCCGCTGCTGGCGCTGGTGTTCCTGGTCACCGGCATCCTCTGGTTCACCGCCCAGCGGGCCACCGAGCCGGTGCCCGCGCCCCGCGAGGAGCACACCCCGGGCTCCGCGCTCCGCTCGCCCGGCCTGCGGGTGCTGGTGGCCGCCCTGGTCGCGACCGGCGTCGTCTTCGGCGCGGTGGACGTGGTGACGGTGGCATTCGCCGAGGAGGAGGGGCACAAGGCGGCGGCGAGTGTGGTGCTCGCGGTCTTCGCCCTGGGGTCCTGCCTGGCGGGCGCGGTCTTCGGGCTGCTGCACCCGACGGGACCGGCCGCCCGCCGGTGGCTGCTGGGTTTCCTCACGATGGCCGTGAGTATGATCCCTCTGCTACTGGCCGGGAACCTGGTGTTGCTGGCCGGGGCGCTCTTCGTCGCGGGCCTGTCCGTCGCTCCCACGATGGTGACCACCATGGGCCTCGTCGAGCAGCACGTACCGCGCGCCAAGCTGACCGAGGGCATCACCTGGACGACCACCGGGATCACGGTCGGGGTGGCGCTCGGCTCGTCGGCCGCGGGATGGGTGGTCGACAGCGCCGGTGCCGACGCCGGATACGCGGTACCGGCGGCGGCCGGAGCGTCCGCGGCCGCCATCGCGCTCCTGGGATACCGCCGGCTCCGGCCGGCCGCCGAGCGGACGGGGACGCCCCGTCCGCGGGGAAGGGGAGGGTCCAGTGCGAACGACGACGATCGAGAACGGCACAGCCTGGCGTAACTGGGCGGGGAACGTCACCGCCCGGCCGGTCCGGACCCCGGCACCGGCCTCCGCCGACGAGGTGGCGCGGATCGTGACGGCCGCCGCCGCGGAGGGCCTGACGGTGAAACCGGCCGGCACCGGCCACTCCTTCACCGCCGCCGCCGCGACCGACGGGGTGCTCATACGCCCCGACCGGCTCACCGGCATCCGGCGGATCGACCGCGCGGCCGGGACCGTGACGGCCGCCGCGGGCACCTCGCTGCGGCACCTCAACGAAACACTCGCCGCGCAGGGCCTCTCGCTCACCAATATGGGTGACATCATGGCGCAGACCGTGGCGGGTGCCGTCAGCACCGGCACCCATGGCACCGGCCGGGACTCCGCCTCGATCGCCGCCCAGATCACGGCGCTCGAACTGGTCACCGCGGACGGTTCGGTGCTCACCTGCTCCGCCGAGGAGCACCCCGAGATCTTCGCGGCGGCCCGGATCGGGCTGGGCGCCCTCGGCGTCGTCACGGCCGTCACCTTCGCGGTGGAGCCGCTGTTCCTGATCACCGCCCGTGAGGAACCCATGGGTTTCGAGCAGGTTATGGCGGAGTTCGATCAACACGTGGCCGAGAACGAGCACTTCGAGTTCTACTGGTTTCCGCACACCGCGAACTGCAACACCAAGCGGAACAACCGCAGCGCCGGTCCGGCCCGCCCGCCGGGGCGGGTCAGCGGCTGGGTCGAGGACGAGCTGCTCTCCAACGGGGTGTTCCAGGCGGCCTGTTCGGTGGGCCGGGCGGTGCCCGCGCTCATCCCCGGCATCGCCCGGGTGGCCAGCCGCGCACTGTCGGCCCGCACCTACACCGACATCCCGTACAAGGTGTTCACCACTCCCCGCCGGGTGCGGTTCGTCGAGATGGAGTACGCGCTGCCGCGGGAGGCCGCGATGCCGGCGCTGCACGAGGTGAAGGCGATGACCGAGCGCTCCCCGCTGCGGATCAGCTTCCCGGTGGAGGTCCGCACCGCCCCCGCCGACGACATCACGCTGTCCACCGCCTCGGGCCGGGACACCGCCTACATCGCCGTGCACCTGTACCGGGGCACTCCGCACCAGGCGTACTTCACCGCCGTGGAGCGGATCATGACGGCCCACGGCGGCCGGCCGCACTGGGGCAAGCTGCACAGCCGTGACGCCGGATATCTGGAGGGCGTCTACCCCCGGTTCGGTGAATTCACCGCGCTGCGCGACCGGCTGGACCCCGGGCGGGTCTTCGGCAACGCGTATCTGCGGCGCGTGCTCGGAGAGTGACGGCCGCGGGGCGGCCGGCACCCGGGCCACCTGCCGCTTCCGCCCCGCCCTCGCCGGCGCCGAGCCACCCCGCCACCAAGCGGATTGTCGGGCTCCGATTGAATGGATGCCGTGAACATCCCCGTCCCCGATTCGACGCCGTGGCAGCCAACTCCCCCACCCGGCCAGAAGTTCGGCCGCGCGGCGGGTCCACCTGCATGGTCCGAATGGAGTACTGTGGCCAGCCCTGGCTCCGGTTCCTCGTCCGGCCGCCCGGACCTACCGGAGGGGGCCGGAGGCGGCACTCGACCCGGCGGAGCCGCGGAAGGACACGGGTAACGGCGCACAACGGAACGGCACGGTCACGGAGAGTGGCGAATCGGTAACCGTGTCATAACGGCGGATTCGGGCGCATGCCCGACACGCCGGGAAACACGGCAATGTTGTGGCAGGCTGCACCCGGGCAGGCCACACTCGTCCAGCGGAAGCAGCGACGCACGTGACGTCGGCAGGCACCACCCGGGAGGTCCCCATGCCCGAACTGCGTGTCGTGGCCGTCAGCAACGACGGCACACGGCTGGTGCTGAAGGCTGCGGACAGCACGGAGTACACCCTTCCGATCGACGAACGTCTGCGCGCGGCCGTGCGCAACGACCGGGCCCGGCTGGGCCAGATCGAGATCGAGGTCGAGAGCCACCTCCGCCCCCGCGACATCCAGGCCCGGATACGGGCCGGTGCCTCCGCCGAGGAGGTCGCGCAGCTCGCCGGCATCTCCGTCGACCGCGTCCGGCGCTTCGAGGGCCCGGTGCTGGCCGAGCGCGCGTTCATGGCCGAGCGGGCCCGCAAGACGCCCGTCCGGCGGCCCGGCGAGAACACCGGACCGCAGCTCGGCGAGGCGGTGGCGGAGCGACTGCTGCTGCGCGGCGCCGACCGCGACACGGTGCAGTGGGACTCCTGGCGGCGGGACGACGGCACCTGGGAGGTGCTGCTCGCCTACGAGGTCGCGGGCGAACCGCACTCGGCGAGCTGGACCTACGACCCGCCGCGCCGGCTGGTGCAGGCCGTGGACGACGAGGCCCGGGCGCTGATCGGGGAGACCGACGACACCCCGGAGCCCAGCTTCCCGTTCATTCCGCGGATCGCCCGTCTGCCGCGGGACCGGCCGCTGGACCGCACGCAGCCCGCTCCCTCCGCGGAGCCGGAGGAGAGCGGTGAGCGGGACTCGCTGACCAGTCTGCTGGAGGCGGTGCCGAGCTTCCGGGGCGACATGGTCGTGCCGGAGCCGGTGGCGTCCCCGCTGGCCGACGAGGAGGACGAGGAGGAGCCGGAGACCACGGCCGAACCGGCGACGCCCGCCGCGGCCGGTGCCGGATCGGCGTACGCGGACGTGCTGATGCCGCGTGCGGTGGCGGGCCACCGCGACCGGCTGACCGGCACGACGGACCGGCAGGCCGAGGCGGACGGCGTGCGGCCGGGCCGCCGGGCCGCGGTGCCCAGCTGGGACGAGATCGTCTTCGGCACCCGCCGCAAGAAGCAGGAATAGCAGGAACGCAGGTGCCCGAGGGGGCCGTGGCCACGGACGTCACCGTGGCCACGGCCCCCTTGGCGCGCCGGCGCGCGTCAGCCGGGTTCGTGGCCGGTGGCCACCGGACGCTGCGCGTCCGCGGTCCACTCGCTCCACGAGCCCACGTACAGCGCGGCCGGAAGGCCCGCCACCGCCAGGGCGAGCACCTGGTGCGCGGCCGAGACCCCGGAGCCGCAGTAGACGCCGACCTGTGCGCCGCTGTCCGCGCCCAACGCGTCGAAGCGCTTGCGCAGTTCGGCCGCGGGCAGGAAGCGGCCGTCCGCCGCGACGTTCTCCATCGTGGGGGCCGACACCGCCCCGGGGATGTGCCCGGCGACCGGGTCGATCGGCTCCACCTCGCCGCGGTAGCGCTCCGCGGCCCGGGCGTCGAGCAGCACGCCCGACCGCGCGAGGGCCGCCGCGTCGTCGGCGTCGAGGAGCGGCAGCGCTCCCGGCTCCGGGGTGAACGTCCCCTCCGCGGGCACCGGTACGTCCGTGGAGAGCGGCCGCCCCTCGGCGCTCCAGTGGGCGAATCCGCCGTCCAGCACCCGGACGTCGGGGTGGCCGGACCAGCGCAGCATCCACCATGTCCGGGCCGCGGCCCAGCCCTTGCCGCCGTCGTAGACCACGACCGGGCGGTCCGCGCCGACCCCGGCCCGGCGCATCGCACCGGCGAAGACCGCGAGTTCGGGCAGCGGGTGGCGGCCGTTCTTCCCCGGGGGGCCGGCGAGTTCGGTCTCCAGGTCGATGTAGACCGCGCCGGGCAGGTGCCCGGCCTCGTAGACGGGGCGTCCGGGCGGGCCGCCCATCTCGTAACGGACGTCGAGCAGCACGGGCGGGCGCGGGCCGGCGGTCTCCCGCTCCAGGGCGGATGCGGTGATGATGGCATTCATGGTTCCCATCCTTGCGTAGCGGCGGCTGCGCCGGATGCTGCCGGGAGAACCGGCACACGGCGGAGGGGCACCGGAAGGTTCTCCCGGGGAAACGGATGCCGCGTGGCAAAACGGTCACCGGTCCGGACCGGCCCGGCCGTCGCGGCGCGGCCCCGGCGTGCCGTGTCGGAAGCGGTGCCAGCATCTGATGGGGCGTCCGCCCGGACGGCGCACGCCCGGATCCCGCACGACCACCACGATGGTCCGAGGAGAGAATGCCCATGACCGAGGCCGAGACCCACCACAGACCGGGTACGCCTTGCTGGGTGAGCCTGATGGTGCACAGCCTGACCGCCACCCAGGACTTCTACAGCTCCCTGTTCGGCTGGACGTTCAGCCCGGGGCCCCCGCAACTCGGGCCGTATGCACAGGCCCTGCTCGGCGGCCGGGTGGTCGCCGGGATCGGGGTGCTGCCCCCGGACCGGGAGTTGCCCGTCGCCTGGACGACGTATCTGGCCACCGAGGACACCCATGCGACCGCCTACCGGATCCGGTGCTGCGGCGGCACCGTGGGCGTCGGGCCGCTGGACGCGGGCGCCGCGGGCCGGCTGGTGATCGCCGCGGACCCGACGGGCGCGGTGTTCGGTGCCTGGCAGAGCAGGGAGCACCGGGGGACGGAGGCGGCCGGCGATCCCGGCACCCCGGTCCGGAGCGAGCTGTTCACCCGGGAGTCCGGGACAGCGGCCAAGTTCTACGCGGCGGTCTTCGGGTTCGAGCCGGCGGCGGACGGGCCGGACCGCCACGCGCTGCTGCTGGACGGCCGGCCCGTCGCCGCGGTGCACGGCCTGGGGGCGGCCCTGCCGCGCGAACGCGGCCCGTACTGGATGACGTCGTTCGCGGTCGCGGACGCCGACGCGGCGGCCCGGCGGGTGACCGAGCTCGGCGGCCGGGTGGTCCGGCCGCCGGGCGACGGCGCGGCCGGGAGGTCGGCGGAGGTCGCCGACCCGGAGGGCGCCGTCTTCACCGTGCTGGCGGCGCGTTCGTAGCTCACCGGTGGCGCGAGGCGGCCGGAGCGCGCGACCCGCGCCCCGGCCGTCAGTCGTCCGGCATCTGCGGCACCGCGCAGTTGCGCTGCGGCACCCGGCCCTCGGGCCAGCCCACGCCCTCGAAGGTGAGCCGGGTGGAGGCCGGGTCCAGCCGGACCACGAACGTGGCCTTGTCGTACGGATTGCCGGCGTTGGTCAGGCAGATCCAGCCGCTGGCGCCCTGCACCCGGGAGGCGAGGTTCAGATGGGCGAAGTCCTGCTTGATCCGCTCCCGGGGCGGGACCTCCGTCTTGCTGATCGCGGCCGCCTTGGCGAGCCCCTCGGCGGCGGTGAGGACCACGTCGTGGGTGGTGATCGTGCGGCCGTCGTCGAGCTGCACCGGGCCGATGTTGCCCGCCGCGGCGATGTCCGCGCGCAGGGCTTTCATGGCGTCCTGGGGCTCGGCGAGGTAGCGGGGCAGGTCCTCGCGGCGCGGCTTCGAGCCGTGCCGCGCGGCCTTCTCCCGCCACCGCCGGGCCTCGACGTCCCAGGCGTCGGGGTGGGCGGGCGCCGTGTACCGGACGGACACCGAGGGCTTGCCCACGCCGGCGTCCCCGCGGAGCAGTGCGCGCTCGTCCCGGTCCAGCCGCTGCCCCAGGGTCGTCGCGTCGGAGCCGGTGATCACGGTGTAGGACTTCTTGCCGGTGCAGTAGGTGCCGGCCAGCTTCTTGACGAACAGCTCCAGGTGGAAGGCGCGTCCGGCGAAGTACACCACGCGGGCGTTGGACTGGCAGATGTTGCGGGCGAAGTCCTCGAACTCGTTGGGCGTGACGCCCGCCTTCTCGCGTCCGGGCGAGGCGAACGTCATGTCCTGCACCCCGGCCCCGCCACCCTGCCGACGGCCGCCCCGGGCCTCGGTGAAGGTCGTCCAGAGCGACGCGTTGTAGCTGTCGTTCGGCCGGGTGTCGGCGACCAGCGCGGTGTGGGCCCCGGCCAGCTCCGGGTCGAAGTCGAGCAGGGCGCGGGCCTGGTCCCGGCTGGTGGGCACGGCCCGGACCAGCCCCGGGTAGGGGTCCTCGTCCCGGCCCCGGCCCTCGGGGTTGGCGAAGTCGCCCGCGGTGACGACGCTGGCGACGACGGGGATGCCCAGCCGGTTCGTCACATGGGACATGGCGTCCCGGGTGGCCCGCAGGCTGAGGTTGAAGCCCGCGATCACCCGCAGGCCGGGCTCGGTCGCCACGAGCCGGTCCACCGTGTGCCGCCACAGCCGGTAGCTGCGGCCCGGGTTGGCCAGGACCAGCCGGACGGGAGGCTTGGCCCCGTCGGCGGCGTTCGCCCTCAGCTGGGCCAGGTGGGCGCCCTGCACCTCGCTCAGGATCTGCTTCCGGACGGCCGCGTTGCTCGACTCCAGGGGGATCAGCAGGGCCACCGTCGCGTGCTTCGTACCGGCGATCCGCCGGTTCTCCGCCTCGATCCGGGCGGAGACCTCGGCCATCCCCTCGGCGTCCGGCATGAAGACCCCGGTGCCGTCCGAGACGCCCACGCAGTCCTTGCCGTGCACCTGCAGCCCCTCGCCGCAGCTCTCGGGGCCGTCCGGCCCGAGCAGGAGGGAACCGCCCCGGCCCAGCCCCGCGAGCACGGCCAGCACGAGGCCGGCGACGGTGACCGGCCCCAGCCGGCCGTAGCGCCGTGCGGCCGTCGGCGCGCCCGGGTGTCCGGCGGCCCGGCCGGGGCCCGTGGTGACCTGGAGGAGCCGTCCGGGCAGTGGTACGTCCCGGCCCAGCCGCCGCTCCTCGGCGGCCGTCTCCCGGGCGTGGAACAGGGCCGGTACGGCGTGCCGCAGCCCGCTCGCGGGGACCGGCTCGTTCGGCACTTGCGGGGAGGGGGCGGCGCCCGGCGCCGAGGTGGCCACCACCACGGGGTACACCCGCAGAGCGCGGGAGCGGCCGTCGTACGCGGTGAGCAGGGTGTCCCGGACGGCCCGCCGGTCGGGGGCGGTGTCCACGTCCGGCAGCAGGATCACCGGGCGGCGGGCCCGGTTGAGCCGGCGGAAGAGGCCGTAGTGCGCGTCGATGTCCGCGAGCAGCGCCTCGACCAGCAGCAGCCGCTTGTCGGCCGGCGCGGTGCCGCGCCGCTTGTGCAGTTCCCGGAACACCTCGCGCGAGGTGCGCAGTTCCAGGGCGCCGAACCGCTTCCGCCGGTACCAGCGGACGGTGCGGTAGTGCGGGAACCGCAGGGCGTCGACGGCCCAGCCGCCCAGCGACACCAGCCAGTTCACCTGCTGCGGGGCGTTCTCCGGCCGGGGCAGCCCCTGGAAGCGCCGGCGTAACTCCGTGAGGACGTGCCGGCGCTCCTTGGCGATGGCCTGCCGGACCATGTGCGCCAGCTCGTCGACCTGCTCGGCCTCGGTGTGGCCGGGTACCGGCTCCCAGACGTAGAGCGCGGCGAAGGCGGCGGCGAAGCGGGGGAACACCAGGGGCAGCCGGTAGGCCGGACGGCCGTCGTAACCGCAGCCCTGGGCCACCGCGAGCAGCGCGGCGGCCAGCTCCTTCTCCCCCGCGTTCTCGGCGGGAACGCCGCCCGGGCTGTTGACCGGAAGCACGCCCCGGTAGCGGGAGTGGTACTGCTCGGGCCAGGGCCGCACCGTGCTCTCCGGGCCTTCGAGCTGAAGGACCAGGGCTCCGCCGGACCGCCGGGAGAACCGGAGTCCCCGCCGTCGCAGCCGGTCCCGGATCACCAGTTGTGCCAGCGCGGCGTCCAGTTGCTCGTCCATACGCGACTCCCCGTCCCCCAACGGCGCCCGCCCCGGGTCCGGCGCCGGACCTGGGGAGCACTATAGAGACATACATCACGCGAATCGCCGGAACTTCGGGGTTTCCAGGACAACCCTCGGTGGTCCGAGGACCACGGTCCGGTGCTCGCGGCCGGGACGTGCTGCGGCGCGGAGCCCGGCCGTGGCGGGGCACCGGGAACCGTCCGGGCCGCCGTCCCGGCGGCTCCCCCGGTGTCCCCGCGACCGCCTCCGGTACAACGCCCGGTAACGGGCCGGAGGCCCCTCCTCCGGATTTGCTCCGGGCCAGGGGCGGTGTGCCACAGTAGGCCGTCCCGCTCGGCCGGGCGCGCCCGCGCGCCGCCGCCGGGGCTCCCCCATACCCAGAACAGCGGATCCGGCCGTGCCCGCGCGCGCCCGGCTCCGCCGTGCCCCTACGTCCTTGGTCAGGAGCGATGCAGGCAACGACTCTTGTTCCCCGGTCCACGGATTTGTTCGACCAGGGCCTGGAGCTCCAGGCCGGTTCCGCGCTGTTGCGGTTCGGTGCCGCCCGGCAGCGGCCGGACGGGCGGATCAGCTGGTCCGGCCACGGCGCGGCCGCCTGGCTCGACGATGCCCGGGGGCACGTGTGGAGCGTCGGCGAACCGGATGCCGCCGCCGGGCTGGTGCTGCGCGCCGCCCATGAGCTGCCCGACCGGGTGCGGGAGTTCACCGGGCCCCGGGGCACCGACCGGCTGGTCGGCCGCCATCTCGCGGTGACCGACGTCATCGAGTGGATCTTCCGCTGGACCGTGGAGGAACCGGCCGTCCACCCGGCCGAGCACCGGGTGGTCGAGCTCGACGAGAGCCACCACGACGAGCTGCTGGCCTTCCTCAACGAGCACAGCCCCGCGCACTCGACCGGCCCCGGCTCCTCGGACGTCCGGCTGTGGGCCGGCATCCGCGAGGCCGACGGACGGCTGGTGGCCTGCGGCGCCATGAGCAGCCTGCGGGACAGCGGTGCCCCGCTCATGGCGTCCGTCGCGACCGACGCCGGGGTGCGCGGCCAGGGCCTCGGTGCGGCGCTGACCTCGTGGCTGACCCGCTGCGCCGTGCGCCGGGACGGCTTCTGCACCCTGTGGCAGCTCGCCGACAACGCCCCGGCCGACCGCCTCTACAACCGCCTCGGCTACCGCAACGAGGACCCCTGCGTGGCCGCGCGCCTGGTCACCCCGTACTGACCGGGGGCGCCGACGGGGTGGATCCGCCGCCGGGCCACGGCCGCATGATGCGGCGGCGGCCCGGTACGGTAACGCCCCGCGGCCCCGGTTCCGCCGGGGCTACGGCGTACCGGGCCGTACTCCGCCGACCCCACCGCCGGCGTCCAGCGGGGTGATGCGCCGCTGTGCGGCGAAGGCGGCGGCCGGGTAGCGCGGGTCCGGCCGCAGGGCGTATTCGCGCAGACATGCCTCGGTGAACTTGATGACGTGCTCGTCGCCGTGCTCGGCCGCCCGCGCCCCCAGTTCGGCGATCGGGGGCGGCTCCGGCACCTCCGAACGCCAGGCGGCCGTGCCCTCCCCGCGCCGGTCGGTGGTGAAGGCGAGCAGGAAGGCGGCCTGCACCTGCCACAGCCGGGCCAGGGTGGGCCCGTGCAGTTCGTACGGCAGGTGCGGCAGCACGATGCGCGCCGCGGCCGGCGCCGTGACACCGTGGACCAGCGGCACCGGGTACACCTCGGGATGGCCGAGATAGACGTCGGCGAACTGCAGCGTCATCTCGCCGAGCAGTCGTGGGGCGTGCTCCGCGGCTGGCCACTCCAGCGCCTCGTGGTACCCCGGAAGGCCGGAGAGGCCGTCCAGCCGGGCGCGGGCGGTGCCCGGTCCCAACCCGCCCTCCTCCGGTACCCGGGGCAGCTCCGCCACGGCGGCGGACAGCTCGCGGTGGCCGGTGAGCCGGGGGCTGCCGGGCAGCACGGTGTGGCGGGCGGCCCAGTACGCCAGCCCGCGCGCCAGCTCGTCCCGCTGCAGCCGGGTCGGCCGGCCGGACGCGGAGAGGGCGCGGACCGCGTGGGCGGTGCGGATGAGGCCGTGGGTCAGTCCGGCGAACAGCCCCGGAAGCAGCCGGGGCCACCAGCGGACGAGGACGTCCCGCCAGTGCGCTTCGGCCAGTTCGCGGGTGAAGAGCCGCTCCCAGTCACCGGCCCGGCGGAAGTCCCCGAGCGCCGGACGCCAGGAGGACTCGTCCGCGGGGTCCAGGGCGAAGCGGGCGGCCGGGGGTTCGTGGTGCTCCATGGCGCGGCGGTAGCGCCCCACCCAGCGCGCTACCTCGTCCTCCTGCCCGAGCAGGGCGAGCGCCTCGGCCCCCATCGGGCCGTGGTTGGCGAGGTCGACCCCCTGCCCCCGCTCGTAGCCGAGGTCGTCCATCCGTTCCAGGGCATCGTTGACGGCATCGCTGTAGCTGATCGACGGCATGCGCAGCACCCTTCGAAGATTCAAACAGTTTGGATATCCAAACCATCTACACTGCGTAGTATGCGCCAGGAGTCCAGTGAGCGGAAGGCGGTCCGGAGACCGACCGCCGAGGAGATCGAAGTCGTGGGTCTCGTCCCGCTGTTGGAGCCCTTCTACCGCGGCGCCGTCGTCCGGGACCTCATGCCGGAGGCGCTCCGCGACGCGATGGAGACCCACCGGCTGACGCCGCGTCACGGCGCCGTGCTGCCCCATCTGCTGGCCGGCCCGCCGCTGACCGTCGGCGACATCGCCCGCCGGCTCCATGTGTCGCTGCCCACCGCCAGCGAGCTGGTCGGCGGGCTGAGCCGGGCCGGGATCGTGGTCCGGGGCGAGGACCCGGCGAACCGCCGCCGGGTGCTGGTGTCCCTGGCCGAGGAGTACCGCCCGGCGCTGGAGACCTTCATCGTCCGGCGGGTCGAGCCGCTGCTGCGGGCCCTGGAGGGGCTGTCGCCCGTGGAGCGGGCGGGATTCCTCGCGGGGCTGACGGCCTGGGTCCGCGAGGTGCAGAGCTAGGGCGTGGCCCGACGGAAACGCAGGGCGTCCACCGTGGGGCCGCCCGAGGGCCGGAACGGGCAGGCGCCTGACGGGGCGTGTCCTACCGCCGGCCGGCGTCCACCGCGTCCACCGCGTCCACCGCGTCCACCGGCAGCACATCCGGGGAGAGCGCGGCCGCCCGCGCGGCGGCGGAGGTCGTCCGGCGCCGGTGGTGGCGGCGGCACAGCACCTCGTAACCCACCTCGTCCTCCCCGTGGTTGACGTCGCCGATCACCACCTGCGCGCCCTCCACGACCATCCGGCCGCCCACGGTACGGGCGTTGTGCGTGGCCCGGGCACCGCACCAGCACAGCGACTCGACCTGGAGGACCTCGATGCGGTCGGCGAGCTCCACCAGCCGCTGCGAACCCGGGAAGAGCTTGCTGCGGAAGTCGGTGGTGATCCCGAAGGCGAACACGTCGAGTTCGAGGTCGTCGACGACCCGGGCGAGCTGGTCTATCTGCTCGGGCTCCAGGAACTGCGCCTCGTCCGCGATGACGTAGTCCGCCCGGCCGCCGGCCGAGAGGTGGCCGACGAGATGGGCGTAGAAGTCGAACCCGGTCCCGGCCTCGACCGCGTCCGTCACCAGCCCGAGGCGGGAGGAGAGCTTGCCCTCGCCGGCCCGGTCGTCCCGGGTGAAGATCATGCCCTTCAGGCCCCGCGCCGAGCGGTTGTGCTCGATCTGCAGAGCGAGGGTGCTCTTTCCGCAGTCCATGGTTCCGGAGAAGAACACCAGCTCGGGCATGGGAGTGGCAGGGCCTTTCGGGTGGTGCGCGGGAGCGGGCGGACGGCGGGCGGGGCCCGCGGGAGGGATCAGGTACGGACTTCGAGGAGCGGCACGAGCTGTTCCACGGCCGTCATCGAGCCGTGCAGGCCGACCATGGCCGATTCGTTCGGCTCGGTCTCCGAGGCCACGATGGCGACGTCGTCGCAGGCCGCGGCGACCACGTCGCCGATCCGGCCGCGGACCCGCTCGTCGACGTGCGGGCCGAACCACCCGGCGTCGATGGCCTCTTCGCGGGTCGCCACCCACATCCGGTCCCCCACCACCTCGCGCCAGACGGCGGCCACGTCGCCGGCCGCGCCGGGCACGGCGTAGAGGTGCCGGGCACGGCCCTCACCGCCGAGCACGGCGACTCCGGCGCGCAGCTCCCAGTCCTCGTCGAAGTCGATCCGGGAGTCCGGGTCGAACGGGAGGTCGATCATGCCGTGGTCGGCGGTGACGTAGAGGACGGAACGCGGGGGCAGTTGCTCGGCGAGCCGCTGCGCGAGCCGGTCCACGTACATGAGCTGGCCGCGCCAGGCGTCGGAGTCCACCCCGAAGCGGTGCCCCTTGCCGTCGACCTCGCTGTAGTACGTGTAGACCAGCGAGCGGTCCGCGGCGCCGAGCTGGGCCGCGGCGAAGTCCATCCGGTCCTCACCGGTGAGCCGCCCGTGGAAGGTGCCGCCGCTCAGCGCGATCTTCGTCAGCGGGGTGTGCTGGAAGTCCGGCGCCGAGACCTGGCACGTGTGCACTCCGGCGGCGTCGGCGAGTTGGAAGACCGTCGGGTACGGCTGCCAGAGGTGCGGGTCGGTCCAGGGCCGCCAGCGCAGCTGGTTCATCAGGGCGCCGGTGTCCGGATCCAGCACGGTGTACCCCGGCAGTCCGTGCTCACCGGGCGGCAGACCGGTGCCGACGGAGGCCAGCGACGTCGCCGTGGTGGACGGGAAGCCGGCGGCTATCGGGGCTCCGGTGCCGCCGCGGGAGCTCGCCAGCAGGCTCGTCAGGAAGGGCGCCTCGTCGGGGTGCGCCTTCAGCAGCTCCCAGCCGAGACCGTCGACGAGGAAGACGCAGACCCGGTCGGCGGGCTCCAGCGCCAGCCCGGCGGCCAGCCCCGGAACGCCCTGGCCGGCGGCGAGGGTGGGCAGCAGCTCCGCGAGCGTGCCGCTGCCGTAGTCGGGGACGGGGGCGGTGCGCGGGTCGAGGGGCGCGGGCTCCGGCCAGGCGGAGCCGGCGGTGGCGGGCTGGACCATCAGCGGCCGGACGCCACGGTGGCCTCGGACAGGGCCTGGGCGAACGCCAGGGTCTGCCGCACCGAGTCGGGGCCGTCACCGGCCTCGCTGACCCGGAGGCTGAGGTCGTCCGCGGTGGAGGAGCCGGTGTAGCCGTGGTCCGCCTCGCAGTTGGGGTCGCCGCAGGCCGCGGGCTCGAGGTCGAGCCGGCTGACGGCGCCCCAGCCGATGGTGAGCACCACCTCGCGGGGCAGGGCTCCCGGAGTGTAGGACTCCGGGTTGGCCACGACCCGGCTCAGCACGACCGAGGAGATCCGGTCGATCCGGACGGACTCGGTGGAGGTGGTGGCGTACGGCGACGGGGACGTGCCGTCGGCGGCCTGCTCGTCGGTGTGGCTGACGATGAAGCGGGTGCCCGTGAGGACGAGCACCGTCACATGGCGGCGGACCTCGTTCGCGTCGAAGGTGGTCTCCTGGTGGACCAGGTACGACGTGACCGGCTCACCGCCCACGGCGGCCTCCACCGCCTCGGCCACGAGGGCCGGGTAGTAGCCGCTGCGCTCGATCGCCGCGCGCAGCCCCTGGGTCGTCGTACCGGTCTTCGCCATGGCCCCCATCCTAAGGGGCGAACGGGGCACCGGGCCCTCCCCCTGCCGGGCGGCGGACGGCCCGGCGCCGGGCCGGTGTCCGCTCGCTCCCGGCGGGCGGACACCCCGTGGGCGCGGGGGCCGGTGGTCCCGGGCGTTACGGAGCGGGGGCGGGCGGCCTGCGGTACCGCTAGTACGCGGGGAGGCGGCGCGGGCCGAGGTCCGGGGAGGCCGGGCGCGGGGCGAGCCGCACCGAGGCGCCGAGCACGGTGAGCCCGTGCGGGGCGACCACCACCGGCTCCAGATCGACGGCCACGACCTCGGGGTGGTCGTCCACCAGCCGGGAGACCCGCAGCAGGAGCTCCTCCAGCGCGTCGGTGTCCACCGGCTGGGAGCCCCGCCAGCCGAAGAGGAGAGGGGCGGTCCGGATGGACCGGATGAGCTCGGCGGCGTCCCGGTCGGTGACCGGGACGAGCCGGTGGGCGGTGTCGCCGAGCAGCTCCGAGGGGGCTCCGGCGAGCCCGAAGGAGAGCACGGCACCGGCGGACGGGTCGATGGCGGCCCGGACGACCGTGTCCACCCCGCGCGGGGCCATGGCCTGCACGACGGGCCAGAGCTCCTCGGCCTTGCCGAGGGAGTCGGTCAGCTCCTGGTGGGCCCGGCGGAGCTCCTTCTCGCTGGTGAGGTCCAGCCGGACTCCCCCGAGGTCGGCGCGGTGCCGCAGGTGCGGGGCGGTGGTCTTGAGGGCCACCGGGTAACCGAGGCGGGCGGCGGCAGCGGCGGCGGTGTCCGGGTCGGGGGCGGGCAGGGTGCGCCGCACGGCGATGCCGTACCGGGCGAGCAGCCGTTCCGCGTCGGCGGGGCCCAGGGGCGTGCTGCGGGGCATCGCCGCGCCGCCGGGCCGCTCGGCGGCGGCCGGGCCGTCCGCCCCGCTGCCGAGCAGCAGATCGATGTCGGACCCGGCCTCCGCCTCCTGGATGTCGTCGTACTCCGGCACCCGGCCGGTCTCGGCGGCCTGCCGCCGCCACTGGGCGTACCGGACGGCCTCGGCGAGGGCCCGGACGGCCCGCTCCGCGGCGGGGTAGGCGGGGATGCGGGCGCCGTCCGGCTCGCCCTCGGGCGGTCCGTCCAGCGGCGCCCCGAGCGCGCCGACGAGTTCGTCGATCTCCAGGTGGACCACGGTCACCGGCTTGCGGACGGGGCTCGCGGCGACCGCCTCGCGCAGCGCGGCGGCCAGCGCCCGGCCGCCGTACCCGCCGTCCGGCGGGCCGTCGTCGCCGACCCAGGGGATGGCGGTGACCACGACCGCGTCGCAGAGGTCGTCGGCCAGCGCCGCGGAGAGCGCGGCGCGGAAGTCGTCCGGGGTGGCGCCCGTGGTGAGGTCGCGCGGCGGGAGCGGGCGGAGCCGCTCGGTCAGACAGGCGTCGTAGGTGAGCAGGCCCAGCGACTCGGAGTTGCCCAGGATCGCGACCCGGGGGCCGTCGGGCAGCGGCTGCCCGGCGAGCAGCAGCCCGGCGTCGGCCAGTTCGGTGACCGTGTCGACCCGGATCACCCCGGCCTGCCGGAGCAGCGCGGAGACGGTGGCGTCCGGGATCCGGGTGGTGGGCACGGCGTGGCCGGTGGGCGCACTGCCGCTGTGCCGGGCGCCCTTGACGACGACCACGGGCTTGACCATGGCCGTGCGCCGGGCGAGCCGGGTGAACTTCCGCGGGTTGCCGATGGACTCCAGGTACATCAGCGCCACATCGGTGTTCGGGTCGTCGTGCCAGTACTGGAGGAAGTCGTTGCCGGAGACGTCGGCCCGGTTGCCGGAGGAGACGAAGGTGGAGATCCCGACGTGCCCGCCGCCGCGCCGGTGCAGGCCGGAGAGGAGGGCGATGCCGATCGCGCCGGACTGGGTGAAGAGGCCGAGCCGCCCCGCGGGGGGAAGCTCGGGCGAGAGGGAGGCGTTGAGGCGTACCCCGGGGTCGGTGTTGAGCACGCCGAAGGCGTTGGGCCCGATGATCCGCATCCCGTACGAGCGTGCCTGCCGCACGAGTTCGCGCTGCCGGTCGCGGCCTTCCGGCCCGCTCTCCGCGTAGCCGGAGGAGACGACCACCAGCCCCTGCACGCCGTGCTCGCCGCAGTCGGCGACCACCGCCGGCACGTGCTCGGCGGGCACCGCGACGACGGCGAGGTCCACCGGCTCGTCGATGTCCTTCACCGAGCGGCAGGCGGGGACCCCCTCCAGCTCCGTGGTGCCGTCCGGGAAGGCGTGGTTGACCGCGTAGACGCGGCCGGTGAAGCCCCCGTCGAGGAGATTGCGCAGCACCGAGCGCCCGACGCCGCCGGGCCGCCGCCCGGTTCCGATGACCGCGACCGAGCCCGGACCGAGCAGCCGCTGCACGGAGCGGGCCTCGGCCCGCTGCTCCCGGCCGCGCTGCACGGCGAGCGACCGGTCGGTGGGTTCGAGACCGAACTCGAGCCGCACCACCCCGTCCTCGAAGCTGCGCTTCTGGGTGTACCCGGCGTCGGTGAACACCTTGATCATCTTGGTGTTGGCGGGCAGCACCTCGGCGGCGAAGCGGCGAATGCCGCGCTCGCGGGCGACCGCGGCGATGTGCTCCAGGAGCGCGGAGGCCACGCCCCGGCCCTGGTGGGCGTCCTGGACGAGGAAGGCGACCTCGGCCTCGTCGGCGGGGACGGACGCCGCCATGCCCCGCTCGTCGATCCGGTCGTACCGCACGGTGGCGATGAATTCGCCGCCCACCGTCGCCGCCAGGCCGACCCGGTCCACGTAGTCGTGGTGGGTGAACCGGCGCACATCGCGATCGGAGAGCCGGGGGTACGGTGCGAAGAAGCGGTAGTACTTCGACTCGTCCGAGACCTGCTCGTAGAAGCTCACCAGGCGCTGGGCGTCATCGGGAGTGATGGGCCGGATCTGGGCGGTGCCGCCGTCACGCAGCACGACGTCGGCTTCCCAGTGGGTCGGGTAGGCGTGCTCCGACGGCAGTTCCATGGCCCAAGCCTACGGGCGCAGGGCCGCGGGGAGCACCGGAAGTGCCGTGAGAGACTGGCCGCGTCTGGTCTAGACAACTGTCCCATCTGAAGACCGCCACGACCCGAAGGGCAACACCATGGTTGAGCGCCGCGTCACTGTCGGCTGGGCCGAGGGCCTGCATGCCCGGCCTGCTTCGATCTTCGTTCGCGCGGCGAACGCCTCCGGCGTCCCCGTGACGATCGCCAAGCCCGAGGGCACCCCGGTCAACGCCGCTTCGATGCTGGCCGTGCTGGGACTGGGTGCCCAGGGCGGCGAGGAGATCGTCCTCTCCTCCGAGGCCGACGGTGCCGAGGCCGCTCTGGACCGGCTGGCGAAGCTGGTCGCCGAGGGGCTGGAGGAGCTCCCGGAGACCGTCTGAGGGGTCCTTGCACCAGGTCCGCCCCGGTGGGCGGCCCTGCGGGTGTCCGGCGCGCGGCCGCCGCGGGAAGGGACACCGTGCAGACCGCCGACGTGCGGGCCGCCACTGTGCGGACCGCCGGGGACATGCGTGCACGGCCGGGCCGTGGTGAACCTCTCGGAGGGGCGCCGCGGCCCGGCCCTTTTCCGTCCCCGTCCCGATTCCCGTTCCCCTTCCCGTCCGACGGGAATGCGCGGACCGAATTCCCGCCCGCCGGTACCGGAATTCTGTTAATTCCCCGCGCTCAGCGTGTTGACGGGTTGTTTCGGATTTCTCACCGGAAAGGGCCGGCGCAGTCGGTAGGCCGCCAGGGAACGTTCGGCGTGCGCGGCCATCAGCGCGCGGGCCCGGTCCGCGTCACGCCGCGCCACCGCGTCGGTGACCGCCCCGTACTCCTGCCAGGACTCGGCCCTGCGGACCGGCGGATGGGCCGCGTACACCCAGGTGACCTTGCGGCGGACCTGGGTGAGCAGCGAGGCCAGGCTGGGGCTGCCGGACGCCTGGGCGAGGGTCTCGTGGAACCAGTCGCCGAGCGGCCGCAGATCCGCGGTGTGCCCCCGGCGGGCCCGCTCCTGGCCCAGCCGGACCAGTCCGCGCAACACCTTGAGGTGGGCCTCGGTGCGGCGCTGTGCGGCACGGGCGGCGCCCAGCGGTTCCAGCAGCACCCGCATGTCGAGGAGGTCGGCCGCCTCCTGCGCGGTGGGCTCGGCGACACAGGCACCGGCGTGCCGGCGCGTGGTCACGAACCCCTCGGACTCCAGCGTGCGCAGGGCCTCCCGCACGGGCACCCGGGAGACGCCGTACCGGCGGGCCAGCACCTCCTCGGTGAGCCGGCTGCCGGGCGGGTGCGCACCGGAGACGATGTCGTCCCGGATCGCCTGGCACACCGCGTGCGCCGGAATTCCTTTGCCGGCCGTCGGCAGCGTATTGCCGTTCACCGTCGCCCCCGCATCGCCCGACCTCCTGTGAAAGGTGAAGGGCGAAGCACAATTCGGCGCCGCCCCGTTCAGGAACTCTATGGCAATGCGGAGGCGTTTCCGATGCGTACCGCCGGACCGGCGTTGTCTTTCGGACAGGCCGGACCGGCGAACTCCGCTGGACGTGCCGGACCGGCGTTGCCGTGCGGCCCGGCGGCGGCCCGAGGCCTCAGAGGCTGAGGCCGTGCGACCGGAGGTAGGCGACCGGGTCCATGTCCGAGCCGTAGTCGGGAGAGGTACGGGCCTCGAAGTGCAGGTGCGGGCCCGTGGTGTTGCCGGTGTTGCCGGACAGGCCGATCTGCTTCCCCGGGGTGACCGTCTCGCCCACGGAGACACCGATGGAGGACAGGTGGCCGTACTGGGTGTACGTACCGTCCTTCATCTTGATCACCACGTTGTTGCCGTAGGCGCCGCCCCAGCCCGCCTCGACGACCTCGCCCGCGCCGACGGCGTGGACGGAGGTGCCGGTGGACGCGTGGAAGTCGATGCCGGTGTGGCTGCCGGAGGACCAGGCGCCGCCGGAGGCCTGATAGCCGGTGGAGACGCTGCTGCCCTCAACGGGGAGGACGAAGGTGTTGAGACGCTTGCGCTCGGCCTCGCGGGCGGCCCGCTCCTTGGCCTCGCGCGCCTTCTCGGCCTTGGCGGCGGCCTCGCGCCGCGCCTCGGCGGCCCGCTTCTTCGCCTCGGCCTCGGCCTTGGCCTTGGCGGCGGCCGCGTCGGCGGCCTCCTGCTGGGCCTCCGCCTGGGCGTCGATCGTGTCGGCGAGGGTGTCCCCGGCGACGATCGCCTGGCGCAGCCCGGTCTCCTCGGGCGCCGGGGTCTCCCCGGGCGCGGCGAGCGCGGGCGTGGCGACCGAGGTGACGGCGCCTGCGGCGGTGAGCGCGGCTATGCCTGCGATGTTCGCGCCGGAGCGGGCCATGCGGCTCGGACGGCGGTGTTTCCCGGTGGCACGGGTGAACGCCATGGGGCGGCGTGCTCCTTTCCTTCCTTCTCGCCTACCGGGTTAGCTGACGGGTTCGGAGCAGGAAGGTCTCCTACGGACCCCTCCGGAGAGGCGTCCGATTCACCCCAGGGACTGCGCACGGGTCCCCGGCTCCCCTGGCTCGCGCCGTACGGGGACTCGGCGATGACTGTCCGGTGCCGCGGGTGCGGCCGGTGTCCGACCGAACAGCCGCACCGACGCTAAACGGGACATCTTTCAATCGCCAAAGAAATGCCGATCTTTGTTGCACACACCACAGGAGAACACTCGCCCTCACCTACAAAACGGGCATACGACCGAACCCCGGTGCCGTACCCGGCACCGGGGTTCGCTGTCGTGTCACGGTCCGCCGGAACGGACCGACGCGGCGTCAGCCGGCCCCGGGGACAAGCCCCTTGGGGCGGCGTCGCCGCAACGGGCCCGGCGGACCGCCGGGTTGGGCACGCACCCTCCCCGCTCACCGCCTCCGGGCCGGGTCGGCTCAGCCGCCGACCACCTTCACCTCGCCGATGCCGAGCGCCCGCACCGGCTCCTCGATCTGCGAGGCGTCGCCCACGAGCACGGTGACCAGCCGGTCCACCGGGAAGGCGCTGACGGCCGCCGCCGTCGCCTCCACGGTGCCGGTCTCGGCGAGCCGGGCGTAGAGCTGTGCCTGGTAGTCGTCCGGCAGGTGCTGCTCGACCTGGTCGGCGAGAGTGCCGGCGACGGCCGCGGCCGTCTCGTACTTCAGCGGCGCGACCCCGACGAGGTTCTGCACGGCGACGTCCCGCTCGGCGTCGGTCAGGCCCTCGGCCGCGAGAGTGCGCAGCACCTTCCAGGCGTCGTCGAGCGCCGGGCCGGTGGAGGCGGTGTCCACCGAGCCGCTGATGGCCAGCAGCGAGGCGCCCGTGCCGTCGGGGCCGGAGCGCAGCACCTGGCCGAAGGCCCGCACGCCGTAGGTGTAGCCCTTCTCCTCGCGCAGCACCCGGTCGAGCCGGGAGGTGAGGGTGCCGCCGAGGCAGTAGATCCCGAGCACCTGGGCCGACCACACCCGGTCGTGCCGGTCCGGGCCGATGCGGCCGATCAGCAGCTGGGTCTGCACGGCGCCGGGCCGGTCCACGATCACCACGCGGCCGGTGTCGTCGGCGGTCACCGGCGGTACCGGGCGCAGCTCGGCGGGGCCGCCGGTCCAGGCGCCCAGGGTGTCGCCGAGCACCGCGGCGAGGTCGGTGCCGGCCAGGTCGCCGACGACCACCGCGGTGGCGGTGGCGGGCCGGACGTGGGCCTCGTAGAAGGCCCGGACGGCCGCGGCGTCGATGCGTGCGACGGTCTCCTCGGTGCCCTGCCGGGGGCGGGACATCCGGGACGAGGCCGGGAAGAGCTCCTTGGAGAGCTCCTTGGCGGCGCGGCGGGCCGGGTTGGCCTGCTCGTGCGGGATCTCGTCCAGCCGGTTGGCGACGAGCCGCTCGACCTCGCCGTCGGGGAACGCCGGGGCGCGCAGCGCGTCGGCGAGCAGCCCGAGCGCCTTGGCCAGCCGGGAGGCGGGGACCTCCAGGGAGACCCGGACGCCGGGGTGGTCGGCGTGCGCGTCGAGCGTGGCGCCGCAGCGCTCCAGCTCGGCGGCGAACTCCTCGGCCGTGTGCTTGTCGGTGCCCTCGGACAGGGCCCGGGCCATGATCGTGGCGACCCCGTCCAGCCCCTCGGGCTCGGCGTCCAGCGGGGCGTCGAGGTTGATGTCGACGGCCACCACCTGCTGGCCGGGCCGGTGGCAGTGCAGCACGGTGAGGCCGTTGGGCAGGGTGGCGCGCTCGGGGGCCGGGAAGGCCCACGGCTTGGCGATGCCGCCCTGCGGCTGGGGGTGGAAGGTCATGGTGGCGTCGGTCACCGGTCCGCCTCCTGGTCTGCGGTGTCGTCGGCGGCGGTGTCGTCGTCGGCGGGGGCGGTCGGCTCGTAGACGAGGACCGCGCGGTTGTCCGGGCGCAGCCGGGCGGCGGCCACGGCCTGCACCTCCTCGGCGGTGATGTCCAGGACCCGCTGGACGGCGGTCAGCGCCAGCTGCGGGTCTCCGAACAGCACGGCGTAGCGGCACAGCTGGTCGGCGCGGCCGCCGACGGTGGCGAGCTGGTCCAGCCACTCGCGCTCCAGCTGGGCCTGGGCGCGCTCCATCTCCTCGGGCGTCGGCCCCTCCGCGGCGAAGCGGGCGAGTTCCTCGTCGACGGCGGCCTCGATGACCGGCACCTCGACGCCGCCGGAGGTCTTCACGTCCAGCCAGCCGAGCGAGGGCGCACCGGCGAGCCGGAGCAGGCCGAAGCCCGCGGCGACGGCCGTGCGGTCGCGGCGGACCAGCCGGTTGTGCAGCCGCGAGGACTCGCCGCCGCCGAGCACGGTCAGCGCCAGGTCGGCGGCGTCGGCCTCCCGGGTCCCGTCGTGCGGCAGCCGGTAGGCGGCCATCAGGGCGCGGGCGGGCACCTCCTCCTGGACGACCTCGCGCAGCTGCCCGCCGAGCACGTCGGGCAGCGAACCGTCGCGCGGCGGCTGCTTGCCGTCGTGGCCGGGGATGGTGCCGAAGTACTTCTCGATCCAGGCGAGCGTCTGCTCGGGGTCGATGTCGCCGACGACGGAGAGCACCGCGTTGTTCGGCGCGTAGTACGTGCGGAAGAAGTTCCGCGCGTCCTCCAGCGAGGCGGCGTCCAGGTCGGCCATCGAGCCGATCGGGGTGTGGTGGTACGGGTGGCCCTCGGGGTAGACCATCGCGGTCAGCTTCTCGAAGGCGGTGCCGTACGGGACGTTGTCGTAGCGCTGGCGCCGCTCGTTCTTGACGACGTCGCGCTGGTTCTCCATGCTCTCCTCGTCCAGCGCGGTGAGCAGGCTGCCCATGCGGTCGGCCTCCAGCCAGAGCGCGAGCTCCAGCTGGTGGGCGGGCATGGTCTCGAAGTAGTTGGTCCGCTCGAAGCTGGTGGTGCCGTTCAGGGAGCCGCCGGCGCCCTGCACCAGCTCGAAGTGGCCGTTGCCCGGGACGCTCGACGAGCCCTGGAACATCAGGTGCTCGAAGAGGTGAGCCAGACCCGTACGGCCCTTGACCTCGTGGCGCGACCCGACGTCGTACCAGAGGCACACCGCGGCGACCGGGGTGAGGTGGTCCTCGGAGAGCACCACCCGCAGGCCGTTGGCCAGTCGGTGCTCGGTCGCTGTCAGGCCGCCGGAGCCGGCCTGTTGCGTGGCCGTGTGACCCATCGGCATGTACGTCCCTTCGATCGCTGGGGGGAGAAATGCTGCCACTGTATGCAAGCGGGGTGACGCCTGGCGAAGTTCCCGGACGGCCGGGCCGCTACGCTTCCGCGATCGGCGCGTGTCGGGTAACCGGACGCTGATGTTCCATTCCTGGTGTCCAACGTACGGTGCACCGGCCGGCGCCGTGACGCGCTCGGTTCTCCGGCCGGCCCGCCGGGGCGCACGCCCCCGCAGCGGGCCGGGAGCCGCCGCGCCCCGGCCGGGTCGCGGAACGCGCTGTCGGTCGCGGGGTCCACAATGGTCCGCGTCAGCACCCGCTCAGGCAGTTCTAAGGAGCAGCAGCCGAGATGGCCCGCCGCAGTACGAAGACCCCGCCGCCCGACGACTTCGAGGAGCGCATCCTCGACATCGACGTCGTGGACGAGATGCAGGGCTCCTTCCTGGAGTACGCCTACTCGGTCATCTACTCGCGCGCGCTCCCCGACGCCCGCGACGGGATGAAGCCCGTGCACCGGCGCATCGTCTACCAGATGAACGAGATGGGCCTGCGCCCGGAGCGCGGGTACGTGAAGTGCGCGCGGGTCGTCGGCGAGGTGATGGGTAAGCTCCACCCGCACGGCGACGCGTCGATCTACGACGCCCTGGTGCGCATGGCGCAGTCGTTCTCGATGCGGCTGCCGCTGGTCGACGGGCACGGCAACTTCGGTTCGCTGGGGAACGACGACCCACCGGCCGCGATGCGTTACACCGAGTGCCGGATGGCCTCGGCGACCTCCCTGATGACCGAGTCGATCGACGAGGACACCGTCGACTTCGCGCCGAACTACGACGGCCAGGAGCAGGAACCGGTCACACTGCCGGCCGCCTATCCGAACCTGCTGGTCAACGGCGCGTCCGGGATCGCGGTCGGCATGGCGACCAACATGCCGCCGCACAACCTGGGCGAAGTGATCGCTGCCGCCCGCCACCTGATCAAGCACCCGGGCGCCGACCTCGAGACGCTGATGAAGCACGTCCCGGGGCCGGACCTGCCGACCGGCGGCCGGATCGTGGGGCTGAACGGCATCCGCGACGCCTACGAGACGGGCCGCGGCAGCTTCAAGATCCGCGCGACGGTCTCGGTGGAGGACGTCACCGCCCGGCGCAAGGGCCTGGTCGTCACGGAACTCCCCTTCACGGTGGGTCCGGAGAAGGTGATCTCCAAGATCAAGGACCTGGTCGGCTCGAAGAAGCTCCAGGGCATCGCGGACGTCAAGGACCTCACCGACCGGGCGCACGGGCTGCGCCTGGTGATCGAGATCAAGAACGGCTTCAACCCCGAGGCCGTGCTGGAGCAGCTCTACAAGCTGACGCCGATGGAGGAGTCCTTCGGCATCAACAACGTGGCCCTGGTGGACGGCCAGCCGCTGACCCTGGGCCTCAAGGAGCTGCTGGAGGTCTATCTGGACCACCGCTTCGAGGTGGTCCGGCGGCGCAGCGAGTTCCGGCGCACCAAGCGACGCGACCGGCTGCACCTGGTCGAGGGCCTGCTGATCGCGCTGATCGACATCGACGAGGTCATCAGGATCATCCGGTCGAGTGAGAACTCCGCGGAGGCCAAGCAGGGCCTGATCGCCCGCTTCTCGCTCAGCGACATCCAGACCCAGTACATCCTGGACACCCCGCTGCGCCGGCTGACCAAGTTCGACCGCCTGGAGCTGGAGTCCGAGCGCGACAAGCTGGGTGAGGAGATCGAGAAGCTCACCCGGATCCTGGAGTCGGACGCGGAGCTGCGCAAGCTGGTCTCGGCCGAACTGGGCCAGGTGGCGAAGAAGTTCAACACCGACCGGCGGACGGTGCTGCTGGAGTCGGCGGGCGCCCCGGTCACGGCGGTGCCGCTGGAGGTCGCCGACGACCCGTGCCGGGTGCTGCTGTCCTCCACCGGGCTGCTGGCGCGCACGGCCGGTGCCGAGCCGCTCGGGGATCCGGGCGGCAAGCGCGTCAAGCACGATGTGATCGTGTCCGCGGTCCCGGCCACGGCCCGTGCGGACGTGGGCGCGGTGACCTCGGCGGGCCGGCTGCTGCGGCTCCCGGTGATCGACCTGCCGATGCTGCCGGAGACCACCGGCGCCCCGAACCTCGCGGGCGGCGCTCCGATCGCGGAGTTCCTGACGCTGGAGGCGGACGAGACGCTGGTCTGCCTGACCACGCTGGACGAGTCCTCGCCCGGCCTCGCGCTCGGCACCCAGCAGGGTGTGGTGAAGCGTGTGGTGCCGGACTACCCGGCCCACAAGGACGAGTTGGAGGTCGTCTCGCTCCGCGAGGGCGACCGGATCGTCGGCGCCGTCGAGCTGCGCACCGGCGAGGAGGATCTGGTCTTCGTCACCGACGAGGCCCAACTGCTGCGCTACCCGGCCGCCCAGGTGCGGCCGCAGGGCCGCGCGGCGGGCGGCATGGCGGGCATCAAGCTCGGGGCGGACGCGAAGGTGATCTCGTTCGCCGCGGTGGACCCGGCGGCGGACGCCGGGGTGTTCACCGTCGCGGGTGCCCGGGGCACCCTCGGCGGCCCCGCGCAGAGCTCGGCCAAGCTGACGCCGTTCGACCAGTACCCGCGCAAGGGCCGGGCCACCGGCGGGGTGCGCTGCCACCGCTTCCTGAAGGGCGAGGACGGCCTCGTTCTGGCCTGGGTGGGGACGACTCCGGCCCGCGCGGCCACCGCCACCGGCTCTCCGGCGGACCTGCCCGAGCCGGATCCGCGGCGCGACGGCTCGGGGCTGCCGCTGGCCAAGACGGTGGCCGTGGTGGCAGGACCGGTGTAGCCGCTCCCCCTCCCCCGGGCCGGATGCGGCGCGGTCCGGGGGTGGGCGTCCGCGATGGGGCAGGCCCCGTCCAGCCGGGGCGCCCGGTGACCGGCCTGCCCGGCCAGGGCACCTGGCGTACGGAAGCGAAGGTCCCGCGCTACTCCTGGACGTAGCGGAGCACGCCCCACATGCTGCGCGGCCCCGTCCCGTCCGGACCCGCCTCGTCGGGCCCGGTCCCGTCCGGCCCGGTCCGTACGCACGCCGCGAGGTCCCGGCGCAGCGCCTCGGCGTCGACACCGGAGCCGATCAGCACCAGATGCGTCGTCCGGCGCTCACCGCGCGCCCAGGGCGCCGGACGGAAGCGCAGGAAGTCGCCGACGGCGTGCAGGGCGAACTTCTGCCGGTGCCCGTCCACCCCGAAGTGGACGAACCCCTTGATGCGGTAGAGCCCCTCGGGCCGGCTGTCCAGGAACTCCATGAACCGCCGCGGGTCCAGGGGGTCGGGCGAGCTGAACGCGACGCTGTCGTACGCGGCGTGCAGATGCTCCCCGTGCTCGTCGTCCGCGCTGCACAGCTCGTCGAAGGAGAGCTGCCGCACCGCCTCCTCCCGCTCCGCCCGGCGCTCGAAGAGGAGTTCCGGATCCAGCCGGCCGTGGGAGGCCGCGACGACCGGCCGCCCGGGGCTGAGTTCCGCGAGTACGCCGAGGAGCCGCTGCTGCTCCTCCGCGTCGACCCGGTCGGTCTTGTTCAGCACCACGAGATCGGCGACGCCCAGATGCCGGTCGATCTCCGGGTGCCGGGCCCGGGTGTCCGCGAACTCGGCGGCGTCGACCACCTCGATCAGCCCGCCGTAGACGATGTGCCGGTTGGTGCTGGAGAGGATCATCCGGACCATGGTCTCCGGCTCGGCCAGACCGCTCGCCTCGATGACGATGGCGTCGAGCCGGGCCGCGGGGCGCGCGAGACGGTCCAGGATGCCGTCCAGATCGCTGGTGTCGACCGCACAGCAGAGGCAGCCGTTGCCCAGCGAGACCATCGCGTCGACCTGCCCGGCCACCGTCATGGCGTCGATCCCGACGCTGCCGAAGTCGTTGACGACGGCGCCGATCCGGTTCCCCCTGCTGTTGCGCAGCAGATGGTTGAGCATCGTCGTCTTGCCGGACCCCAGGAAACCGGCGAGCACGATGACCGGGATCTGCTTCTTGGCCACGGACTCGGCCTCCATGATGCGGGCGGGAGCAGGGCACGGGACGGCAGCCGATCGTATCGGGCGGTCCGGGACGGACATCCGCCCGGGGACCGCGCACGGCCCCTCCCCGCGCCTCCCTCAACGCTCCTGTACACCCGTCTGCCGCCCGGTGCGCCGCCGGGCCGCCCCGTTCCGCCGGAGCTCACCGTTCGGGCCCCTGGCGCCTCCCGGAAGCGCCGGAGAACGGCCTCGGCCCGGCCCGGATTAGGCTCACCTGCTGTGAATGCCTGTACGACCGCCTCGCGGGATCTGGCCGAGCCGACGGAGGCCACCGCGGCCACCGCCCCGACCTGGCTGCTCATCGAACAGCCGGGCCCCTGGGGCGCCAAGGCCGCCACCTCCAGCCACCTCGATCCGGAGCTCGGGCGTGCCCTGGAGCGGGCCGCCCAGGGCACCGGCGTACGGGTCGCGCTGATCCGGCGGCCCGGCCCGCACGCCGACCCGCACGGCCCCGCCCCGCGCCGGGTCTACGTCGCGCACACGCTGCCCGGCCGGTCCTGGATCCGGACCGCCGAGCTCGGCCCCGGTGCGGGCGCCGGCGGCGCCGGACAGCTCCTGGACCTCGACTTCGCCGCCCTGGGCGCCGGCCGGCACCAGGGCCTCTGGGAGGCGTACGAGGGCGGTCCGCTCGCCCTGGTCTGCACCAACGGCAAGCGCGACCGGTGCTGCGCGCTCCTCGGCCGCCCGCTCGCCGCCGAGCTGGCGGCGGACGGGGACGAGACGGTCTGGGAGGTCACCCACATCGGCGGGCACCGCTTCGCCCCCACCTTCGTGCTGCTCCCGTACGGCTACGCCTACGGGCGGGCCACCGCGCACACCGCCAAGGGCGCGCTGGAGGCCGCGCGGCTGGGCCGGATCGTCACCACGGGCTCGCGCGGCCGCTCGGCCTGGGACCGGCCGGGTCAGGCCGCGGACCTCGCCGTCCGGAAGCTCACCGGCGAGGACCGGGAGGGCGCGCTGGACGTCGTCCGGACGCAGGCCCGGCCCGAGGGGCCGCCGCCCCACTGGACCGTGACCGTGGCCCACACCGACGGCCGGAGCTGGGAGGTGGAGGTGGCCCGGTCGGCCGCGGAACCGCCGCGTCCGGAGAGCTGCGGGGCCGCGCCGGGCTCCCCCGCGCGCATGGACGTCCTGGCCGTCCGCGCCCTGCCCGGCGGAACCGGCTGACACTGCTGGCGCCCGGCCCTGTTCTGCGCCTTTTGCTCACGCTAGAACAGCTCAGGCACCGTCCCCTCCCCGCGGGAGCGGCGCGACGGGCCCCTGCTGCCGCGTCGGCCGCCTACCCTTCGTTCACACGAACGAAGCGGAAGAGAGCCTTCCGCAAACGGGCGGCGCATGGTGCGCGAGCGACGGAACGGAGGCGGACGGATGCGGATCGGATGGCCCCGTCGTGTCTTCTCCCAGGTGCTGCTCACCCAGCTCGTCATCGCCGCCGGCGTCACCGCCCTCGCCACCGGGCTCTTCCTCGCCCCGCTCAGCACCCAGCTCGACGACCAGGCGATGCGCCGCGCCCTGGCGATAGCCCAGACCACGGCGGCCCGCCCCGGGCTGGCGGACGCGGTCGGGACGACCCGGCCCACCCCGCACGGTCCGGTGCAGAGCGAGGCCGAGCGCATCCGCCGCTCCACCGGTGCGGAGTACGTCGTGATCATGGACGACCACGGTGTCCGCTGGTCGCACCCGTCGCCCGACCGGATCGGCCGGCACGTCTCCACCGACCCCAGCCGGGCACTCGCGGGCCACGAGGTCATGCAGATCGACAACGGCACCCTCGGCCGGTCGGCCCGCGGCAAGGTACCGCTGCGCAACGGCGAGGGCGGGATCGTCGGCGCCGTCTCGGTCGGCATCGCCTACGAGAGCGTGCGCGACCGGCTCCTGGCCGTCGTCCCCGGCCTGCTGGTGTACGCGGGCGGAGCCCTCGCCGTCGCCGCCCTCGCCTCCTACGTGGTGTCCCGCAGACTCCAGCGCCGCACCCACGACCTGGCCTTCTCCGACATCTCCGCGCTGCTCGCCGAGCGCGAGGCGATGCTCCACGGCATCCGCGAGGGCGTCGTCGCCCTCGATGCCCGGGGCAGGATCCGGCTGCTGAACGACGAGGCCCAGCGCCTGCTGGGCCTGGACGCGCGGGACACCGGGCGCCCGCTGGACGAGGCGCTCGGCCCGGGGCGGACGACCGATGTGCTGGCCGGACGGGTGACCGGCGAGGATCTGCTCACCGTCAGCGCCAACCGGGTCCTCGTCGCCAACCGGATGCCCACCGACGACGGCGGAGCCGTGGCCACCCTGCGGGACCGCACCGAACTGGAGCGGCTCGGACGGGAGCTGGACGGCACCCACGGACTGATCGACGCGCTGCGCGCTCAGGACCATGAGCACGCCAACCGTCTGCACACCCTGCTGGGGCTGCTGGAGCTCGGTCTGCACGACGAGGCCGTGGAATTCGTGACCGAGGCCGTCGGCGTGCACCGGGCCACCGCGGAACAGGTCGCCGAGCAGGTGCGCGACCCGCTGCTGGCCGCCCTGCTGGTCGGCAAGGCCACGGTGGCGGCCGAGCGCGGCGCCTCACTCCGGATCAGCCGCCGCACCAGCCTCCCGGACCGCGTGGTGGATCCGCGGGGCCTGGTGACCGTGCTGGGGAACCTCGTGGACAACGCGCTGGACGCCACGGCCGGGACGCCCCGGCCCGAGGTCGAGGTGGAACTGCGGGCGGAGGGCCGCACCGCGATCCTGCGCGTCGGCGACCGCGGCCCCGGCGTCCCGCCCGAGCACCGCGAACTGATCTTCACCGAGGGCTGGTCCACCAAGGAACCCCCGACGCACGGCGGGCGCGGCATCGGGCTCGCCCTGGTGCGCCGGCTGGCCGAGCGGCAGGGAGGCAGCGCCACGGTGGCCGACCGGGAGGGCGGCGGGGCAGAGTTCACCGTGGTCCTGCCGGAGGCCCTGGCGACGGCGCTGGACCGGCCCGGACCGGACGAGGCCGGGCTCACGGCGACGGGGACGGGGGAGACACGATGATCGACGTGCTGGTGGTGGACGACGACCTGCGGGTCGCGGAGATCAACGCGGCCTATGTGCGGAAGGTGGCCGGCTTCCGGGTCGCCGGTACGGCCCACACGGCCGCCGAGGCCCTCGCCTTCCTCCAGCAGCACGAAGTCGACCTGGTGCTGCTCGACCACTACCTCCCGGACGAGACCGGCCTGGCGCTGGTCCGCAGGCTGCGCGACCTCGGCCGCCACACCGACGTGATCATGGTGACGGCGGCCCGGGACATCGCCACGGTCCAGGACGCGATGCGCCTCGGCGCGCTGCAGTACCTGGTGAAGCCGTTCACCTTCGCCGGGCTGCGCACCAGACTCGAGGCCTACGCGGATCTGCGGCGCGCTCTCGCCGACGGCGGGGACGCCGAGCAGGAACAAGTGGACCGGATCTTCGGCGCGTTCGGCGCGGCCTCCGCCGCCCCCGCCGAACTGCCCAAGGGGCACTCCGCGCTGACCGCCGACCGCGTACGGGAGGTGCTGCGCGGCGCGTCGGGCCCGCTGTCGGCCCAGGAGGTCGCCGACCGGTGCGGCCTCAGCCGGCAGACCGCCCAGCGGTATCTGAAGCTGCTGGAACGCGCCGGCCGGGTGCGGATGAACCTCAAGTACGGCGAGACGGGCCGCCCGGAGCACCGCTACACCTGGCACCGGCCCGGCTGAGGCTCCCGCCCCACCGCGCGAGCGGCGGAGCGGGGCCCGCCGTGGTCCCGGGAGCGGGGCCCGCCCCGGGGCCGTGCCGCGCGAGCAGCACGGCACGGTCCGGCAGGACGGCCCCTGGCGCACACCGGGCGCCCGGCTCCGGGAAGGAGCGTTATGCGGCCCCCGCACCGGTGAGGGCCCGGACCTCGGTCTCCGCGTGCTTGGCCGGCTCGGCGGCTTCGGCCGAGGTGACCGTCCCGAGCCAGCCCGCGAGGAAGCCCAACGGCACCGAGACCAGCCCCGGGTTCTGCAGCGGGAAGAGGTGGAAGTCCATGCCCGGGAAGATCGACTCCGGGCTGCCGGAGACCACCGGCGAGAGCACCACCAGCACCACGGCCGGGGCCAGTCCGCCGTAGACGGACCACACCGCCCCACGGGTGGTGAAGCGGCTCCAGAACAGGGAGTAGAGCAGCGCCGGCAGGTTGGCCGAGGCCGCGACGGCGAAGGCCAGGCCGACCAGGAACGCCACATTGAGATCCTGCGCGAGCAGCCCCAGCGCGATCGCCACCGCACCGATGCCGACCGTGGCGACCCGGGCGACGGCGACCTCACTGCGCTGCTTCGTGACGTTGCGGCGCAGCGATGCGTACAGGTCGTGGGCCACCGACGCCGAGGAGGCGAGGGTGATGCCCGCGACCACCGCGAGGATGGTGGCGAAGGCGACTGCGGCGACGACGGCGAACAGGACCGTCCCCCCGGTGGACCCCTGACCGCCGCCCAGGTCGAGGGCGAGCAGCGGAAGGGCGGTGTTCCCGGCCGGGTTGGAGGCGTGGACGACGTCGGGCCCGACGACGGCCGCGGCGCCGAAGCCGAGCACGATCGTCATCAGGTAGAAGCCGCCGATCAGCACGATGGACCAGACCGCCGACCGGCGGGCGGCCCGCGCGGTCGGCACCGTGTAGAAGCGGGAGAGGATGTGCGGCAGTCCGGCGGTGCCCAGGACGAGTGCGAGGCCGAGGCTGATGAAGTCCAGCCGGGCGGTCCAGTCGCCACCGTACTTCAGTCCCGGGGCGAGGAAGTCGCTGCCGTGCCCGCTGCGCTCCGCGGCGGTGGTCAGCAAAGCGCCGAGATCGAAGTCGAAGCGCACCAGCACGAAGACGGTGAGCCCGATCGTCCCGCCCATCAGCAGCACGGCCTTGACGATCTGGATCCAGGTGGTGGCCCGCATGCCGCCGAAGGCCACGTAGACGACCATCAGCGCCCCGACGCCGACCACCGTCCAGGCGCGGGCGTGCGGCCCGGAGCCGCCCAGCAGCAGCGCCACCAGACTGCCCGCACCCACCATCTGCGCGACGAGATACAGCACCGAGACCGTGATCGAGGAGGTTCCCACGGCGATCCGGACGGGGCGCTCCCGCATCCGCGCCGCCACGACGTCGGCCAGGGTGAACCGGCCGCAGTTGCGGACGAGTTCGGCGATCAGGAGCAGGACCACCAGCCACGCCACGAAGAAGCCGACGGAGTAGAGCATGCCGTCGTAGCCGAAGAGGGCGATCAGCCCGGAGATCCCCAGGAACGAGGCGGCCGACATGTAGTCGCCGGCGATCGCGAACCCGTTCTCCATGGGCGTGAAGAGGCGCCCTCCGGTGTAGAACTCCTCCGCCGAGCCCTGGCGTTTGCGGCTCACCCAGGTGGTGATCGCCAGGGTCAGCGCGACGAACGCGCTGAACAGCACCAGAGCGAGCGTCTGCTGTTCCACCGTCAGGGTCTGGGTGGTCACATCGCTCGCGGTCATCACCGGGGTCGTCGTGCCCTGTCCGGTCAACGGTCCTGCTCCCGCGCCATGTCCTGCTGCCTGTTCTGCTCGAAGACGATCCACCGCAGGTCCAGCGCCGGCTTGTCCCGCCGCAGCCGCGCATGGCGGGCGTAGGCAAAGGTCAGCAGGAACGTGGTGGCGAACTGGGCGAGCCCGGCCACCATGGCGACGTTCAGCGCGCCCACCACCGGCCGCCCCATCAGCCCGGGGGCGGTGGTGGCGGCGATCACATAGGCGAAGTACCAGGCGAGGAAGGCCACACAGGCAGGCAGGACGAACCGGCGGTACCGGCTGCGCACCTCCTGGAAGGCCGCGCTGCGCTGTACTTCCAGATAGATGTCGGCGGTGGACTCCGGCCCGGCCGCCGCCTGCTGCGGGGCCGTCTCACCGGACGCGGCCGGTGGCGTCTCCGGCGGCGGGGCAGGTGCGGGAACCGGTGCTTCCGGCGGCGCGCTCTCGTCGGCGGACTCGCCCCAGCCCGAGGCGATCACGTCGTACCAGGGGTCGTCCAGCCGGATCGTCCCGGCTTCACGCCCGTCGTGCTTCTCCACCCGAACTCTCCTTGATCCGCGGCCTCGTTGGCCACGCCTCCCAAGGATGGACAGAGCGGGAACATCCGGGCCTGCACAATCCCGGACCTTCACCCCATCAGGTGACGGATGCCCTCGGCGGCCTCACCGGCCCACTACGCCCCAGGTCACACGGCCGGCAGAGGGGCGCCGGACGGCGGGGTCGCCGGCACGCGGACGGCCGCCGCCCGGGACTCCCACCGGGCGGCGGCCGTGAACTGCGGAGCGGGCGCTCAGGTGTCGATGCGCGAGCGGTCCAGCGTGGCCGCCGAGCTCGAGATGAACTCCTTGCGCGGCGCGACCTCGTTGCCCATGAGCAGGTCGAAGATCTGCTCGGCCGACTCCAGGTCGCCGATGTTGATCCGGCGCAGCGTCCGGTGGCGCGGGTCCATGGTGGTCTCCGCCAGCTGGTCCGCGTCCATCTCGCCGAGGCCCTTGTACCGCTGGATGGACTCCTTGAACTTGATCCCCTTGCGCTGGAACTCCAGCAGTGTGGAGCGCAGCTCGTTGTCCGAGTACGTGTAGACGTACTTGTCCTGCCCCTTCTTGGGGTGCGTCAGCTCGACCCGGTGCAGCGGCGGCACCGCGGCGAACACCCGCCCCGCCTCGACCATCGGCCGCATGTAGCGCTGGAACAGGGTCAGCAGCAGACAGCGGATGTGAGCCCCGTCCACATCGGCGTCGACCAGCAGCACGATCTTGCCGTAGCGGGCCTGGTCGATGTCGAAGGTCCGGCCGGACCCGGCTCCTATGACCTGGATGATCGCTCCGCACTCGGCGTTCTTCAGCATGTCCGAGACGGACGACTTCTGAACGTTGAGGATCTTTCCGCGGATCGGCAGCAGCGCCTGGAACTCGGAGTTCCGGGCCAGCTTGGCGGTTCCGAGGGCCGAGTCGCCCTCCACGATGAACAGCTCGCTGCGCTCGACGTCGTCGCTGCGGCAGTCGGCGAGCTTCGCCGGCAGCGAGGAGGATTCCAGCGCCGTCTTCCGGCGCTGCGCCTCCTTGTGCTGACGGGCCGCGATCCGCGTGCGGGCGGCGGCGACCACCTTTTCCAGCACCGACCGGGCCTGCGCCTTGTGGTCCCGCTTGGTCGAGGTCAGGAAGGCCTTGAGCTCCTTGGCCACGACCTGCGCGACGATCCGGGAGGCGGCCGAGGTGCCGAGCACCTCCTTGGTCTGCCCCTCGAACTGCGGCTCGGCCAGCCGGACGGTGACGACCGCGGTGAGCCCCTCCATGGCGTCGTCCTTGACGACGTCGTCCTCGGCGACGCGAAGGATCTTGTTGGAGCGCAGCGCCTCGTTGACCGTCCGGGTGATGGAGCGCTCGAAGCCCGAGACGTGGGTGCCGCCCTTGGGGGTCGCGATGATGTTCACGAACGACTTGATCGTCGTGTCGTAGCCGGTGCCCCAGCGCAGCGCGATGTCGACCCCCAGCTCCCGGGTGACCTCGGTGGGCGTCATGTGGCCCCGGTCGTCCAGAACCGGCACGGTCTCCTTGAAGGTGCCCTGGCCGCTCAGCCGGAGGACGTCGCAGACGGCCTTGTCCTGGGCGAGGTACTCGCAGAACTCGCTGATGCCGCCGTCGTACCGGAAGGTCTCCTCGGTCGGCGCCTCGGAGCCCTCCGGCCCGCCGGCCGTCCGCTCGTCGCGGACGAGGATGGTCAGGCCGGGCACCAGGAACGCCGTCTGCCGGGCCCGGGCGTAGAGGGTGTCCAGCGAGAGCTTGGCGTCCTTGAGGAAGATCTGGCGGTCCGCCCAGTAGCGGACGCGGGTCCCCCGCCGGTTCTTCGGCACCTTCTTGGCCTTCAGGAGGCCGCTGGAGGGGTCGAAGGGGGCGTCGGTGCCGGACTCGGTGAAGATCCCCGGGACGCCCCGCCGGAAGCTGATGGCGTGGGTGTGGCCCGCGCGGTCGACCTCGACGTCCAGGCGCGAGGAGAGCGCGTTGACGACCGAGGCGCCGACGCCGTGCAGGCCGCCGGAGGCCGCGTACGAGCCGCCGCCGAACTTGCCGCCCGCGTGCAGCTTGGTCATCACCACCTCGACGCCGGAGAGGCCGGTCTTGGGTTCGACGTCGACCGGGATGCCGCGGCCGTTGTCCCGGACCTCGACCGATCCGTCGTCGTGGAGGATCACTTCGATGCGGTCGCAGTGACCGCCGAGGGCTTCGTCGACGGAGTTGTCGATGATCTCCCAGAGGCAGTGCATGAGGCCCCGGCTGTCGGTCGAGCCGATGTACATGCCGGGCCGCTTGCGCACCGCCTCCAGGCCCTCCAGGACGAGCAGGTGCCGCGCTGTGTAGTTGGAACCGTCTCGGTCTGCTCCCGTCAGCAGCGCAGTGGACGGCACGGACGTCTCGGCGGTCACGCGGTTCGCTCCTCGCTGAATTTCTGGTGGGTCCACTGGGGGACTCGGTGGTGGCTTGGTCGCCCGTCAGAGGGTACCGAGGCCTGATAGAGCCTTTGCGCCGCCACCCATGAGAAAGTCCATGCTAGCCCCATTTCGTTCGTACGTTCGATACCTCATTCGGGTGACGCGTACATCACGTTCCCTTCCAGGCATGAACCATTTAGGCTCCGGGCACGTCCTCATGAACAAACGGCAATCCAGCCGGACGGACAAACCACGACAAGCGCGATGAATACGTAAGCCCCGAGCACTACGGCTCATTCGCCGCCAACCGGCAGCATCCGATCACCCCGGAAGGAACTTTCGAAGGAAAGGCACGAGCGGGAACGTTTTCGGCCTGGTTGGATGTTGACCCTGGTACGACAGCTCGTCGAGCTAGAGAAGAGGCGACGTGACTACTGTTCTGACCCCCGCGAGCCCGCTGACGGCCGCTGACCGCTGCGACCGCTGCGGCGCCCAGGCCTACCTGCGCGTCGTCCTGATGAGCGGCGGTGAACTGCTCTTCTGCGCCCACCACGGACGCAAGTTCGAGCCGGAACTCAAGAAGATCGCCGCGGAAATACAGGACGAGACGGAGCGTCTCACCGCTCCGGCTTCGGCCCCCGACGAGGAACGCTGACGCTTCGCACGACGACGAGCCAGTGCCGGCCCAGGGCCGGTCGGCGGGCGGTTACCCCTGACACAGGGGGTAACCGCCCGTTTCTCTGTCCGGCCGCACCCGGCACGGGCGGGCCGGTCCGCCGTCAGGACCGGGCCGCGACCAGACCGGCGACCGCCGAGACCCTCGTGTAGACGCCGGGCTGACCGGCCTCCCCGCACCCACTCCCCCACGAGACCAGGCCGATCAGCCGCCCATGGGCCATGAGCGGCCCTCCACTGTCCCCCTGACAGGCGTCGCGCCCGCCCCCGGGCTCTCCGGCGCACACCATGGAGTCGGCCTCGTAGCGGCCGTCCTGGGTGCCCGGATAGGCGTTCCGGCACACCGCGTCGTCCAGCACCGCCACACCGGCGGCATGCAGGGTCGAGGAGTAGGTGCCGCGCCCGGTGGTGTCGCCCCAGCCGTACACCGTGGCCTGGGTGCCGGGCCGGTAGGCACTGTCCCCGGCGGGCGCCATGGGCGCGACATAGCTCTGCGGCAGCGCCGACACCAGGGTGAGTACGGCGACGTCGCCGGCATTGGTCGTGGGGTTGTAGGCGGGGTTGACCCAGACGTCGCGCACCGCGATCTCCTGCCCCGCCCGGCCCCGCAGATCGTCCCGCCCGGCGATCACCTGGAGGTCGCGCACGGCGCTCCGGTCGGTCCCGAGCACCTCGCGGCTCATGCAGTGCGCCGCAGTGAGCACCGTCGACCGGCCGACGACGACGGCGCCGCAGAACTGCCCCGACCTGCCGCTGCCGAAACGGTCCCGGCTGGCGAGCGCCACCGCCCAGGGACTCTGGTTCACCGGAACCTGCCGACCTCCTATGATCACGCTGTCCGCGGTGGCGGGAGTGGGCGCCACCAGGGAGGGACCGACGGCGACGGACGTCAGTGCCAGCGCACCCATCAGCGCGCGGGGGATGGAAGGCATACTCACTCCTGACTCTGTGGCGCCATGTGCACACCCAGGGTGACCCAAACGGACACGGCCCGCACCCGGACGGACGCATTCAGGAAGCACGAAGGCCCGGAACCCCGCTAAGGGTTCCGGGCCTTCGTACTACGGCGTACCGATCAGTCGAGGTAGTCGCGCAGCACCTGCGAGCGGGACGGGTGGCGCAGCTTCGACATGGTCTTGGACTCGATCTGCCGGATGCGCTCACGCGTCACGCCGTAGACCTTGCCGATCTCGTCCAGCGTCTTCGGCTGCCCGTCGGTGAGCCCGAACCGCATGGACACCACGCCGGCCTCGCGCTCGCTGAGCGTGTCGAGGACCGAGTGCAGCTGCTCCTGGAGCAGGGTGAAGCTCACCGCGTCGGCCGGGACGACGGCCTCGGAGTCCTCGATGAGGTCACCGAACTCGCTGTCGCCGTCCTCGCCCAGCGGGGTGTGCAGGGAGATCGGCTCGCGGCCGTACTTCTGGACCTCGATGACCTTCTCCGGGGTCATGTCGAGCTCCTTGGCCAGCTCCTCCGGGGTCGGCTCGCGGCCGAGGTCCTGGAGCATCTGGCGCTGGACGCGCGCGAGCTTGTTGATGACCTCGACCATGTGCACCGGGATACGGATGGTGCGGGCCTGGTCGGCCATCGCCCGGGTGATCGCCTGACGGATCCACCAGGTGGCATACGTGGAGAACTTGTAGCCCTTGGTGTAGTCGAACTTCTCGACGGCACGGATCAGACCGAGGTTGCCCTCCTGGATGAGGTCCAGGAAGAGCATGCCGCGGCCCGTGTAGCGCTTGGCCAGGGACACCACGAGGCGGAGGTTCGCCTCGAGCAGGTGGTTCTTGGCGCGGCGGCCGTCCTCGGCGATGATCTCCAGCTCGCGCTTGAGCTTCGGGGCGAGCTTGTCGGAGTTCGACAGCTTGTCCTCGGCGAAGAGGCCGGCCTCGATGCGCTTGGCGAGCTCGACCTCCTGCTCCGCGTTGAGCAGCGGGACCTTGCCGATCTGCTTGAGGTAGTCCTTCACCGGGTCCGCGGTGGCACCGGCGGCGGCGACCTGCTGGGCGGGGGCGTCGTCCTCGTCCTCGTCGGACAGGACGAAGCCCGCGTTCTCCGGCTCACCCTCGGCGCCCTCGGCGGCGGGCTTGCCGGGCGCTGCCGGCTCCTCCACCACGTCGTCGACGTCGAGGAGATCGTCGGCTTCCTTCTTGGCGGCGGTCTTCTTGGCCACCGTCTTCTTGGCGGCGGTCTTCTTCGCGACCGTCTTCTTGGCGGCGGTCTTCTTCGCGACCGCCTTCTTTGCGGGCGCGGCCGTCGACTCGTCCTCGGCGGCGGCCGCGGAGCGCGAGACGGCGGGCTCGGTGGGGGCGGCGGCCTTCTTGGCCGCGGCCGTCTTGGAGGCGACGGTCTTGGTGGCGGTGCGCTTGGCCGGGCTCTTCGCTGCGACGCTCTTACGGGTGCGCTTGGGCGCCTCCGCGGCACTGACCATCAGCGTCACACCCTCCTCGTCGAGGATCTGGTTGAGGCTGCGCAGAACGTTCTTCCACTGGGTTGGCGGAATCTGGTCAGCCTCGAAGGCCCGACGCACGTCATCGCCGGCGATCTGCCCCTCAGCCTTTCCCCGCTCGATGAGCGCCATGACAGACTCGGACTCGGCGATCTCCGGCGGGAGCGTACGGGATGTGCTGGCCGACACGAACAACCTCTCGGAACGATGGAAACGGCTTCCGGCTCGGTCCACAACAGACCGGAGCCGACGACCGTCGGCGGGGATGGACCGACGGCGCGGGCGGAACCGCAGAGCAACACAGCGTCGCGAACGACATCCGTATTCCCTCAGCGACTGTCACCTCTTAGGTCATCGCTTTGCTCCGAAGAGTGTTACGCCCGATCCGCGTGGCCCGAGTCACATCGTGCACCGGTTTCGAACCGGTCATACCCGGCACATGCCCGCGACAGACACGGATGGGGCGGCGGACCTGCGGCCGCCCGGTCGAGACCGCCGGATCCCGGGCGGGATCCGGCGGCAGGCCGCCCGCCGCTCCCGCGGTCAGTGCTCACGCGGTGCGGGCACCACGCGCTCCACCTCGAGGTGCACGGTGAGCAGCTGGCGCATCGCCGCCTCCGCTCCGGCGGCGTCGCCGGCGCCGAGGGCCTCGACGATGCGCGCGTGGTTCCCGACCGAGGCCTCACTGGGCCGGTCGCAGCCGGTGGCGGGGCCGCCGGAGACCTGGAGGGCGGACCCGACGATGCCCGACAGGTGCTCGAGCATGCGGTTGCCCGCGAGCTGCAGCAGCAGCGCGTGGAACTCGGTGTCGGCGCGGGAGAAGGTGAGGGAGTCGCCCTGGGCCAGGGAGTGGCCCATGATCTCGACCATGTCGGCGAGCCGCTGCTGGACGTCCTCGCGGCCGTGGCCGGCGGCGAGCCGGGCGGCGAGCGGCTCGATCGTCCAGCGCAGCTCGCACAGCTCCCGGCGCTGGTCGTCGCGCTGCGGGCCGAACGCCCGCCACTCGATGATGTCCGGGTCGAGCAGGTTCCAGTCGCTCACCGGGCGGACGCGGGTCCCGACGTTCGGGCGGGCACTGACGAGGCCCTTGGCCTCGAGGACGCGGAGCGACTCGCGGACGACGGTCCGGGAGACCTCGAAGCGCTGGCCGATCTCCTCGGGGACGAGCGGGCGGTCGGCGCCCAGGTCGCCCGAAACGATCATTTGGCCGAGCTGCTGGACGAGTTGTCCGTGCAGCCCTCGGCCCCGGCTGCCGGCGGCGCGGCGGCCGACTCTCCCCATCTCCGGGTCGGCCCCCTCCCAGGACGGGACGGCGGGACGCTCGGTGCCGGGAGCGTCGCCGTAGGGGTAGCGGTCAAGCTCGCCCGGACCGGGGAGGCCGGAGTCGACGGGGCGAGCCGCGGTCATCATGGTGTGCGCAAGGGTACTCACGCATCCTTTGTCGGCGACGCTCCAGGCACCCTTGAGGTCTTTGGTGAAAAGCACACGAAAGGGTGATCGCCCATCACCTCATAATTGACGCCTAATCGGAAGCAAACGGGCTCGCTCCGCCGGGGTCCGAGCAGTTCGCGCCCGGCGCCCCCGAGATCACGGCCACCAGCGGGTTCTCCCCCGCAACACCACGATCAGGTAGGCACAGAGCAGGGCACCGAGGGACAACGCCAGCGCCTGTCCGACCGGTTGGGAACCGAGCCGCACGGCGCCGGAGACCCACGGGTCCACCCCGGAGGGCCACTGCACCAGAGAACCGGCGCGGAACAGCCCGGACAGCCCCTGGAAGGCGTGGGCCGCCGGACGTTCCAGCAGGTGCTGCACCGCGGGCACGACGAGCATGGGAACCGACAGGACGGCGACCAGCCCCATCAGGGTCGACCGGAACAGCCCGGCGGCCAGCAGCCCCGCCCAGGCACAGCCCATGACGAGCCCGGTCCAGCCCAGCGCCGCCACCGGCCAGTCGGGCGGAAGGCCGACGGCGCCGGGCCCGAAGACCAGCCGCAGCACCAGGCCGTTGACGGCCACCGACACCGCCCCGAGCACGGTGGCGACGACAGTGCAGACCAGGAGCTTGGCCGCCAGCAGACCGAGCCGCCTGGGCACCGGGCTGTGACCGTGGGCGAGCGCCGGATAGCGGAACTCCTGACCGAACGCGAGGGCTCCGAGCAGTCCGGCGCCGAACGCGGCGGGCGGCAGCGGCAGTTCCTCGGGCCAGCCGGTGAGCAGCCGCGCCGCCGAGGTGTCCCCGGCGCGGGCCAGGGGCAGGGCGACGAGCAGCGCCGCGACGAGCGCGGCTGCGGCGGCCAGCCAGCCGGTCCGCACACCGCCCGCGCGCCGCAGCTCGTAGCGCACCGGCCAGACCGGGCCGGGTGGCGACATCCGCGGGATCGGGATGGTGGCGTCGTCGAGCAGATGCCCGCCGGCGGCGGAGTCAGGGCCGCCGTCCGGCTGCTCAGGGACCGCGGTCGGGCCCATGTCCGCGACCTCGTCCGCCAGCTGATGCACGAGCACGCCGTGCCGGAAGGCGACCTCCCCCACGTCCGCACAGCTGCTGCCGTAGACGGAGATCCGGCTTCCGCCCTCGCGGACGACCTCGACCGCCGGATTGCCGGAGTGGATCTCGTCGGCCAGCAGGGCGGAGAGCCGGGCGGCGTGCGGGGAGCGGACCGCGACCCGCGGACGCAGACGGGTGCGGGCGAACTCGGCCACGGGCTGGTCGGCGACGACGCGACCGCCGTCCAGGGTGACCACGCGGTCGGCGAAGCGCGCGGCCTCCTTGGGGTCGTCCAGTGCCACCAGGACGGTGCCGCTCGCGGCCGCGTGGCCGCGGAGCAGTTTGTGCAGGCAGGCCGCCTCGCGGGACGACAGCCCCTTGGTGGGCTCGTCGAGGACGAGCGTGTGGGGGTCTCCGATCAGTGCGGCCGCCAGACCGAGCCGGCGGTCCATGCCGCGGGAGAGCGAGCCGAGGCGCTGCTCGGCGAGGCCGCCGAGACCGACGGCACCCAGCACCTCGTCGGCCCGCTCGGTGGGGACGCCGGCCGCGGCCGCCAGCATGCGCAGATGGTTTCCGACCGTCCGCGCGGGGTGACCGGGAACGTCCCCCAGCACGACCCCGACCTCGCGGGACGGGTGCGCCATGTGGTCCAGCGGGCGCCCCTCGAAGAGGGCGACCCCGCGGCCGGGGCGGAGTTGCAGCATGAGCCGCAGGGCTGTGGTCTTGCCCGCACCGTCGGCACCGAGCAGAACGGTGACGTGTCCGGGGCGGGCCTCAAAGGTCAGTTCCTCGACGGCGGGCGGTTCACTGCGTCGGGGTGCGCTGGTCAGTCCGATGGCCTGGATCATCGCTTCTCTCGCGGGACGGGAGACCGCTCCTCGGCAAGTGCGGCAGGTACCGGAGCAAGATAACGCGACATGTCCTATTTTCCATGCGGCACGCTGCCGATGACCGCCGACCGGGTACCTCCTCTCCCCGGGCGGCCCAACGAGCTGACGCGTACTCAGACCTCCGGTCGGAGCATCGGCGGGTTGAGGAGCGTCGCACCGCCCGCCCGGAACAGCTGTGCGGGACGTCCGCCCTGACGGGTCGTCGTGCCTCCCGTGGGCACGAGGAAACCGGGGGTGCCGGTCACCTTGCGGTGGAAGTTGCGCGGATCGAGGGCGACCCCCCACACGGCCTCGTAGACCCGGCGCAGCTCGCCGACGGTGAACTCCTGGGGGCAGAACGCGGTGGCCAGGGACGAGTACTCGATCTTCGACCGGGCTCGCTCCACACCGTCCGCCAGGATCCGGGCGTGATCGAAGGCGAGCGGGGCCACCTCCTCCCCGTCCCGGGTGAAGCCTCCCTCCGGCCCGAGGAGATCCTCCACGGGAGCCCACCGCACACTGCGCGCGTCACCGCCCGGACGCGGGGCGGGCAGGTCGGGGGCCAGCACCAGGTGCGCCACGCTGACCACCCGCATCCGGGGGTCCCGCTTGGGCTCGCCGTAGGTGGCGAGCTGCTCGAGGTGGGCTCCGTTCACCGCCGTGGGCCCGGAGGGATCGTGCGCCAACAGCCCGGTCTCCTCGGAGAGCTCGCGGGCCGCGGCCGCAGCGAGATCCTCGTCGGCCCTCACGAAGCCGCCCGGCAGCGCCCAACGCCCCTGGTACGGAGGCTCCCCGCGGCGGACGGCCAGCGCACAGAGCGCATGCCGTCGCACGGTGAGTACGACCAGGTCGACAGTGACTGCGAAGGGCGGAAAGGCCGACGGGTCGTAGGGCGACATGCGGCGATCATAGTCGTCTGCCTGACGATAAACAGGCCCTTCGACAGGCACTTCAGGCCACACGTCGGACCGGAGCCCGGTCGTTCGTCACTCCTTCCCCGCCCCTGGCGGTGTCGATGTCCGCCGGGAGGCGGCGGCAATGGTGGGTGGGGACCGGAGGGCCACGGATGCGCCCGGGCCTCGGCGGATTCGGGTCCCGGGGGCCTCGGCGTTGGAGGTGCCCGGACGGGCTGGGACAGGGGGCACGCACGGCGCCCGGGCCTCGGAGGGTGAGTGCGCCTCAGGCTTCACCCGCTGCTCCGGGCGCCGCGGCGGCCGGTCCGGCGGCGGATACGGCTGCGGTTCGCCTGCGCGGGCGGCCGGGTGCCGCCCCGCGATCCCCTGCCGTCCCGCCGGGCCGGTCCTCGGCCGGGCGCACGGTCCGGGGCGTCACCGGCCGAGGGGCCGGGCCGGCGGTCGGTACGAGCGGCCCGCTCCTTGCGGAGGCAGCGGCGGAGCAGCTCCGGGTCGAGCCCTTCGTTCGCTCCCTGGTGCAGCAGCTTGGCGAACACGTAGTCGGGGTCGGTCCGCAGGGCCATGCCCAGCGCCACCCGGGCGGTGGGCTCGTCCCCGGCGGACCAGGCCACCCACCCCGCGAGCGTCAGCGGGGCCGCCGCATGATCGCGATAGGCGCCGACGCACCGCCGGGCGACCGCCCGCCAGAGCCGCAGGGCGGAGTCCACGTCCGGGGCCTCCATCCACTCAGCGGCCCGGTCGCGGGTCGTCCGGTCCTGCAGCCCCACGATGATCGCTGCGGCCTCCTCATCAGTGACCAGGGCATCGTCACGAAGGTCGGCGTCATGGTGGGTGCCGGCCGGCGACGCACCGGCGAACCGGTCCAGGAGCCGGCGGATGAGCGTGAGCGTCTCCTCGCAGACCGTCTCGCGGGCGACACCCCCGAGGATCCTGGGGACCAGCTCCGTCGCGACCGCGTCCAGTGCCTCCTCCTGCGCCGTCGTGGCCGGCCCCGTACGAGGAGCCAGCCTGGCCTCCATCTCGCGCAGCGAGCCGCGCACCTGGATGCCGGCGAAGGTGGCCGCCGCCGCCATGACCGACGTGCCGGGCAAGGTCAGCGGGCTGCCCTCCGCCGGACAGCACCGGACATCGGGGCAGCAGTAGGACCAGAAGCGGCCACCGGAGATGCACAGCGCCTCCGGCACGGGCACATCCAGCTCGCCGCACGCCGTACGCAGGCTCTGGGCCAGCGGCCGCAGCCGCTCCATCACCTCCTGCGCCGCCTCCTCTCCCGAGGGGTCCTGGCAGAGGAAGACGAGAATCCCCTCGGGCCGGGAGCCGCGCTTGGCACTGCCGCGCACCAGACATTCCGCGAGCTGCCGCGCGACCTCCGGCCACGCGTCGGGACCGCCGGGGATGCCGAGCCGCAGACGGCCGCCGAACCGGCCATGGGGTCCGTGCAGGGCGACCATGACGATGCTGTCGTCGGGATGGAACCCCAGCAAGTAGGGCAGGGCGTCGGCGAGTTCGGCGGGGCTGCGGAGGGTGATCCGGTCTTCGGAGGACGGCTGGGGCGGTTCGGTGTGCTCAGTCATGCCACGACCGTGCCGCGGGGACGCCGCACCCACCACCCCTGTGGATAACTCCGGGCATCTTGTCGTACGCATGCTGTGGACAGGGTTGTCCACAGGCCGTCCGCCTCGTTCGCGCGATGTCCGCGGTATCGGGTTGCATGGGGGCATGACCAACGAAGACCTCCGGTCGGCCGCCGACGCCGTACTCACCCGCCTGGTCGCGGCACCCTCCGGCGCGGCCACCCTCCGCGAAGACCAGTGGAAGGCGATCGAAGCACTGGTCGCGGACCGCCGCCGCGCACTGGTCGTGCAGCGCACGGGGTGGGGCAAGTCGGCCGTGTACTTCGTGGCCACCGCTCTGCTGCGGGCGCGAGGAAGCGGTCCCACGGTGATCGTTTCACCCTTGCTCGCCCTCATGCGGAACCAGATCGAAGCTGCCGAGCGGGCCGGCATCCGGGCACGCACCATCAATTCGGCGAACACCGAGGAGTGGGACGCCGTCCAGGCGGAAGTGGCCGCCGGCGAGGTGGATGTTCTGCTGGTCAGCCCGGAGCGGTTGAACAATCCCGACTTCCGCGACCAGGTCCTCCCCAAGCTCGCGGCGGGCACCGGACTACTCGTGGTCGACGAGGCACACTGCATCTCCGACTGGGGACACGACTTCCGACCCGACTACCGCCGGCTGCGGACCATGCTGGCCGATCTGCCGCCCGGCGTCCCCGTGCTCGCCACGACCGCGACCGCCAACGCCCGCGTCACGGCGGACGTCGCCGAGCAGCTCGGCACCGGCGAGGGAGCCCCGGAGGCCCTCGTGCTGCGCGGGCCGCTGGAACGGGAGAGCCTCAGCCTCGGCGTTCTGCGGCTGCCGGACGCCGCTCACCGGCTGGCCTGGCTGGCCGACCACCTCGACGAGCTTCCCGGGTCCGGGATCATCTACACCCTGACTGTTGCGGCGGCCGAGGAAGTGACGGCGTTCCTGCGGCAGCGGGGCCACTCCGTCGCGTCGTACTCCGGGAAGACCGAGGACGCCGACCGGCGGGCGGCCGAGGCCGACCTGCTCGCCAACCGGGTCAAGGCCCTGGTCGCCACCTCCGCCCTCGGCATGGGCTTCGACAAGCCGGACCTGGGATTCGTCGTGCACCTGGGGTCCCCCTCCTCCCCCATCGCCTACTACCAGCAGGTGGGGCGCGCCGGCCGCGGGGTGGAGCACGCCGAGGTACTGCTCCTGCCCGGCCGTGAGGACGAGGCGATCTGGCGGTACTTCGCCTCGCTCGCCTTCCCGGGCGAGGAGCAGGTGCGCCGGACGCTCGACGTGCTGGCCCAGGCCGGGCGGCCGCTCTCGCTTCCCGCGCTCGAGCCACAGGTGGAACTGCGGCGGTCACGGCTGGAGACGATGCTCAAGGTGCTGGACGTGGACGGCGCTGTGCAGCGGGTGCGCGGTGGCTGGACGGCGACCGGCCGACCGTGGACCTACGACGCGGAACGTTACGCCTGGGTGGCCCGGCAGCGCGAGGCCGAACAGCAGGCGATGCGGGACTACGCCGGCACCGACGACTGCCGGATGGAATTCCTGCGGCGGCAGTTGGACGACGAATCGGCGGCCGCGTGCGGGCGTTGCGACAATTGCGCGGGAGCGCGCCTGGGCCCCGAGGTGTCAGCCGCGTCCCTGGAGGCGGCGCGGGGGGAGCTCGGCAGGCCGGGTGTCGAGGTGGAGCCGCGCCGGATGTGGCCCACCGGCCTTCCCGCCATCGGCGTGGAGCTCAAGGGCCGGATTCCCGCCGCGGAACAGGCCGCCCCCGGGCGGGCCCTCGGGCGGCTCTCCGATATCGGCTGGGGCAACCGGTTGCGGCCGTTGCTCTCTGCTCAGGGGCAGGACGGGCCGGTGCCCGACGATGTGGCCGACGCGGTGGTCACCGTGCTGGCCGACTGGGCGAAGGGGCCCGGCGGATGGGCCTCCAGGACGGCCGACGCCCCGGCCAGGCCGGTCGGGGTGGTCACGCTCGCCTCCCGGTCGCGTCCCCAGCTGATCCGGACGCTCGGGGAACGCATCGCCGCCGTCGGCCGGATGCCGCTGCTGGGATCCGTGGTGTATGCGGACGAGGAGGCGGACCCCCGGGTTCCGCGGTCCAACAGTGCTCAGCGGCTCCGGGCGCTGCACGGTGCGCTGACCGTACCCCCGGCGCTGTCCGAGGAGTTGGCGCGGGCCGCGGGGCCGGTGCTGCTGGTGGACGACCTCGCCGACACCGGGTGGACGCTCGCGGTCGCCGCGCGGCTGTTGCGCAGGGCCGGAGCAGCGGAGGTGTTTCCGCTGGTCCTCGCCGTGCAGGGGTGATCGCAGGGCTCGGTGGCCGAAATATACGCGGCAGAACGGCAGTTAACGGTCGGCCGGGCGGATTGCTCATTGCCGCAGGCCAGTCCGCCCGGAAGAATTGGCAGCGATCCGCGCACCGGCCGTACCCGGGGTCGTCGTGCCCCGGCCTGCCGTGCCGCGGTTCGCTCCGCGACAGACCCTGCCCGAGCTGCGGGCGGTGCAGACCGAGGGAGGACCGTGACCTCCGGCTTCGCTCCTCCTCCTGCCGCGCCCTTCGGCGGCGCGTCGGCCTCCCCGTCCAGGTCGGGGCGGATTCTCGAGCCCGCGGAGTGGGCCGCGGCGGGGATCCCGTTGCTGCGCAACCCCCGCGAGGTCGTCACCGGACTGCACTCCCGCCACGGCCCGAATCCCTCGACAGCCGTGGTGGCGGTGCTCGGCTCGGACGAACGGGTCAGTGCCAGCGCGTCGTTCACCCGTCGGTCGACCGCGGCCGACGGGTGGGTGCTCCGCAACGCCCTGCTGGCGCAACTGCGCCGGATCGTCCCGCACGACCTCAGGCGCCGGGTTCCCGTGCGCACGGCCGTGCTCCTCTACTGCCGGGACGGAGACCCCGGCTGGACGGAGGAGGACGGCGCGTGGATGTGGGGGCTGCGCGACGCGTGCACGCTGCACGGTCTCCGCTGCGGGTCGTACATCACCCTGACGAGCGGCGGCTGGCAGGTGTTCGGGGAGGGGCGCGGCGGCCGACGACCGCACGCGGCCTCCCCCTCGGGGGAGAACCGCGGTGGACCGGTCGACCGGAACGGCGCGTCCGCCCGCCCGCAGCACGTCGCGGACACGGCAGCGGAATGGGCCCATCCCGGTGCGGAATGGGCACGTCCCAGCGCTGTCCGCTGACGAACGGGGAAGGACATCTCCCACCCGCCGCCCGCTGCCGGACGCCGACGCGATCCGTCGTGCAGCCGCCGCTCCGGCCGGAGGCCCGCGAAGGAACCCGCCGAAGGAACGCGCCGGCAAGGCCGTTGGCGTCCGGGCGACCCGCTGCGCGGGGCCCGGCTCAGCAGCCGGGCACAGCGCATCCGGTCGTCCGGCGCACCGCGTCCGACCATCGGGCGCAGCGCGCTCCGACGGTCAGCAGTGCGTTCCGACGCTCAGGCGCCGGCGCCGACGAGTGCGTTGATCCGCTGGGGATCCCCGCAGACGATCAGCAGCACTCCGGCTCTGGTCATGGCGGCGGGCAGGGCACGGGCGGCGGCGTCGTCCGGGCCACCGTTGACCGCGACCACCACGACGGGGCGGCCGGCGGCGCGCTCGGTGGCGGCGGCGTCCAGGTAGAAGACGTCGTCGCCGGCGTCGTGCTGCGCCCAGTAGGACGCTTCACCGAAGGACAGTTCGTGCGCGGCCCACGGGTGCTGGTCACCGGTGGTCAGCACGAGGATGTCGTGCGGCGCACGTCCGGAGTCCAGCAGCAGGTCCACCGCTTCCTCGGCCGCGTCCAGCGCGCCCTCCGCGGAAGCGGGGATCAGCTGGATCTGGGGGGTCGAGGCGGAGGACGCCTTGGACTTGGCCGCGTCACGCGGACCGCGCTGCGACGGCGTGGCGGACGGGCCTCGCTGGGGACCGGGACGGCCGGGCCGCGACGTTGCGGGCCGGGGGCCGGGGCCAGGGACGGGACGGGGGGTCGACGCGGCACGGCCGGGGGCCGGAGTTGCGCGGGGACCCGGGACACTCTCGTGAATCTGAGGCTCCTCGGGGATGAGAGGCATGGGCTGATGTCTATCAAACGCCGGTGCGAAACGCATCAGCGGGGGTGGTCGCGGAATGGCCGCTCAGAAGTCGAAGCCGAGCTGCCCCCCGGATTCCAGGGCCGCCGCTTCCGTCCCGATCCGCTCCTGTTTGAGATGCCGCCAGCGCGGCAGCCCATCCAGGTAGGCCCAGGACATGCGGTGATGTTCCGTGGGGCCCAGCTCCTGCAGCGCGGCACGGTGCACGGGCGACGGGTAGCCCGCGTTGTCGACGAACTCGAAGTCGGGACAGCCCAGGCCCAGTTCGGCCATCATCGCATCCCGGCGCACCTTGGCGATCACCGAGGCCGCGGACACCGCGATGCAGGACTGGTCGCCCTTGATCACCGTACGGACCGTCCAGGGCGCGCCCAGGTAGTTGTGCTTGCCGTCGAGGATGACCGCGTCGGGACGGACCGGCAGCAGCTCCAGGGCCCGCACGGCGGCGAGCCGCAGTGCGGCGGTCATTCCCGTGCGGTCGATCTCCTGCGGCGTGGCGTGCCCCAGGGCGTAGGACGTGACCCACCCCTCCAGGACCCCGGCCAGCTCGGTGCGGCGCTTGGGGGTGAGCAGCTTGGAATCGGTCAGCCCCTCGGGCGGACGCCGGAGACCGGTGACCGCGGCGCACACCGTGACCGGACCGGCCCAGGCGCCGCGCCCGACCTCGTCGACGCCCGCGACGACTTTGGCACCGGTCGTCGCGCGGAGTGAGCGCTCGACGCTGTGGGTAGGCGGTTCGTACGGCATGGCGCAGTCAGATTACGCCGCCGGGCCGGGCTTGCGGCAGGCGGGGATCGGTCACCTCGGGACCGACGCCGCGACACCGGTCGCGGATCGGCTTCCCCGCACCGGGGTGTTCGCTTGCGCACACTGTTGCCACCCGGATGGCACGGCCGCCCGTCGACACCGGAGACCTCTCCGCGAAGAATTCCGGAACATCGCCCTCCACCCCACAATTCCGCACCCATGGGTCACCCCTGGGGATCATTTTCCTCGTCGGGCAGATACGCACGCCCCCTGCGGACGGCCTGGTTCGGCGCGCCGAGCGATGGGACAGCTGTCGCATTCGCGAATACGGAGCGAGGTTCGGACCGGAGCACCCGGCCATGGGGACCACGGTGCCGGCCGGCACGGGCCGAGGCGGGAGGTGCGGTGCGCGGCGTACGGTTTCGATGCTCAAGGACCGTGGACCGGCCCGGACATGACGTTCGCGCGCCATCGGTGAAGCGGCTCGTCCTCGGTGTCGTGGCGTGCTCCCCGCCGCCGTCGGACCGTTCGGACCGTGCCGTCACAGGTTCCCCGTACCGCCGACCGCCCCGGCGCCGTCGCTCGGCACCGGGCTCAGTCCCCGCGGCTGCATGGCCGGATCCGGGCGGACCACCGAGGTACGGCCGGGATCCGAGCCGCCGGCCGGGACACGTTGGCACGGCCGAGACGGGACACGTTGGCACGGCCGAGACGGGACACGTTGGCACGGCCGAGACACGGGCACCAGGGCCGAGATCAGGGTTGCGTGATCAGGATCGCAGTCCCCGGTCAACGGAGGGAATCCAGCGGGGGCGACCGCGAGGGGCCGCTCGGCCGTCAGCCGGTGGCGTCCGGAGCCCAGCCGGGCAACGGCTCGGTGCGCTCCCACCACTCGCTCGGCGGCGCGCCGTCCGCCGCGGCCGCGACCACGCCGCCGACGATCGCGCAGGTGGTGTCCACATCGCCGCCCACCTGCGCCGTCGTCCAGAACGCCGCCTCGAAGTCCCCCAGGTGACGGGCGGCCGCCCAGAGCGAGAAGGGAACGGTGTCGTGGGCGCTGGTGCGGCGGCCGGAACCGAGCACCGCGGCGACCGTTCCGGCGTCGCCGTAGTCCAGCATGTCCAGGGCACGGCGCAGTCCCGCCTGCACAGCGCTGCGCGGAACGAGTTCGATCACCCCGCTGAGCAGGGATTCGGGGCTGCCGCAGCCCTCGGGGGCGGCCACCAGGGCCGCGGCGGCCGCGACCGCCATCGCCCCGGCGACGGCCTCACGGTGCTGGTGGGTGGTGTACGCGGAGATCTCCGCCTGGTGGGTGGCCTGCTCCGCGTCGCCCGCGTACCAGGCGCCGAGCGGGGCGATCCGCATCGCGGCACCGTTGCCCCACGACCCCTGGCCGTTGAACAGGGCGGACGCGAGTTCGCGCCAGTCACCACCCTCCCGGATGAGCCGGAGCATCCGGTTCACCGCCGGCCCGTAGCCGCGGTCGAAGTCGTGGTGCTCGGCGAAGGAGCGGGCGAGCGCGTCCTGATCGATGCGGCCGTGTTCGGCGAGGACCGCCACCACCGAACAGGCCATCTCGGTGTCGTCCGTCCACTGCCAGACACCCGGCGGCAGCGCGCGCCGCTTCAGCGCGGGGTAGTTCGACGGCACGAAGAACTGGGAGCCCAGTGCATCACCGACAGCCAGCCCACGCAGGCCGGCCAGGGCACGCTCGCAGCGTCGCAGCGGAGAAGGATCAGCGCTCATCGCTCCGACACTCTAGCCGGTGGCGCCGTACGACTCGGGTGTGCACCAGCGCTCGAACGGCCGGTCCAGGTGGTAGCGGCCGTTCGCGCCGAGGAGCAGCGTCCGGCCCTCGGCGTTCCCCGGATTCGACAGTGACTCGAATTCGGCGACCGTCCAGTGGAACCAGCGCATGCAGAACAGCCGCATGGTCAGTCCATGGGTGACGAGCAGCACATTGGGCGGGTGGTCGGGGTCCTCGAAGCTGCGGTGCAGGCTCTCCAGGAAGGCCCCGACCCGGTCGTAGACGTCCGCCCCCGACTCGCCCTGGGCGAAGCGGTAGAAGAAGTGCCCGTAGGCGTCCCGGTAGATCTTCTGGAGCCGCACGTCCTCGGCGTCCTGCCAATTGCCCCAGTCCTGCTCCCGCAGCCGCGGCTCCTCCCGGATCCGTACCCTCCGGGGGTCGAGGCCGAGCGCGCGGAACGTCTGGTGCGTCCGCCGGTACGGCGACACATAGGCGCTGACCCGCTCCTCCCCGAAGACGTCCCGCAGCCGCCGGCCGGCCTCCGTGGCCTGCCGCCATCCGGTCTCCGTCAGGTGGAGTGCATGATCGGGCTCCCGCTCGTAGACCGTGTCGTCGGTATTGCCCTCCGACTCTCCGTGCCGGAGGAGGACGATGCGCCGGGGCCGTGCCATGCGGCCACCATAGATCCGTCCTCCGGGGGCCGCCCCTCACGCCCGGCGGGGCGGCGGGGAGCCGGCCGTTCCGCGCCGTCGGCCTGGGCTCCGGGCACCGCGGCGCTCCGCGCGGTCGGCCGCGGGGGCCGGGCGGGCACCGCCCCGACGCAGCCCCGCACCCGTCCGGCGCGCCCGAGCCGGTACGGGCGGCGACCCGGTACGGGCCGCGGAGGCCACGGGGCCTCACCCGGAAGTCTCAGGCATCATCCGGCCTCAGCCGGCCACCGGCCCGGGAGCCGCACCGGGGCCGCCGCCGGAGAGCGGTCGTCGGAGAGTGGTTCCGGCCCGGACCGCGGCCCCGGCCCGTCACACCGACCAGGAGGGCTCCAGCGCCACGACATCACCGGCGAGCGCGGAGACATCGGCCTCGATCTGCGTCCGCAGGGCCAGCCGCTCCACCCGCTCCGTGCGGTACTTCCCGTGCTCGGCGGCGGAGTCCCACAGGGACAGCACCAGGAACTCGCTCCCCGGAGCCTCGCCGAAGAGGCCGCGCAGCATCCCGGGGGAACCGGCCATCGCCGGGTTCCACACCTTCTCCTGCATGAGGGTGAAGTGCTCCACCCGTTCGGGACGGACGCGGCAGTGCGCCACCCGCGCCACATCCGCGTCGGAGAAGACCGGCTGAAAACCGACCTTCACATCGAACCGGTGCTCGAAGAGGCGTATATGGGCGTCCTTGAACGTCCCCGACTGGGCTGTCGCGAGACGGTCGTGCGACCGCGCCATGAAGGAGTCGTAGAACGCCCGGCTCTCCCAGAAGGCGAAGAGGTGTGCCACACCGGGGCGCGCCCGGCTCCACCCTCCGCCCTGCCCCCGGAAGCCCGGCTCGCCGAGCAGCCCCGCCCATTTCCGCTGCCCCCGCTCGAAACCGCGGCGGTCCACCACGGTGCAGCGAATCCACTTGACCAGCACCGCGCCATCGTACGGCCCGCAACGTGCCCTGCGTCACTCCCCAGCCGGGCCCGGTGGCCCCGCACCGCCCGGCGACCCGGGCGCCTTCCGCTCCGGGCGCCGGCGCGGAGCCGGTACCGCGCGACCGCCCCGGCAGGCGGCCCGTCGCGTGGCACCATGGGTAACCGGGTTGAAAATCCCGGTAGTTACGGAGGGGGTCCCGGGGGGGGGAGCCGTTCCCCAGCAAGCTCGAGCTCTGCGGGCCGTCGCGTACGGCAGCGGCCCGCGACGCTGCGGCACCCCGCGGACACATTCCACATCGGCGCGGTTCCGAGGAAGGGAAGTCTGGTGAACAGTCTCAACAAGGGGCTCAGCAAAGTCGAGGTCACACTCAAATGGGACCCCAGCCCCGCGGGCGAGCCGGACAATGACCTCGACATCGTCGCCGCGACCTACTCCACGGAGAATCCGCCAGGCGAGCCCGCGTACCTGGTGCATTTCGACAGCCGTTCACCCGACGGCACCATCACGCTCAACCGGGACAGCCGGACCGGCCAGGGGTTCGGGTTCGACGAGGTGATGACGCTCGAACTCGACCGGCTGGCCCCCGTGTACACCCGGGTCGTGGTGGGGGTGGCCATTCAGCAGGGCGAGGCCCGGAAGACCTTCGGGGACATCGAGAGCACCGGCGTGCGGATTGTCGAGGACCATCACGAGTTGCTGGCGGACGACTTCGCCGGGGTTTCCGGTGCCACGGCGGCAACCGTGGCCGAATTCAGCCGTGACGAATCGGGCGCATGGACACTCCGCCGGTCCGTGCGGGGCTTCGATGCCGACCCCGCCTCCTTCACCGCATTGATGGGCGGCCTTCCCACCTGACCGCACCGGACGCTCCGTCCGGGCCCGGGAGCGGCGGTGGGTTCGCCCGCCGCCCCGGGTGCGGCGGTGCTCGCACCAGACGCCGGCCCCGGCCCCGGCCCCGGCCCCGAGGCACCGGTATGACCCATTCCAGCCATGGAGACGCGATGTGACGGCGGCTCCACCACTCCACAACAGCATGATCTAGATCACCCTGTGATCTAGGCAATAAGCCGGTCTCGACGAGTCGCTGACGATGGTAGGGCCCCAATTCCTGACCGGAAGGCTCCCCCCTGATGTCGACGGCATCCCTGACGGCTTACCAGAGAGATGTGTGGACGGCCGGTTCCCAGCAGGAGGACTCGCCCCAGTTCAACTGCGTTCTCCATGAGCGCGTCGAAGGCGACCTCGATCGCGCGGCCCTGGTCGCGGCCGTGGAACAGGTACTGCAACGGCACGACACATTCCGTTTACGCTTTGACGAACACGACGGAACACCGCACCAATGGGCCGTTCCCGAAGGCCCGAAGGTCCGTATCCTCGACCTCTCGGGAGAATCCGACCCGGCCGCTTCCTGCGCCGCATGGATGGAGCGCACTCTCCAGCGGCCTCTTCCGCTCCGACGCAGCCCCATGGTGGAAGTGTCGCTGCTGCTGGAAAGCTCTTCGGTGACGCATCTGCACCTCAAGGCACATCATATCGTCGCCGATGGATGGACTTTCAACCAGCTGTCCCACCAGATCTTCGCGGACTACGCGCGGATACGGCGCGGCGAGGAATGCTCCGGGGTTTCCTCCTCTCTTCTCGACTTCGTACCGGAGGAACGCACCTACCGCGCTTCCGCGGAGTTCGCCCGCGACCGGGAATTCCATCGCAGCAGGCTGGCCGAGGTGGTTCCGGCCCTGTTCGCCCGCCGGACCGTCGGCGGTTCCGCGCAACGGGCACGCCACTCGTTCGTGCTGGAAGGCCCCCTGATCGCACGGATCCGGGAGGCCGGCCTCCCGCCGTTCCCCTATCTCGCGGCCATGCTCGGAACCTGTCTCTCCCGGATCCACCGCGCCGGGGAAGTGACGATCGGTGTTCCCTTCCTGAACCGTCCCGAAGAGCACCACAAGGACGTGCTGGGCCACTTCGCGAATACCCTCCCCCTGCGGATCCGGACGGACGGCGGACAGTCGGTGCGTGATCTCGTCGCCGACGTCCGGCAGGCGACATCGGCAGTGCGCCGGCACGAGCGCCCGGCTCTCGGGGACGTGCTGCGGGACATTCCCGGACTCCCCGCCGGAACACGGCAGTTATCCGATGTCACCTTCTCCTATCTGCGCTATCCGCGGGCCGCGCAGCTCCCCGGAATCACCCGGTCACTGACCATGCAGGCCCCGTCGCACGACCAGGACGTCCTGGCCATCTACGCCATCGCGTTCGACGACGTCGACCATGTCCAGGTCGACCTGGACTACGCCTGTGACGTCTTCGACGCCGACTTCCCCGTGGAGGCGGTGGCACGGCATCTGAAGGTCCTGCTCACCGAGGGGGTCCGCCGGCTGGACGAGCCGGTGTCGACGGTGCCGATGCTCACACCCGCGGAGCGCCGGGACCTGCTGGCGGAGCACAGCCAGGGGCCCGTCGTCCCGTTCGCCGACGAGGCCACCCTGTCCTCCCTGTTCGAGGCACGGGCGGCACGGCACCCGGACCGGGTCGCCGTCGTCGCCGCCGGCAATGGCGCGTCGCTGACCTACGGCGAACTCGACGCCCGGGCCAATCAGGTGGCGCGGGCCCTGCGTGCCGACGGGGTGCGGCCGGGCGACCGGGTCGCCCTGCTCATGGAGCGCGGACCGCAGCTGCTGGTGGCGCTGTTCGGCATCCTCAAATCCGGGGGCGCGTACGTCCCGGTGGACCCCGGATACCCGGCGGAGCGCATCCGCTTCCTGCTGGAGGACAGCGGGTCCCGGATCGTGCTGGCCGACGACGTGGACCGGGCACCGGACGTGGCGGGGACGACGGTCCGCCGGCCGGCCGACCTGCTGCACGGACCGGCCGGCCCGCTCGAACCGGCGGCCACCGCGCGCGACCTCGCCTATGTCATCTACACCTCCGGTTCGACCGGCAGGCCCAAGGGCGTCATGGTCGAGCACCGGTCGGTGGTCAACCGCCTCGCCTGGATGCAGCGGCAGCACCCGCTCGGCGAGGGGGACATGCTGCTGCAGAAGACCCCGGTCTCGTTCGACGTCTCGGTGTGGGAGCTGTTCTGGTGGTCCGTCGAGGGCGCCGGGCTGGTGCTGCTGCCGCCCGGTGGGGAGAAGGACCCCGAGCAGATGCTGCGGGCCGTCCGTGATCACCGGGTCAGTGCCCTGCACTTCGTCCCCTCCATGCTCGGCCCGTTCCTCGACCTGCTCCAGGAGTCGCCGGAGCTTGCCGAGGAGGCGGCCCGCTCGCTGCGGTTCGTCTTCTGCAGCGGCGAGGCCCTCGCGACAGCGCAGGTCGACCGCTTCAACCGGGTGTTCACCCGGGGCCGTTCGCCACGCCCGGCGCTGGTGAACCTCTACGGCCCGACCGAGGCCACCGTGGACGTGTCGTTCCACATCTGTCCCACCGACCCGGACCGGCCGGTCGGCCGCGTACCGATCGGCCGTCCCATCGACAACATCCAGCTGTACGTCCTGGGCCCGGACGACCACCTCCAGCCGGCCGGCGTGCCGGGCGAGTTGTGCATCGGCGGTGTCGGTGTGGCCGCCGGCTACCTGAACCGCCCGGACCTCACCCGCGAGAAGTTCGTCGACGACCCGTTCACCCCGGGCGGCCGGCTGTACCGCACCGGTGACCTGGTGCGTCTGCTGGCCGATGGCGAGCTGGAGTATCTGGGCCGACTGGACGGGCAGGTCAAGATCCGGGGCAACCGGGTGGAGCTCGGCGAGGTCACCAACGCTCTCCTGACCGCCCCGGGGGTGCACGAAGCCGTGGTGGTGGACCGCGCCACCGCGTCGTCCGGAACCCAGCTGGTGGGCTACTACACCGCCGGATCCGACCTGCCCGTGGCCGGGCTCCGCGCGCATCTCGCCCGGTCCCTGCCGCCGTTCATGATCCCGGCGCACTTCCTGCGGATCGACCGGATCCCGCTCACCCCCAACGGCAAGGCCGACCGCCGGGCGCTGCCCGACCCCGGCACCTCCGGCGGAGCGGCCGGGCAGCAGGAGCCGCGCACCCCGGTGGAGACGGTGCTGGCCGAGGTCTGGGCCGAGGTGCTGGGCGTGGAGCGCGTCGGGGTGCACGACGACTACTACGCGCTGGGCGGCGACTCGATCCTGATGCTCCGGATCCGCGCCCTGGCCGAGCGGCGGGGGGTGACGTTCGCCCTCGGCGACCTGGTGCGGAGCCCCACCGTCGCCGGTCTGGCCGCCTCGGCCGGCACCGCGGAACCGGAACGCGAACCCGGTCTCGCCCCGTTCGCGCTGGTCTCCGGTGTGGACCGGCCCCGGCTCGGCGACGCGGAGGACGCCTATCCCCTCACCCGGCTCCAGCTGGGCCTGATCTATCACAGCCGGCGCCAGGAGAGTTCGGCCGTCTACAAGGACGTCTTCCGCTACACCCTCCGCATGGCCTGGGACGAAGCCGCGTTCCGCCGGGCGTTCGACCGGCTGGTGGCCCGCCACCCGGTGCTGCGCGCCCACTTCGACCTGACCGGTGAACCGCTGCAGATCGTCCGGCCCACGGTGCGGGGCGGCCTGGAGGTCGCCGACCTGCGGGCGTGCGGCGCCGCGGAGGCGGAGTCCCGGATCGAGGACCACATCCGGCGCCGCCGCTTCCACGACTACGCCTTCGACCGGGCACCGCTGTACCTGCTCCGTGCCCATGTCCGGCCGTCCGCCGTCGACCTGGTCCTCAGCTTCCACCATGCGCTGCTGGACGGCGGCAGCGTGGCCAACCTGCTCGGGGAGCTGCTCCAGGACTACGCGCACGGGCTCGGGCTGCCCACCGGCCCCGTCCCGGACACCCCGCTCCCCTCGGCCGCGCACCACGTCCTCGCCGAGCGGAGGGCCCTGGAGCACGAGGAGAGCCGGCAGTACTGGCGGGCGAAGCTGGACGGACGCACCCCCGTCCAGATCGACGCCTTCCGGCCGCACCAGCCCGCGGACGGCGGCGAGGAAACGATCGTGCGCCTGGTCGAGCTGCCGGAGGAGACCGGCACCCGGCTGCGGGCGCTGGCGCAGGAGCGGGCGCTGTCCGTGAAGTCGGTGCTGTTCGCCGCGCACGGACTGACCCTGGGCACGCTCACCGGCACCGCGGAGGTGACCACCGGGCTGGTCTCCCACGGCCGCCCGGAGCGCGCCGGAGCGGAGCGCATCGCCGGACTGTTCCTGAACACCCTGCCCATCAGGCTCAGTACCGCCGGGGAGAGCCGGCTCGACATCGCGCGCGAGGCCCTGCGGCAGGAGCGGGAGAGCCACCCCTACCGGCACTACCCGCTGAGCGCCGTCCAGGAGGACCTCGGCGGCGGCACGGTGATCGAGACCGCCTTCAACTATGTGCACTTCCAGCAGCTCGCCCCGGTCCTGGGTCTGGACGGCATCGAGCTGACCGGCTTCCGCACCTGGGAGGAGACCAACTTCACGCTGCTGGTCAACGCCGTCACCGACCCGGTGGACCACCGGGTGCGGCTGCGCATCGACTGCGACGGACGGACCTTCACCCCCGAGCAGGCCGACCTCTACGCCGACCTCTACGTCCGGACCCTCCAGCGCCTGGTGGACCGGCCCGACGAGGCGCCCGACCAGGGCTTCCTCGCCGAGGAACCTCACCCCGCCGCGGCCCCGCTGGACGACCCCCGGGACACCGTGGTGACCCGGTTCGACCGGCAGGCCGCCCGTACCCCCGGGGCGACCGCCCTGGTCATGGACGAGGAACGGTGGACCTACGCACAGCTGTCCACCGCGGCGGCGGCCGTGGCCGGGAGACTGCGAGCGCTCGGCGCCCCGCACGGCGCCCGGACCGGCATCGCCATGGACCGCTCCCCCGGAACCATCGCGGCGATCCTCGGGGCGCTGCGCGCCGGGACGACGGTGGTGCCCCTGGACACCGGGTATCCCGAGAAGCGTCTGCGGAGCATGATCGAGCAGGCCGGGCCGTTCCGCGTCATCGCCCACGCCCGGTACGCCGGACTGATCGGCGACCCGGCGCTGCTGCTCCCCGCGGAGTCCGTGACCGAACCGTGCCCCGGCGCCGACGAGGCCGAACCTCCCGTGATCGATCCGGAGGACCCCGCGTACCTGCTGTTCACCTCCGGCTCCACCGGTGAGCCCAAGGGCGTGTCGATGCCCCACCGGGCGCTGGCGAACCTCGTGGCCTGGCAGACCCGGACCGCGAGCGGCGCCGTCGGCGGCGGCACCCTGCAGTACGCCCCGCTGAGCTTCGACGTGTCCTTCCAGGAGATCTTCTCCACGCTCTGCTCGGGCGGCACCCTGCACCTGGTTCCGGAGGACGTCCGCCGGGACATGCCCGCGCTGCTGCGCCTCCTCGACGAGCAGGGCGTGGAGCGGGTGTTCATGCCCTATGTCGCGCTCCAGCAGCTCGCCGAGGCGGCGGACGGCCTGGGCCTCGTCCCGTCCCGGCTGCGGGTGCTGATCTCCTCGGGCGAGCAGCTGCGCGTCACCGAGGAGATCCGCCGGCTGTGCGGCCGGCTGCCGGGGGTGGTGCTGGAGAACCAGTACGGTCCGACGGAGACCCATGTCGCCACCCGGTTCACCATGACCGGCGATCCGTCCGCGTTCCCGGCACTGCCCCCCATCGGCACCCCCATCGACGGTGTCGAGGCGTATGTGCTCGACGCCCGGCTGCGCCCGGTGCCGCCCGGGGTCCGCGGGGAGGTGTACCTCGGCGGCAGCTGTCTGGCCCAGGGCTACGCGGGCCGGCCGGACCTGACGAAGGAACGGTTCCTCGACCATCCCTTCGGCCGTCCCGCCGTCGTCTACCGGACGGGGGACCTCGGCATGGTGCTGCCCGGTGGCGACATCGTGTGCGTGGGCCGCGCCGACACCCAGGTGAAGGTCCGCGGCTTCCGGGTCGAACCGGCCGAGGTGGAACTGGCCGTCACCGCGTTCGCCGACGGCTGCCCGGGGCTGCGGGAGGCAGCGGTCGTCGCCCGGCGGCGCGGCGCGGACGACGCCTTCCTCAGCGCGTTCCTCGTCGGGGACCCGGCGTCCGTGGACCTCGACGGCCTCGCCCGGCACCTGCGGAACGTGCTGCCGGAGTACATGGTTCCGTCGCACTTCCAGTGGCTGGAACGGCTGCCGCTGACGCCCAGCGGCAAGCGCGACGACGCGGCCCTGGGGCGGATTCCGCTCACCGCGGCGGCCGGCTCCGGCACGCCGACCGCGCCGCGCGACGAGCACGAGCAGGTGCTCGTCGAGATGCTCGGCGACCTCCTGCAGGTGAGCGGACTCGGCGTGCACGACAACTTCTTCGACCTCGGCGGAACCTCGCTCACCGCGATGCGCCTGGTCGTCTCGGTGGAGCAGCGCTACGGCGTCGGCATCCCGCTGGGCCGGCTGATCGCCGCGCCCACCGTCGCCGAACTGGCCGCCGAGGTGCGCTCCGCGGTCTCCGGTGCCGCCCCCGCGCCGTTCGACCCGCTGGTGGCGATCCGCCCGCAGGGAGACCGGCCGCCGCTGTTCATGGTGCATCCGATGGGCGGCAACGTGCTCTGCTACCTGCCCTTCGCCCAGTACCTGCCGGACGACCAGCCGCTGTACGCGCTGCAGGCCGCGGGGGCGGACCCGGGCACCGAACCGCTGCGGAGCATGGAGGAGATCGCCGCCTCCTACGTGTCCGCACTGCGCCGGGTGCAGCCGCACGGGCCGTACACGATCAGTGGCTGGTCCTTCGGCGGCTTCGCCGCCTTCGAGATCGCCCGGCAGCTGCGGGAGGCCGGCGAGGAGGTCTCCCGGCTGATCCTGCTCGACACCACCGCGGTCGACACCGAGCAGCGGAACCGGTACACCGAGGACGCCCTGCTGGGCTGGTTCTTCTGGGAACTGCTCTGGCTGGAGCGCGGCGGCGCCTCGCCCGTCGAGGAGATCCCGGACGACATCACCTCCCTGGACGGCAAGTTCGCCTACATCGCCCGGCGCGCCACGGAGGCCGGAGTGCTGCCGGCGGGGAGCTCGGGAGCCGTGATCCGCCGGCTGTTCCGCGTGTACGAGGCGAACTGGAACGCCACGCTCGCCTACCGCCCGGAACCCACCGGCCACGAGCTCACGCTGATCCGCGCGACCGAGCCGCTGCCCGAGGTCCTCGCCGCGATGCACGGCGCCGCGGGCAGCCGGCACCGGGACCCGGCGAACGGCTGGGGAGCCCTGGCGGGCGGCGGCCTCGAGGTCATCGGCGTACCCGGCGATCACCTCACGATCATGGAAGAACCCCATATCGGGCACGTGTCCCGGACCGTCGCCCGCATCGTCCGCACGGCTCCGGCCGCTGCTTCGAAGGAGAACTGACACCATGCCGGAGAACCGACCCACCAAGGTACTGATCATCGGTGCCGGGATCGGCGGACTGACGCTCGCCGTCGCGCTCCGCAGACTCGGCATGGAGGCCGTGGTCCACGAGCGGGCGACGGAGCTGCGCGCCGCGGGCTCCGGGCTGTCGGTGACGAGCAACGCCATGGCCGCGCTGGACGTCCTCGGCATCGATCTCCACCTGGCCAAATGGGGCCAGGCGGTGACGTCGTTCGCCGTCCGCACCACCCGCGGCCGGCTGATCCGGCGGCTGCCGCTGCCCGAGATCGGTGCCGAACTGGGCGTGCCCACCGTGTGCATCAGCCGCACGGATCTGCAGCAGGCGCTGCTGGAGGCGGCGGGCGACACCCCGATCGTCCTCGGTTCGGCCGCCACCCGCGTCGAACCGGACGGCACCGTCCATTTCGAGGACGGCACCACGGCCCGGGGCGACGTCGTGGTCGGCGCCGACGGATTCCACTCCGTCGTGCGCCGTGGGATCGTCGGCCCCGAGGAAGCCCTGGACGGCGGCTACGTCTGCTGGCTCGGGATCGCGCCCTTCAGCCACCCGCGGCTGTCCGCCGGGGGCGTCGTCCACTACTGGGGCAGCGGACAGCGGTTCGGTCTGGTCGACATCGGGCACGGCCGCGTCTACTGGTGGGGCACGAAGAACATGCCCCCGTCCCGGTCGCTGAACTGGCAGGGGGACAAGGACGAGATCCTGAGCGCCTACTCCGGCTGGGCCGAGGAGACGCAGGCAGCGGTCCGGGCCACCCCGCGGGAGGACATCCTGGCCGTGGGGTCCCGCTACCGCACCTTCCAGGACCGCTGGGGGGAGGGCCCGGTCACGCTGCTCGGCGACGCGGCCCACCCGATGCCCACCAGCCTCGGGCAGGGCGCGGCGATGGCGATGGAGGACGCCGTGGTCCTGGCCAGGACCCTCGCCGGGGCGACCGGCCTCCCCGCCGCCCTGCGGACGTACGAGGACCGGCGCCGGGAGCGGACCCGCGCCGTCGTGACCGCCTCCATCGCGACGAGCACCATGGAGCAGCTGGAGAACCCGGTGCGCCGGCTGGCCCGCGACAGCTACCTGCGGCTGGTCCCCAACCGCACGCTGCTCCGCCAGCAGCGAGCGGCGCTCACCTTCCCGGGCATCCCGGACTGACCCGGCAGCCGGGAGCGGCCCGTCGTCCCGGTCGGGGGGACGGGCCGCTGCCGGCGGGGGGAGGTGCGACGTTCCGGATCGCGGGGACTCTCCGGACCGCCGACGCCCTGAAGAACGACAGAGAGGGCGCCGACCGATGGCCGGCGCCCTCTCATCCGCGAATCGGCCTCCTCAGCAGCCGCCGTTCAGGCCACTCAGGAACGCGATGCGCTCCGACTCAGCTGCAGCCGCTCGTCGACCCGCACCCCTCGCACAGGTAGCAGCTGCCCGCCCGGCGCATCTTGGTGCCGCACGAGAAGCACAGCGGAGCGTCGGCGTTCAGGCCCAGCTGCATCTCCACCAGCTCGGTGGAGTTGTGCGCCTGCTGCGGAGCCTGCGGGGCGCCCGCCGTGGACGTGGGTGCCGTCGTCTGCGGGGACTCGACGTGCCGCGGGGCGGACTGGGCGAGGCCCTCGACGTCGACCTCGTCGTCGTTCGGCTCGTACGAACCGGTCTCCAGGTGCCGCTGCCGCTCCTCGGCCGAGTGGATGCCGAGCGCCGAGCGGGTCTCGAACGGCAGGAAGTCCAGCGCCAGGCGGCGGAAGATGTAGTCGACGATCGACTGCGCCATCCGCACGTCCGGGTCGTCCGTCATGCCGGCCGGCTCGAAGCGCATGTTGGTGAACTTCGAGACGTAGGTCTCCAGCGGAACCCCGTACTGCAGGCCCACCGAGACGGCGATGGAGAAGGCGTCCATCATGCCCGCGAGGGTCGAGCCCTGCTTGGACATCTTGAGGAAGACCTCACCGAGACCGTCGTCCGGGTAGGAGTTGGCGGTCATGTAGCCCTCGGCGCCGCCCACCGTGAAGGAGGTGGTGATGCCGGGGCGGCCCTTCGGCAGCCGGTTGCGGACCGGCCGGTACTCGACGACCTTCTCCGGCACGGCCTCGGCGACCTCCGCCGCCTTCTCGTCCTTCTTCTTGACCGAGAGCGGCTGGCCGACCTTGCAGTTGTCGCGGTAGATCGCGAGCGCCTTCAGACCGAGCTTCCAGCCCTCGAAGTAGACCTCCTCGATCTCCTCGACGGTGGCCGACTCCGGGACGTTGACGGTCTTGGAGATCGCACCGGACAGGAACGGCTGGGCGGCCGCCATCATCCGGACGTGGCCCATCGGCGAGATGGAGCGCTCGCCCATGGCGCAGTCGAAGACCTCGTAGTGCTCCTGGCGGAGGCCGGGGGCGTCGATCACATTGCCGTGCTCGGCGATGTGGGCGACGATCGCCTCGACCTGCTCCTCCTGGTAGCCGAGCCGCTTCAGAGCCTTCGGGACGGTGTTGTTGACGATCTGCATCGAGCCGCCGCCGACGAGCTTCTTGAACTTGACCAGGGCCAGGTCCGGCTCGACGCCCGTGGTGTCGCAGTCCATCATCAGGCCGATGGTGCCGGTGGGGGCCAGCACCGAGGCCTGGGCGTTGCGGAATCCGTTCTTCTCGCCGAGCCGGATCACGTCCTGCCAGGCCTCCGTGGCGGCGGCCCAGACCGGGGTGTCCAGGTCGTCCATCCGCTTGGCGGCACCGTTGGCGTCGGAGTGCTGCCGCATGACGCGCTGGTGGGCGTCGGCGTTGCGGGCGTAGCCGTCGTACGGGCCGACGGCCGCGGCCAGCTCGGCGGAGCGCTTGTAGGAGGTGCCGGTCATCAGCGAGGTGATGGCACCGGCGAGCGCGCGTCCGCCGTCGGAGTCGTAGGCGTGGCCGGTGGCCATCAGCAGCGCGCCGAGGTTGGCGTAGCCGATGCCCAGCTGACGGAAGGCCCGGGTGGTCTCACCGATCTTCTCGGTCGGGAAGTCCGCGAAGCAGATGGAGATGTCCATCGCGGTGATGACCAGCTCGACGACCTTGGCGAAGCGCTCGGCGTCGAACGACTGGTTGCCCTTGTCGTCGTCGCTGAGGAACTTCATCAGGTTCAGCGAGGCCAGGTTGCACGAGGAGTTGTCCAGGTGCATGTACTCGCTGCACGGGTTCGAGGCGGTGATCCGGCCCGTCTCCGGCGAGGTGTGCCAGTGGTTGATGGTGTCGTCGTACTGGATGCCGGGGTCGGCGCAGGCCCAGGCGGCCTCGGCCATCTTCCGGAAGAGGCCCTTGGCGTCGACCTCCTCGATGACCTCGCCGTTCATCCGGCCGCGCAGCCCGAACTTCGAGCCGGTCTCGACGGCCTTCATGAACTCGTCGTTGACCCGGACCGAGTTGTTGGCGTTCTGGTACTGCACGGAGGTGATGTCGTCACCGCCGAGGTCCATGTCGAAGCCCGCGTCGCGCAGCGCGCGGATCTTCTCCTCCTCCTTCACCTTGGTCTCGATGAAGGCCTCGACGTCCGGGTGGTCCACGTCCAGGACGACCATCTTGGCGGCGCGGCGGGTGGCACCGCCCGACTTGATCGTTCCTGCGGACGCGTCCGCGCCGCGCATGAAGGAGACGGGGCCGGAGGCGTTGCCGCCGGAGGAGAGGAGCTCCTTGGAGGAGCGGATCCGGGAGAGGTTCAGGCCGGCGCCGGAGCCGCCCTTGAAGATCATCCCCTCTTCCTTGTACCAGTCGAGGATCGACTCCATGGAGTCGTCGACCGAGAGGATGAAGCAGGCCGAGACCTGCTGCGTCTGCTGGGTGCCGACGTTGAACCAGACGGGCGAGTTGAAGCTGAACACCTGGTGCAGCAGTGCGTGGGTCAGCTCGTGGTCGAAGATCTCGGCGTCCGCCGGGGAGGCGAAGTAGCCGTGGTCCTCGCCGGCCTTCCGGTAGGTCTTGACCACGCGGTCGATGAGCTGCTTCAGGCTGGACTCACGGCTGGGCGAGCCCACCGCGCCCCGGAAGTACTTGCTGGTGACGATGTTGACCGCGTTCACCGACCAGAAGTCGGGGAACTCGACGCCTCGCTGCTCGAAGTTGACCGAACCGTCGCGCCAGTTGGTCATGACGACGTCACGACGCTCCCAGACCACCTCGTCGTACGGGTGCACGCCGGGGGTCGTGTGGATGCGCTCGATACGCAGCCCCTTGCTCGCCTTGCTGCCCTTGGCGCGGGAGCCTCGTGCCGGGCCGCTCGCCGTCTCTGTCATGCCGCCTCCCTGTGCGGGCGAAAACGCCCTGATGTGCCTTTTTCTTCCCGTAGGCACGATTTCTGTCGTGCACCCGAGCGCACACGGCGCTCCGGGCAGGTCTGATGTGCGCCGCTAGTCGGCGGCGGTGACGGGCGCGGGGACCTCGGTGTCCCCCGCGGGCCCGCCGGTGTCGGCCGTGGGCCGCCGCTCGCGCAGCTCAGCGACCGCGGCCTCGAAGTCCTCGAGCGTGTCGAACGCCCGGTAGACCGACGCGAACCGCAGATAGGCGACGAGGTCGAGCTCCTGGAGCGGGCCGAGTATGGCCAGCCCGACGTCGTGGGTCGACAGCTCGGCGCTTCCGGTGGCGCGCACCGCCTCCTCGACCTGCTGGCCGAGCTTGGCGAGCGCGTCCTCGGTGACCGGCCGACCCTGGCACGCCTTGCGCACGCCGGAGATGACCTTGTCACGGCTGAACGGTTCGGTGACTCCGCTCCGCTTGATCACCATGAGTGACGCCGTCTCCACCGTGGTGAAGCGGCGGGAGCAGTCGGGACACTGGCGACGCCTGCGGATCGCGGTCCCGTCGTCGGTGGTGCGGCTGTCCACCACACGGCTGTCCGGGTGTCGGCAGAAGGGGCAGTGCATCTTCCCTACCCTCCTAGAACCCTGTGAACGTGGTACGAAACAGCAGCACGGCTGCACGCCGCACCGGCCCCGAAGGGGCCTCGCGGAGCACCCCAAGCATAGGCGATATCCGTGAGTGCGGAGTCCCCCGGGACCACAACTTGTGGGTGGCCGATGCCCATCTAACCACTAGATCTGGTGGTCGGACCTCACGCGCGCGGACCGCGTGTCGCACGGCGCAGCGCCCATGAGAGTACGGGACGAGGACCGGCCGCCGCCCGGCGGGGCACGAGTGACACACTGGGTGACGGCGCGGCGACGCACCCCGCGCAGGCCCGGCCGCTACATTCCGGACGGAAGGCCCCGCAGCGGAGCCGGTTCCGCTCATACACCCGACTGCTTGACCACGACGGGCGAACTGCGAAATTTCACTCGAACGTGTGTTTGGCGCAACCTTTCGAAACCAACTACCGTTGTCCCACTAGGGAGAACATCTCGAGAGGGGCCGACGTGACCACCACCGCAGACAGCGCCACCATCACCGCCCAGGACCGCTCCCAGCACCGGGCCGACCAGGGGCACGCGATGAATGAGGCCGCCATGACCCCGGAGGGACAGAAAGCCCGATCACTGCCGGGCCGACCTCCCGGAATCAGGGCGGACAGTTCCGGCCTCACCGACCGGCAGCGGCGCGTCATCGAGGTCATCCGGGACTCGGTGCAGCGGCGCGGCTACCCACCGTCCATGCGGGAGATCGGACAGGCGGTGGGGCTGTCGAGCACGTCGTCCGTGGCCCACCAGCTGATGGCCCTGGAGCGCAAGGGCTTCCTGCGCCGCGACCCGCACCGTCCGCGCGCGTACGAGGTCCGCGGCTCGGACGGGCCGACCAGCCAGCCGACGGACACGACCGGGAAGCCCGCGGCGTCCTACGTGCCGCTCGTCGGCCGCATCGCCGCCGGTGGCCCGATCCTCGCCGAGGAGTCGGTCGAGGACGTGTTCCCCCTCCCCCGCCAACTGGTCGGTGACGGCGAGCTGTTCGTCCTCAAGGTCGTCGGCGACTCCATGGTGGAAGCCGCCATCTGCGACGGCGACTGGGTGACCGTACGCCGTCAGCCCGTGGCGGAGAACGGCGACATCGTGGCCGCCATGCTCGACGGCGAGGCCACCGTGAAGCGCTTCAAGCGGGAGGACGGCCATGTGTGGCTGCTCCCGCACAACTCCGCGTACCAGCCGATCCCGGGCGACGAGGCGACCATCCTCGGCAAGGTGGTCGCGGTGCTGCGGCGGGTCTGACACACCCCTCACGACCGGGCCCCGGGACCACTGCGCCGGTTCCGGGGCCCTGCTGTGTCCGCTGTGCTGAGTCGGCAGTCCCCCGGGTGTCTTGATCACGAGCGGTGCCGACGCTCGTGATCAAGGAACTCAGCCCGCGGCCGCGTCGATCGCCGCCAGGGAACGGCGCACCTGGTTGCGGTCCACCGTGTACCAGAAGTCCGGCATCGAGGCCCGGAGGAAACTGCCGTAGCGCGCGGTGGCCAGCCGGGGATCGAGGACGGCGACCACGCCCCGGTCCCCGGACGCCCGCACCAGCCGGCCGGCGCCCTGCGCCATGAGCAGCGCGGCATGGGTGGCGGCGACGGCCATGAAACCGTTGCCGCCGCCTTCCTCCACGGCCTTCTGCCGTGCGCTCATCAGCGGATCGTCGGGCCGGGGGAACGGAATCCGGTCCATGACGACGAGCTGGCAGCTCGGTCCCGGGACGTCGACGCCCTGCCACAGCGACAGGGTGCCGAAGAGACAGGTCCGGGGGTCCTCGGCGAAGGCCCGGATCAGCTCGCCGAGCGTCTCCTCGCCCTGCAGCAGGATCGGATGGTCCAGGCGCTCCCGCAGCGCCTCCGCCGCGCCCTGGGCGGCCCGCATCGAGGAGAAGAGGCCGAGTGTGCGGCCGCCCGCCGCCTCCACGAGCTCCGCCAGCTCGTCCAGCATGTCGGTGCGGCTGCCCTCCCGGCCCGGCTGCGCCAGATGCTTGCCGACGTAGAGGATGCCCTGCTTCGGGTAGTCGAAGGGCGAGCCGACGTCCAGCCCCTTCCACTGCGGGACGTCCTCGCCCTCCACGCCCTCCGGGGAGAGCCCGAGCGAGGCCGCCACCCCGTTGAAGTCGCCGCCGAGCTTCAGGGTCGCGGAGGTCAGCACCACGGACCGCTCGGTGAACAGCTTCTCGCGGAGCAGTCCGGACACCGACAGCGGTGCGACGCGCAGCGAGGCCCCGAACCGGTCATGGCGCTCGTACCAGACGACGTCGTACTCCGAGCCGTTCGCGATGCGCTCGGCGACGGCATGCACGTTCTCCACGGCCGCCAGGGCCTGTTTGCGCACCGCGTCCTCGTCCTGCACGGACTTGTCCCGGGTGTTCCCCAGCGCCGTGATGACGGTGCGGGCCGCGTCCCGCAGCGCCATCAGGGCGTAGCCGAGGTCCTCCGGGATCTCCTCCAGGCGCCCCGGGAGGGCCAGCTCCATCAGCCGCTCGAAGGACTCGGCCGCGGTCTGGAGGGCGTCCGCCACCTTCTCGTCGACCAGCTTGGCGGCCCGGCGCACGGCACGGTTCACCGACCCCGGGGTGAGCTCCCCGGTGGCGGCGCCGGTGACGCGGGAGACCAGTTCGTGGGCCTCGTCGATGACGAGGACCTCGTGGCTGGGGAGCACCGGGGCGCCCTCGATCGCGTCGATGGCGAGCAGCGCGTGGTTGGTGACCACGACGTCGGCCAGCTTGGCCCGCTCCCGCGCGGCCTCCGCGAAGCACTCCGCCCCGTAGGCGCACTTCGACGCGCCCAGGCACTCCCGGGAGGACACCGACACCTGGGACCAGGCGCGGTCCGAGACGCCGGGGGTGAGATCGTCCCGGTCCCCGGTCTCCGTCTCGTCCGCCCAGTCCCGCATCCGCAGCAGGTCCTTGCCGAGCCTGCTGGTGGGCGTCGCGGCCTCGAAGGGGTCGAACAGCCCCTCTTCCTCCTCCTGCGGCACCCCCTCGTGGAGCCGGTGCAGGCACAGGTAGTTGGAGCGCCCCTTGAGCATGGCGAACTCCGGCCTGCGCCGCAGGAGCGGGTGCAGCGCCTCGACCGTGCGCGGCAGGTCCCGCTGCACGAGCTGCCGCTGCAGCGCGAGGGTCGCGGTGGCCACGACCACCCGCTCGCCGTGCGCCAGGGCCGGCACCAGGTAGCCGAGCGACTTACCGGTGCCCGTTCCCGCTTGGACCAACAGGTGGGAACCGTCGTCGACGACCTCGGCAACGGTCTCGGCCATGGTGACCTGACCAGGGCGTTCCGTACCGCCGACGGCGGTGACGGCGGCGTGCAGCAGGTCGGGGAGGGAGGGCTTCGTCATAGCGTGACCACCCTACGGGGCGCCACTGACATCGGTGGCCCTCACAGCTGATGGAGGGGGTTCGGGACGGTGCCGTGCACGGCGGCGTGCGGCCGGTCCGGGCGGTCGCGGTAGCCGTCCAGGTGCAGTCGGTTGCGGTTGAGACAGAGCCGCTCGATCCGGGGGGTGAGCAGGTCGAAGGTCTCGAACCGGTCCTTGAGCTCCGGGAAGCGCGCCTGGTACCGGAGGATCTCGGCCCGGACGAGCGACCAGAACTGGCTCTCCGCCACCCCGAGCTGCTCCTCGCAGACCGGCGCGAGATAGCGGAACACCCCGACGAAGAGCCCGGAGTGGATGAACTGGGTGAGGAACGACGGCGGCTCGGTGAGCAGCACCTCGCGCACCTCGGCGGGCATCGTGTCGTGCTCCGGCAGGGGCTCGGCGCTGACGTTGACGTCGTCGACGAAGTCCTTGATCGCCAGACGGACCGGGACGTCCTGCTCGTCGAAGACCACGATGGCGTTCTCGCCATGTGGGGAGAAGACCGTGCCGTACCGGTAGAGGAAGTGCAGCAGCGGCGGGAGCAGCGCGGCGAAGAGACGGCTGAGCCAGACGGCCGGATCGAGGCCCGAGCGGTGCACGAGCTCGGCGGTGAACGAACGGCCCTGCGGGTCGGTGAGGAGCAGCGCGGCGAGGGTGCGGGCCCGCTCACCGGGGTCCAGCTGCGGGGCGATGGGCTCGCGCCAGATGCAGCCGAGGAGTTCCCGGTACTGGTAGGGGACGCCGGGCAGCCGGTCGTAGAGCGGGTGCTCCACCGCGACGGAGGCGGTCTCGCCGAGCAGCACGACGCGGGTCTCGTCGCGCAGGAAGGGGTCCGCGTCGCGCAGCGCGTGGACCCAGCCGGTGACCGCGGGCGCGGCCAGGGTGCGCTCGGTGGGCAGGCCCCGCCACACCAGGGTGTTGAGGATGGACAGCGGCAGCTTGACCGTCCGGGCCTCCGGGCGGCTGGTGTTGAGGAACGTGCGGATCGACTGCTGCGGCAGCCGCAGGTCCTCGTCGGCGGGGAGCGGGATTATCGTTCCGTCGGCGACCTGCGGCGCGAAGAGCTGCGCGACGCTCTCGTCCCACTGCCAGGGGTGCACCGGAAGCCAGAGGTAGTCGGCGGGGTCGCGGCCCTGGTCGGTGACCGCGGCGGAGAACGCCTCCCGGGTGCGGGGCGCGAGCTCGTCGGCGTACAGCCGGTCGGGGGTGGCGAGCGCGGGAACGCCCCGGTAACGGGCCAGGTCGCGGTGGACCGCGAGCCAGGGAAGGCGGTGCGGCGTGCGGGCCTCCGGGGCCCACCGTTCGGTGTCGGTGGCGGAGAACCCGAGCCGGCCCTTGTTGACCACGATCCAGGGGTGCCCCGTCTGGTGTCCCTCGAGCTCGGCGTAGTCGAGGCCGGCGAGCTCCGCGGCGCTGCAGGACGTGGCCGCCAGGCGGGTGTCGGCGGCCAGGGTGGCGGTGATCTCGCGGACGAGGTGCCCGGTGGTGTCCCCGCTCAGGCCGAGCACGCCGGCGTGGGTGCGGGCGATGAACTGCAGCGGGTCCGCGGACGGAGTGATCGACTCCGGGTCGACCCGCCAGTGGCCGTAGGCGCCGCGCCGGGCGTGGAAGCGATAGACCGTGCCGTCGTCCACGGGGAGCCGGTGGGCCGTCGGATCATCCTCCTCGGGCTCGGGCGAGATCAGCTCCTCGTAGGCGAATTCGGCGAGCATCTTGGCGAGCAGGTGGCGGCTGGCTCGGTGCCAAGCGGCTTGACGCTGCTGGGGTGACGGGCGCAAAAGACGTGCTCCTCGGATGGGAACGGGGACGAGCCGAGCGGTTTAAGGAAAGCAGTGCACGGATCAGCGATGCCAGACGGCCTGATCACAGGAGGTGGCGATGAGGACGGTCGCGGATCATCAGGGCTGCTCGCTTGTCGGGGAGGTCGAGTTCGGCGGCGAAGCGGAAGCCCGCGCCGAGGAAGGCGGCGACGGACGGGGTGTTGCGCAGATCCGGCTCGGCCACGACCCGTCCGCAGGAGGGCCGGTGGTCGAGGACGAGATCGGCGACGGCGCGCAGCAGCGACGTGCCGATCCCCCGGCCGCGGTCTCCGACGGCGCCGATGAGCAGATGGACACCGGTGTCGTGGGGGCGGGCGGGGTAATGCCGGGCCAGGGGGTCGAGATCGGCACGGTACACCTCCCAGTAACTCATCGGTACGCCGTTCAGTACCCCGAGACAGGGCACGCTGCGCCCGTCTCCGTCGAGTTGGGCCCGCACATGGGCGGCCACCCTCTCATCGGGCCCGGCCAGGTCCCAGAAGGCGGCCACCGCGGGGTCGTTCATCCAGCGGGTGACGACCGGCAGATCGCGGCCGGCGCGCACGGGGACGAGCCGGAAGGTGCCCGGGGAGGTGCTCACCGGCCCCCAGGAACCGACGCCGCCCAGCAGGTCGTAGCGGTCGGGGTCGGGTGGGGGCTCGGCGGAGCCGTCCGCCGGCCCGGGTCCGTCGCCCCCCGCCCCGGTCGTCAGCGGTGCGAGGACCTCCACCAGGCGGAGGTCCAGCGTGTCCTCGGTGCTGGAGTCGGTGCCGGTTCCCGGCGGGTCGGACGGCACGGTGCCGCTCTCTCCTCTCGGATGTCTCGGGATGCCGGAGCCGTGGGACACCCCGGGGCCTGCCGTGGGTCATGTCCGCTGTTCGGAAAGGGGGTTGGGGACGGTGACGTAGACGGACTGGGTGTCGACGGGGCCGACCAGCTCGTCGAGGCCGTGCAGCCGGGTGAACAGGTTCGCCTTGCAGCGCAGCGTGGCGGATTCGAGCAGCCGGGCGGGCAGGGTGGAACCGAGCGCGGCCGGGCCCGCCGCGGCTTCGCCGAGGAAGCGGCGGAAAGCGGCCAGAAGGACGCGTTCGTCGGCGAGCCGCTGTGAGCCGAACGCCCCGATGAGTCCGAGGACGTTGTTGATGCCCAGGTAGTAGGCGAGGCGTTCGTCGGTGACGTCGTCGGAGACGAACGTGTCGCTCTCGGTTCCGATGCCGGGGAGCCTGCGCTCCAGACGGGCGCGGTGGGATTCGCGGAAGTAGTAGCCCTGGTTGTCCCGGTAGCGGCCACCGGCCGGCCAGCCGTGGGTGTCGAGGAGCACGAGCGTGTTCTGCTGGTGCGCTTCGAGCGCGACGCCCGCCTCGCCGTCGAGCCACAGCACGGGCCGGACCACGGCCTGGAGGTAGCGCAGGAACCACTCGGCGGACACGGCTCCGACGGGGTGGCCGGTGCGCCGGGCGAGCCGGGACACCAGGTCGGCGAGGCGGGACCGCATGAGCGGACTGCCCGCCGGGGCATCTGCGGGGAACGGGCGGGGCGAGGTGAGACCGGCGATGCAGACGGCGTCGTCACCGGGGCCGAACGGGTTGTGCCGGATGACGACGTCGAGGCCGGGGAGGGGGCTGCCGTCGGTGTCCGACACGGCGATCCAGGCCGGGTCGCGCACGATGTCGAAGCGGGGGTGGATCCGCTGCCACTGCTCGGCGAGACCGCTGCGCATCAGCCGGTGCACCTCGACGCCGCGCTGGAGTTCCTTGCGGAGGTTCTCGCGACGGGAGTTGGTGATGCGCAGGCCGAGGGAGAGCTTGAGCATGGCGGGCGCACCGGGGCGGTGCACGGTCCGGACGGAGGAGGTGGGGTGCCAGGGAGCGCCGAACGGCCCCAGGTCGTGCAGCAGTCCGGCATCGAGGAGTGCGGTGACGGCCGGACGGTGCCGGATCTCCCGGGCCTGCCAGGGGTGGAGCGGCAACGGCACGGTGCCGGGGGGCAGTTCGAGTCCGTCCCCGGCCAGCTCGGTGGTGAGCTGCTCGGCGGGGACGGGGCGGCCCCGTTCGGTCCATGCGGAGTCGGTGGCCAGGACCGCCCGGTCGACGGCCAGCCAGTGCAGCGGGAAGGAGCCGCGCAGCTCGGGTGAGTAAGCGCGGGATTCGGCGTCGGAGAGCCCCTCGCGGCTCTTGGGGGTGGGGTGCAGCGGATGACCGAGGACGAGCGACTGCTCGGCGTCGAGGAACAGGTCCCCGGCGAGGGGCACGCCGGGGTGGGCCCGCCGGTCGGCGATGAAATCCGCGGTGCGCCGGACGGAGTCGGCGACCCGGCCCACGAGTTCGGTGCCGCCTTCACCGGTACCGGCACCGCCGGTGGCGCTGTCGCCGGGGCCGGGAGCGGGCTTGCGGGGCGTGGAGTTGTGGAGCGTGGAGTCGCCGGGCGCCTCGGCGCCTGGCGCGGCGGTGCCCGGGGCCGCGGTGCCGGAGGGTGCGGTGCCGGGGGACGCGGTCTCGGAGGATGCGGTCTCGGAGGATGCGGTCTCGGAAGATGCGGTGCTGCCCTCGTCAGTTCCGGGGGCGGCCCTCCCGGGGGCACCGCTGCCGGACACTCCGGACCCCGGCACTGCTGCCCCGGGCATGCCGACCCCGGGCCCACCGGTGCCGGGAACCGCGGTGCCGGGGACTGCGTGGGCCGCCTCCCGGCCGAGCAGAGCGGCGAGGGTGACGGCGTCGACGGCGGGTGCGCCGTCGGGGGCGGTCTCCAGGACGGGTGCGCCGAACCGGTGCCAGCCGGTGGCCGACCAGTAGCGGACGGGGACCAGGAGCGCGGTGCCGCTGGCGGGCAGCGGGATCCGGAGGATGTCACCGCCCGGCGGGCGGGTGTCCGTCTCCCGCGTCCAGCAGCGCAGCAGGTTCTCCAGGGCCGCTGCCTCGGCCGCGACGCGCGGGTCGGGGTGGTCCAGCGGGTCCTGTCCTGCCGGGCGGGCGCCGTTGGGGCCGGCCTGCCGGGGTACGGCGTGCCGGTCGGTGGTCGCTGTGGCCTCGCGGCCGGAGCATACGTCCATGGTCTGGTCGGCGCGGTGTCCCCGGCGGTGGATCCGGGAACGGGGCGCCACCCTCCTTCGTCGGTTGGCTGGGCTGGAGATGCCTGCCGGAGCCGGGGCGCTCCCTGCTCCCGGGCGCCCGGCGCGGCAGGGCGCCGGGGCCCCGGGGGTTCGAGCGGGGAGCGCCGGTGGATATCCGGCCCACCCTGTCGGGCGGAGGTGCCGGGGCGGAAGGCGGCAACGGCGGCGCCGTGCCCCGCCGGGCCGTCCTCACCGGGAGGTACCCGGCGGCGCGGGTCGGGGCGGCCGGGGTACGGGCGGGTACACGTCGCGGACGGCCCCACCGTTCCGGACGGCGCTGGAGATCGCGTCGGTCAGCCGGTCGAGGACCGCTTCGGCCTGCTCGTCGGTGACGGTCAGCGGCGGCAGGAGGCGGACCACGCTGGAGTACCGGCCGCCGAGTTCGACGATCAGTCCACGCCGCAGGCACTCCCGCTGGACCTCGGCTGCCAGCAGTGGGGCGGCCGGCGGCCCGCCACCGAACGACGTGCCCCCCGTCGCCGGCGCATCGAACACCCCGCGTCCGGGCGCCGTGCCGGCGTCGGCCACCGTGGCACCGCTGTGGCCGCCGTCGAGGTATGCGTCGGTGCTGCCATGGCTGCGCTTCCGGCCGCTGCCGTCCGGGCCGGCCGCACGGCGGAACGGTGCCTCGCCCGCCTCGGCGGCCACCAGCTCCAGGCCGATCATGAGGCCCCTGCCGCGGACGTCACCGACACACGGCTGCTCCGCGGCGAAGCGGCGCAGCCGCTCCAGCATCCGGCCGCCGAGCACGGCCGCCCGCTCGGCGAGTCCGTGCTCCCGCACATACGCCAGCGTCGCCGCTCCCGCGGCCATCGCGAGCTGGTTGCCGCGGAAGGTTCCGGCGTGCGCACCCGGCTGCCAGAGGTCGAGGTCGTCGCGGTAGACCACGACGGCGAGCGGCAGGCTGCCGCCGATGGCCTTCGACAGCACCATGACGTCCGGCACCACCCCGCTGTGCTCGACGGCCCAGAAGGCTCCGGTGCGGCCGACGCCGGTCTGCACCTCGTCCGCGATGAGCGGAACGCCGCGTGCGGCGGTCAGTTCCCGCATCCGGCGCAGCCAGGGGTCGGGGGCCGGGATCACTCCGCCCTCCCCCTGCACCGGTTCGACGAGCATGCCGGCCGGGAGCGGCACTCCGCTCCTGGGGTCGTCCAGCAGCTGCTCGGTCCACCGTGCGGAGAGTTCCGCACCCCATGCGCCGCCGACCCCGAACGGGCAGCGGTAGTCGTACGGATAGGGCAGTCGCGCCACCCTGACGTCCTGTGCGCCCCCCGATGCTTCGAGTGCCCCCGCGGTCATCCCGTGGTACGCCCCGGAGAAGGCGAGGAGTCCGGACCGTCCGGTCGCGGTGCGGACGAGTTTGATCGCCGCCTCGACCGCGTCGCTTCCCGCGGGGCCGCAGAACTGCACGCGTGCCCGGTCGGCCAGGTCGCCCGGCAGGGTCCGGAACAGCTCGGTGGTGAAGGCGTCCTTGACCGGGGTCGCGAGGTCGAGCGCGTGCAGCGGTGCCCCGGAGTCGAGGACGGACCGGATGGCTTCCAGCACCACCGGGTGGTTGTGGCCGAGCGCCAGCGCCCCGGCGCCGGACAGGCAGTCGAGGTACCGCCGGCCGTCGGCCCCCTCGATCGTCATCCCCCGGGCCCGCACCGGGACGATGGGGAGCGCGCGCGCATACGTCCGCGCGGCCGACTCGCGGAGCGACTGCCGCCGGAGGATTCCCTCCTGGGCCGCGTCCGCGGCCCCCGCCGTGTCCTGCACGGCCACGGTGAGGGGAGCGGGCGGCGCCGTCGGCGGGGACTCGGTCACGGCCACGGTTCTCCTGTCCTCTGGATGAACGCTGGTTGGCTGTCCGCCGTACGTACCAACGACGCCGCGAGCGGCGGATCACGGGCAACCGGAAGATCCTTGGCGCCCCGGCGCCGTCGGCCCGGGAACCACGGCCCCGGCCGCGACCGTCCCCAACGGCACCGGCATAGTGGGGCTCTGCGCCTCGGTCGGGGTGCATGACAAGTTCATCTGCAGGGTTCGTACACATCCAGGGGGAGTTCCACCCATGCCTTCCATACGACGGCCCGCCCTCGCCGCAGCCGCGCTCGCCGCTGTGCTCGCGGTGACCGCGACCGCGTGCGGCCCGACGGACGACGACGCGAGCGACCAGCCGGGGGCCTCCGCGGGGCAGCAGGGGCAGGGCGCCGTCACCCCTCCGAAGGACATCAACCAGCGTCTGAAGGAGCTGGGGATAGACGTGGACAAGTGGAAGAACGGGGAGTGGAAGAAGAACTGGAACAAGGACGACTGGCTCCGCGAGGCCGGTGACTTCGTCAACCCGATCATCGAGGACCTCTGGAAGCCGGAGCGGATGAAGGGCGCGGAGGACCCGCAGAAGACGGTCCCCTCCGACCTCTCGGACGACCAGGGCGTCACCGACCCCGAGCCGGCGCCCGTCGAGGCGAGTCAGGTCCGGACGCCGTACCACGACAACGCGGCCCCGGTCGGCAAGGTCTTCTTCGACGGTCCCGACGGCTCGATGGTCTGCTCCGCCACGGTCGTGAAGGACCCGGCGCACCCGGGCAAGTCCAACATGGTCTGGACGGCGGGCCACTGTGTGCACGCGGGCAAGAAGGGCGGCTGGTACCGCAACATCGCCTTCGTCCCCTCCTTCAACGACAAGGGCGCTCCCGCGGCCCGGCTGAACAGCTCGCCCCGCGAGCAGGTCGCCCCGTACGGCACCTGGTGGGCGGACTGGGCGTCCACGTCCCAGCAGTGGATCAAGGAGGGTGAGGAAACGGGCGGCAGCGGCGCGCCGTACGACTTCGCCGTGCTGCATGTGAAGCCGGAGGCGGGCAGCGAGGGCAAGTCCCTGGAGGAGACCGTCGGTGCGGCCCTCCCGGTCGAGTTCAACGCCCCCGTGGTGAAGGACATCTCCAACATGGGCGCCTGGGGTTACCCGGCCGCGCCGCCGTTCGACGGCAGCAAGATGTTCTCCTGTGTCGACAAGCCGGGCCGGCTCTCCACGTCCTCGTCCCAGCCGACGATGTACCGGATCGGCTGCACCATGACGGGCGGCTCGTCCGGCGGCGGATGGTTCGCCAACGGAGCCGACGGCAAGCCGGCCCTGGTGTCCAACACCTCCATCGGCCCCGCCCCCGCCACCTGGCTGGCGGGACCGCACCTGGGCCCCGAGGCGAAGAGCATGTACGAGGCGGTCAGCCGGAAGTTCGCGAACCGCTGACCCGGTCACGGCCACCGGGCCACCCATGATGAAGGGGCCCGTTCCCACCGGTTGGTGGGAACGGGCCCCTTCATCATGAGCGGTGAGCCTGTGCGCGGTGCACGCTCCCCGGCAGACGCGCCAAGCGGACGGCCCCGTCACGCGGACGAACCCATCAGGCGGACGCATCCATCAGACGGGCGCATCCGTCAGGCGGGCGGCCGATCCACCGCGCAGGCCACGCCGTCAGGCGCGCCCGGCGGCCGGGACGTACGGCTGGAGCTCGGCCGCCAGTTCCTCGTGGACCCTGGCCGTGAGCAGCGTGCCCTCCGGGGTGTGCTCCTCGGAGATCACCTCACCGTCGGCGTGCGCCCGCGAGACCAACTGGCCGTGCGTGTACGGAACCAGCGCCTCGATCTCGACCCGGGGCCGCGGCAGCTCGTCGTCGATCAGCGCCAGCAGCTCGTCGATGCCCTGCCCCGAGCGGGCCGACACCGCGAGGGCCCGCGGCTCGATCCGGAGCAGGCGCTGGAGGACCAGCGGATCGGCCGCGTCCGCCTTGTTGACCACCACGATCTCGGGTACCTCGACGGCGCCCACGTCGCGGATGACCTCGCGGACCGCCGCCAGCTGCTCCTCCGGGAACGGGTGCGAACCGTCCACCACGTGCAGGATCAGATCGGAGTCACCGACCTCCTCCATCGTGGAGCGGAACGCCTCCACCAGGTGGTGCGGCAGATGCCGGACGAACCCGACGGTGTCGGCCAGGGTGTAGAGCCGGCCGCTGGGCGTCTCGGCCCGGCGGACGGTCGGGTCCAGGGTGGCGAACAGCGCGTTCTCCACCAGCACACCCGCGCCGGTCAGCCGGTTGAGCAGCGAGGACTTGCCGGCATTGGTGTAGCCGGCGATGGCGACCGAGGGCACCTTGTTGCGCCGGCGCTCCTGCCGCTTGATGTCGCGGCCGGTCTTCATCTCCGCGATCTCCCGGCGCATCTTCGCCATCTTCTCGCGGATCCGGCGCCGGTCCGTCTCGATCTTGGTCTCACCGGGACCACGGGTGGCCATACCGCCGCCCGAGGAACCGGAGCCACCGCCACCCATCTGCCGGGACAGCGACTGACCCCAGCCGCGCAGCCGCGGCAGCATGTACTGCATCTGCGCGAGCGAGACCTGCGCCTTGCCCTCTCGGGACTTGGCGTGCTGCGCGAAGATGTCGAGGATGAGGGCGGTCCGGTCGACCACCTTCACCTTGACGACGTCCTCGAGGTGGATGAGCTGACCCGGGGTGAGCTCACCGTCACAGACGACGGTGTCGGCTCCGCTCTCGAGCACGATGTCCCGCAGCTCCATGGCCTTGCCGGAGCCGATGTAGGTGGCCGGGTCGGGCTTGTCCCGGCGCTGGATCACGCCGTCCAGCACGACCGCGCCCGCCGTCTCGGCGAGCGCGGCCAGCTCCGCGAGGGAGTTGTCCGCGTCCTGCACCGTGCCGGACGTCCAGACGCCGACCAGCACCACGCGCTCCAGGCGCAGCTGCCGGTACTCGACCTCGGTGACGTCCTCGAGCTCGGTGGAAAGGCCCGCGACCCGGCGCAGGGCCGCGCGGTCGGAGCGGTCGTACTGTCCGCCGTCACGCTCCTCGTCGGCTTCGTAGCTCCAGGCGACGTCCTCTTCCATCAGGGCGTCGGCCCGAAGGCTTGTCGAGAAGCTCTGGGCGTCCTGGGAAGGGGAAGAAGAGGAGGTCATTGGATCCTTACGTCGATGGAAACTCTCGTCGGGAACAACGTCCGGGCCGCCTGGAGGATTCCCCGGCCGGACCGGGTTGCCGACGGGACGATGGTCCCACGGGCCCGCCCGGCCGTCACACCGGTTTTCCGGCCCGGTGCCGGGCCCCCGGCCGTGCGGCGGGGGCGGCCGGGCCGGTCCGCCAGTCCGGGTGCCCGGGCATGGCCGGGGTCCCGGCCCCGTACAGCCAGGGCCGCAGGAAGCCGGACTGGTCCCGGCCGGACACCTCGGAGGCGAGGGCGACGAAGTCGGCCGTGGCGGCGTGGCCGTCGCGGTACCGGCCGGCCCAGGCCCGTTCCAGCCGGTCGAACGCGGCCGGACCGATGCGCTGCCGCAGGGCGTACAGCACCAGGGCGCTCCCGTCGTAGACCACGGGGCGGAAAATGCCGATCTTCTGCCCCGGTTCGGGCGGTTTCGGGGCGGCGGGCGGCCCGCCGGACTCCCGCCAGGCGTCGGACTGCGCGTACGCCCGGCGCATCCGCTCGGCGAGCGGGACGCCGGCCCGCTCCTCGGCCCAGCGGGCCTCGTACCAGGTGGCGTGGCTCTCGCTGAGCCAGACGTCGGACCAGCGGGCCGGGCTGACGCTGTCGCCGAACCACTGGTGGGCCAGCTCGTGCACCATGACCGACTCGACGTACGCCTCGCTGAAGCGCGGGTCGGTGAAGAGCCGGCGCTCGAAGAGCGAGAGGGTCTGGGTCTCCAGCTCGAAGCCGGTCCGGGTGCCGGCGATCAGCAGCCCGTAGGTCTCGAACGGGTACCGTCCGACCTGCCGCTCCATCCAGGCGATCTGCCCGGGCGTCCGGGCCGCCCACCGCTCCATCCGCCAGCGGTCCGCCGCGGGCACCACGTCCCGTACCGGCAGCCCGTGCGGCCCCCGGCGCCGGAGCACCGCGGAGCGCCCGATGGAGACCTGGGCCAGTTCGGTGGCCATCGGATGCGCGCTGCGGTACTCCCAGGTCGTGGTGGTCCGGCCGGGCCGGCGGGCCGTCCGGAGCCCGCCGGCGACGACGGTGAGGTCCCGCGGTGCGGTGACCCGGAAGGTGAACACGGCCTTGTCGGAGGGGTGGTCGTTGCAGGGGAAGACGCGGTGGGCGGCATCGGCCTGATTGGCCATCGCCAGACCGTCGTCGGTCCGTACCCAGCCGCCGTCGGCGCCCGTGCCCGGGTCGCTGGTGTGCGCGATGCCGATGCGGAGCGGAGCGCCCTCGGGCACGGGTTCGGCCGGGGTGACGGCGAGGTCCTCGCCCACGTTCGAGAAGGCCGCGGGTGCGCCGTTGACCCGGACGGCGGTGACGGTCCCCCGGGCGAAGTCCAGATTGAAGCGGTCCAGCGGCGCCGCGGCACGGGCCCGGACGGTGGTGACCGCCCGGAGGGGCTCGGTGTTGTCGCCCGAGTAGTGGAGGGCGATGTCGTACGCCCGGACGTCGTAGCCCGGGTTTCCCAGGTGGGGGTAGAGCCGGTCGCCGATGCCCTGGGCGGCAGGTTCCGGCGCGGCGGCCGCGACGAGCGCAGCCAGGGCGGCGGTGACCAGGGCTGTCCGGCGGGGCGCGGGTCGGGTCATGCCCTACGGCTACCAGCGCGGCAGCGGAGCCCGGCGGAGCCGCGCGCCCTGCCCACTCGAACGGCTGGTGCCCGGCCGGTTGAGTGCACGGGCGGTTGAGTGCACAGGCGGTTCAGTGCACGGGCCGGTGCCCGGCGGCCGGGGCGTGCGCCCGGCTCACGTCGTACACGCCGGGAACGCGGAGCATGGCGCGCATCAGTCCGGACAGGCCCGCGGCGTCGGGGAGCTGGAGGGTGTAGGTGTGACGGACCCGCTGCTCGTGGGGCGGTTCCACCGCGGCGGCGACAATGGCCGCCCCCTCCTGGGCGATGGCCTCGGTGAGGTCGGCGAGCAGGTGCGGCCGGCCGAAGGCCTCCGCGAGCAGGGTGACGCGGCAGTCACCGCGGCCGGCCCCGTCGCCGCCGCACCAGCGCACCCCGACCGGTGGCCGTCCGGACACCGTCATCCGGGCGACGGCGGGACACTGGGCGCGGTGCACGGTCACCGTCCCGCCCCGTACTTCGAACCCGGTGACGGGGTCGGGCGGCACCGGGGTGCAGCAGCCCGCGAGCCGCACCGCGGCGCCCGGCAGGTCCGGTACGGCGGCGACGGCTCCCTCGGGGTCCAAGGCGGCCGCCCGCGGCTCCGCTTCCGCCGGGGCGCTCCCCGGCTGCGCGGCGGGCGCGGTGTCGGGAGGCACCTGCGCCGCGTCCGGGTGGGCGGTGAGCCAGTGACCGATCGCGATCCGCGCGGCGGGGGTACGGGCGTGCTCCAGCCAGTCGGGGGACGGCCCCGCGGAGGGGTCCTGGGTCATGAGGAGTTGCAGGGTGTCGCCGTCGCCGAGCACGGTGGCGAGCGTGGCCAGCCGGCCGTTGACCCGGGCTCCGATACAGGTGTGCGCGGCCTCCCCGTGCCACGCGTACGCCGCGTCCACACAACTGGCGCCTGCCGGGAGGCCGAGCGCGCCGCCGTCGGCACGGAAGACGGTGATCTCCGCGTCCTGCGCGAGGTCGTCGCGGAGCGAGGCCCAGAAGGTGTCGGGGTCGGGTGCGGACTGCTGCCAGGCGAGCAGCCGGGACAGCCAGCCGGGCCGGGTGGGGTCGGCACGCTCCCCGTCCGCCTCGGCCGCCTCGGGGGCTTCGGTCGTCGGGGCGTACGGATTGCCCAGCGCGATCACGCCGGCCTCGGCCACCCGGTGCATCTGGTGGGTACGGATGAGGACTTCGGCGACGTCGCCGCCCGGCCGGCCGGCCACGGCCGTGTGCAGCGACTGGTACAGGTTGAACTTCGGGGCCGCGATGAAGTCCTTGAACTCGGAGACGACCGGGGTGAAACAGGTGTGGAGCTCGCCGAGGACGGCGTAGCAGTCGGCGTCCTCCGCGACGAGGACCAGGATGCGGCCGAAGTCGGCGCCGCCGAGCCGGCCGCGTTTGAGCCGGACCCGGTGCACGGAGACGAAGTGCCGCGGCCGGACCAGCACATCGGCCGCGATGCCCGCCTCCCGCAGCACGGCTGCGAGCGCCTCGGCGATCCGGGTGAGCGGATCGGGGCGGTTCGCGTGCTCGAGCAGCAGGTCGCGGGTGCGGGCGTACTCCTCGGGGTGCAGGACGGCGAAGACCAGGTCCTCCAGCTCGGTCTTGAGCGCCTGTACGCCGAGCCGCTCGGCCAGCGGGATCAGCACGTCGCGGGTGACCCGGGCGATCCTGGCCTGCTTCTCGGGGCGCATCACACCGAGGGTGCGCATGTTGTGGAGGCGGTCGGCGAGCTTGATGGACATGACGCGGACGTCGTTGCCGGTGGCGACGAGCATCTTGCGGAAGGTCTCCGGCTCCGCCGCAGCCCCGTAGTCCACCTTCTCGAGTTTGGTGACCCCGTCGACGAGGTAGCGGACCTCCTCGCCGAACCCCTCCCCGACCTGGTCGAGGGTCAGCTCGGTGTCCTCGACGGTGTCGTGGAGGAGGGAGGCGGTCAACGTGGTCGTCTCGGCGCCGAGTTCGGCGAGGATGAGCGTCACCGCGAGGGGGTGGGTGATGTACGGTTCGCCGCTCTTGCGGGTCTGCCCCCGGTGCGAGGACTCGGCGAGCAGATAGGCCCGGCGGAGCTGGTCGAGGTCGGCGCCCGGATGCCGCGCCCGGTGCACCTTGGCCACATGGTCGATGGCGTCCGGGAGGCGGTCCCGCGGGCCGGGGCCCAGCAGCGCCGCGCGACCGAGTCTGCGCAGATCGATGCGGGCGCGCCTGCGGGCCGGCGGACCAGGGTTGACGGCCTCGCTCATGGGCACCTCCGGCGGCGTCGGCACCGGCGGGAGCGGGGCCGGTGCCCGGCGCCCGGGCCGGTGCTTGATGCTATCGAGCCCGTCACCCACGGATGACCGGCTCTCGCTCAGCGTGAACCGGTTCACCCATTCGAGGGAGGCGTCAGACGAACGCGGTTGCGAGCCACTCCGGGTCGATCACGCCCTCGGCCACGATCACGGCCGGGCCGGTCATCTCGATGCGGCCGTCCGGGTGCTCGGAGATCAGCAGCCGGCCGCCGGGGAGGTCCACGGTGTAGGTGGCGGGGCTGCCGGTCACGGCCGGGTCGACGCCGTCGCGGCGGGCCGCGGCGACCATGACGGCGCAGGCCCCGGTGCCGCAGGAGCGGGTCTCCCCCGAACCGCGCTCGTGCACCCGCATGGCGACGTGGCCCGGGGCACGGTCCACGACGAACTCGACGTTGGTGCCGTCGGGGTACGCGGACGCGGGGTGCACCGGCGGGGCGGTGAACAGGTTCCCGGCGTGGGCGAGGTCCTCGACGAAGGCGACGGCGTGCGGGTTGCCCATGTTGACGTGGCGCGCGGGCCAGCTGCGCTCCCCCACGGTCACCGTGACCTCGCCGTCGGGGAGCAGCGCGGCCCCCATGCCGACGGTGATGTCGCCGTCCCCGCCGGCCGCCGGTGCCTTGGCGATGTGCACCTGCCGCACGCCGGCCCGGGTGGCGACGGCGAGATCGCCGGCCTCGACCAGGCCCGCACGCTGGAGGTACCGGGCGAAGACCCGTACGCCGTTGCCGCACATCTCGGCGACGCTGCCGTCGCCGTTCCGGTAGTCCATGAACCACTCGGCCTCGGCGGCCATCGTGGCGGCCTCGGGGTGTGCCGCGGACCGCACCACGTGGAGCAGCCCGTCCCCGCCGATGCCGGCCCGCCGGTCGCAGAGCCGCGCCACGACCGCGGGGGGCAGGTCGAGGGCGTTGCCGGGGTCGGGAACGATCACGAAGTCGTTCTCGGTGCCATGGCCCTTGAGGAAGGTGATCTGCTCGGTGCTCACCCCTCGATCCTACGGGCCGGTCCGGCAGCGGGGAGTCCGACCTGCGGGCCCGGTGGCGGGCGGCCCCGTCCGGGCCCCGCCCATGGGCGGGGCCGTGCCCGGCCGTGATGCGCCGGGGTGGTTGCCGTGGCTCAGCGGAGGCGGGCGACCCGCCAGATGGCGAGTGCCGCGACCGTGGTGACCAGCAGGGCGTAGAGCGCGATGACGCGCCAGTCGGGGCGTTTGCCCGAGCCGCGCGGCGCGAGCCCGGGCCAGGTGAGGCCGACCCGGCGGGCCGCCATCATGCCCCAGCCCGCCGCGCAGCAGCTGATCAGCAGGCCGAGCAGGGCCACCATCGCTCCGCTGTCGCCGAATTCGAAGGCGAGCGGGAAGGCGAACATCAGGGAGCCGGCGGCCGCGAGACCCACGATGGGCGCGATCTGCCAGATCCGGAGCCGTCGCGGCGGGCGCAGCTCGCGGAAGGACTCGCCGCCGGTCGCCGGCTCGGGGCCGTCCGGGGTGAGCTCCTCGGTCCGTCGGTCCTGCGGCTGCGGTCTGTCGCGAGGGCCGGCCTCCATTGCCACGCGCCCTCCCAACTCGGACTTCACGGCTGATCGAAGTCCGATGATGACACGCACTCGGATGCCCGGAAGGCGTACGGAGCCTCCCGATGCCATCACGTGATCAGGCTGTGACCGCTCGTTCGACCAACGTCAACGCGCGGCTCCGGAGTTCCGGCAGCCGGTCGGCCGCTCCGCTGAGCCAGTGCACCCGGGGATCGCGCCGGAACCAGGAGTCCTGACGGCGTGCGAACCGCTTGGTGGCGCGCACGGTCTCGGCACGCGCCGCGTCCTCCGTGCACTCTCCCGACAGGAAGGTGAGGACCTGCTGATAGCCGAGGGCCCGGGAGGCCGTGCGCCCCTCGCGGAGGCCGGCGGCCTCCAGGGTGCGCACCTCGTCGACGAGTCCCTGGTCCCACATCCGGTCGACCCGTGAGGTGATGCGTGCGTCCAGCTCCGGACGGCCGACGTCCACCCCGATCTGGACGGTGTCGTAGACGGACTCGTGGCCCGGGAGGTTGGCGGTGAAGGGCCGGCCGGTGATCTCGATGACCTCCAGGGCGCGGACGATCCGCCGGCCGTTGCCGGGCAGGATCGCCCGGGCCGCCGCCGGGTCGGCCGCGGCCAGCCGGGCGTGCAGCGGACCGGGGCCCTCGGCGGCCAACTCGGCCTCCAGGCGGGCGCGTACGTCCGGATCGGTGCCCGGGAACTCCATGACGTCGATCGCCCCGCGGACGTACAGCCCGGAGCCGCCGACCAGTACCGGAGTGCGGCCGGCGGCCAGCAGCCGGTCGATCTCCGCCCGGGCCAGCCGCTGGTACTCGGCGACGCTGGCGGCCTCCGTGACGTCCCAGATGTCCAGCAGCCGGTGCGGCACGCCGCGGCGTTCCTCGGGCGTCAGCTTGGCGGTGCCGATGTCCATGCCGCGGTACAGCTGCATGGAGTCGGCGTTGATCACCTCGCCGTCGAAGTGCTCGGCCAGGGCCACGCCGAGATCGGACTTTCCGGCCGCGGTGGGACCCACCACGGCGATGACCCGGGGCACGGGCGCTGAACTTGTCACTGGCACAGTCTCGCAAACCCCGGCCGCCCTCCTCGAACGAGCGACGTGACGGCCCGCCCCCGGGGTCGTTGCGTGGGGCGAGGTTCCGCCGCCGGTGTACGCACCGGTGCCGGGGGGCGACGCAAGGGGACGCTCCGGGCTGCGCGGGATGTCACTCACCCCAGCGAGGTTATGGAGTAGATATGGGCGTGTTTTCACGGTTCAGGCGTCGTTCGTCCGCAGCGTCAACCGACGAGGCGGCAGCCGCCCCTCAGACGGCGGAATCCACAGAGCCCGCGGTTGACGCCGAGGCCGCGTCCGAGGCGTCGCCGGAGACGAAGGACGGGGTGGAGATCCCGAAGCAGCAGTCCGCGGAGGAGGCCGCCGACAGCGAGGCCGGTGAGGGCGCCCGCAAGTAGGCCCCGCCGCACCCTGTCGACGGACGGCCGCGAAGCCCCGTTGCCTCGCGGCCGTCCGCGTGTCCGGACCCGGCGTCTCTTCCGGCCGCCCGGCTACGACCAGACGGCGACGGAGTACCCCACCCCGTAGGGAGCGTCGTCGTACAGCAGCGCGCCGGCCAGCCCGGCGCCCTCTCCCGCCCCCGCCAGCACCTGCCAGGGCGCCCGCCCCGCGGCCTTCAGCTCCCGCGCCGTCCGCTCGTCGACGGCCAGCAGCGCCTCGGTGTCGGCGGCGCCCAGTGCCCGGGCGGCCCCGGCGTCGAAATCCGCGGCCCGGTCGTCGAGGTAGCCGGGGGCCTTCAGGGTCCGGCAGGCGCTGCCGTCGCCCATGACCAGCAGGGCGAGCCGCTCGGCACCGGCGGCGCTCTCCCGGCCGAGTGCGGCGCAGCGTCCGGAGGGGAGAGCGGTGTCGATCCCCAGGCCCTCGACGGGTGCGGCCGTGAAATCCGTGTGCTCCAGCAGCCAGGCCGCGACGGCGAGGGACGGCGGCAGCTCCCGTGCGGAACCGTCGCCCGCACCCAGGCGGACGGCCCGGTCCACGCCGAAGCCCCGGAACGATCCGGCCGCACCCGACGGGTACGGGCCCTGCTCCTCCGGCCCGGCCGGGCCGATCACCAGCAGGCGGTCGGGGCGGGCGGCGGCGAGCACGGCGACGGCGTCCGAACAGGCCGTCCGGAGGCCGTCGAGTTCGGCCGCCGCCCCGGCGGCCACGTCGGGCACGAGGAGCGGCGGGCAGGGGCACACGGCGGCTGCGGCAAGCATGCCCGAACCCTACGCGCGCCGCTCGGGCGCCGGTGCGGGGGCCGAGTGCCGCCCGGCGGCCGGGCGGCACTGTGCCTCAGGTGGCTCCAGCCGTCAGCCGCAGCCGCCGGTCACGGACGGCAGCGGCGCGGGGACGCCCACCGTGGGCAGGCCCAGCATCACGCCGGGGGACTCCTGCGGGGCCGCGGTGCGGCGCTCCCAGGCGTCACCGGCGCGGGTGCGGCGGACGCCCTTCGCCGGCCCCTCGGCGAGCAGGTGGTGCGGGGCGGCGTAGGTGATCTCCACCTCGACGACGTCGCCCGGCCGGACCGGTTCCTCGGGGCGGGTGAAGTGCACCAGGCGGTTGTCGGGGGCACGGCCGGAGAGCCGCCGGGTGGCGTCGTCCTTGCGGCCCTCGCCCTCGGCGACCAGGACCTCGAGGGTCCGGCCGACCTGCTGCTTGTTCTCCGACCAGCTGATCTCCTCCTGGAGGGCCACCAGACGCTCGTAGCGCGCCTGCACGACCTCCTTGGGGATCTGCCCGTCCATCTCCGCCGCGGGCGTCCCGGGGCGCTTGGAGTACTGGAAGGTGAACGCCTGGGCGAAGCGCGCCTCCCGGACCACGTGCATGGTCTGCTCGAAGTCCTCCTCGGTCTCGCCGGGGAAGCCCACGATGATGTCGGTCGAGATGGCGGCGTCCGGCATGGCGGCGCGCACCTTCTCGATGATGCCGAGGAAGCGGTCCTGGCGGTAGGAGCGGCGCATCGCCTTGAGGACGGTGTCCGAGCCGGACTGCAGCGGCATGTGGAGCTGCGGCATCACGTTCGGCGTCTCGGCCATGGCGGCGATCACGTCGTCGGTGAAGTCGCGGGGGTGCGGGGAGGTGAAGCGGACCCGCTCCAGCCCTTCCACCTGGCCGCAGGCGCGCAGCAGCTTGCTGAACGCCTCGCGGTCCCCGATGTCGGAGCCGTAGGCGTTGACGTTCTGCCCGAGCAGCGTGATCTCGGTGACGCCCTCGGCGACCAGCGCCTCCACCTCGGCGAGGATGTCGCCCGGCCGGCGGTCCTTCTCCTTGCCGCGGAGCGCGGGGACGATGCAGAAGGTGCAGGTGTTGTTGCAGCCGACGGAGATGGAGACCCAGGCCGCGTACGCCGACTCGCGGCGGGTGGGCAGCGTGGAGGGGAAGGCCTCCAGCGACTCGGCGATCTCGACCTGCGCCTCTTCCTGGACGCGCGCCCGCTCCAGCAGCACCGGGAGGCTGCCGATGTTGTGCGTGCCGAACACCACGTCGACCCAGGGGGCCTTCTTGACGATGGTGTCGCGGTCCTTCTGCGCGAGGCAGCCGCCGACGGCGATCTGCATCCCGGGCCGCTTCGCCTTCATCGGGGCGAGCCGGCCGAGATTGCCGTAGAGCCGGTTGTCGGCGTTCTCCCGCACCGCGCAGGTGTTGAAGACGACGATGTCCGCCTCACCCTCGGCGTGGCCTTCGGGCGCCCGGACGTACCCGGCGTCCTCCAGCAGGCCGGAGAGCCGCTCGGAGTCGTGGACATTCATCTGGCACCCGTAGGTGCGCACCTCGTAAGTCTTCGCGCTCATCTCGCCCACCAGGGTACGTGGTCACCACCCGGCTCCGCCCCCGCCTTCCGTGCGCTCCCCGGGCGCCGCGTGATCCCGCCCGGCGCCCCTGGCCCCGGGCTGCCCGGGCTGGCAGGATCGCGCGCATGGCTCCCGCGTTCCCAGGCATCCGCGACCGGCGCTCCGCCCTGCGCTTCGGCCGGCGGCGTGCCCTGCAGGTCACGGCGGCGGCCGGCGTGGTGCTGGCGCTGCTGCTGTGGTGGCTGCTGCCGCTGGGCCAGGCCTCGTCCCCGCGGGGCAGGGTGGATTTCACCACCGGGGTGCCCACCGGGGTGTACGCCCGCTACGGCGCGCTGCTCAAGCAGCACGTGGCCCGGGATCTGCCCGATGTCGACCTGCGGCTGCGGTCCAGCGAGGGGTCCGTCCAGAACATCGAGCGGCTGGTCTCCGGCAAGGCGAGCTTCACCATCGCCACGGCCGACGCGGTCGCCGCCTACCGGGAGCGCGGCGGCCGGGACGCGGACCGGCTGCGCGCCTGCGCGCGCCTGTACGACGACTACATGCAGCTCGTGGTGCCGGCCGGATCCGACGTGCGGAGCGCGGCGGACCTGCGGGGCAAGCGGGTGGCCATAGGCCAGAAGGGCTCCGGGGTGAGCCTGATAGCCGGCCGGCTCCTCGGAGCCGCCGGGCTCGACGCCCGGAAGGACATCGAGCCGGTCCGGGTGGGCATCGACCGGATGCCCGGCCTGCTGCGCGAGGGGAAGATCGACGCGTTCTTCTGGTCGGGCGGGCTGCCGACGGCGGCGGTCTCCGACCTCGCCGACGACGTCGGTATCCGTCTCGTGCAGCTCGGGGACCTCAGCGACGAGCTGACCCGGCAGGGCGCGGCGACCCGTCACTACCGGGCGGCGGTCATGCCGGCCGACGCCTATCCGCAGGTGCAGCACGGCAAGGCGGTGAGGACGGTGGCGGTGGCGAACCTGCTGGTGACCACGGACCGTACGGATCCGGGGCTGACCGAGGGCATCACCCGCACGGTGATCGACAGCCGCGACCGGATCGGCAGCGAGGTGCACGCGGCACAGCTGGTGGACCTGCGGACGGCGATCTTCACGGATCCGCTGGAGCTGCACGAGGGCGCCCGCCGCTACTACCGCTCGGTCAAGTCCTGATCCTCCGCTCGGCCGGACCCGGCCGGGCCCGACGTCCGTCCCGAGCCATCGGAGCCGCGTCATGCATGACGACCGCAGCATCGTCGAGTCCCGTCTGCACCGTGTCCTGACCGAACGCATCCGGCCCGCGGTCCACGGCCGCTGCGTGCCGCTCACCGTCGAGCGGTGGGACGCGCCCGGTGAGCCGGTTCCGGTCGCCGAGGGGCTGGCCGCCGCGTACGGGCCGGCGCGGGCGGGCGACCGGTGGGGGCCGGCCTGGGGGACCAGCTGGTTCCGGGTGCGCGGCCGGGTGCCCGAGGCGTGGGCGGGCCGCACCGTGGAGGCCGTCCTCGACCTGGGCTTCGACCGGGGGATGCCCGGGTTCCAGTGCGAGGGGCTGGTGTACCGGCCCGACGGGGAGGCGGTGAAGGGCCTCCATCCGTACAACGACTGGGTGCGCGTCGGCGACCCGGCCCGGGGCGGTGAGGAGGTGCTGCTGTACGTCGAGGCGGCCGCCAACCCGGTCCTCGCCGGCCAGACGCCGACCCGTCAGGGGGACCGGCTCACCGCGGGCGAGGAGCCGCTGTACCGGATCGCCCGGATGGATCTCGCCGTGTTCGAGACGGACGTCTGGGAGCTGGTGCAGGACCTGGAGGTCCTCGGCGGGCTGATGCTCCAGCTGCCGGAGGGGGACGCACGCCGCTGGGAGCTGCTGCGCGCCGCCGAACGCGCCCTGGACGCCGTGGACCTGGCCGATGTCGCGGGCTCGGCGGCCGGTGCGCGGGAGCCGCTGGCGGAGGTGCTCGCCTCCCCCGCGCACGCGTCCGCGCACCGGATCAGCGCGGTCGGCCATGCGCACATCGACTCCGCGTGGCTGTGGCCGTTGCGGGAGACGGTGCGGAAGGTGGCGCGGACCTGCTCCAACGTGGTGCATCTGATGGACCGCCACCCGGAGTTCGTGTTCGCGATGTCGCAGGCCCAGCAGCTCGCCTGGATCAAGGAGCACCGGCCCGAGGTGTACGCCCGGGTCCGGGAGAAGGTCGCGGCCGGGCAGTTCGTGCCGGTGGGCGGGATGTGGGTGGAGTCCGACACCAACATGGTCGGCGGGGAGGCGATGGCCCGGCAGTTCCTGTACGGGAAGAAGTTCTTCCTGGACGAGTTCGGGATCGACACCCGGGAGGTGTGGCTGCCGGACTCGTTCGGCTACACCGCCGCGATGCCGCAGCTGGTGAAGCTGTCGGGGTCGGACTGGTTCCTGACCCAGAAGATCTCCTGGAGCCGGACCAACGCCTTCCCCCATCACACCTTCTGGTGGGAGGGCATCGACGGCACCCGGGTCTTCACCCACTTCCCGCCGGTGGACACCTACAACTCCGACCTCGGCGGGGAGCAGCTGGCCCACGCCGCCCGCAACTACCGGGAGAAGGGGCGGGCGTCGCGTTCCCTGGTGCCCTTCGGGTGGGGCGACGGCGGCGGCGGGCCGACCCGGGAGATGCTGGCCCGTGCCCGGCGGCTGGGCCGTCTGGAGGGTTCGCCGCGGGTCGCCGTCGAGCGGCCGTCGGCGTTCTTCGAGGCGGCGCACGCGGAGTACCCGGACGCCCCGGTCTGGGTGGGTGAGCTGTATCTGGAGCTGCACCGCGGCACGTACACCTCCCAGGCCGGGACCAAGCAGGGGAACCGGCGCAGCGAGTCGCTGCTGCGGGAGGCGGAGCTGTGGGCGGCGACGGCGGCGGTCCGGGCGCCCGGATACCGCTACCCGTACGAGGATCTGGAGCGGATCTGGAAGACGGTGCTGCTGCACCAGTTCCACGACATCCTGCCCGGGTCGTCGATCGCCTGGGTGCACCGCGAGGCGCGGGCGACGTACGCGGCGGTGCGGCGGGAGCTGGAGGCGCTCGTCGCGGCGGCGCAGCGGGCGCTGACCGGCGGCGGGGAGGGCACGGTCGTCTTCAACGCCGCCCCGCACGCGCGGCGGGGCATTCCGGCCGGCGGCGCGGCCCCGGAACCGGGCCGTTCCGGGGATCCGGTGACCCTGACGCCGCGGGAGGAGGCGGCGGGCGGCGGCTTCGTCCTCGCCAACGGGCTGCTGCGGGTGGAGGTGGACGGCCGCGGCCTGGTCGTCTCGGCGTACGACCTGGCGGCCGGGCGGGAAGCGGTGGCTCCGGGGCTGGCGGCGAACCTGCTCCAGATCCACCCGGACTTCCCCGCCATGTGGGACGCCTGGGACGTCGACGCCTACTACCGGAACACCGTGACCGACCTGGTGGAGCCGGACGGGCTGACGGTCGCCGAGGAGGGCGCGGACCGGGCCGTGCTGCGCGTCACCCGGACCTTCGGCGCCTCCTCGGTGGTGCAATTGCTCGCCGTGCGCTCCGGCTCGAAGGTGCTGGAGATCGACACCGAGGTCGACTGGCACGAGTCGGAGACGCTGCTGAAGGTGGCGTTCCCGCTGGATGTGAAGGCGGACCGGTCGGCCGCGGAGACCCAGTTCGGGCACGTCCACCGGGCCACGCACACCAACACCTCCTGGGACGCGGCGAAGTTCGAGATCTGCGCGCACCGGTGGATCCAGGTGGCGGAGCCGGGCTGGGGCGCGGCGGTGGTGAACGACTCGACGTACGGCCACGACGTCACCCGCGACGTGCGCGCGGACGGCGGGCAGACCACGACCGTCCGGCTGTCGCTGCTGCGGGCGCCGCGCTACCCGGACCCGGAGACCGACCAGGGGCGGCACCGGCTGCGCTTCGGGCTGGCGCCCGGGGCCTCGGTGGGCGACGCGGTCCGCGAGGGGCACTGGTTCAACCTGCCGGAGCGCACCGCGCCGGGCTCGGCTCCGGTGGAGCCGCTGGTGACGGTGGACAGCGACCAGGTGGTGGTCGAGGCGGTCAAGCTCGCCGAGGACCGCAGCGGCGCCGTGGTGGTGCGGCTCTACGAGGCACACGGCGGACGGGCCGCGGCCACGCTCCGGGCCGGGTTCCCGGTGGCCTCGGCGACCGGGACGGACCTGCTGGAACGGCCCCTGGCCGGGGCGCCGGAGTACCTGGTGTCCGCGGACGGCGAGGTGGCCCTGGGCTTGCGCCCGTTCCAGATCGTGACGCTGCGGCTGGAGCGGGCGGGGGTGCCGGGGCCGGGGTGACGGGCTTCGGTGGTGCCCGGCCGGTCACCCGCCCTGCGGGGCGGCCGGCCGGGAGGGGCGGTCGGCCGGGAGGAACAGTTGTCCGGGAGGGGCGGCTGTCCGGGCAGGGTGGTCGTCCGGGCGGGGGCAGCCGGGAGAGAGGTCAGCCGGGCGGGGCCGTCCGCGGGACCGTGATCGTCACCCGCAGCCCGTTCGGTTCGTTGGGGGCGAAGGCCATCGAGGCCCGGCCGGCCGCCAGCAGCGCCCGGCAGATGGACAGCCCCAGTCCCGAGCCGGAGACGTTCTGGTGGCGGCCGCTGCGCCAGAACCGGTCGCCGATCCGGTCCAGCTCCTCCTCGGTCAGGCCGGGGCCGCCGTCCGCCACCGTGATCCGGACGGTGTCGCCGTCCGGTTCCGCGCCGACCGTGACTGCGGCTCCCTCGGGGGTGAACTTCAGCGCGTTGTCCACCACGGCGTCGAGCGCGCTGGACAGGGCCACCGGGTCGGCCCACCCGGTGGCGCCGGACGGCCCCTCGTAGACCAGGGCGACCCCCTCGCGGTCGGCGACCGGACGCCAGGCTCCGACCCGTTCCTCGGCCAGCTCGGCGACGTCCGTGAGCTGGAGGTCGGCCGCGGCGTGCTCGGCCAGCGCCAGGTCGAGCAGATCGTCGAGCACCCGCGCGAGCCGCTTGCCCTCCGTGCGGACGGAGGCGATCTCCTCGTTGCCCTCGGGCAGTTCCAGCGCGAGCAGTTCGATCCGCAGCAGCAGAGCGGAGAGCGGGTTGCGCAGCTGGTGCGAGGCGTCTGCGACGAACGCCCGCTGCTGCTCCAGGACCTCTTCGACGTTGTCGGCCATCTCGTTGAACGAACGGGCCAGCCGGCGCAGCTCCGGCGGGCCCCCGGCGGCCGCCACCCGGGACTTCATCCGGCCGGTGGCGATGTCGTGGGTGGCCGCGTCGAGGACGCGGACGGGGCGCAGCACCCAGCCGGTGAGCCGGGCGGCGGCGCCGAGCGCGAGCAGCATGGCGGCGCACTCCCCGGCGCCGAGCAGCAGCCAGCCGTGGAGGATGCGGGAGCGCAGCTGGCCCGTCGGGGAATCGGTGACGACGACCGCCACCACGTCGCCGTCCCGGATGACCGGTGAGGCGACGGCCAGCCGTTCCCGCTGCCAGGGCCAGACCTGGGGCGGGTTGTGACTGCGGCGGCCGGCCAGCGCTTCCTCGAAGGCCCGCTCGGGTTCACCCCCGGCCGGTACGGACCAGTGGCCGGGGGCGACAGCCATCGCCGTCCGGTCGCGGTAGAAGACCCCGGCACGGATGCCGTAGAGATCCTCATAACGCGCGAGTTCGGCGCGCAGGGTGACCAGCCGGCCCCCCTCGTCACCGGGTCTGCTCGCGGCGGGACGGGCGGTCACGAACTGGGCGAGGGCCGCGAAGCGCGCCGAGTCGTCGATCCGGTCCACGACCACCCGCTGCTGCTGGGCGGCGGCCAGGCTCCCGGCGAGCGGGAAGCCCAGGGCGAGCAGCACGCCCGCCATGAGGACGATGAGCAGCGGCAGGAGTCGGGTGCGCACCGGTCCCGCGGATCCTCAGGCCGCCGGGGCGACGAGGCGGTAGCCGACGCCGCGCACGGTCTCGATCAGGGCGGGCATCCGCAGCTTGGAGCGGAGCGAGGCGATGTGCACCTCCAGGGTGCGGCCGGTCCCCTCCCAGCTGGTGCGCCAGACCTCGCTGATGATCTGCTCCCGGCGGAAGACCACGCCGGGGCGCTGGGCGAGCAGCGCCAGCAGGTCGAACTCCTTGCGGGTGAGCGGCACCGGGACGCCGTTCACCGTCACCTGGCGGGTGGGGAGTTCGACGAGCACCGGCCCCAGCCGCAGCGGTTCGTCGGCGCCCGTCTCCTGGTCCTCGGGACCGGCCTCGCCCGGCACCGTGCGCCGGCTGACCGCGTGGATACGGGCCAGCAACTCGCCGGTGTCGTACGGCTTGACCACGTAGTCGTCGGCCCCCAGGTTCAGCCCGTGGATCCGGGAGCGCACGTCCGAGCGCGCCGTCACCATGATCACGGGGGTGGCGGTGCGCTTCCGGATCCGGCCGCAGACCTCGAATCCGTCCTGGTCGGGCAGGCCGAGATCGAGCAGGACGACACCGAAGGGCGCTCCGGTGTCGGGCAGCAGGGCCTGGAGGGCCTCCTCGCCGTTACGGGCGTGGGTGACGTCGAAACCGTGCCGCGCGAGCACCGCGGAGAGCGCCGCGGCGACGTGGTTGTCGTCCTCGACGAGGAGCAGTCTCATCGGCCCCTTCCTGCCCTGGTGCGATGGGGTGTGCGGCGATACGTCGGTGTGGTCACAGGGCATACAGCCCGATACGACGCCGCACGTCAAGAGGCGTCCGGCCCTGGGCCACCATCCGTTATGGAGCCGGTAAGGAACCCGTCACCGGGGGGCCGGAACCGGTCACCCAGCGTCGCAGCCCGTAGCCGTATCGTTATGCTCAATTCTCGCTCAGATGTGATGACGGTCATCCTGGCCGCTCCGTATGGTCCTCCCAACCGAGGAGGACGGAGCAAGAGCCGATGACCGAAGTATCGGTGACCAAGGACGCCGCACCGACGGCGGATCCCCTGGTCGTCCTGGACAACGTCAACAAGCACTTCGGCGCGCTGCATGTGCTCCAGGACATCGACCTGACCATCGCACGCGGCGAGGTCGTCGTCGTCATCGGACCGTCCGGATCCGGCAAGTCGACGCTGTGCCGCACGATCAACCGGCTGGAGACGGTCGACTCGGGCGCCATCACGATCGACGGCAAGCCGCTTCCGCAGGAGGGCCGTGAGCTCGCCCGGCTGCGCGCCGATGTCGGCATGGTCTTCCAGTCGTTCAATCTCTTCGCACACAAGACGGTGCTGGAGAACGTGATGCTGGGCCAGGTCAAGGTGCGGCGGGCCGACAAGAAGGCCGCCGAGGAGAAGGCCCGCGCCCTGCTCGACCGCGTGGGCGTCGGCACCCAGGCGGACAAGTACCCCGCCCAGCTCTCGGGCGGCCAGCAGCAGCGCGTCGCGATCGCCCGCGCGCTGGCGATGGACCCGAAGGTGATGCTCTTCGACGAGCCCACCTCGGCCCTCGACCCGGAAATGATCAACGAGGTGCTGGAGGTCATGCAGCAGCTCGCCCGGGACGGCATGACCATGGTCGTCGTCACCCACGAGATGGGCTTCGCGCGCTCGGCCGCGAACCGGGTGGTCTTCATGGCGGACGGCCGCATCGTCGAAGAGGCGCAGCCGGACCAGTTCTTCAACAACCCCCGCAGCGACCGGGCCAAGGACTTCCTGTCGAAGATCCTGCACCACTGACGCTCAACGACTCACGACGTAAAGGATGTTGACATGATGTTCCGCAAGGCCGGCGCCGCGGCCGCCGCCGCCATCGTTCTGTCCCTCACCGCCACCGCCTGCGGCGGCTCCGGCGACGACAAGGGCGGCAGCGACAAGATCACCATTGGCATCAAGTTCGACCAGCCGGGTGTGGGTCTGAAGACTCCGGACGGCAAGTACACGGGCTTCGATGTCGATGTGGCCACGTATGTCGCCAAGGAGCTGGGCCACGATGCCAAGGACATCGAGTGGAAGCAGGCTGCCAGCGCCGACCGCGAGAACCTGATCTCCGCGGGTGACGTGGACTTCGTGGTCGCCAGCTACTCGATCAACGACGAGCGCAAGCAGAAGGTCAGCTTCGCGGGCCCCTACTTCCTCGCCCACCAGGACCTGCTGGTCCGCGCCGACGACAAGTCGATCAAGTCGGCGAAGGACCTCAACTCCAAGAAGCTCTGCTCGGTCACGGGCTCCACCTCCGCGCAGAACGTGCAGAAGGAGCTCGCTCCCAAGGCCGACCTCCAGCAGCTCGGGGGCTACTCCGAGTGCCTGACCGGCCTGGAGAACAAGACTGTTGACGCCCTGACCACCGATGACTCCATTCTCGCGGGCTTCGCCGCGCAGAAGGAGCACCAGGGCAAGTTCAAGCTCGCGGGCCTCAAGCTCAGCGACGAGAACTACGGCATCGGCCTGAAGAAGGGCGACACCAAGCTCCAGGGCAAGATCAACAAGGCCCTCGAGAAGATGGTGAAGGACGGTTCCTGGGAGAAGGCCGTGAAGAAGAACTTCGGCGAGGCCGGCTACAAGAACGAGCCCGCGCCGAAGATCACCGAGACCAGCTGATCCAGGGCACGGTGGCGCGCCGCTGACCGCGGCGGCGCGCCCCGCCACTCAACCAGGGGAGAGCGCGGGTCAACGTGTTCGACTTTCTAGATTCCGGGCAGTACGACTTGCTCGGCGCCTTCTGGGTGACGGTGCAGCTCACCGTCTACTCGGCAATCGGTTCCCTGATCTGGGGCACCCTGCTGGCCGGCATGCGGGTCAGTCCGGTTCCGCTGATGCGATCCTTCGGGACTGCGTACGTCAATCTGGTCCGGAACACCCCGCTGACGGTGATCATCCTCGCCTGTTCGCTGGGGCTGAACCAGACGCTGGGCATCAGCCTCGGGGCCGAGAACTTCAACGACATCGGCTTCCGGCTGGCTGTCCTCGGGCTCGCCGCCTACACCGGCACCTTCGTCTGTGAGGCCCTGCGGTCGGGCATCAACACCGTGCCCGTGGGCCAGGCTGAGGCGGCTCGCGCCCTCGGCCTGAGCTTCGGGCAAGTGCTGACGCTGGTCGTCCTCCCCCAGGCGTTCCGCTCCGTCGTGGCACCGCTGGGCAATGTGCTCATCGCGCTGACCAAGAACACCACGGTGGCATCCGCCATCGGCGCGAGCGAAGCCGCCTTGCTGATGAAGGGGATGATCGAGAACGAAGCCGATGCCCTATTGGCGGTCTTCGCTCTCTTCGCTTTGGGCTTCATGATCCTTACTCTCCCGACCGGTCTGCTGTTCGGCTGGCTCAGCAAGCGCGTGGCGGTGAAGCGATGAGTGCCACCAACGTTCTCTACGATCCCCCCGGCCCCCGGGCCAAGCGGCGGAACGTCCTCTACACCGTCCTCTTCATCGGTGCCCTGGGGCTCGTGGCCTGGTGGGTGCTGGGCGCCCTGAACGACAAGGGTCAGCTGGCGGCCGATAAGTGGACCCCGTTCGTCACCGACTCCAAGGTGTGGACGACCTATCTGCTGCCCGGACTCGTCGAAACGCTCAAGGCGGCGGCGCTCTCCATCGTGATTGCCCTGCCACTCGGTGCGGTGCTCGGCATCGGCAGGCTGTCCGACCACCGGTGGGTCCGCGTTCCGGCGGGTGCGGTGGTCGAGTTCTTCCGGGCCATCCCGGTCCTGCTGCTGATGTTGTTCGCCAACGCGGCCTACATCCTGGCCGAGGTCGATTCCGAGATCCGCCCGCTGTACGCCGTGGTGACCGGCCTGGTGCTGTACAACGCCTCGGTCATCGCCGAGATCGTCCGGGCAGGCGTCCTCACCCTGCCCTATGGCCAGACGGACGCCGCCAAGGCGATCGGCATGCGCAAGGGCCAGATCATGGTGAACGTGCTGCTGCCGCAGGCCGTCACCGCCATGCTTCCGGCACTGGTCAGCCAGCTGGTCGTGATCGTCAAGGACACCGCCCTCGGCGGCGCCATGCTCAACTTCCCCGAACTGCTCTCGCAGAACCGCCAGATCACCGCGAACTACGGTGCGAACACGATCGCCGCCTTCACCGTGATCGCGCTGATTTTCATCGCCCTCAACTTCCTGCTCACCACATTGGCCGGGTGGCTCGAAGGCCGGGTCCGCCGGGCCAAGAAGGGCACAGGGGCCGTGGTCGGCGGCGCGGCCGGTGACGATCTCGGAGGGGGCGGCATCGTCATCCCCGCCCAGGCCTCGGCATCCGACACCGCCGATTCGGCCGGCTGAACTCCGCCGGACACATCAGGCACGGGACGTGGGCAGCGGCAGAACGCCGCTGCCCACGTCCCGTTGATGCAAGCAGACGCGGCGGGCTGCATACTTTTGCTGTGATCTCGCACCGGGCCCCCCTGACGACCCTTCATCCGTGCGGCACGGTCGAGGAGGTCACGTCGTGGACCCGGTGATCATCGTTGGCGCGGGGCCCGTCGGGCTCTCCCTCGCACTCGCTCTCGTCCGCCGTCAGGTGCCGGTCGTGGTCCTCGACGAGGGCACCGGGCAGGACGAGGTACGTCCCGCCCGGACCGTGGTCCTGCGCCCGGACACCGCGGGTTTCCTGGAGCGGATGGGCTGCGCCCCCGCCCCCGGCGAGGGCACCCTCTGGACCGGATGGCGGACGCTGCGCCGCCGGAAGCTGCTGCACCGCACGGAGTTCGCCTGCACGCACGAGTCCCCCTCCGGCCGGCATGAACTCGGCGCGGGCGTCGGGGCCGGCGACGAGCCGGGGGCCGACGCGGCCGGTGAGTCGCCGCTGCACTGCCCGCAACATGTGCTGACCCGGCGACTGCGGGCGGCGCTCGCCAAGGAGAGCCTCGCCGAGGTCGTGACCGGCAGCCGGCTCGGCATCCTGGAACAGGACGAGAACGGCGTCACCGCGCACACCCGCAGTATCGGCGACGCCACGGCGGAGCGGTCGGCGGGGATCTGGTGGCGGGGCAGCTACCTGGTCGGCTGCGACGGCCCCCGGTCCACCGTGCGCAAGCTGCTGGACGTCCGCTTCCCCGGGCGTACGGCCGTCGAGCGGCATGCCGTCGCGGCGCTGCGGGCCGAACTGCCCTGGCCGGACGAGGCCGTGCTGCACCGGTCCCCGCCGCGTGGCGGGGAAGTGCTGGCCAGGCCGTTGCCGGGCGGACGCTGGCGCATGGACTGGCTGGTGCCGCCGCGCGGCGAGCTGGTCACCCCGGAGGCGCTCGTCACCCGGGTCCGCGACACCCTGGCGGGGTGGTGCGGCCACACCCCGCCGTACGAACTCCTCGACACCGGCGTGCACACCGTGCACCACCGTCTCGCCCGCCGGTGGCGCGTGGGCCGGGCCTTCCTGGCCGGGGACGCCGCCCATCTGCTCGGCGCCTTCGGCACCCAGGAGCTGGACGAGGGACTGCGGGACGCGGACAACCTCGCCTGGAAGCTCTCCCTGGCCTGGCATCACCAGGCCTCCGAAACACTGCTCGACAGCTACCAGGCCGAACGACGGACGGCGGTCGGCGCACGGCTGCGCGCGGCCGACCAGGCACTGCCGTTGCTGCGCTCGAACAGCTCGTGGCCGGCCGTACGCCGCTCCCTGCTGCCGGGTACGAGTGGTGGGGCCGACGCGCTGCTCACGGACGGCCATGTGGGAACCGGGCCGCTGGGGGCGCTCCCGACGTACGCGCGCTCCCCCCTCACACCGTCCGCCACGTCGTCGTCCGGCGGTGTGCCCCAGGTGGCCACGGCGCCCGGTGCCCCCGTGGACGATGTGCCGGTCACGGCACCGGACGGGTCCACCGCGCGGCTGCGGGACCGACTGGGCGGCGATCTGCTCGTCGTCCTGGTGGCTCCCGGCACGGGGGTGTGGGAGCGCCGTCACTGGCTGGGCGCGGGGCTGATGCCACGGCTGGCAGCGGCGGTGTCCGCACTGCCGGTACGTGCGGAGCTGCTGGTCACCGAGGGGTACCCGGGCGCGGCGGCGCACACCGTACTGGTCGTCCGGCCCGACGGGCATCTGGTCGCGGCGATGTCCGGGGTACGGACCGCCGATCTGCACGCCTGCGTCGACGCCGCCCGAGGCGGCAGCCCGGTGCCACCGCAGGGCGCGGGCAGCGGCGCGCGGGCGGACGATACGGCGCAGAGCGCCGGGAGTGCTTCCGCCCGCCGCTGACCGGCAGAACGGGCACCGGCCGCTCGGAGTACGGGCGGCCCCAGAGGACGGCCGGCTCGTCGCCGTCGGCCGCCGCCCCGGGTGTTCCCGGATCAGACCCCGGGCTGTCCGGGTGCGCGTGTCATGGCCCAGGTGCGCGGACCGCCGCCCGGCAGTGCGTACGCGGCGGTGACCTCGAAGCCGAGGCGCCCGTAGAAGCGCACATTGCGTTCGTCGGAGGTCTCCAGGAACGCGGGCACGCCCGCCTCGTCCGCCGCCCGGAGCCCCGGACGGATCACTGCCGCCCCCAGGCCCTTCCCCTGCTGCTCGGGGTCGACGCCCACGGAACCGAGGAACCACACCGGTTCGGTCGGCCGGTGTGACCCCATGACGGCCTCCGCCTCAGCTGATGCCTGGGCCCGGTCCCCCGAGAGCTCGGCCAGCTGCGGACCGATCTCGGTGAACGCATCCCCGGTACCGGCGGTCTCCGGAGTGGTCCAGACGGCCACCGCCGCGCCGTCGTCGGCCACCCAGACCTGTCCGTGGTCCAGACCGATCCGGGAGATGAACAGTTCGTTGAACCGCGCCAGGCGGGTGAGGAAGTCGTCTGCCGCGATGGTGTGGCGGGCGAAGGGGTAGTGGGCGAAGGCGCGGCCCAGCGTACGGACGGCCCGCGGCAGGTCCTCGCGGGTGGCGAGGCGGACGGCGGGCTGGTTCGTGGTCATGGTCGGTCCCCCGTTCGTGCGGCCCTGTGGTGTCGACTGTCTGCCGTGGAGAGTCGGCACCCTGGCTCATCGCCCAGGACTGGCTCATCGCCCAGGAAAGGAGAGGCCGACCGCTTCGTGAATGGCGATCCCGGCAGAGATGGATATGCCGGGACGCCACGAGCAACAGGCCTGCTCGGGCATGATCCAGGCAAGAGCAAGCGCATGCGCCTTGGCAACCCCATAACCCAGGGAAGGCCTGGCAAGCGCCTCTTTCAAGCCGCCCGTCCTGCGGCCTGTTCCTCCACTGACACCGCCACGAGCAGGCAGCTCTTCCGCCGATCCACCTCCTCAACCGAAACAGTCACGGCGGAAACCCGCTCAGGCGCATTTCCGAAACCTCACCTTGGACTGCCATAGCTACATATGAGCCGTCATAGCCACATAACAGAGGGGAACTACACCTCCGCTTTTCTCCCTCGGCACCGGGAAAGGAGGGTGACCGAATCGATCAGCCGACTCTCGCGCCCTGACCGTGCCCTCCGCCACACCGCCGACCACAGCAGTCGCACCCTGCGGGAGACGGTGGCGGCGGAGCGCCGCACGCGCCCAGGGGTGCCGCGCCCTCCGCGCGCCTCCCGCGCCCCGGCAGACCGCGGGACCGCGATTGACCGGAGAAACGGGCCCATGCTTCACTCCTTGATGTGACTGACACCCGGCTGTGCTTCTGGCGGAGGGTCCATGTGGACCTGCTCCGCTATGCAGGCTGCGTGTGTCGTCCGTCCGTTTGATCCGCATTCCTTCCTCCGCGCGGCCCTCCGCGCCCCTTCGCGATCATTCAGGACGGACCTGTGTCTTCCAGCGCCCTCGGCGACCTCACTGCCCGCGCAACCGCCTCTGTCGTCACCGCACCCGCCGCCCACGACGCTCCGGCAGCCACCCCCTCGACAGGCCGCCGCGCCGCCCCCGGGGAATCGACAGGCCGCCGAACCACCGTCGGCGCCCCGGCCACGTCCGGAACCACCACGGATTCCACCGCCGCCCCCACCGCCGGACCCACCGCACCGGCCGGGCCCACGGCTGCCGAGCTGCTGGACTTCGTGCGCCGCACCGCCGCCGACGCCGAACTCGTCGCCTCGCTCCCCCTCGATCCGGAAGGCCGGACCTGGATGCGGCTCGACGGGCCGGGTGGGAGCGAGGCGTGGCTGATCGGCTGGCCTCCGGGTACCGGCACCGGCTGGCACGATCACGGCGGCTCGCGCGGGGCGTTCGCCACCGCGGGTGGCCGGCTGACCGAGCAGTCCCTTGCGGTGCACCTGCCCACCGAGGGCTGGCGGACGCTCGAACTGGCCGACGGCGTCGACCGGGAGCGCCGTCTGCCCGCCGGACAGGGGCGCGCTTTCGGCGCACACCATGTCCACCAGGTGCTGAATCTGGAGCGGGAGGAGCACGCCGTGTCGGTCCACGCGTACTATCCGCCACTGCCGCTGATGCGCCGCTACAGCCGTACGGGACCGCTGTTGCGCCTGGAGCAGGTCGAGCAGCCCGAGGAGTGGACATGAGTGGGGCACCGCACCGCGGGATCGACGCGGTGCTGGCCGCGGCCCGTGAGCAGCTGGACCGGCTGGAACCGGAGCAGGCGGCGGAAGCCGCGGCCGCAGGGGCCGTTCTGGTCGACATCCGCTATGCCGCGCTGCGTGATCGGGACGGCGTCATCCCGGGCGCACTGATCGTCGAACGCAACGAGCTGGAGTGGCGACTCGACCCACTCGGCAGTCACCGTGTGGCCGAGGCGACCGGTCACGACCTCCCCGTGGTCGTGATCTGCAACGAGGGCTACGCCTCCAGCCTCGCCGCTGTCTCCCTGCGGCAGTTGGGCCTTCACCGCGCCACCGACCTGACCGGCGGTTTCCAGGCCTGGCGTGCTGCCGGCCTGCCGGTGGAGCAGCCATCGGTTCCTCCGCAGCCCACCCCGCCCGCCGTCGGACACTGACCCGGATCGGACACTGGCCTGGATCCGGCTCTGACCCGGGTCCGACTCTGACCCGGGTCCGCCGCGCCGGGGGCACGACCGAACACAGCGGCCGCGACGGATCGCACAGCAGCCAGGCCGGTGACCAGCAGCGCAGCCCGGTGACCCAGCACAGGGCGGGCGAGCGGAACGTGGAGCGGCCGAGCGGCGACGGTCACGCAAGGCGCCGTCCGGGCCGGCCGCCTCCCGCCCGTACGTGACCCCGGCCCCCGCCACTGTCCCGGGGCGCTTTCCCGCCGCCCGGCCTGGCGAAGGCCACGCCCCGCCCGGGGCGCGCACGGGTCGGGCACGGGTCGGGCACGGGTCGGGCACGGGTCGGGCACGGGTCACGCACGGCTGAGAGATCCGACTCCGGTCACCCCTCCGGGAGTTGGTACTCCAGGAGCTCCGGATCCTCGCCCTCCTGCTCCAGGGCCTGCCGGACGACACGGAGTGCCAGGCCCTCGGAGTAGCCCTTGCGGGCCAGCATTCCGGCGAGGCGGCGGATCCGCTTCTCCCGGTCGAGGCCCCGGGTCGCCCGCAGCTTGCGCTGCACCAGGTCGCGGGCGGTCTCCTCCTCCTGCTCCGGATGGAGCTGCCCGACCGCCCCGTCGATCAGTGCCGGGTCGACGCCCTTGGTACGGAGTTCGCGGGCGAGGGCGCGGCGGGCGAGGCCCCGTCCGTGGTGGCGGGACTCGACCCAGGCGTCCGCGAACGCGGCGTCGTTGATGAGCCCGACGTCCTCGAAGCGGGACAGCACCTCGTCCGCGACCTCGTCCGGGATGCCGCGCTTGGCCAGTGCGTCCGCGAGCTGTTTGCGGGTGCGCGGAGTCCCGGTGAGCAGTCGCAGGCAGATGGCCCGCGCCTGCTCACCGGGGTCGCGCGGCGCCCCCCGCTCGGCCCTCGACGAGCCGGGCGCGCCGTCGTCGGGGCGGACCTCGCCGCCGTCGCCGGCGTCCCCCCAGTCGGTTCGTCGCGTCATGAACTAGCTCTTGGCCGCGGTGGCCTTGGTCGTCTTGGCGGCCTTGGCCGCGGCGGGTGCCTTCGACGCGGCGGCCGGCTCCGCTGCCGCCACCGCGGCGTCCGCACCCGGCGCGGTGTCCTGCGACTGCGGCTTCACACCGATGCCCAGCTTCTCCTTGATCTTCTTCTCGATCTCGTTGCCCAGGTCGGGGTTGTCCTTGAGGAACTTGCGGGCGTTCTCCTTGCCCTGCCCCAGCTGATCGCCCTCATAGGTGTACCAGGCACCGGACTTGCGGATGAAGCCGTGCTCGACGCCCATGTCGATCAGACCGCCCTCGCGGCTGATCCCCTCGCCGTAGAGGATGTCGAACTCCGCCTGCTTGAAGGGCGGTGCGACCTTGTTCTTGACGACCTTGCAGCGGGTGCGGTTGCCGACCGCGTCGGTGCCGTCCTTCAGGGTCTCGATCCGGCGGATGTCGATGCGCACCGAGGCGTAGAACTTCAGCGCCCGGCCACCGGTCGTCGTCTCCGGGGAGCCGAACATCACGCCGATCTTCTCGCGGAGCTGGTTGATGAAGATCGCGGTGGTCCGGGACTGGTTCAGCGCGCTGGTGATCTTGCGCAGCGCCTGGCTCATCAGCCGGGCCTGGAGGCCGACGTGGGAGTCGCCCATCTCGCCCTCGATCTCCGCACGGGGCACCAGGGCCGCCACGGAGTCGATGACGATGAGGTCGAGGGCGCCGGACCGGACCAGCATGTCCACGATCTCCAGCGCCTGCTCCCCGGTGTCCGGCTGGGAGAGGATGAGATTGTCCGTGTCGACACCGAGCGCCCGGGCGTACTCGGGGTCGAGGGCGTGCTCCGCGTCGACGAAGGCGACGGTGCCGCCCGCCTTCTGCGCATTGGCCACCGCGTGCAGCGTGAGAGTCGTCTTGCCGGAGGACTCCGGCCCGTAGACCTCGACCACGCGGCCACGCGGCAGTCCGCCGACGCCGAGGGCGACGTCGAGAGCGGTCGACCCGGTGGGAATGACCTCGATGGGGTCGTTCGGCCGGTCACCGAGGCGCATGACGGCGCCCTTGCCGAATTGCCGTTCAATCTGTGCGAGCGCGGCGTCGAGCGCCTTCTCGCGGTCGGTTCCTGCCATGGGTTCCACCCGGTTTGCTTGAGTCGATCGCTTCACGTCCACGACGCTAACGCCTGCCACTGACAATGCGCCCGGGCGTCGTCCGGCCTGTGGACAACCAGAGCCGGCACCCCCATATGAATGGATGTTCGATTTTACTGTCAAGCACCCACGCCCGTGCGTCATGAAGGGCCCGATGCGGCCTGGCCGGCGGGGTGGACGGGTGCCCGCGCGCCCGGAGCCGGCTCCCGTGCGCCCCCGCCCGGGAGGGCTCAGCGCCGCCGGCGCAGCCACCGCCAGAACCGGACCGCGAGCGGCGTGCCCGGGCCCCGGCGCGGCCGCCGGCCGTCCACCCTGCGGTCGTCGGTGACGTCGTACCGCCGCACATAGGCACCGAGAAATGCCTGCAGGGTCGCCGTCGCCGGAATCGCGATCAGCGCGCCGACCGCGCCCAGCAGCGCGGTGCCCGCCACCACCGAGCCGAAGGCGACGGCCGGGTGCATGTCCACGGTCCTGGCGGTGATGCGCGGCTGCAGCAGATAGTTCTCGAACTGCTGGTAGACCACCACGAACCCGAGGACCCACACGGCGTACCAGGGGTTGACGGTGAAGGCGAGGAGTACCGGCAGCGCCCCGGCCAGGTAGGTGCCGATGGTGGGGATGAACTGGGAGATCACGCCGACCCACAGCCCCAGCGCCGGGGCGTACGGCACCCCGAGCACCTCCAGCAGGGCGTAGTGGGCGAACCCGGAGATCAGCGCCATCAGCCCACGGGAGTAGAGGTATCCACCGGTCTTGACGACCGCGATCTCCCAGGCCCGCAGCACCTCCGCCTGCCGCGCCGGGGGCAGCACCGAGCACACGGCCCGCCGCAGCCGCGGCCCGTCGGCGGCGAGGTAGAAGGAGAACAGCAGCACGGTGAGGGCCTGGAACAGCCCGCCGAGGACGGTCGCGGAGACGTCCAGCACCCCGGAGGCGCTGTTCTGGACGTAGCGCTTCAGCCAGTCGGACCTGAGCAGACTGGTCTGGATGTCCACGCGGGAGAGGCTCGTGTGGAAGGTGTCGTTGATCCAGCGGATCACCGAGTCCACATAGCTCGGGAAGTTCTCCACCAGGTCGACGATCTGGCCGGCGAGCATCGAGCCGAGCAGCACGAAGAACCCGGCGAAGAAGGTCACCACCCCGAGGAAGACCAGCGCGGTGGCGAGGCCGCGGCGCATCCCGCGTCCGGCCATCCGGTCCACCGCGGGCTCGACGGCGAGCGCCACGAAGAAGGCGATCAGGATGTTGACCAGGAGCCCGATCAGCTGGTGGAAGGCCCAGCTCGCCAGCTGGAACGCGGCGAAGAGCGCCAGTGCCAGCACCATGGCCCGGGGCAGCCAGCGGGGCATGCGCTCGCCGCGCGCCGGCTGCGGTCGGGATCGGCCGTCGTCCTCAGCGGGTTCATCTGCTGCCACCCGGTCAGTCTGTCCTACCGCGCCGCGCGGGGCTGTGCCACCCTGCATTTCCGCACCCCGCACCGCCCGGGCCCCGTGCCCGGCCGGGAACCGTCCGGCCGGCGCCGGACCACTGTGAAGGCGGAGCTCCGGTACCGACGGGTTCCCGCACAGATCTCAGACTCCGGTGCCGACCCGTACCTCGGTACCGACCGGCGCTTCGGCCCGGGCCGGGCCCCTCAGCGCCTCTCCGGGGGCACCTCCATGGCGGCGCACACCCCGCGCCAGACGTCCTTCGCGCTCCACCCCGCGGCCAGTGCCTCGTGCACGGTCCGGCCGCCCAGCTCGGACATCACATGATCGCGTGCGAACGAGTCCGCGTACGCCTCACCGAAGTGCTCCGCCATCCGCTGCCAGAAGACCGTCAACCGCATGACCCCAGTATCCCGCCCTGGGGGTGCAGCACCGCACTTGCCGCCGACCGGGTGCGCATTCCGCCCTACCGTCGGTGCATGGCCCGCACCGGAGCAACTCCTCTCGCCCGCGCCGAGCAGTTCGTCTGGCTCACCGCCCGCGTCCTCGAGCAGCGCAGATTCGCGTACCACTTCCCGTCCGGAAGCCTCGGGGAGGAGGACCGGTCCCGCGCCGCGGACGCCGTGGAGGCGGCGCTGGCCGCCTACGGCACGGCCGACGGGGGCTACGGCTACGCCCTCGAACCCGATCTGCGCGGGCCGGTCGGCCAGCCGCTGCACGCCGCGCTCGCCCTGCGGATCCTCGACGGAGTCGGCCGCTGCCACAGCCGCCGGACGGAGCGGCTGTGCCAGTACCTGACGGAGATCTCCAACGACGACGGGGCGCTCCCCGCGGTCCACCCGTCGCTGCGCGGCCATCCGGCGGCGCCCTGGATCCCGGTCGTGGACGACCCGCCGAGCGATCTGCTCACGACCGGGCCGGTGGTGGGGCTGCTGCACCGCAACGAGGTGTGGCACGCGTGGCTGTTCCGGGCCACCGACTTCTGCTGGTCGGCGGTGGAGACCCTGGAGCGCACCCATCCCTACGAGGTCATGGCGGCGGTGGCCTTCCTCGACGGCGCCCCGGACCGGTCCCGCGCGGCCGCGGCGGCGGAACGGCTGGGGCGGCTGGTGCGGGAGCAGGGGCTCGCGGTCCTGGAGCCGGACCGGGCCGGCGCCTACCCGCTGCCGGAGGGCTACGGGCCGGAGGAGTACCACTACGCCCACGACTACGCGCGGGACCCGGGCTCCCTGGCCCGGCGCTGGTTCACCGACGCCGAGATGGAGCGGTCGCTGGACCACCTCGCGGATACGCAGCAGGAGGACGGCGGCTGGCCGGTCCGCTGGCGCGCGTGGGCACCGGGGACCGCGCTGGAGGGGCGGCCGATGGTGACCCTGGACGCGCTGCTGACGCTCCGCGCTTTCGGCCGCCCCCTCGCGTGAGCCGGGGCGCGCAAGCCCGGGAGCGCGCCGGCCCCGGTGCGAAGCGCACCGTGGTGCACCGGCGCGGGTGCCCCTCCGCTGGGCCGGTCCCGTCCGCGGAACCGGGAGCCGCTATCCGGCGATCGCCCGCACCCCTGCCGTGACCAGCACCGCGACGGCGACGACCACCAGGAAGGGGGCGCGCAGCACCAGCGCCAGCGCCGCCGCCACGAGCCCCGCCGCGCGAGCGTCCAGGACGAGTGTGCGGCCGTCGCCCCCGAACGTCTGGATCGCGATCAGCGCGGAGAGGAGCGCGACCGGCAGCAGGGCCGCGAGCTGTTTGACCCGGGGACGTTCCAGCACGCCCGCGGGGACCGACAGGCCCAGCAGTTTCACCAGGTAGCAGCCGACGGCGGTGAGGCCGATGGCGATCCAGACACTCATCGGGCGTCCTCGCTCTCCCGGCGGGACTCGGTCTCCGCCGCGCCGTCCTCGGCCGTCCCCTCCGCCGTTTCACCGTCCGCACCGCCCGGCGCCCTGCGTCCCCGCACGGCCAGCACGACGGGTGCGGCGAGCGCCGCCATCAGCACCGGGACCCCCGCCGGGAGCAGCGGGTGGCAGACGAGCGCGATCACCACGGCCGCACCGGCCACCGCGCGCTCCGCGGTGCCGCGCAGCATGGGAGCCAGCAGCGCGAGGAAGACCGCGGGACCCGCCACGTCCAGTCCCCAGGCGGCGGGATCGCCGAGGGCCGCGGCGCCGAGCGCTCCGAGCAGCGTGGTCAGGTTCCACAGCACGTACAGCGTCAGGCCGGTGACGGTGAACCCGATGCGGGCGCTGCGGCGGTCCGGCTGGGCCAGCGCCACCACGGAGGTCTCGTCGATCACCCAGTGCGCGGCCGCCGGCCGCACCGCCCGGGGCAGCCGGAGCAGCTGGGAGAGCCGCAGCCCGTAGAAGGCGTTGCGGACGCCGAGGAAGAAGGCCCCGGCCGCGGCGGTGACCGGGTTGCCGCCCGCTGCCAGCGCGCCCACCAGCGCGAACTGCGACGCGCCGGTGAAGACGAGGAGGCTCAGCGCGCAGGTCTGCAGGAGGGTCAGCCCGGCTCCCGCGGACGTGACGCCGAACGCGAAGCCGGAGAGCCCCACGGCGACACCGACGCCGAGCGCGTCCCGGACCACCGCGGCGTCGGGCCGGGTCTCCGGCTGTGGATCGGGGGTCGGTATGTGTTCTGCCACGCCCGTCACGCTAGGGGGCGGCGCCGGGCCCGGTCTTGTACGTTCTTGCGCCCCGTACGGCGCGTCCGCGCAGGTCCGCGCCGGGCGGAGCGCCGTGTGCCGCGGCGCCGCGCTCCCGCTGGTACGCCCCCGGCGGGACGCCGACGATCCGGCTGAAGTGCCGGTTCAGATGGGGCTGGTCGGTGAACCCCACCACGGCGGCGGCCTCGGCGGGTGCCGTGCCGGCGTCCAGCAGCGTGCGCGCCCGGCGCACCCGGGCGTCCGTGAGCCAGGCGTGCGGCGGCATCCCGTACGCCCTGCGGAAGGCCCGGAGCAGGGCGAACGGTCCCACGCCCACCTCCGACGCCAGCCCCTCCAGCGTCGGCGGCTCGGCCATCCGGTCGAGGAGCAGTTCCCGGGCGTGTGCGGCGGCGGCCGCCGCCGGGCCGTCCCGCTCCGGCCCGGCCCCGGCGGCGGTCCCGCAGCGCTGGAGGAGCCGGGCGACGGCCTGCCGCAGCAGGGTGTCCGCGGCCAGCGCGTTGTTCTGCTCGGCGGCGCGGTGGACCTCGGCGATGAGGTGTCCGGCCACCGGGTCGTCGAGCACCGTCTCGCTGAACGACGGGGTGCCCCGCAGCGGGGCGACGTCGGCCGCCACCCCCGCGACCACGTCGACGGACGGGTACAGGACCCGGTAGGTCCAGCCCCCGCTCTCCCCCGGGTACGCGGTGTGCGGAACGTCCGGGTTGATCAGGATCACCCCTCCGGCGCCGACCCGCTCGGCGCCCCGGGGCAGCCCCACGCCCTCCACCCCGCCGGTGACAGTGGCGACCACGAAGCCGTCGTGGGCGTGCCGGGCGAAGGTGTGACGGACGTAGCGGGCGCTGAGCAGGTCGACGCCGGGCAGCCCGGGGTGCTGCCAGTAGCGTGCGTTCTCCTGGCTCCCCATGGGGCCATTGTGCCTGCTCGGAGACTGTGCCGACGGGCGTGGAACGGCGGTCGGCGACACGGCGCCGCCGCGCCCGGGGCACCGTCCCGCGCCGCTCCGGTGCGCGCACCCGGCCCGTTGTCAGTCCCCGGGTGCACGATGGGGAACATGCCGCACGACCCGGCCTCGGCCCTCGACACCTTCTCCCCCGCGACCCGTGCCTGGTTCGCCGGGGCGTTCAGCGCGCCCACCCCCGCGCAGGCGGGCGCCTGGCAGGCCATCGACGAGGGTTCGGACGTGCTGGTGGTGGCCCCGACCGGCTCGGGCAAGACGCTCGCCGCCTTCCTCTCCGCCCTCGACCGGCTGGCGGCCGCCCCACCGCCCGCCGACCCGAGGAAGCGCTGCCGGGTGCTCTACGTCTCGCCGCTCAAGGCCCTCGCGGTGGACGTCGAGCGGAACCTCCGCAGCCCGCTGACCGGCATCCGGCACGAGGCGCTGCGGCTCGGGCTGCCGGAGCCCGAGGTACGGGTCGCGATCCGTTCGGGCGACACCCCGGCGGCCGAGCGCCGCGCGATCGCCACCCGCCCGCCGGACATCCTGATCACCACGCCCGAGTCGCTGTTCCTGATGCTGACCTCGTCGGCGCGGGAGGCGCTGGCCGGGGTGGAGACGGTCATCGTGGACGAGGTGCACGCCGTGGCGGGCACCAAGCGGGGCGCCCATCTGGCCCTCTCCCTGGAGCGGCTGGACGAGCTGCTGGAGCGGCCCGCCCGGCGGATCGGCCTGTCCGCCACCGTGCGGCCGGTGGACGAGGTCGCCCGCTTCCTGTCGCCGCAGCGCCGGGCGAAGATCGTGCAGCCGCCGTCCGGCAAGGAGTTCGACCTGTCCGTGGTCGTGCCCGTGGAGGATCTCGGGGAGCTGGGCGGCTCCCCGGCCACCGGCGCGGAGGGCGGCGGGCAGGGCGAGAAGCCGTCCGTCTGGCCGCAGGTGGAGGAGCGGATCGCGGACCTGGTGGAGGCCCACCGGTCCACCATCGTCTTCGCGAACTCCCGGCGCCTCGCCGAGCGGCTGTGCAACCGGCTGAACGAGATCGCCTACGAGCGCGCCACGGGCGAGCCGCTGCCCGAGGCCCACTCCCCCGCCGAGCTGATGGGCGGCTCCGGCGCGGCGAACGGCGCACCCCCGGTGCTGGCCCGGGCGCACCACGGATCGGTCTCCAAGGAGCAGCGCTCCCTGGTCGAGGAGGATCTGAAGGCGGGCCGGCTGCCGGCCGTGGTCGCGACGTCCAGCCTCGAGCTGGGCATCGACATGGGGGCCGTGGACCTGGTCGTACAGGTCGAGTCCCCGCCCTCGGTCGCCTCCGGCCTCCAGCGGGTGGGCCGGGCCGGGCACCAGGTGGGGGCGGTGTCCACGGGGGTGGTCTTCCCCAAGTACCGCGGTGACCTGGTGCAGGCGGCCGTAGTCACCGAGCGGATGCGCAGCGGCGCCATCGAGGCGCTGCGCGTCCCGGCCAATCCGCTGGACGTCCTGGCTCAGCAGATCGTCGCCATGACGTCCCTGGACAGCTGGGACGTGGACGAGCTGCTGGCGGTGGTCCGCCGGGCCGCGCCGTTCGCGTCACTGCCCGAGTCCGCCTACACCGCGGTGCTCGACATGCTCGCGGGCCGCTATCCGTCGGACGCCTTCGCCGAGCTGCGCCCGCGCCTGGTGTGGGACCGGGTGGCGGGCACGGTCACCGGCCGTCCGGGCGCGCAGCGGCTGGCGGTGACCTCCGGCGGCACCATCCCGGACCGCGGTCTGTTCGGCGTCTTCCTGGCCGGCGCCGACCCGAAGAAGGGCGGCGGCCGGGTCGGCGAGCTCGACGAGGAAATGGTCTACGAGTCGCGCGTCGGCGACGTCTTCACCCTGGGCACCACCACCTGGCGGATCGAGGACATCACCCGCGACCGGGTGCTGGTCTCGCCCGCGCCGGGAGTGCCGGGGCGGCTGCCGTTCTGGAAGGGCGACCAGCTGGGCCGCCCGCTGGAACTGGGCCGTGCGCTGGGCGCGTTCCTCCGCGAGGTGGGCGCCCTCACCGAGGAGGACGCACGGCTGCGGCTGCTCGCGGCGGGCCTGGACGCCTGGGCGGCCGACAACGTCCTGGCCTACCTCGCGGAGCAGCGCCAGGCGTGCGGACACGTCCCGGACGACCGGACCATCGTGGTGGAGCGCTTCCGCGACGAGCTGGGCGACTGGCGGGTCGTCGTCCACTCCCCCTTCGGTGCGCAGGTCCACGCCCCGTGGGCGCTGGCGCTGGCCGCCCGGCTCTCCGAGCGCCACGGCATGGACGCCCAGGTGATGCACGCCGACGACGGCATCGTGCTGCGGCTGCCCGACGCGGATCTCATGGGCCTGGACCTGCTCGACATGGAGCCGGAGCCGTCGCGATCCGGGCGGGAGTACGACGACGGGCAGTCCCCGGTCGGCGCCGCGGACGTCGCCTTCGACCAGGGCGAGGTGGAGCAGCTGGTGACCGACCAGGTCGGCAGCTCGGCCCTGTTCGCCTCCCGCTTCCGGGAGTGCGCGGCCCGGGCCCTGCTGCTGCCGCGCCGCAATCCCGGCAAGCGGACCCCGCTGTGGCAGCAGCGCCAGCGCGCCGCGCAGCTGCTCCAGGTGGCGTCCGAGTTCGGCTCGTTCCCGATCGTCCTGGAGGCGGTCCGCGAGTGCCTCCAGGACGTCTTCGACGTTCCGGGTCTGACCGAGCTGATGGGGGACATCGAGGCCCGGCGCGTGCGGCTCGTCGAGGTCACCACCCCGGAGCCGTCCCCCTTCGCCCGGTCGCTGCTCTTCGGCTATGTCGCGCAGTACCTCTACGAGGGCGACTCCCCGCTGGCGGAGCGGCGGGCGGCCGCCCTCTCCCTGGACTCCAGGCTGCTCGCCGAGCTGCTGGGCCAGGCGGAGCTGCGCGAACTGCTCGACGCCGAGGTGCTGGCCGAGCTGGAGCGGGAGCTGCAGTGGCGCACCGAGGACCGGCGGGTCAAGGACGTCGAGGGCGTCGCCGACGTGCTGCGGCTGCTCGGCCCGCTGACCGACGCCGAGCTCGCCGAGCGCGGTGCCGAACGGCCCTGGGCGCAGGAGCTGGCGGACGCCCGCCGGGCGATCCGGGTGCGGATCGCGGGCGCCGGCCACTGGGCCGCCGTCGAGGACGCCGGCCGGCTGCGGGACGCGCTGGGCACCGCCCTGCCGGTGGGTGTCCCGGAGGCGTTCACCGAACCGGTCAAGGATCCGCTGGGCGACCTCCTCGCCCGGTACGCCCGCACCCACGGTCCGTTCACCTCGGCGGCGGCCGCGGAGCGGTTCGGTCTCGGACCGGCCGTCACCGAGGGCGCGCTGCACCGGCTGTCCGCGGCGGGCCGGGTGGTCCAGGGCGAGTTCCACCCCGCCGGGATCGGCCAGGAGTGGTGCGACAGCGCGGTGCTGCGGCGGCTGCGGCGGCGGTCCCTGGCCGCGCTCCGGGAGGAGCTGGAGCCGGTGGCCCCACCGGTGCTCGCCTCCTTCCTGCCGCAGTGGCAGCACGTCGGCACCCACAGCCTGCGGGGGATCGACGGACTGGTGCGGGCGGTCGAGCAGTTGCAGGGCGCCCCCGTGCCGGCGTCCGCGCTGGAGAAGCTGGTGCTCCCCACCCGGGTGACGGGCTACGGCCCGACGATGCTCGACGAGCTGACCGCCGCGGGCGAGGTCGTCTGGGCCGGCGCCGGGGCCCTGCCCGGCAAGGACGGCTGGGTGTCGCTGTACCTGGCCGACGCGGCACCCCTGCTGCTGCCGCCGCCGCATCCGCTGGAAACCGGTCCCGTCCACCGGGCGGTGCTCGACGCACTGGCCGGTGGCTACGGGCTGTTCTTCCGCCAGATCGCCGACCAGGTCCGGGCGGCCCATCCGGACTGCACCGATCCGCAGCTGGCGGACGCCGTGTGGGAGCTCGCCTGGGCGGGCCTGCTCACCAACGACACCCTCGCGCCGCTGCGCTCCCTGCTGGGCTCGGGCCGGACCGCGGGCGCCACCGCGCACCGCGCGAAGCGCGCCGTCCCCCGCGGCCGGTACGGCTCGCTCACCGGCCGGACCCCCCGGCCCACCGCGTCCCGGGCCGGTCCGCCGACGGTGGCGGGCCGCTGGTCGCTGCTGCCTCCGCGGGAGAGCGAGAGCACCCACCGGGCCCATGCCCGGGCCCGAACGCTCCTGGACCGGCACGGCGTCGTGACCCGCGGCGCGGTCGCGGCCGAGGGAGTGGAGGGCGGATTCGCCGCCGCGTACCGCGTGCTGTCCGCCTTCGAGGAGACCGGCCAGGCGCGCCGCGGCTATGTGGTGGAGGGCCTCGGCGCCGCGCAGTTCGCCATGGACGGAGCGGTGGACCGGCTCCGCGCCGTCGGCACGGCCCGGGACCGCGAGGGGGCGGAGGACCCCGGCGCGTACCCCCGCCCGGCCGGCCACGGTGGTTCCGGCCGCCCGGGGGGCCGGGGCCGTGCAGTGGTCCTCGCCGCGGCCGACCCCGCGAACGCCTACGGAGCCGCCCTGCCCTGGCCCGAACCGCCCACGGGCGCCGGCCACAAACCGGGACGCAAGGCGGGCGCCCTGGTGGTGCTGGTCGACGGCGATCCGGTGCTCTACGTCGAGCGCGGCGGCAGGACACTGCTCGCCTGGCCGGGGCCCGACGCGGAGAGCCCCCTCGGCGACGCCCGGCTGCAGGCGGCCGCCGAGGCACTGGCGCAGGCGGCCCGGGACGGCGCGCTGGGCACCGTCACGGTGGAGCGGGCCAACGGAGCCCCGGCACTCTCCTCCCCCGTCGGGCGCGCCCTGGAGGCAGCGGGCTTCCACCCCACCCCACGGGGCCTGCGCCTGCGGGGTGCCTGAGGCGGACGTCCACCGGCCCGCCGACGTCCCCGCCGACCGGCACCCAACGCCCCGCACCAGTACCCGGCACCCGGCACCCGGCACCCGGCACCCGGCACCCGGCACCCGGCACCCGAGGATCGTCGGCCGATGGCCGCCGACCGGCCACCGTCGCGCGCATCCAGCGCCCGGTGGCCCACCGAGGCTCCACCGGCCGGCCCGCGAGCGCGGCATCATGGCTGCATGCCCGAAGGAGACAGCGTCTGGCGGACGGCCCGGCGGCTGGACGAGGCCCTGGCCGGCGCACGTCTCGTCCGCTCCGACCTCCGGGTGCCCCGGCTGGCCACCGCCGATCTGTCGGGACGTGAGGTGCACGAGGTGGTGGCGCGCGGCAAACACCTGCTCACCCGCGTCGAGGGCGGGCTGACCCTCCACTCCCATCTGCGCATGGAGGGCGCCTGGCACGTCTACACCCCCGGCGAACGCTGGCGGGGCGGCCCCGACCACCAGATCCGCGCCGTGCTGACCACCGCGGACCACGCCGCCGTCGGCTATCGGCTCCCCGTGCTCGACCTGCTGCGGACGGCCGACGAGGACAGCGTGGTGGGGCACCTCGGCCCGGACCCGCTCGGCCCCGACTGGGACGCCACCCTGGCGCTGCGGCGGCTGCTCGCCGACCCGTCCCGCCCGCTCGGCGAGGCCCTGCTCGACCAGCGCAATCTGGCCGGCATCGGCAATGTCTACAAGTCCGAACTGTGCTTCATGGCGGGCGCCACCCCGTGGCTCCCGGTCGGCGAGACCCGCGCCCCGGACCGGCTGGTCGCCCTGGCCCGGCGCCTGCTGGAGGCCAACCGGAACCGCACCGCCCGGGTCACCACCGCCGACCCCCGGCGCGACCACCGGCTGTGGGTCTACGGCCGGGCGGGCCGGCCCTGCCGGCGCTGCGGCACCACCGTGCTCACCGCCGGCCAGGGCCCGGCGGGCCAGGAACGCACCACCTACTGGTGCCCTTCCTGCCAGTCCGGGCCTTCCCCGCGGAGCGGCTGACGCACCCGGACGGCCCGGGCCACCGACAGGCCGACGGACGGGACGCCAGGACCGGTGCAGGGAGCCGGCCGCGAATCGCGCCGGGAACCACCGGTGCCGGAACCACGCCCCCCCACCAATTGACGCACCGTCAGATCTGCTCGTACCGTCACACCATGGGCATCGGGGTGTACGAGCTCACCGGCCGCACCGCTCTCGTCACGGGCGCGGCGAGCGGCATCGGCCGCGCCACCGCGGCCCTCCTCGCCCGGGCCGGCGCCTCCGTCCACTGCGCCGACCTCGACGGACCGGGCGCCCGCACCACCACCGAACGGATCACCGCAGACGGCGGCGCGGCCCACGCCCACACCCTCGACGTGACCGACCGCGAGCAGGTGCGGGAGACCGTCGCGGCAGCCGTCCGGGCGGACGGGCGGCTCGACGTCCTGGCAGCCGTCGCCGGAATCATGCACAGCAGCCCGGTCCTGGAGACCGACGACGCCGACCTGGAGCGGGTACTGGCCGTCAACTTCAAAGGGGTGCTGTACAGCTGCCAGGAGGCGGCCCAGGCCATGATCACGGGAGGGGCCGGCGGCAGCATCGTCACGATGGCCTCCGGCGCCGTCGACACCGGCGCTCCCGGCCTGCTCTGCTACGGCGCCGCCAAGGCCGCCGTCGTCCAGCTCACCCGGACCCTCGCCACCGAGGTCGGCCGCCACGGCATCCGGGTCAACGCCGTCGCCCCCGGCTGGATCCGCACCCCCATGACCGCCCGCCGCACCCCCGGCGCCCAGCACGGCACCGAGCAGGCCATGGGCCGAGCGGCACCCCTGGGCCGGGTCGGCGAGCCCGAGGACGTCGCCCACAGCGTGCTGTACCTCGCCTCGGACGCCTCGTCGTTCACGACAGGTCAGATTCTGCGCCCCAACGGCGGTGTCGCCATGCCCTGGTGACCTTCCGCACCGCCCCCGCCACCGGCCCTCCGGCCCCGGCGGCCGCCTTGGGCACGCAGTGGACGGGCAGCAGGCTCAATCCCCAGCCCCCCGCGGTGACCGCCATCTCGACCGGCCCCGCCTCGGCCGGCCGGGTCACCAGGCGCAGCGTCGCCCAGCACCACACCGCGCCCAGCAGGACCGCGGCGGCCGCCCCCATCGCCCGGGCCACGGATATTCGCCACGGGCCGCGGCGCTCCGCCCCGCCGGGCCGCGCCGCCGTCACCCCCCGGTTGCCTATTCGGGCCGGACGGCCGCCCTCCACATCCCGCACCAGCATCGCTGCCTCCTCCGGCCGACGCACCGTCGGCGGAATCGCTCCCTCATGACGGGGCACGGGGCGGAGAAGGCTCCGCTCCCGTGCTCCCGTTCCGGGTCAGGCGTTCTCCGCCTGGAACATCCAGTAGTGCTTCTCCAGGTCGGCCGTCAGCCCGATGAAGATGTCCTGGCTCACCGGGTCGGGCCTCTCGGTGGACACGATGCGTTCCCGCATCCGGGTGATCACCGCCCCCAGGGCCGCGACCAGCGTCCGCACCGCTTCCACGTCCTTGATCCAGCCGTCGGCGATCGTGGAGATACCGCTGCTCTTGGCCACCGTGTCGGATCGCCCGTCCGGGGAGACGCCCAGCGCCGCGGCGCGCTCGGCCACGGTGTCGGCATGCTGCCGGGCGGTGACGACGACCTCGTCGAGCTGCAGGTGTACGGAGCGGAAGCGCGGGCCGACCACGTTCCAGTGCACCTGCTTGGCGACCAGCGAGAGGTCCACCAGGTCCACCAGCCCGCCCTGAAGAGCGTCGCCGACGATCTTGAGGTCCTGTTCGGAGAGCGGGCTCTTGACGACAGTCATTCCGTTCCTCCCACTGTGTTCTGTGACGTTCCTCTCAACCATCGCATACCCGGTCGAGACAGAGCATTCTGGGACTTTCACCACAGGAGCCGCACGGTTGCGGCACCCGCACATCAGGGCGCCTACCCGGAAACAACGCACTGAGCCCCGGCCGGGAGGACCGGCCGGGGCTCAGAGAGACAGGGAAAGGGGTGTGCGGCTCGTCAGGCGGCCACGACGTCGACGGCCTCCGCGGGGGCCTTGATCGTCACGCGCTCCTCGGGAACGCCCGTCACGGAGGTCACCGAGACCGAGTTGAGCATCGGGCGCATCGCCGGCACCGTCTCGCCGACCGTGGCGGACTGCGCCAGTTCGGCCAGCGACAGTTCGTCGCTCACCTCGCGCATGACCTCGGACATCCGCACGTCCAGCGCGTCACAGATCGCGGAGAGCAGTTCGGAGGAAGCCTCTTTCTGCCCCCGCTCCACCTCCGAGAGGTAGCCGAGGGAGACCCGTGCCGACGAGGAGACTTCGCGCAGGGTCCGCCCCTGGCGCTGGCGCTGCCGACGCAGCACGTCACCCAGCAGGCGACGGAGCAGAATCATCGCTGGCTCCCTCCTCGGGCCTCGGATGCGGATCCTTCTCGCACCACCGTACCGCCTCGGGCGGCGGCCGTGCGGGGAGCGATGACGTGTTCACTCAGGGCTGCAAACATCAACTCCCCCCGTTCTGTTCCGTATCCTGTGTCCGCTCATTTTCGATCAGTTCGCCCAGCAGCCGTTCCAGCGCCGCCTGGACGCTCTCCGAGCGGATACCCGCCCGGTCGCCGTCGAGTCCCAGCCGCAGACCGCTCGTGGTGCCTCCGGGGCCCGCCACGGCCACATGCACCGTGCCCACCGGCTGGCCGTCCTGCGGATCCGGACCGGCGACCCCGGTGGTCGACACTCCCCAGTCTGCGCCCAGCAGCCGCCGCACGCCTGCCGCCATCTGCCGGGCGACCTCGGCGTCGACGGCACCGCGTTCGGCCAGCAGGGCGCCGTCCACCCCCAGCACCGACCGCTTGACCTCGCTCGCATAGGCGGTCACCGAGCCCCGGAAGACCCGCGAGGCCCCGGGGACGGAGGTCAGCTCCGCCGCGATCATGCCTCCGGTCAGGGATTCCGCCACAGCCAGGGACTCGCCGCGCGCCGCCAGCAGCCCGAGCACCGTGGCGGCCGCGCCACCGGTCATCGCGCCGTGCCCGCGGCCGTGCGCTCGCGTTCCGCGGCCAGGCCCGCCCGGCGCAGCACCACGGCCTGCCGTATGTAGTCCAGGCCGGTCGCCACGGTCAGCACCACCGCCACGGCCATCACCCAGAAGCGGAGGGTGGCGAGCGGTCCGGTCAGCGCCAGGACGTACATCCCCACCGCGGTGCCCTGGGCGAGCGTCTTCAGCTTCCCGCCGCGGCTGGCCGGGATGACGCCGTGCCGGATCACCCAGAACCGCATCAGCGTGATGCCGATCTCCCGGAACAGGATGACGCCCGTGACCCACCAGGGGAGGTCGTCCAGGGCGGAGAGACAGATCAGCGCCGCGCCCATGATCGCCTTGTCGGCGATCGGGTCGGCGATCTTCCCGAAGTCCGTGACCAGGTTGTACTGCCGGGCCAGATGGCCGTCGAACAGATCGGTGATCATGGCGATGGCGAAGGCCGCCCAGGCGAAGGAGCGCCAGGCCGGGTCGTATCCGCCGTTGTGCAGCATCAACAGCACGAACCCCGGTACCAGGAGCAGCCGGGCCATGGTGAGGATGTTCGCGATGTTCCACAGCCCGGCCTGCGGGGCCGCCGGCGCGCCCACCGAGCCGCCCCGCATCGGCGCGCGGCCGGAACCGCTCGCTGCGGACGCGGGGACTCCGCTCATGCGGCGGCCTCCTCGTCAGGACACCCGGTCAGCGGCTCGGCGACCAGGTCCACGCCTTCGGTCGCCACCACCTTTGCTTCGACGATACGGCCCGGCGCAAGACCCCGGGAGTCGGTGAGGACGACCTGGCCGTCCGTCTCCGGCGCCTGGTGCGCCGCCCGCCCGATCGCGCCGTCGGCGTCGTCGACCGTCTCCACCAGCACCTCGACCGTCTCCCCGAGGCGCTCCTCGGCGCGCTGCGCGGTGAGCTCCTCGGCGAGCCGGGAGATGTGGGCCAGCCGCTCGGCGATGACGTCCTCGTCGAGCTTGTTGTCGTAGGTCAGCGCCTCGGTGCCCTCCTCGTCGGAGTAGCCGAAGACGCCGATGGCGTCCAGCCGGGCCCCGGTCAGGAAGCGCTCCAGTTCGGCCAGGTCGACCTCGGTCTCGCCGGGGAAGCCGACGATGAAGTTCGAGCGGGCACCGGCCTGCGGCGCCTTGGACCGGATCTCCTCCAGCAGCCCCAGGAAGCGGTCGGTGTCGCCGAAGCGGCGCATCGCCCGCAGCACGCCCGGCGCGGAGTGCTGGAAGGACAGGTCGAAGTACGGCGCGACCTTCGGCGTCGACGTCAGGACGTCGATCAGACCGGGCCGCATCTCGGCCGGCTGGAGGTAGCTGACCCGGATCCGCTCGATCCCGTCGACCTCCGCCAGCTCGGGCAGCAGGGACTCCAGCAGGCGGATGTCGCCCAGGTCCTTGCCGTACGAGGTGTTGTTCTCGGAGACCAGCATGACCTCCTTGACGCCCTCCGCCGCCAGCCACCGGGTCTCGTTCAGCACATCGGACGGGCGGCGGGAGATGAAGGAGCCGCGGAACGCCGGGATGGCGCAGAACGAGCAGCGGCGGTCGCAGCCGGACGCCAGCTTCACCGAGGCGACGGGGCTGGTGTCGAGCCGGCGGCGCAGCGGCGCCCGCGGCCCGGAGGCGGGTGCGAGCCCTTCCGGAAGGTCCTCCGGGGCGGGGGCGATGTCGCCGTGGCCGGGCAGCGCCACGGTGGCGTCCTGGCGCTCGGCGGGGCTGATGGGCAGCAGCTTGCGCCGGTCGCGCGGCGTGTGGGAGGCGTGCACGCCCCCGGAGAGGATCGTCTGCAGACGGTCCGAGATGTCGGTGTAGTCGTCGAAGCCGAGCACGCCGTCGGCCTCGGGCAGCGCCTCCGCCAGATCCTTGCCGTAGCGCTCGGCCATGCAGCCGACGGCGACCACGGCCTGGGTGCGGCCATGGTCCTTGAGGTCATTGGCTTCGAGCAGGGCGTCGACGGAGTCCTTCTTGGCGGCCTCGACGAAGCCACAGGTGTTGACGACGGCGACGTCCGCCTCGGCGGCTTCCTGGACGAGTTCCCACCCGTCCGCCGCCAGACGGCCTGCGAGCTCCTCGGAATCCACCTCGTTACGGGCGCAGCCAAGGGTGACGAGAGCGACGGTACGGCGTTCGGGCATGAGCTCAGCCTACTTTGTCCCGGGAGCGCCCTCCGCTGCCAGGGTTGCCACGCCGGACCGGGCGGGCCGGACTCAGCCCGCCTGCGGGTCCCCCTTGGTGTAGCTCAGCCGCTGGACCTGGCCTTCCTCGCCCCGGTCATCGATCTGCTTGCCGTTGACGAAGAGCTTGACGGCACCGGCATTGCCCAGCACCAGATCGATGCGCTGCTTGTCCGTGAAGGTCTTGGAGGCACCTTCCTTGAGCACGCCCTCGTGCAGCAGCCGCCCGCTGTGGTCCTTGGCCGAGATCCAGCTGGAGCCGTTCTCCGCGGTGAGCTTGACCGTCACCTTGTCGGCCGGGACGGCCGCGATGGCGCTGTCGGACGGCTCCGGCTCGGGCGCGGACGACTTCTTGCGGCTGGGCTCGCTGCTGGGCTTCGCCGAGGAGGTCTTGCCCGCCACCGACTTGCCGCCGGCCTTGTCGCCGCCGCTGAACATGGTGAAGCCGACGAACGCGACGACCACGACGATCGCGGCGACCATCGCGGCGGTCCAGTTGGGGCGGCGGGGTTCCGGACGGATCCGTTCGGCCTCGAACAGCGGGGCCGCCGGGGTCGGCTCGGGACGTCCGCCGTGCTCGTCGTCGTACCGCGCCACGAGGGCGTCGGGGTCGAGGCGGACCGCGCGGGCGAGGGCCCGGATGTGCCCGCGGGCGTAGACGTCGCCACCGCAGCGGGTGAAGTCGTCCTGTTCGATCGCGTGCACGATCGGGATGCGCACCCGTGTGGTGGAACTGACGTCCTCGACGGACAGTCCGGCGTCGGTACGGGCCTGCTGGAGCGCACGCCCGAGCGAGGGCCGGTCGTCCTCGACGGAAGGCCGGTCTTCTTCGGGGGAGTTGCCGATGGACACGAGGGCGCCTTTCGAGCGTGTAGCCACCTGCTGGATGTTCAGTCTAGGGGTGGTACGAAAGGGTGGGGCAACCGGGAGGACGGAGTTTGTACGCCATCGGAATGGCCACCCCGTCCGGGTGCCTCCACCCGCTCGGCCTCCCCCTCCGACATGACGTCTTGGGCAGCGGGACAGTTGCTTCGTTCCCGCTTACGGAGGAGTCTCACCGCGGATCACGGCGAGCACTCCGTCCAGTTCATCCGGTTTGATCAGTACGTCGCGGGCCTTGGAGCCCTCGCTCGGTCCGACGACCCCGCGCGACTCCATCAGATCCATCAGCCTGCCCGCTTTCGCGAAGCCCACACGCAGCTTTCGCTGGAGCATCGAGGTCGAGCCGAACTGGGTCGAGACGACGAGCTCCGCCGCCTGGCAGAGCAGGTCCAGATCGTCGCCGATCTCCTCGTCGATCTCCTTCTTCTTCCCGGTGCCCACCGTGACGTCGTCCCGGAAGACCGGGGCCATCTGGGCCTTGCAGTGCTCGACGACGGCGGTGACCTCGTCCTCGGTCACGAAGGCGCCCTGCATCCGCACCGGCTTGCTCGCGCCCATCGGCAGGAACAGCCCGTCACCCTTGCCGATCAGCTTCTCCGCGCCCGGCTGGTCGAGGATGACCCGGCTGTCGGCGAGCGAGGAGGTGGCGAACGCCAGCCGCGAGGGGACGTTCGCCTTGATCAGGCCGGTGACCACGTCGACGCTGGGCCGCTGGGTCGCGAGCACCAGGTGGATGCCGGCGGCCCGCGCCAGCTGGGTGATCCGCACGATCGCGTCCTCGACGTCGCGCGGCGCCACCATCATCAGGTCGGCCAGCTCGTCCACGATCACCAGCAGATACGGGTACGGCGCGAGCTCGCGCTCGCTGCCCTCCGGCGCCTTCGCCTTGCCGCTGCGCACCGCCGCGTTGAAGTCGTCGATGTGCCGGAAGCCGTAGGCGGCGAGGTCGTCGTAGCGCAGGTCCATCTCGCGCACCACCCACTGGAGGGCCTCGGCGGCCCGCTTGGGGTTGGTGATGATGGGGGTGATCAGGTGCGGGATACCCTCGTAGGCGGTCAGCTCGACGCGCTTGGGGTCGACCAGGACCATCCGGACGTCGTCCGGGGTCGCCCGGACCATGACCGAGGTGATCAGGCAGTTGATGCAGGACGACTTGCCGGAGCCGGTGGCACCCGCGACCAGGACGTGCGGCATGGTCGCCAGGTTGGCCATCACATAGCCGCCCTCGACGTCCTTGCCGAGCGCGACGAGCATCGGGTGCTCATCCCCCGCGGCGTCCGCCAGCCGCAGGACGTCGCCGAGGTTCACCATCTCGCGGTCGGTGTTCGGGATCTCGATACCCACCGCGGACTTGCCCGGGATGGGGCTGATGATCCGGACGTCCGGGCTGGCGACGGCGTAGGCGATGTTCTTGGTCAGCGCGGTGATCCGCTCGACCTTGACGGCCGGGCCGAGTTCGATCTCGTACCGGGTGACGGTGGGGCCGCGGGTGAAGCCGGTGACCGCGGCGTCCACCTTGAACTCCGAGAAGACGTTCGACAGCGAGGCCACCACCGCGTCGTTCGCCGCGCTGCGGGTCTTGCCGGGCCCGCCGCGCTCGAGGAGGTCGAGCGACGGGAGGGCGTAGGTGACGTCCCCGGCGAGCTGGAGCTGTTCGGCGCGGGCCGGCAGCGAACGGGTGCCCTCGGGGGCGGCCTTGGTCAGGTCCGGCACGCCGCCGGACGCCTCGGCCGTCTGCTTCTTCTTCGGCGCGGCGGCGCGCGGCTCCTCGGCGGCACCCGCCCCCGTGCCGCGGGCCGCCGCCGGCACCTCGGTGGACTGGTCCGTGGAGACCGAATGGCTGAGGTCGGCGACGACCGGGGAGGGCTGCACGCCGTGCATCACGGCCCCGTCCAGCGCGGCGGCCGCGGCCGCCGCGACGTCCACGGCGTCCATCGGCCCGTCCCCGGTGGGCCGCACCGACGGCCTGCGGGCCCGGCGCCGACGGGTGAGCTCCTCGCCCTCCGCCCCGTCCGGGCCGCCGTCGGCGTCGTCGGGACGGGCCGCCGCGCGCCGCGGACGCCGGGCGGGAGCCTCCCGCCACTCGTCGGCGTACTCCTCGTCCGCATATCCGCCGGCCGTGTCCTCGTCCACGAGGCCGAGCCGCGCGCCGAGCTGCCGCATCCGGCGGGGAATGGCGTTGACCGGGGTGGCCGTCACCACCAGCAGGCCGAAGACGGTGACGAGGACCAGCAGCGGTACGGCGAGCACCTCGCCGACCGTGAAGATCAGCGGCTTGGACGCGCCCCAGCCGATGAGGCCGCCCGCGTCCTGGATGGCCTCGGCGCCCTCGCCCCGCCCGGGCGATCCGCACGCCATGTGCACCTGTCCGAGCACGCCGACGACCAGCGCGGACAGCCCGATGACGATCCGTCCGTTCGCCTCCGGCTTCTCGGGGTGCCGGATGAGCCGTACGGCGATGACGCCCAGCAGTATCGGCACCAGCAGATCGAGCCGGCCGAACGCCCCGGTGACCAGCATCTCCACCAGGTCGCCGACCGGGCCGCGGAGCCGGGACCAGGTGCCCGCCGCGACGACCAGCGCCAGCCCCAGCAGCAGGAGCGCCAAGCCGTCCTTGCGGTGGGCGGGATCGAGGCCCCGGGCCCCGCGCCCCACTCCGCGGAACAGCGCTCCGACCGTGTGCGCGAGTCCGAGCCACACCGCGCGGGCGAGCCGGTAGACGCCGTTGGTCGGGGACGTCGCCCGGGGTGCGGGCCTGCGGGCCGCGGCCTTCTTGGCGGGAACCTTCTTCACCGGTGGCCGCTTCGCGGGTGCCGCGGCCTTCTTGACGGGGGCCTTCTTGGCAGCCGTCTTCCGGGGGGCACTCGCGGTACGCCCGGCGCGCGGCTTCGAAGTGCCCGCCGCGCCCTGGGAACCCTTGCCGGACGTACGTGAGGCCATGGTGACGAGGTTACCGGGGACCAACCCGTGGGACACGTGTGCCCACGGGTTAACCCGTTCGTGTCGCTCCCGGCCATCCGCGTGTTGACGATGGGTCAACACGCGGATGACGTGCGGTTCGGTTCCCCGCGGGCAGCGTCAGTTCTGCGACGGCAGCGCCGACGCGCCTTCTCCCGTGCCGGGCTCCAGCGCGTCCAGCGCCCGGCGCAGCCCGGTGAGTTTGCGCTCCAGATGTGCCGCGGTCGCGACTGCGGCCGCGTCCGCGGACTCGTCCAGCTGCTTGGACAGCGCCTCGGCCTGCTCCTCGACCGCGGCGAGCCGCGCCGAGAGCTCGGCCAGCAGCCCGGCGGGCTCCTTGCTGTCCCCGGGCGCCGGCTGGCTGCCCTCCAACTGCAGCCGCAGCAGCGAAGCCTGCTCACGGAGCTGACAGTTCTTCATGTACAGCTCGACGAAGACCGAGACCTTCGCCCGCAGCACCCACGGGTCGAACGGCTTGGAGATGTAGTCCACCGCGCCCGCCGCGTAACCGCGGAAGGTGTGGTGGGGACCGTGGTTGATGGCCGTGAGAAAGATGATCGGGATGTCCCGTGTCCGCTCACGGCGTTTGATGTGCGCCGCGGTCTCGAAGCCGTCCATGCCCGGCATCTGGACATCCAGCAGGATGACCGCGAAATCGTCCGTCAGCAGCGCCTTGAGCGCTTCCTCCCCTGACGATGCCCGCACCAGCGTCTGATCGAGCGCGGAGAGGATCGCCTCCAGCGCCAGCAGATTCTCCGGCCGGTCATCGACCAGGAGGATCTTGGCCTTCTGCACCATGGCCCGTCCTCCTCGCCCCGGCATGGGGCCTCCCCTGTCCGCAGGACTCGGGGAAGCACCGGGCGCCGCCCCAGCGGACGACTCCCTTGCGTCGCCCGTCCTTGTGCCGGTCATGGTAGCCGCACCCCGCCTGTCGCCACACCCTGTCACCGCGATGTCACTGTGCACGTAGCAGAAACGCGGTGGGAGACCAGAAGGTTCCCCGAATACCGCGTTCCCACACGTGTTCGGCAACACTCAGTCAGCGGCGGGCCGCATCCACTGGTACATGACCGTGAGCAGGTGGTCCGTGTCGACCGGCTTGGTGACATAGTCGGACGCGCCCGACTCGATACTCTTCTCCCGGTCCCCCTTCATCGCCTTCGCGGTGAGGGCGACGATCGGCAGCCCGGCGAACTGCGGCATCCGGCGGATCGCCGCCGTCGTCGCATAGCCGTCCATCTCCGGCATCATGATGTCCATCAGAACGACCGCCACATCGTCGTGCTGCTCCAGGACTTCGATGCCCTCGCGCCCGTTCTCCGCGTACAGCACCGACAGTCCGTGCTGTTCCAGCACGCTGGTCAGCGCGAACACATTGCGGATGTCGTCGTCCACGATGAGCACCTTCTCGCCGTGGAAGCCGCCCTCGAAGGCCACCGCCACGGCGTCCTCGCCCTGGCCGTTCCAGGTCTCCTCCGGTGCCGCCGCGGGCTCCGGAAGCTCCCGGGCAGCAGGCCGCTGCGGCTCCGGGGCCGCGGCCCGCCGGCGCAGCCGGGCGAGCCCGCCGGCGCCGCGCCGCGGGACCGGCTGCGCCTCCGCCGGCGGATGGATCTCCCGCGGCGGCTCCAGCTCGGCGGCCGCGGCCCCGAGCAGCGGGTCCCCGGCGGGTGCCGCGAGCGCCCCGGCGCCGGTGGGCCCGGCGGGGGCGAGCTGCGGGTAGCCCTGCGGGGGCAGTTCGCTGGGGTTGAGCGGCAGGTAGAGCGTGAAGGTGGAGCCCCGGCCGGGCTCACTGGCCGCGTGGATCTCACCGCCCAGCAGCCGGGCGATCTCCCGGCTGATGGACAGCCCGAGGCCGGTGCCGCCGTACTTCCGGCTGGTGGTGCCGTCGGCCTGCTTGAACGCCTCGAAGATGACCCGCATCTTGCTGGCCGCGATGCCGATGCCGGTGTCGGTCACCGAGAAGGCGATCATGTCGGCGTCCGGGTCGCGCAGCGAGCCGTGCTCCAGCAGCTGCTCGCGGATGGCGTTGGGCACATCCGCCCCGGCGGGCCGGATGACCAGTTCCACGGCCCCGCCGTCGGTGAACTTCACCGCGTTCGACAGCAGGTTGCGCAGCACCTGGAGCAGCCGCTGCTCGTCGGTGTGCAGGGTGGCCGGAAGCTCCGGGGAGACCCGTACGGCGAAGTCCAGGCCCTTCTCGGCGGTGAGCGGGCGGAACGTGGCCTCCACGTAGTCCACCAGCTGCACCAGCGCGATCCGGGTCGGGCTGACGTCCATCTTGCCCGCCTCGACCTTCGACAGGTCGAGGATGTCGTTGATCAGCTGGAGCAGGTCCGAACCCGCCCCGTGGATCGTCTCGGCGAACTCCACCTGCTTCGGCGAGAGGTTGGAGTCGGCGTTGTCCGCGAGCAGCTTGGCCAGGATGAGCAGCGAGTTGAGCGGAGTGCGCAGCTCGTGCGACATGTTGGCCAGGAACTCGGACTTGTAGCGCATGGAGACCGCCAGTTGCTCGGCGCGCTCCTCCAGCACCTGCCGGGCCTCCTCGATCTCGGTGTTCTTCACCTCGATGTCGCGGTTCTGCTGGGCCAGCAGCTCGGCCTTCTCCTCCAGTTCGGCGTTGGACGACTGGAGGGCCTTCTGCCGGTTCTCCAGCTCCGCCGACCGCTCCCGCAGCTGCTCGGTCAGCTCCTGCGACTGCTTCAGCAGCACCTCGGTCTTGGTGTTGACACTGATGGTGTTGACGCTGGTCGCGATCATTTCCGCGATCTGGCTGAGGAAGTCCTTCTGGATCTGCGCGAAGGGCTGGAACGACGCCAGCTCGATCACGCCCAGGACCTGGCCCTCGAAGAGCACCGGCAGCACGATCACATGGGCCGGCGGTGCCTCGCCCAGCCCGGAGGCGATCTTCAGATAGCCCGGCGGCACGTTCTCCACCAGGATGGTCCGCTTCTCCTCGGCGGCCGTGCCGATGAGCGTCTCCCCGGGCCGGAAGGACGTCGGCATGGTGCCCATGGAGTAGCCGTAGCTGCCGATCATGCGCAGCTCGTACGAACCGTCCTCGGCCGGCGCTCCGACCTCGGTGCCGTCCCCGGTCGGGGTGGCCAGGAAGAACGCGCCGTGCTGGGCGGAGACCACCGGCGTCAGCTCGCTCATGATCAGCCCGGCCACGTCCTTGAGGTCGCGGCGGCCCTGCATCAGACCGGAGATCCGGGCCAGGTTGCCCTTGAGCCAGTCCTGCTCCTTGTTGGCGAGCGTGGTCTCGCGGAGGGTGGCGATCATCGTGTTGATGTTGTCCTGGAGCTCCAGGATCTCGCCGGCCGCGTCCACGTCGATCTTCAGGTTGAGGTCGCCCCGGGTCACCGCGGCGGCGACGGCGGCGATCGCCCGCACCTGGCGGGTCAGGTTGCCCGCCATCTCGTTCACCGATTCGGTGAGGTCCTGCCAGGTGCCGTCGACATCGCGCACCCGGGCCTGACCGCCCAGCTGGCCCTCCGTACCCACCTCACGGGCCACCCGGGTGACCTGCTCGGCGAACGAGGACAGCTGGTCCACCATGGTGTTGATCGTCGTCTTGAGCTCGAGGATCTCCCCCCGGGCGTCGATGTCGATCTTCTTGGTGAGATCGCCCTTCGCGATGGCGGTGGTGACCATCGCGATGTTGCGGACCTGTCCGGTCAGATTGGACGCCATCGAGTTCACGGACTCGGTGAGGTCCTTCCACGTGCCGGAGACGCCGGGCACCCGGGCCTGGCCGCCGAGGATGCCCTCGGTGCCCACCTCACGCGCCACCCGCGTCACCTCGTCGGCGAAGGACGACAGCGTGGTCACCATGGTGTTGACGGTGTCGGCGAGCTGCGCGACCTCGCCGCGCGCCTCGACCGTCACCTTCTTGGTCAGATCGCCGTTGGCCACCGCCGTCGCCACCTGGGAGATGTTCCGCACCTGAATGGTGAGGTTGTTCGCCATCAGGTTGACGTTGCCGCTGAGGTCCTTCCAGATGCCGGTGACACCGGGCACCCGGGCCTGACCGCCCAGCTGGCCCTCGGTGCCCACCTCACGGGCCACCCGGGTCACCTGCTCGGCGAACGACGACAGCTGGTCCACCATCGTGTTCACCGTGGTGACCAGTTCGAGGATCTCGCCCTTGGCGTCGACCGTGATCTTCTTCGACAGGTCGCCCTTGGCGACCGCCGTGGTGACCTCCGCGATGTTGCGCACCTGCGAGGTCAGGTTGTTCGCCATGAAGTTGACGGACTGGGTGAGGTCCTTCCAGGTGCCGGAGACCCCCTGCACCTCGGCCTGGCCGCCGAGGATGCCCTCGGTGCCCACTTCGCGCGCCACCCGCGTCACCTGGTCCGCGAACGAGGAGAGCTGGTCCACCATCGTGTTGAGGGTGTTCTTCAGCTCCAGGATCTCGCCCCGGGCGTCCACGTCGATCTTCTGGGACAGGTCACCGCGGGCCACCGCCGTGGCGACCTGGGCGATGTTGCGGACCTGAGCGGTGAGGTTGCCGGCCATGCCGTTCACGGAGTCCGTGAGGTCCCGCCACACACCGGCCACGCCGGGCACCTGCGCCTGGCCGCCGAGCCGCCCGTCCGTGCCCACCTCGCGGGCCACCCGGGTCACCTGCTCCGCGAAGGCGGAGAGCTGGTCCACCATCGTGTTGATGGTGTTCTTCAACTCCAGGATCTCGCCCCGGGCGTCGACCTCGATCTTCTGGGAGAGGTCGCCCCGCGCCACCGCCGTCGTCACCTGGGCGATCTGCCGCACCTGAGAGGTGAGGTTGCCCGCCATGAAGTTGACGGAGTCGGTGAGGTCCTTCCACGTCCCGGAGACCCCGTCGACCTGGGCCTGACCGCCCAGCCGGCCCTCGGTGCCCACGTCACGCGCCATCCGGGTCACCTGGTCGGCGAACAGGGACAGCTGGTCCACCATCGTGTTCACGGTGGCCTTCAGCTGGAGCATCTCACCGGACACGTCCACGGTGACCTTCTGCGACAGGTCGCCGTTGGCCACCGCCGTCGTCACCTGGGCGATGTTCCGCACCTGCCCGGTGAGGTTCCGGAAGGCGGTGTTCACCGAGTCGGTGAGGTCCTTCCAGGTACCCGCGGCACCCGGCACCTGCGCCTGGCCGCCGAGCTCACCCTCCACACCGACCTCACGCGCAACGCGCGTCACTTCGGCGCCGAAGGACGACAGCTGGTCGACCATCGTGTTGACGGTGTTCTTCAGCTCGAGCATCTCGCCGGCCACGTCGACGGTGACCTTCTGGGAGAGATCGCCGTTCGCCACCGACGTCGTGACCTGCGCGATGTCCCGCACCTGCGTGGTCACGTTCCGGAAGGCCGTGTTCACCGAATCGGTGAGGTCCTTCCACGTGCCCGCGGCACCCGGCACCTGCGCCTGACCGCCGAGCTGGCCCTCGGCCCCCACCTCGCTGGCGACCCGCGTGACCTCGTCGGCGAAGGTCCGCAGCGTCTCCGTCATGGTGTTGATCGTCTCGGCGAGCTGGGCGACCTCGCCCCGTGCGCTCACGGTGACCTTCTGCGACAGATCGCCGTTGGCCACCGCCGTCGTCACCTGGGCGATCCCCCGCACCTGCGCGGTCAGATTGCCCGCCATCAGGTTGACGGAGTCGGTGAGGTCCTTCCACACACCGGCCACGCCCGGCACCTGCGCCTGGCCACCGAGCTCGCCCTCGGTGCCCACCTCGCGGGCGACGCGCGTCACCTCCGAGGAGAACGAGGAGAGTTGATCCACCATCGTGTTGACGGTGTTCTTCAACTCCAGCATCTCTCCGGCCACATGGACCGTGACCTTCCGCGACAGGTCGCCCTTGGCGACCGCCGTGGTCACCAGCGCGATGTCCCGCACCTGCGCGGTCAGCCGGTACGCCATCGTGTTGACGGAGTCGGTGAGGTCCTTCCAGGAGCCCGACATGCCGCGCACCTTGGCCTGGCCGCCGAGCTTGCCCTCGGTGCCCACCTCGCTGGCCACGCGCGTCACTTCGTCGGTGAACGCGGACAGCTGGTCCACCAGCCCGTTGACGGTCCGGCCGACCTTCAGGAACTCGCCGCGCAGCGGGTGCGCCGTCCCGTCCGAACCCAGCGCCCGCAGATCCATCCGCTGTTCGAGATCTCCCTCGGAGACCGCGGACAGCACCCGGCCGACCTCGGACACCGGCCGGGCGAGGTCGTCCACCAGCGCGTTGGACGCGTCGATCGCCGCCGCCCACGAGCCCTCGCAGGCGCCGGTCTCGAGCCGCTCGGTGAGCTTGCCCTCACGGCCGACCACCCTCCGCACCCGGGCGAGCTCACCCGTGAGGTGGAGATTGCGGTCCGCAACTTCGTTGAACACCGCGGCGACCTCGGACATCAGGCCCTCGCCCGACACCGTCAACCGCTTGCGGAAATTTCCGTCCCGCATGGCGACCAGTGCGGTGAGCAATCTGTTCAGCGCGGCCGTATCCACTTCGGTCGTCCCGCTACTACGGGACCGTCCGCCTTTCGCGCGCGTGCTTGCGCCCCGCGCCGCTGCGCCAGACTCCACCGTGTCCCTCCCGCAGGGTCGACCGTCCTAGCCAGGTTCTGTTCAAGCGTGCCCAGTGTTTCACCCTGGCCCTACCAGGCCATAACAGTTCGGCAGCATCGCACAACGCCTACCGCACTCGCCGGACGGAAACACTCGCGACCGGCATCCGCACGGACCGCGAAGGTAAGTAACCTGGCATCCGGCTGTCCATCCACCCGACGCCGGGTGGAGTGTGCAGCGAAACGACTTGGCATCGGCGGGGTGCCGCGACGGGGTCCGTCCGGCCCACAGGGAGCGGGGATGAAGGAGCGGGGCGAGGGCTTGGTCCGGCAGAGCATCGCAGACAGTGAGATGGACCACTCGCCGGACGGAGAGGGCGCAGTCGTGCTCCCCGGCTCCTTCGACGGCGCGGCCGCCCCCGAGGAGGACACCGGGGCACCCCCGAGGAGGCCAGTGATCACCGCCCGGGCCGCGGCCACCTTCGAGCCGGTCGGCCGCTCGGTCGCCGTCGCCCGGGCCTTCGTCCGGGACACGGTCCAGGGCTGGGGCCTCTCGGACATCGTGGACGACGCCGTCGTCCTCACCAGCGAGCTGGTGACGAACGCGGTGGTGCACGCCGGCACCGCGGCCGACGTTCTCTGCCTCCGCACCGACCAGGGCGTACGGATCGAGGTCGCCGACCGGTACCCCGAGCGGGAACTCCCGCTCCAGAACAGCCGCAGTCACATCGCCCATCCGGACCGGGAGGGCGGCCGCGGCCTGCTGCTCTGCGGCGCGCTGGCCACCTGCTGGGGTGTGGAGTACACCCCCACCCACAAGCAGGTCTGGTTCCAGCTCGACCTCTCCGAGCGGCTCGCCGGGACCCGCTCCGCCGGCCCGGCCCTGCCCACCGACGCCCTGCCCGTCGCCGACTCCCGGGTCCGGGTCGCGGTGATCCAGATCGACCGGGCCGGGGCCGTGAGCTCCTGGAGCGACGACGCCCAGGACCTCTTCGGCTTCGTCCCCGAACAGGTCGTCGGCAAGCCCCTCACCGACTTCGCCGCCTGGCCGCACACCCCCGGCACCGGCACCGGCATCGCCGAGGCGCTGCAGCTCTCCCGCTGGGAGGGCTCCTACGGCATCCGGGACGTGGACGGCCGTGTCGTCCCCGTCTACGCCTCCCACCTGCGGGTGCGGGACGCCGCGGGCGAGCCGTCCACGGTGTGCCTGCTGGTCCGCGACCACGAGCGCGCCGTCCTGCAGGCCACCCTGCGGGCACCGGCCTCCCGGGACAGCTCCGCCTCCTCCGCCGACGGCCGCGGTCCGGCCACGGACCCCTTCGAGGTCTTCATCGGCTCCCCCGCCCCGGACGACCTCGACGGCCTGCTCCAGCGCACGGTCGAGCGGGCGCGCGACATGCTCGACGGCGACTCCGCGTATCTGCTGCTGGCCACCGACGACGAGACCGAGCTGGAGGTCCGCGCCTCCACCGGACTGCCGTCGGCCCGTCAGCGCTTCGCCCGGGTCCCCGTCGAGGCGGGCACCGGCCGCTACGGCTCCGCGCGCATGCCCGCGGTCCACGAGGACCTCACCGTGGTGCCCGGCGCCGTGCCGCTCCTCGGCGGCACCGGCATGCGGTCCGTGGTGACGGTTCCCCTCAAGGTCGAGGGCAGGCTGACGGGTTCGCTGGGCGTGGCCGCCGAGGCGCCCGGCCGCTACACCAACGAGGAAGCCCTGCGCCTGCAGTTCGCCGCCGACCGCATCGCGCTGGCCGTCGAACGGGCCCGGCTCACCGAGCTCGAACGGCTGCGCCGCGGTTCGCTCTCCTTCCTCGTCGAGGCCTCCGACCTGCTCGCGGGCACGCTCGACCGCGACCAGACGCTCGCCCTGATGGCACAGATGACGGTGCCGACACTGGCCACCTGGTGCGCGGTCTACACCGTCGCCGACCAGTCCACCGAGCCCGAACTCTCCTACGTGCTGCACGAGGACGAGGACCGGATCGACGGCCTCAAGACGCTGCTGGGCAAGGTCCCGCCGCCGGACCCGGTGCCGACGCCCGGCGCCCGCGTCTGGACCGCGCCCAGCGACGCCGCCCACTCGGCGGCGCTGCGTTCCTCACTGCGGAACCTCGGGCTCGGCGACCACTCGGCGGCGGGCCCCGGGCCCTCGCTCGCCACGGCCTCGGCCGTCGGCGGCGAGACCGTCGTCCTGCCGCTGGTCGCCCGCAACCGCGTCATCGGCATGCTCACCCTCGGAAAGCCCTCCGAGGAGCACTTCCGCCAGGAGATCCTGGAGCTCGCCGAGGACCTCTCCCGCCGGGCGGCACTCGCCCTGGACAACGCCCGGCTGTACTCGGAACGCACCGCCATCAGCCAGTCGTTGCAGCGCAGCCTGCTGCCGCCGGAGCAGCCCGAGGTCCCGGGCGTCGAGGTGGAGGTCATCTACCGCGCGGCGGGCGAGGGCAACGAGGTCGGCGGAGACTTCTACGACCTCTTCCCGATCCGTGACGGCGCGTACGGCTTCGCCATCGGCGACGTCTGCGGCACCGGCCCGGAGGCCGCCGCGGTGACCGGCCTGGCCCGGCACGCCCTGCGGCTGCTCGCCCGTGAGGGGTTCGGCGGCCCGGCCGTGCTGGAGCGGCTGAACGCGGCCATCCTCGACGAGGGCGCCCGCAGCCGCTTCCTGACCCTGCTCTACGGGGAGTTGTGGCCGCAGCACGACGGCAGCGCGGTGCTCAAGGTCGTGTGCGCCGGACATCCGCTGCCGCTGCGGCTCCGGCAGGACGGCAGCGTCGAACCGGCCGCGGAGCCCCAGCCGTTGCTCGGTGTGATGGACGATCTGGAGCTGTACGAGCAGACCGTCACCCTCGACCCCGGCGACGTCCTGCTCTGCGTCACGGACGGGGTGACCGAGCGCCGCGAGGGCACCCGCATGCTCGGTGACGACGGCCTGGTCGAGGTCCTGACGACGTGCACCGGGCTGACGGCCGGGGCCGTGGCCGCACGCATCCTGCGGGCCGTCGAGCGCTTCGCCGCGGAGCCCGCCTCGGACGACATGGCCATCCTGGCCATGCGCGTGCCCGAGTTGCAGACCGACTGAGCGGACGGGCTCCCGGCAGCACGACGCCGAGGAGCCCGGCCCTCGGCACATCAGTGAACGAGAAAGGCCCCCGCCAACCGGCGGGGGCCTTCTTCATGGAGCCCCAATACGGAATCGAACCGTAGACCTTCTCCTTACCATGGAGACGCTCTGCCGACTGAGCTATTGGGGCGCAGCGACGAGCTCAATACTACCCGAACACAGCTGCGCTCCTGACCACACCCGGAGCCGCTCGACACGGTTCGCCCGACAGCGCGGATTCGCGTCCGCCGACAGCCTGATCGGCCTGTGCGCAGGCTCAGGCGGGCTGCAGCAGTCCGCCGAGCGCGTTGCAGGCGGAAGCCACCCGGTGCAGCTCACGGCGCGTCATGCCCGCGTCCACCGGCAGGGCCAGGCACTCGTCGGCGGCCCGCTCGGTCTCCGGCAGCCACACATCACGGCGGAAGAGCGGCAGCCGGTGCACGGGGGTCTGCACCGGGACCCGGCAGCGCACGCCCCGGGCCTTCAGCGTCCGGGCGAAGGCGTCCCGGTCGGGCCGCCCGTTGCCGGGCACCCGCACCACGTACTGGACGAAGGTGTGGCCGGCGTCCGGGGCGATGCTCGGGGTGACGACGTCCGTGAGCCGGCGGGTGAGGTACGCGGCGTTGGCCTGCCGTACCGAGATCTCGGCCGAGGAGCTCTCCTGGTCCAGGTGTTCGGCGACGACCAGGCCCCGGTCTTCGGCAATGCGGCCGATGCGTGCCATGTCGGCCCGGTGGCCGAACTGGTGGACCGGCACGACGGCCGCCGTCCTGGAGGTCACCGCGGCCTCGACCGCCGCCGGGTCGACGCAGAAGGTGTCCGCGTCTATGTCGACGAACACCGGCACACCGCCGGCCTGGCATACGGCGTCCGCCACCTCGACGGGTCCGTACGACGGCACGATCACCTCCATGCCGCGCACGCCCGCACTCGTCAATGCTCGCTGTACCGCGTCTGCAGGGTGTCCCAGTTCCATGCCTCGGATCGTGCCCGGGCAATGTGAACACCAAGTGGCGGGCACCACAACGCGAGAAAGCCCTGTCAGGAACCGAAGTTCCCGACAGGGCTTTCTCTCAATGATTGTTCGGCGGCGTCCTACTCTCCCACAGGGTCCCCCCTGCAGTACCATCGGCGCTGAAAGGCTTAGCTTCCGGGTTCGGAATGTA
>NZ_JBIASV010000011.1:289138-355349 GCF_042891165.1 Streptomyces sp. NPDC001922 | reverse complement strand
ACCCGCCGAACCGGCACCCGCCGAACCGGCACCCGCCGAACCGGCACCCGACGAACCGGCACCCGCCGAACCGGCACCCGCCGAACCGGCACCCGCCGAACCGGCACCCGCCGAACCGGCACCCGCCGAACCGGCACCCGCCGAACCGGCACCCGCCGAACCGGCACCCGCCGAACCGGCACCCGCCGAACCGGCACCCGCCGAACCGGCACCCGCCGAACCGGCACCCGCCGAACCGGCACCCGACAAAACCTTCCCCGCCGGCGCCCCCCAACGCAGCCCCCAACCCGGCCCCCCAAGGCACACCCCCGCCACGCCCCCGAACCCCGCCCAAAAGCCCCCGCGCACGTCTATGGGCAATTCACGATGTTCCGCTCATGATGCGCGCATGAGCCTATATCTGACGCGCCGTCACTTCCTCGGTCTCGCCGCCCTGCAGACGGCCGCCGCCCTCGGCGCCACCCGCATCGCCACCCCGGCCGCCGCGGCCTCGGCGCCCCGCGACTACGCCCCCGCCGTCGTCGTCGGATCCGGCTACGGCGCCGCCGTCGCCGCGCTCCGCCTCGGCGAGGCGGGCGTGCGCACCCTGGTCCTCGAAATGGGTCGGCTGTGGCACGAACCCGCCGACGACGGCCGGATCTTCTGTCCCACCACCGCCCCCGACCGCCGGTCCATGTGGTTCCGGACGCGGACCGAGGCCCCCGTGGCCACCTTCCTCTGGCTCGATGTCGTCAATCGGGACATCAGCCCCTACCCCGGGGTGCTCGACCGGGTCCACTACGACCAGATGTCGGTCTACGTCGGCCGTGGCGTCGGCGGCGGCTCCCTGGTCAACGGCGGCATGGCCGTCACCCCGCCCCGCAGCTACTTCTCGGAGGTCCTCCCGCGGGTGGACGCCGACGAGATGTACGGCCGCTACTTCCCGCGCGCGGTCCAGGCCCTCGGCGTCAACACCGTCTCCCCCGACTGGTTCGAGCGGACGGACTGGTACCGCTTCGCCCGGGTCTCCCGCGCCCACGCCCACCGGGCCGGACTGCGCACCACCTTCGTGCCCAACGTCTACGACTTCGGCCACATGGAGCGCGAGGACGCCGGGCAGGCCCCCGCCTCGGCCCTCGCCGCCGAAGTGATCTACGGCAACAACCACGGCAAGCGGACCCTCGACCGGACCTATCTCGCCGCGGCCCTGGGCACCGGGAAGGTCACCATCGAGACCCTCCACCGGGTCCGGGCGGTCCGCCGGGAGGCCGACGGCACGTACGTCCTGAGCGTCGACCGGATCGACGAGCGCGGCTCCGTCGTCGCCACCCGGGAGATCGGCTGCCGCCACCTCTTCCTGGGCGCCGGAAGCCTCGGCACCACCGAACTCCTGCTGCGCGCCCGGGAGACCGGCACCCTGCCCGCGCTCAGCCCGCGGATCGGCACCGGCTGGGGCACCAACGGCAACATCATGACGGCCCGCGCCAACCACATCTGGGACACTACCGGGGCCAAGCAGTCGACCATCCCGGTCCTGGCCATCGACGACTGGGCCAACCCGGACCGGCCGGTCTTCGCCGAGATCGCCCCGCTGCCCATGGGGCTGGAGCACTGGATCAGCCTGTATCTGGCGATCACCAAGAGCCCCGAGCGCGGCACCTTCCGCTACGACCGGGCCACCGACGCCGTACGGCTGGACTGGACGCGGGACCAGAACCAGCCCTCACTCGCCGCCGCGAAGTCCCTGTTCGACCGGGTCAACCGGGCGAACAGCACCATCTACCGTTACGACCTGTTCGGCGGCAACCGGCCCTTCGCCGACGACTTCTGCTACCACCCGCTGGGCGGCTGCGTCCTGGGTGAGGCGACCGACGACTACGGCCGGGCCCGCGGGCACCCGGGGATCTACGTCACGGACGGCTCGCTGATCCCCGGCTCCATCGGCGTCAACCCGTTCGTGACGATCACCGCCCTCGCCGAGCGCACCATGGCGCGCGTGCTCGCCGAGGACGGGATCCGCGGCTGACCGGCCGGCCCGACCCCGGGCCGGCCCACAGAGAGCGTCAGGCCTGGTAGATGGCCTCGATCTCGTCCACGAAGTCCTTCACGACCACATTGCGCTTGAGCTTCAGCGACGGCGTGACGTGCCCGGACTCCTCCGTGAACTGCGCCGGGAGGATACGGAACTTGCGGACGGACTCGGCCTTGGAGACCGCGGCGTTGCCGTCCTCGACCGCCTGCTGGACCGCGGCCAGCAGCTCGGGGTCGTCACGCAGCTCCGCGGCCGTGGCCCCGGCCGGCTTGCCGTGGTCCTCGGCCCAGCGCGGCAGGAACTCCTCGTCCAGGGTGATCAGCGCGCCCACGAACGGGCGGCCGTCGCCGACCACCATGCACTCGGCGACCAGCGCGTGCGCCCGGATCCGGTCCTCGATCACCGCCGGGGCGACGTTCTTGCCGCCCGCGGTGACGATGATCTCCTTCTTGCGGCCGGTGATCGCGAGGTAGCCGTCGGTGTCGAGGGTGCCGATGTCGCCGGTGTGGAACCAGCCCTCCGACAGCGCCTCGGCCGTCGCGGTCTCGTTGTTCCAGTAGTTGCTGAACAGGTGCTCGCCGTGCAGCAGCACCTCGCCGTCGTCGGCGATGCGCACCACCGAGCCGGGCAGCGGCTGGCCCACGGTGCCGATCTTCTGCCGGTCCCACGGGTTGAACGCGGTCGCCGCACTGGTCTCGGTGAGGCCGTAGCCCTCCAGGACCGTGAAGCCGATGCCGCGGAAGAAGTGGCCGAGCCGCTCGCCCAGCGGGGCGCCGCCGGAGATCGCGGCTTCGCCGCGGCCGCCGAGCACGGTCCGCAGCTTGCTGAAGACCAGCTTGTCGAAGAGCTTGTGCTTGAGCTTCAGGCCCAGCGAGGGGCCGGAGGGGGCGTCCAGGGCGCGGCTGTACGCGATCGCCGTGTCGGCGGCCTTGTCGAAGATCTTGCCCTTGCCGTCCGCCTGCGCCTTGGCCCGCGCCGAGTTGTAGACCTTCTCGAAGACCCGCGGCACCCCGAGCACCAGCGTCGGCCGGAAGGAGGCGAGCTCCTCGGTGAGGTTCTTGATGTCCGGTACGAGCCCGAGCTTGATCGGCGCCAGCACGGAGGCGATCTCCACCAGCCGGCCGAAGACATGGGCCACCGGGAGGAAGAGGAGGACGGAGGAGTCACCGGTGCGGAAGAGCGGACGCAGCCGCTCGACCACGTTGCCGCACTCGGCGAAGAAGTTGCGGTGGGTCAGCACACAGCCCTTGGGGCGGCCGGTGGTGCCCGAGGTGTAGACGATCGTCGCGGGGGAGTCGGCGGTCGCCAGCGAGCTGCGCTCGTCGACCTCGGCGTCCGATATCTCCGCGCCCTTGCTGCGCAGCAGCTCGACGGCGTCCCGGTCGATCTGCCAGACGTGCTCCAGCTCCGGCAGCCGGTCCCGTACGGACTCGACCGCGGCCTCGTGGACCTCGGTCTCGACCAGGCAGCCCACGGCGCCCGAGTCCCCCAGGATCCAGGCGATCTGCTCCGGCGAACTCGTCTCGTACACCGGCACGGTGATCCCGCCGGCCGTCCACACGGCGAAGTCCAGCAGCGTCCACTCGTAGCGGGTCCGGGACATCAGCCCGACCCGGTCCCCCGGCTGCACGCCGACGGCGATCAGCCCTTTGGCCGCCGCCCGGACCTCGGCGAGGAACTCGGCGGCGGTCACGTCCTGCCAGCGGCCGTCCCGCTTGCGTGCGATGACGGCGACGTCGGGATGCTGCGCGGCATTGCGGCGGATCAGATCCGTCAGATTGCCGTCCGCGGGGACCTCGTACAGGGCCGGAAGGCTGAACTCGCGCAAGACTGCTGCTCCTCGTCGGACGCTGGCGCCGACACGTCGTGTCCCGCGTGCCGCGTCGGCTTGCGGCCCATGATCATGCAATGGGGGTTGGACTGCCCGGACGTTACCCATCGGTACTGCATCCCGATAGGGGGTTCCGGTCAGATGTTTCATGCGTCACATACCGCGGGGGACCAATGCGCGCAGATTAGTCGAGCAGCCCGGTGACGCCAAAGTAACCGCAGGTCGGGCGCCCCTCCCGGGTGCCCGGTTCGCGGCGTAGGGTCCTCAGATATGCGAGTTCATGTGGTGAGTGACGTCCATGGCAACAGCCGGGATCTCGCCCGGGCGGGAGACGGCGCCGACGCCCTTCTCTGCCTCGGTGACCTGGTGCTCTTTCTCGACTATGCCGATCATTCCCGCGGGATCTTCCCCGAGCTCTTCGGGGAGGAGAACACCGACCGCATCGTCGAACTCCGCACCGCTCGCCGGTTCGAGGAGGCCCGCGCCTTCGGTGCCCGGCTGTGGGCCGGGGTCGACCGCCGCAGCGCCATCGAAGGGGCCGTCCGCAAGCAGTACGCCGAACTCTTCGCAGCCTTCCCTCAGCCGACGTACGCCACCTACGGCAATGTCGACATCCCGCATCTGTGGCCCGAGTACGTCCGGCCCGGTGTCACCGTCCTCGACGGCGAACGAGTGGAGCTCGACGGCCGGGTGTTCGGCTTCGTCGGCGGCGGGCTGCCCAGCCCCATGCGCACCCCCTACGAGATCGACGAGGAGACCTACGCGGCGAAGGTCGCCGCTCTCGGGGAGGTCGACGTGCTCTGCTCGCACATCCCGCCCGACGTGCCCGAGCTCTGCTACGACACCGTGGCCCGCCGCTTCGAGCGCGGCAGTTCGGCGCTGCTGGAGGCGATTCACGAGATCCGGCCGCGGTACGCGCTCTTCGGCCACGTCCACCAGCCGCTGGCCCGCCGAATGCGGATCGGGCGCACCGAGTGCGTGAACGTCGGCCACTTCGCGTCCTCGGGGCGGCCCTGGGCACTGGAGTGGTGAGCCCCGGGGCAGCGGAAACGTTCCCTTCCGGAGGCGGGGAACGGGCCCCGCGGGGTGCCGGGGGAGCGGCCCCTGCCGGGCACCGGCGGGCCCGGCCGGAGGCGACGCACGGCGTGGGCAGCGGGCCGGGCATCGGCCCGTCCGGTTGCGCGCGGTAGCCTTCACCAGCAGGCATGCACGCCGCGGGCGGACCGTAGTGGAGTAGTGGAGGAGCCACGGAGATGGCGGAACACACCAGCTCGAGCATCACGATCGAGGCGGCACCGTCCGAGGTCATGTCGGTGATTTCCGACTTCGACCGCTATCCGGAGTGGACCGGAGAGGTCAAGCAGGCCGAGGTCCTGGCCAAGGACGAGCAGGGGCGTGCCGAGCAGGTGCGGCTCGTGCTCGACGCCGGCGCGATCAAGGACGACCACACCCTGGCCTACACCTGGACCGGCGACAACGTCGTGAGCTGGTCGCTGGTCAAGTCCCAGATGCTGCGCGCCCTCGACGGCTCCTACAGCCTCGCCCCGGTGGAGGGCGGCAAGCGGACCGAGGTCACCTACCAGCTGACGGTGGACGTCAAGATCCCGATGCTGGGCATGATCAAGCGCAAGGCCGAGAAGGTCATCATCGACCGCGCGCTGGACGGCCTCAAGAAGCGGGTCGAGAGCGGGGCTCAGGCCTGAACGCCCGGACGATCCTGGTCACCGGGGCGGGCGGTGCCGGGCGCACCACCGTCGCCGCCGCCCAGGCCCTCGCCGCGGCCCGCCGCGGACTGCGCACCCTGGTACTCACCACCGACCGCTTCGCCACCCTGGAAGCGGCCCTCGGGCTGCCCGCGGGGGCGGCCGCCCGGCGTGCAGCGCAGCCGCCGTCCGGTCCGGACGGCACCGGTGAGCCCGCACGCCGGCCGGGCCCCTGGAGCCCGCCGGTGCAGGCCGCGCCGAACCTGTGGGCCGCCCGCCTGGACCCCGGTGAGCACTTCCGCACCGAACTCCTGGACCTCCAGGAGCGGTGCTCCGCCGCGCTCGGACTGCTCGGCGCGGCACCCCTGGACCGCGAGGAGGTGACGGAGGTCCCCGGCGCACCGCAGCTGGCCCTGCTCCGCGCCCTCCGGGCGCTGCACCCCGACAGCGCGGCGGCGGCCGGGGAGCAGCGGGAGGACGCGGCCGGTCCGGCGCACGGCGTCCCGGCGCCCGGGACACCCGGAACCGCGGACCGGGAACCGTCCGCGGCACCCGCCGGCCCGCCCGCCGGCTGGGACGTGGCCGTCCTCGACCTGCCGCCCGTTCCCGACGCACCGGCCGTGCTCGCGCTGCCCGAACAGCTCCGGCGCTACCTCCGCCGTCTGCTCCCCTCCGAGCGCCAGGCGGCCCGCGCGCTGCGGCCGCTCCTCGCCCAGCTCGCCGGCGTCCCCATGCCGGCGCAGTGGCTCTACGAGACGGCCGACCGCTGCGCCGGTGAACTCGCCGCCGCACAGGCCGTGATCGAGGCGGACAGCACCGTCGTCCGGCTCGTCGTCGAGCCCGGACCGGCCGCCGTCGAGACGCTCCGCCGGGCCCACGCGGGGCTCGCGCTGCACGGGCTGCGCACCGACGCGGTGATCGCCAACCGGCTGCTCCCCACCGGCTCCGCCGACCCCTGGCTCGCCGCCGCGTCCGGTCAGCAGCAGGCCGCCCTGAAGACGCTCGCGGACGACCTGCCGGCCGGCACGGCGCTGTGGGAGCTGCCGCACCTCGGCCACGACCCCCGGGGCTCCGAGGACCTCGCCGAGCTGCTCGGGCGCGGCAACGCGTCCGCCACCCCGCGCGCCGGGGGCGCGGGCTCCGGCGGGGCGAACGGCCCCTCCCGCGACGGCGGTGCGTCCTCCGGCGACGCGAAGGGCACGGTCGGCCACGAGGACACCACATCCGGTCACGGCGACGGTGCGGACGCCGACAGGTCCGGTACCGGGCAGGGGAGCGGCGCGGCGGTCGGCGGGGGCGGCGCCGCGTCCGGCCCGGCCGGGGACCTCGCGCCGGATGCGGAGGCTTCGGGGAGCGACCGGACGGACTTCCCCGCGGACGGCGGTACCGAGGGTGCGGAGGGTGCGGAGGGCGCGGGGACGGAGGTCCCCGGCGGCCCCGGGCACACCTCCCGGGTGCCCGGACGCGTCGAGGACCGGCTCGCCGCCGAGGGCGTGCTCCTCTGGCGGCTGCCGCTGCCCGGTGCCGAGCGCGGGGACCTCGACCTCAGCCGCCGCGGCGACGAACTCGTCGTCACCGTCGGCCCGTTCCGCCGGATCCTGCCGCTGCCGTCCGCGCTCCGGCGGTGCACCGTCACCGGCGCGGGCCTCGCGGACGGCGAACTCGGCATCCGCTTCACCCCCGACCCGGGCCTCTGGCCGCGGACCGGAGGCGGGGCGGCCCGCTGAACCGGGGCGTTCGTGCGCGGTGGCCCGTGGGCCGGGGCTGTGCGGGCCCGTGCGTCGACGATTTCGGTGAGCGGCGGGTCCTGCGTGAGTGGTCGGAACCGCACGCCGCAGCGGTCGGAACGCGCACGCCGCGTGCGGCAACGGCCCGTCCACGGCGGCCACCCCGTGAACGCCGCACCCCCCTTCGGGTAACGTCGAGAAATACCGTCGAAGTCCTCCCTCGCAGGAGCCCGCCATGAGCGAAGCCACCGAGCGCCCCGCAACCGGTCCCGCCGACGCCCCCGACGCCGACGCCTGGGCCAAGGCCTGCGCCGAGGATCTCGCGGCGGAGAAGGCGCGCCGCCGCGCACAGCAGGGGCCCCAGCCCGGCAGCGCCGCCGAGGAACTGCGCAAGCTGGCCGATGCCGTGGCCGAGCGGATCTCCGCCTTCCAGGGCCCGCTCGGGGCCGGCGCGGCCGCCGGCGCCGTACAGCAGCTGATCTCCCAGGCCAAGGCCGCCGTCGAACCGGTCGTCGAGCGCAACCCCGAGGTCTTCGACCACCTCGCCGCCGCCGGCTCCGAGCTGCTCGCCGCCTACCGGGCCGCGGTCGAGGGCCAGGAGCGCCGCTGGACCCGCGGTGACGACTGGCCCCGCGGTGACGACGGCGGGGACGGCCCGTCCGGAACCGAGCGCATCGACCTCGACTGACGCCGGGCGCGCACCCTCCGCGCCCCCGGAAAAGGCCCTCCCGGGCCGTTCCCTGCTGCCGGTGCGCCCCGGCCCCCTCCGGTACGGTTGGGCGCAGCGGGGATCGACCGAATAACTGAGGGACACATGGGACTCACCATCGGCGTCGACATCGGCGGCACGAAGATCGCAGCTGGCGTGGTCGACGAAGAGGGCTCGATTCTCGAGACGTGCAAGGTACCCACTCCGCCCACGCCCGAGGGTGTCGTCGACGCGATCGCGGACGCGGTGCGGACGGTCAGCACCGACCATCAGGTCGAGGCGGTCGGCATCGGTGCCGCCGGCTACGTCGACGACAAGCGGGCGACCGTACTGTTCGCCCCCAACATCAACTGGCGGCACGAGGCGCTCAAGGACAAGGTCGAGCAGCGCGTGGGGCTGCCGGTCGTCGTGGAGAACGACGCCAACGCCGCCGCCTGGGGCGAGTACCGCTTCGGCGCCGGCCAGGGCCACGAGGACGTCATCTGCATCACCCTCGGCACCGGGCTGGGCGGCGGCATCATCATCGGCAACAAGCTGCGCCGCGGCCGCTTCGGCGTGGCCGGCGAGTTCGGCCACATCCGGGTCGTCCCCGACGGCCTGCTGTGCGGCTGCGGCAGCCAGGGCTGCTGGGAGCAGTACGCCTCCGGCCGCGCCCTCGTCCGCTACGCCCGGCAGCGCGCGGTCGCGGCCCCGGACAACGCCGCCGTTCTGCTGGGCCTCGGCGACGGCACCCCGGACTCGATCGAGGGGCGGCACGTGAGCGAGGCGGCCCGGCAGGGCTGCCCGGTCGCCATCGACTCCTTCCGCGAACTGGCCCGCTGGGCCGGTGCGGGGCTGGCCGATCTGGCCTCCCTGTTCGACCCGTCGGCGTTCATCGTCGGCGGCGGGGTCTCCGACGAGGGCGACCTCGTCCTGGACCCGATCCGCAAGTCCTTCCGCCGCTGGCTGGTGGGCGGACAGTACCGGCCGCACGCCCAGGTGCTCGCCGCCCAGCTCGGCGGCAAGGCCGGACTGGTGGGCGCCGCCGACCTGGCCCGGCAGGGCTGACCGGCCGCCCACGACAGGACGCGGCGGGGGCCCGCCGTGACGCTCCGATGTGAGGGGATGGCGCCATGCTCGCGGACCTGCCCGAGTCCCGTACCGAACCGGACGGTTCGGCCGTGGTCCGCGTGCTCGCCTACAACATCCGCTCGATGCGCGACGATCGGGTGGCGCTGGCCCGGGTGATCCGGGCCTGCGCCCCCGATCTCGTGTGCGTTCAGGAGGCGCCGCGGTTCTTCCGCTGGCGCAAGGCCGCGGCGTGGCTGGCCCGCGCCACCGGCCTGGTGTACGTCACGGGCGGGGCGACCGCCTCCGGCCCGATGGTCCTCTCCTCGCTGCGCGCCCATGTGGAGCGCACCGAGGACATGCTGCTGCCGCGCACCCCCGGCCTGCACCAGCGCGGCTTCGCCACCGCGGTGGTGCGGATCGGCGGGGCCCGGCTCGGTGTGCTCAGCTGCCATCTGAGCATGAACGCCGACGAGCGCCACGAACAGGGCGGGCTGCTGCTCGACCGGATGCACCGCTTCACCGCCGAGGGCGTCCCGCACGCGGTCGCCGCGGGGGACCTCAACGACCGGCCCGAGGGGCGGACGTTCCGCCGGCTCGCCGCCGAACTGCAGGACGGCTGGGCCACGGCCCCCTGGGGCGTCGAACACACCACCCGGCCCGGTGACCCGTTGCAGCGCATCGACGCCGTCCTGCCCACGCGGGGCGTCGAGGTGCTCGGCTGCGGGGTGCCCCGCGGGCTGCGGGGGGTCACGGAGGCGGACCTGCGGGCGGCCACCGACCACCTGCCGGTGCTGGCGGCGCTCCGGGTGCCCGCCCTGACCTGACGGGGGTCGGACGGGTGCGGCCCCGGTGGATATCGGCCCCGGCCCCTGAGGCGGACCGGGCCGTCCGACCCGTGCGCGTCCCGACGACCTGGACCGGACGAACCGGACCGGACGATCCGGATCAGCGGCCGGACCGGCAGACCCCGGGCCGGCGGACCGGGATTCAGACGACGGCGCCGCGCCCCGGGTCGTCGTCCTCCTCGTCGTCGTCCCGCATCCGGGCGACGAGCGTGCCGAAGCCGCCCAGGAAGCCGCCGATGCCGAGCGTGGCGATCAACCAGGTCATCTCCCACTGCAGCAGCACGGTGAGCAGCAGGAGCAGCGGACCGCCGAGGACCGCGAGCCAGGCGAACTTGGCCGTGGTGTCGGCCGAGGGGAGCGGCGGCGGCTCCGGGGGCACGAAGTGGCCCTCGTCGGCGTCTCCCTCCGCAGGCTCCGGTGTCGCCCAGTCCCGGGGGCCGACTCCGGCCATGTACCCCGTCACGCTGGAACCGAGCGGCCGGGAGGGCACTCCCGAACTGCCCGGGGCCCCCGGCCCGGACGGACCGTCGGCCTCGTCCCGGCTGTCCCGGCTGTCCCCGTCGTCCCGGTCGTCCCCGTCGTTCCGATCGTCGCGCCCGGCCGCGGTGTCCTGCGGCTGCCGCTCCTCGTCGTCGTCCAGCGACAGGTCCGGGTCCGCCGGCTCCTCGCCGTACCCCGCCACGATCGCCGCCCAGGCGGCGTCCTCGTCGACCGGCTCGCGGCCGTCCTCGCGGCCCGCCCCGGTGTTGCGCTCAGCCACCGCTCGCCGTCTCCTTCTCCATGCCGCCGCCGGGCTCGCCCGCGCCCGGCGCCCCGCCCGTACCGGGAGCGATCCGCTCGACGAAGGCGTGGGACTCCTCGAAGATCCGCTCGGCGTCGTGGTCGAGCGTGGCCACGTGATAGCTCCGCTCCAGCAGGATCTCGGTGACGTCCGTGGAGGAGACCCGGCTCAGGATGCGCGCCGAGTCGGCGGGCGGCACCACATGGTCCTGCGGGCTGTGCAACAGCAGCATCGGCTGCGTGACCTGCGGAAGCTCCGCGTCCACCACGCGGAAGAACTGCCGGAGCGAGTGCGCGGCGTGCAGCGGGACGCGGTCGTAGCCGACCTCCGCGACCCCCTCCTTCGCGATGTCGCTCGCCACCCCCTTGGTGGTCCGCACCAGGTGCCGGGCCACCGGGAGGGCGTACGCGGACAGACCGTGCACCTTGTTGGCCGGGTTGACCACCACGATGCCGCTGATCGCGTCGCCGTGCTTCGCCGCCAGCCGCAGCGTCAGGGCGCCGCCCATGGAGAGCCCGAAGACGAAGACCCGGCGGCACCGCTCCAGGAGGATCCGCAGCTCCCGGTCCACCTCCGCGTACCAGTCCTGCCAGCCGGTGAGCTGCATGTCCTCCCAGCGGGTGCCGTGGCCGGGCAGCAGCGGCAGGGAGACGGTGAGGCCGCGCGCGGCCAGCCGCTCCGCCCAGGGGCGCAGCGACTGGGGGCAGCCGGTGAAACCGTGGCAGAGGAGTACGCCGATGTCCCCGCCCTCGTGGCGGAACGGCTCGGCTCCGGGGAGGACCGGCACCAGAGGTCTCCTGTTCGTCGTGGGTCCGTGGGTTCCGGGGAGAGAGACGTCTCTCGGCGGGTGAGGTTCCCCGGGAGCTCCGGGGACCTGCGCGGGACACGGTGAGGACTTCACCGTACGCGACGGGACCGACACCGGGTAGGTCCGACGGCAGGCTGGGGGACCAGGGGTGTGCCGCAGCAGGTTAAGGTCTCTTCGTCGGACACAGGAGGTCCTCGGTTGCTTTACGGCGCAATGAAACTGTCCATCGGAGGGACACTGAAGCTTGCCTTCCGCCCCTGGGTGGAAGGGCTGGAGAACGTCCCCGACGAGGGCCCCGCGATCCTGGCCAGCAACCATCTGTCCTTCTCGGACTCCTTCTTCCTGCCGGCCGTGCTGGACCGCAAGGTCACCTTCATCGCGAAGTCCGAGTACTTCACCTCGCCCGGCGTGAAGGGCAAGCTCACCGCGGCCTTCTTCAAGGGCGTCGGGCAGCTCCCGGTGGACCGCTCCGGTGGCCGCGGGGCCGGCGAGGCGGCGATCAGGAGCGGCATCGGCGTGCTGGAGCGCGGTGAGCTGTTCGGCATCTACCCGGAGGGCACCCGCTCGCCGGACGGGCGGCTGTACCGGGGCAAGCCCGGCGGGCTCGCGCGGGTGGCCCTCGCCACCGGCGCCCCGGTGATCCCGGTCGCGATGATCGACACGGAGAAGGTCCAGCCGCCCGGCAAGGTCGTGCCGAAGATGATCCGGCCCGGCATCCGCATCGGCAAGCCCCTGGACTTCAGCCGGTACCACGGCATGGACGGCGACCGGTTCATCCTGCGGTCGGTGACCGACGAGGTCATGTACGAGATCATGAAGCTCTCGGGGCAGGAATACGTCGACATCTACGCGACGGCCGCCAAGCGGCAGATCGCGGACGCCGCCAAGCGGCAGGCCGAGCAGGAGAAGGCCGAGAAGGCGGAGCACGCCGAGGCGAGGAAGGCCGAGGCGAAGAAGGCCGGCGAGGCCGACCGGCAGGAGAAGGCCGGGGCGTAACCGCGCCCGGCAGGGGGGTGGGGAGATGGCACTGCGCACCCAGGTGCGTGAGCTGCCGGGAGCCCGGACGCCGGGCCGGCGCGAGAAGGTCGTCCGGATGTCCGTGGAGCAGCCGCTGTGGCAGGCGCTCACCGCCTTCCGGCTGCTGACCATGGCCTACGCCGTGGCCCGCTACATCTGGGCCCACGAGGAGTACGCCCACCCCCTCGGGGGCTGGATCTACCTCGCGGTGCTCACCGTCTGGACCCTCGGCACCTCGCACCTGGTGAGCTCCGCGGCCCGCTGCAGCTACCGCTTCCTCGCCGCCGACATGACCGTCGCCCTCACCGGCATCCTGCTCACCCCGGTGCTCGACGACCCCGCCCGGGTCGCCGCCGGGGAGGCCACCCTGCCCTCCATCTGGACCGCGGGCGCGGTGCTCGGTTACGCGATCAAGGGCGGCTGGCGCTGGGCGGCGGCGGCCTCCTGCGTCGTGGGCATCTCCAACATCATCGAGCGCGGCGAGCTGTCCAAGGGCAATGTGCACAGCATCGTCCTGCTCTCCGTGGCCTGCACCGCGGTCGGCTACGTCGTCGAGGTGGCCCGCGCGAGTGAGCGCACCCTGGCCCGGGCCCTCCAGATCGAGGCGGCCACCCGCGAGCGGGAGCGGCTCGCCCGGGACATCCACGACAGCGTCCTCCAGGTCCTCGCGATGGTGCAGCGGCGCGGCGCCGAGATCGGCGGGGAGGCGGCCCGGCTCGGGCGGATGGCGGGGGAGCAGGAGATCGCCCTGCGCACACTGATCTCCAACGGGCTGGTCCCCGGGGCCCGTACGGCGCCCGTCCTGCCGGAGACCACCGACGACGAGCCCGGTACCGCTCCGGAGGCGGAGCACACCCGGGCCGCCGACGCGGGCACCACCGGCGGCTCGTGCGACCTGCGGGCGCTGCTCGCGCCGTACGCGGGCGCCCGGGTGTCGTTCGCGGAGCCCGGCACCCCCGTGCTCCTGGAGGCGGGAGCCGCGGCGGAGCTCGCGGCCGCCGCCGGCGCCGCACTCGACAACGTCCGCAAGCACGCCGGTGAGGACGCACAGGCGTGGATCCTGCTGGAGGACGAGCCGGACGCGGTGATCGTGACCGTACGGGACGACGGCCCCGGCATCCCCGAGGGGAGACTGGCCGACGCCGAACGGGAGGGCCGGCTCGGGGTCGCCCTGTCGATCCGCGGCCGGCTGCGGGACCTGGGCGGCAGCGCCGAACTGCTGTCGGTCCCCGGGCAGGGCACCGAGGTCGAGTTGAGGGTTCCGAAGGGGAACCGCGGGAGCGAGGCGAAGCGATGACGGAGCAGCAGCCGACGGTCAGTGTCATGGTCGTCGACGACCACCCCATGTGGCGCGACGCCGTCGCCCGTGACCTGGCCGCCGCCGGCTTCGACGTGGTGGCGACCGCCGGGGACGGCCCGCAGGCGGTGCGGCGGGCCCGTGCGGCCACCCCCGACGTGCTGGTCCTGGACCTCAACCTGCCCGGAATGCCGGGAGTTCAGGTCTGCAAGGAACTCGTCGGGTCCGACCCGACACTGCGGGTCCTGGTGCTCTCCGCGAGCGGTGAGCACGCGGACGTCCTGGAGGCCGTCAAGTCCGGTGCCACCGGCTATCTGCTGAAGTCGGCGAGCGGCGAGGAGCTGATCGACGCCGTCCGGCGCACCGCCGTCGGCGACCCCGTCTTCACTCCCGGGCTGGCGGGCCTGGTCCTGGGCGAGTACCGCAGGCTGGCCGCGGACCCGCCGCCCGCGGCCGCGGACGAGCCGGGCGCGCCCCGGCTCACCGACCGGGAGACCGAGGTGCTGCGCCTCGTGGCGAAGGGCCTCTCGTACAAGCAGATCGCGGAGCGCCTGGTCATCTCGCACCGCACCGTGCAGAACCACGTCCAGAACACCCTGGGCAAGCTCCAGCTCCACAACCGCGTGGAACTGGTGCGGTACGCGATCGAGCGCGGGCTGGACGACGACGCGTAGGCCGTGCCGCCGCTCGGCCGGGACGCCGGGCTTCCCGCCGGGGCGTGGGCGTCCGGCCCGCTCCTCCGGAACGGTCAGCCCGGGAAGCGCAGGAGCGCGGCGGGGGAGCGGGTGCGGGCCGCTCCCACCGCGCGCGTCCGCTCGTACGGGTGAACGCTCGGCCCTCAACCGCCTTTCTCCGCACGGGAGTCACCCGCCGCCCCCATTCTCGGTGCCGGGGTCACCAACAGCGTGGCCGCACGGCGGCCGACGCGGGAGAAGGGAAGAACCATGCGGGTCGGAGTACTGACCGGTGGCGGCGACTGCCCCGGGCTCAACGCGGTCATCCGGGGCATCGTCCGCAAGGGCGTCCAGGAGTACGGCTACGACTTCGTCGGCTTCCGGGACGGCTGGCGCGGGCCGCTCGAAGGGGACACGGTCCCGCTGGACATCCCCGCGGTCCGCGGCATCCTGCCGCGCGGCGGGACGATCCTCGGATCGTCCCGGACCAATCCGCTGGGCGCGGAGGACGGGATCCGCCGGATCAAGGACAACCTCGCCAAGCAGGAGGTCGGCGCGCTGATCGCGATCGGCGGCGAGGACACCCTCGGGGTCGCCGCGCGCCTCTCCGGCGAGTACGGCATCCCCTGCGTCGGTGTCCCGAAGACCATCGACAACGACTTGTCGGCCACCGATTACACCTTCGGGTTCGACACCGCGGTCAACATCGCGACCGAGGCCATCGACCGGCTGCACACCACCGCCGAGTCGCACATGCGGGTGCTCGTCGTCGAGGTGATGGGCCGTCATGCGGGCTGGATCGCCCTGCACTCGGGGCTGGCGGGCGGCGCCAACGCCATCCTCATCCCCGAGCAGCGCTTCGACCTCGGCCAGGTCTGCGCCTGGGTGGAGTCCCGGTTCAAGATCCGCTACGCGCCGATCGTGGTCGTCGCCGAGGGCGCCGTGCCCCGGGACGGCGACCTCGTCCTCAAGGACGGCTCGCAGGACTCGTTCGGGCACGTCCGGCTCTCCGGCATCGGCGAGTGGCTGGCCAAGGAGATCGAGAGCCGGACCGGCAAGGAGGCCCGGACGACGGTGCTCGGCCACGTCCAGCGCGGCGGCACCCCGAGCGCCTTCGACCGCTGGCTCGCCACCCGCTTCGGCCTGCACGCCATCGAGGCGGTCCGGGACGGGGCCTTCGGAACGATGGTCGCGCTGCGCGGCACCGACATCGTGCGGGTCCCGATCGCGGACGCCACCACGAAGCTCAAGACGGTCGACCCGGCGCTCTACGCCGAGGCGGGCGTCTTCTTCGGCTGACCCGACGTCGGGCGGGGGCATGCCCGGCCGGAAGCCCCCGGTCCGCCGCCGGCCCCTCACCGTGGGGCCGGCGGCGGAACACCGGGCCGGGGCGACACCGGGGCCCCGGCGGCCGGTGCGGTCACACCAGGCCGTCGGCGAGCCTCACACCAGCACCGCGGACAGCAGCCCCGCCGTGATCCCCGCCCCGTCCAGCGTCAGCACCGACTCCGGGTGGAACTGCACCCCGGCGAACCCCGGCCCCCGCAGCGCGTGCACGTCCCCGCCGGCCGGGTCCCGGCTCAGCTCGACCCGGTGCATCGCCAGTTCCTCCTCCGTGGCGGCGTCGCAGCGCGCGGTGAAGGTGTTGTAGAACCCCACCGTCTGCGGGCGCCCGAAGAAGTCGATCCGCTCCTGCGCCCCCTGGCAGGGCACGTCCTTGCGGACGATGTCCAGGCCCAGCTCCGCCGCGATCAGCTCGTGCCCCAGGCACACCCCCAGCAGCCCGTGCCGGTGCCCGCTCAGCAGCGCGCCGGCGAGCTCCCGCAGCCGGCGCATCTTCGGGTCCGTGAGCCGGCCCGGATCGCCCGGCCCCGGCCCCAGCACCACCGGCCCCCGGTGGGCCAGCGCCGTCTCCCGCAGCCCCGGCTCGTCGTGCCGCCGCACGGTCACCTCCAGACCGGCGGACCGCAGCAGATGCGCCAGCATCGCAGTGAAGGTGTCCTCGCCGTCGACGACCAGCGCGTGCCCGGCCGGACCGCCCGCCGGGGAAGCCGTCCCCTCGTCGGCCCGCATCCGCAGCCAGAACGGCGCCAGATCCGCCCGCCGGGCGTCCAGCGCCCTCCGCACCCGCACGTCGTCCGCCAGCCGCGGCCGTGTCCCGGCCGGCTCCCCGCCGGGCCCCGGGCGCACCCCGAGAGCGGCGAGCACCCCGGCCGCCTTGGCGTGCGTCTCGGCCACCTCGCCCCGCGGATCCGAGTGACGGACCAGCGTGGCCCCGACCGGGACCCGCAGCCCGCCCGCCGCGTCGATGTCGGCGGTCCGGATGAGGATGGGGGAGTCCAGGGTCTGCGCGCCCCCGGCGTCCCGCCCGATCAGGGCCAGCGCCCCCGCGTAGTAGCCCCGACCGGGGCCGGCCTCGTGCCGTTCGATGACCCGGCAGGCGTTCTCCACCGGCGAGCCGGTGACGGTCGCCGCGAACATCGTCTCCCGCAGCACCTCCCGCACATCCAGCGAGCTGCGGCCGCGCAGTTCGTACTCGGTGTGGGCGAGGTGCGCCATCTCCTTCAGCCGCGGGCCCACCACGACCCCGCCCCGGGGCGCGACGGTGCACATCATCTTCAGCTCCTCGTCCACCACCATGGACAGCTCCTCCACCTCCTTGCGGTCCCGGAGGAACGCCAGCAGGCCCTCGGGGGAGGGGCCCTCCGGCGGGTAGCGGTAGGTCCCGCTGATCGGGTTCATCACGACGGTGCCGCCGGACATCCGGACGTGCACCTCCGGGCTGGCCCCGACCAGCGTGCGCTCCCCGGTGTGCACCACGTACGTCCAGTACGCGCCGCGCTCGCCGGTCAGCAGCCGCCGGAAGAGGGCGAGCGCGTCGGCCCGCGAGAACCCCGGGATGCTGCCGCGGAACGTCCGCCGGATCACGAAGTTCGCGCCCTCGCCCCGTCCGATCTCGTCCGCCACCACCCGGCCGACGATCTCCGCGTACGCGTCGTCGGAGACGTCGAACGCGCCGTCCTCGACCCGGACCGCGTGCCGGGGCAGCGCGTCGCACACCGCGGCGAGCGGCAGTTCGTACGTCTCGTCCGGGCGCAGCACGGTCAGCGGGGTGCCGTCGTCCCGGACCTCGAAGCCGCGCTCCCGGATCTGCCGGAACGGCACCAGGGCGAGCGCGTCCGTCACGGCCTCGCCGGTCGCGCCCTCGCCCAGCGGGATATCCGCCAGCCGTTCCACGTCCGTGACCGGGCCGAGAAGCACCTCGACGGTCGCCGCGGCTCCCTCCGGGCGGCCGGGGGTGCGGCGGTGGATCAGCGCGAAGGGCGGGGAGCCGTCGGTGGCCAGCCGGTGCAGGAGCGCGGTCGCGTCGCGGTGCATGGAGGGTTCCTTCCGGAATCGGATCGGCGATCGGATGCGGAGGAACGGCCGCGGGCCGCGCGTCCCGGTGGACGCGACGAAGGCCGCCCCTCGGGCGGCCTTCGCGTGGTCGTGTGGATACGCGCAGTCAGTGGGCCGCCGGGGAAGCGGGCCACCACCAGTCCTGGATCGGCTGCGCGAACATGCCCCGCACTGTAGCCGAGCCCCGTGCGGCGCGCGCCACCCGTCCACGGTGCGGACCGTGTCTCATTTTGTGGGCGGTGGACGGGGCGACCGGAAAGACCCCGTACTGTTGACAGGGTGACCGTGAACGCTGATTCCCCCGCCCAGGGCAACACCTGGCGACACCTTCCCGCGGCGCAGCAGCCCGAGTGGCCCGACCCCGAGGCTCTGCGCGATGTGATCGCGGACCTCGAGTCGTATCCTCCGCTCGTCTTCGCGGGCGAGTGCGATCAGCTGCGCGCCAGCCTGGGTGCCGTCGCCAAGGGCGAGGCGTTCCTGCTGCAGGGCGGCGACTGCGCCGAGGCGTTCGACGCCGTGGGCGCCGACCAGATCCGCAACAAGCTCAAGACGCTGCTCCAGATGGGCGCCGTCCTCACCTACGCCGGCTCGGTGCCGGTCGTGAAGGTCGGCCGGATCGCCGGGCAGTACAGCAAGCCGCGCTCCAAGCCGACCGAGACCCGCGACGGGGTGACCCTGCCGACCTACCGCGGCGACTCCGTCAACGGCTTCGAGTTCACCGAGGCGGCCCGGATCCCGGACCCGGAGCGGCTCAAGCGGATGTACCACGCGTCCGCCGCGACGCTGAACCTCGTCCGCGCCTTCACCACCGGTGGCTACGCCGACCTGCGCCAGGTGCACGCCTGGAACCAGGACTTCGTGAAGTCCTCCCCGTCCGGGCAGCGCTACGAGGCGCTGGCCCGCGAGATCGACCGGGCGATGAACTTCATGCACGCCTGCGGGGTGGACCCGGAGGAGTTCAAGACCGTCGAGTTCTACGCCTCCCACGAGGCGCTGGTCCTGGACTACGAGTCGGCCCTCACCCGGACCGACTCGCGCACCGGGCAGCTCTACGACGTCTCCGGGCACATGCTCTGGATCGGCGAGCGCACCCGGCAGCTCGACGGCGCGCACATCGAGTTCGCCTCCCGGGTCCGCAACCCGATCGGTGTGAAGCTCGGCCCCACCACCACCCCGGAGGAGGCGCTCACCCTCATCGAGCGGCTCGACCCGGACCGTGAGCCGGGCCGGCTGACCTTCATCACGCGGATGGGCGCGGACAAGATCCGCGAGAAGCTCCCCACCCTGGTGGAGAAGGTCACGGCCTCCGGCGCCCAGGTGGCCTGGGTCTGCGACCCGATGCACGGCAACACCTTCGAGGCGGCCTCCGGGCACAAGACCCGCCGCTTCGACGACGTGCTCGACGAGGTCAAGGGCTTCTTCGAGGTCCACAAGGGCCTGGGCACCCACCCGGGCGGCATCCACGTGGAGCTGACCGGCGACGACGTCACCGAGTGCGTGGGCGGCGGCGACGAGATCTTCGTCGACGACCTGCACCAGCGCTACGAGACGGCCTGCGACCCGCGGCTCAACCGCAGCCAGTCCCTGGACCTGGCGTTCCTCGTCGCGGAGATGTACCGGGGCCAGTAGCCCGGACCCCTCGCGGGGCGGCACCGAACACGAGTGGGGCACGGATCACAGGATCCGTGCCCCACTGCCGTTGTAAGGATCAAGCCAGGGCGGGTAAGGTAAGGGTAACCTCACTGATCAATGGAAGTGGGGTTGCCTATCAATCCGACCGACCTGTCCGCCCGCGGGGGTGAATCGCGTGTACGTCTGCTCATGCTTCGGCATCACCGAGAAGCAGGTGCGTGAGCACGCGGACTCGGGCGCCTGCACGCCCCGGCAGATCGCCTCGGCCTGCAAGGCGGGCACGGACTGCGGCAACTGCGTACGCCGTATCCAGGCCCTGCTCGGCCGCGGTGCCTGCCCCCGGCGTGAGCTGGTGGAGCAGGGCGAGCCGGCCGCTCTCGCCGCGGACACCGCCTTCGCCGCGGACACCGCACGCGTCGCCGGAGCCGTGCCGGACGAGCGGCACTACCCGGCCGCCGCCGAAGCCGCCTGAGCCCCTGGTACGCCTGAGCCGCTGGCACGCCTGAGCCCCTGGGCCGCCTGAGCCCCGAAGCCGCAGGAAGAACCGCGCCGGGCGCGCGCCGCCGTCAGCTCTCCGGCTGCTCGACCAGCTGGGCGATGTACAGCGGCTCCCCGAGCTTCTCGATGAGCTCCAGCTGGGTGTCGAGATAGTCGATGTGGTGCTCCTCGTCGGCGAGGATGCTCTCGAAGATGTTGGCCGAGGTGATGTCCCCCTTGGCCCGCATCACCTCCACACCGCGCCGCAGCCGGTCGATGGCCTCGACCTCGATCTGCCGGTCGGCCTGGAACATCTCGGTGACCGTCTGGCCCACCCGGACGTGGAACAGCCGCTGATAGTTGGGCAGGCCCTCCAGGAACAGGATGCGGTCGGTGAGCACCTCGGCGTGCTTCATCTCGTCGAACGACTCGGCCCGGGTGTATTTCGCGAGCTTCGGCCAGCCGAAATTCTCCTGCATCTTGGCGTGCAGGAAGTACTGGTTGATCGCGGTGAGCTCGGCGGTCAGCTGCTCGTTGAGGAATTCGATGACCTCGGGGTCGCCCTGCATCGCAGCGGCTCCTTCCACTTCCACACAAGAACGGCAGGTTGCGCGCATCCTCGCACCGCCCGCAGGGACGATCCAGTAAGTGCACGCTTAGTACGAGTTGTTCCTGCCCCGCTCTGCGCTGGTCATGACCACCCTTCCCCGTCTGCCACCATGGAGTCATGAGTCAGCCGGAAAGCCGTGAAGGGGCACAGCTCGAGCTTCCTCCGGGACAGCGGCTGCAGCGCGGCTGGCCGGTCACCCATTACGGCCCGGTCCCCAAGTTCAAGGCGGACCGCTGGGAATTCCGTGTATTCGGCGCGACCGCCGACGGCGACAAGCACTGCTGGACGCATGAGGAGTTCACGGCCATGCCGTACTCCACGGTCGTCGCCGACCTCCACTGCGTCACCAAGTTCAGCATGCTGGGAGCCGAGTGGGGCGGGGTCTCCGCCCGCACCGTCCTGGAACTGGCTCCTCCGGCCCCCGACGTCACCCATGTGATGGTGTGGGCCGAGTACGGCTTCAGCTCCAATCTCCGGATCTCCGACTTCACCTCGGAGCGGGCCATGTTCGCCACCCACAAGGACGGCGAGCTGCTCACCGCCGAGCACGGCTTCCCGGTCCGGCTGATCGTGCCGCACCTGTACGCCTGGAAGGGGCCCAAATGGGTCCGCGGTGTCGAGTACATGACGGCCGACCGCCGGGGCTTCTGGGAGGAGCGCGGCTACCACAACGTCGGCGACCCCTGGCGTGAGCAGCGGTACTCCTACCAGGAGGAGCCGGGGGACGGGCCGGAGCTCTGAGGGCTGTCCGGCAGGGCCGGTCCGGTCGGCCGAGCCCCGGCCCCGGTCGGCCCCGGCATGTGGTCAGACCGGGGAGCCCACCCCGCGGAGTTCCTTGAGGCGCGCCACGTCGGCCGCGTGGCCCGCCGTGCCGCCCGGCGTCTCGATCACCAGCGGCACGCCCTCGGTCGCCGGGTGGGTGAACAGCTCACCGAACGGGTCCGCCCCGATGTGACCCGCGCCGATGTTCTCGTGCCGGTCCTTGTGCGCGCCCACCACGTCCTTGGAGTCGTTGGCGTGGATCAGCCCGAGCCGGCCCGCGCCGACGGTGTCCACCAATGCGTCGAGCAGCAGCTTCATCCCGCCCGGCGCGGCCATGTCGTGGCCGGCGGCGAAGGCGTGGCAGGTGTCCAGGCAGACGCCGAGCCGGGGATGCCGGTCCAGCGCCTCGAAGTACGGCCCGAGGTCCTCGGCCAGCGAGCACAGCGACGCCCCCTGGCCCGCCGTGGGCTCCAGGAGCAGCACCGGGTCGTCGTCGTGGGTGAGCTCGTCGAGCAGCGGCAGCATCCGCTCCCGGACCTGGGCGAGCGCCGTCGCACGGGGCCGGCCGCCGGTCGCCGAGCCGGTGTGCACCACGACGCCGAGCGCGCCGATGTCCCGCCCCCGGCGCAGCGAGTGCCGCAGCGACTCCACCGACCGGTCCACGGTGGCCCCGGTGTGGGAGCCGAAGTTGATCAGATAGGGCGCGTGCACATAGGCCGGGATCGAGCCCGCCGCGCAGCCCTCCCGGAACTGCTCGTCCTGCCGCGGGGTTCCGGGAGGGGTCGCCCAGCCGCGCGGGTTGGCGACGAAGACCTGCACGGCCTCGGCGCCGATCTCCCGGGCGTAGGAGAGGCCGACGGAGGCGAGGCCTCCGGCGACCGGCACATGGCCGCCGACCGGATTGCGGAGGCCGGAGGGACTGCTGTGGCGCGGATGCGGGCTGTTCACCGGACCAGGGTCGCACGCCGTGGAACCGCCTCCGTACGGCCGGCGGGCCGGGCGCAACGGAAAGGGCGGTCGGGCACAACGAAAAGGGCGGGCCCGTGAGGGGCCCGCCCTTTCCGCAGCTGTGTGTCAGCTCCGCAGCTGTGGTGTCAGCGCACCCGGATCGTGACGGAGCTGCCCTTCGGGGCCTCCTCGCCCGCGTCGACGGACTGGTCGAAGACGGTGTCCCCGAAGAAGAACTTGGAGACGTCAACGGTGAATCCCTCCGCCTCCAGCTTGGCCTTCGCCTCGTCGGTGCTCAGGCCCTCGACGTCCGGCACCTCGACCATCTGCTGGCCCTTGGAGAACGTGAGCGTGACGGTGTCGCCCTCCGCCAGCTCGGTCTCCCCGGTGGGGGACTGCGTGGCGACCGTGCCCTTGTCCTCCTCGGAGAAGACCCGGCGGGGGGAGACCTTGGCCTTCAGCCCGGCGTCGCGGAGCTCCTGCCTGGCGTCCGCGAGCTCGTAGCCGGTGACGTCCGGGGACTCGACCGGCTCGCCCTTGCTGACCGTGATGGCCACCGCGGAGTCCGGCCGCCGCTTGGTGCCCGCCTCCGGGTCGGTCCGGATCACCGAGTTCTGCGAGAGCGTGTCGCTGAACTCCTTGCGCACCATCCCGGGAACCAGGCCCAGCTCCTTGAGCTGCCGCTTCGCCTTCGTCAGCGGAACGCCTTCCAGGTCGGGCACCTTCACCTCGTCGGGGCCCCGGGAGACGGTGATGGTCACCGTGCCGGTGTCCCGGATCCGGCTGCCCAGCTTCGGCTCGCTGCGGATGACCTTGCCGCGGTCCACGACGTCGCTGAAGCCCGTCCGCACCTGCACGTCCAGCCCGGCGTCGTGCAGCTTCTGCTCCGCCTGCGTCCGCGACAGCCCGAGCACCCCGGGAACCTGGGTGAACTGCCCCGCGGTGATGTACCAGACCCCGGCGCCGATGCCGAGCGCCAGCAGGGCCGCGACCAGGGCGAGCACCCCGCGCCGCGGGCCCCGCCGGGGCGCCCGGCGGGACGACGGCCCGTCGGACGGCGGCGGCCCGGACGGCGGCAGGTCCAGCCGGCTGGTGCGGTTCAGCGCGTCCTCGCCCGCCGGACCGCCCTCGGCCGGCTGCCCGCCCCCCAGGGTCCGGGGGATCACGCTCGTCCGGTCCTCGGAGCCGGTGTGCGCGTCCGCCAGGGCCTGCGGGGGAACGGCGTCGAGCTGCTCCTCGGTGAGCAGTGCCCGGAGTTCGCGGGCCTGCGCGAGCAGCGCGACGGCGTCGGCCGGGCGCTGCTCGGGGTCGCGGGCGGTCGCGGTGGCCACCAGGATGTCCAGCTCGGGGGCGAGCCCCGGCACCTGCCCCGACGGCGGTGCGATGTCCTCGTGCAGATGCTGGTAGAGCACCTGGGCGGCGGTCCCGCCGTCGTGCGGCTTCCCGCCGGTCAGCATCTCGTACAGCACGATCCCGCAGGCGTAGACGTCCGCGCGGGTGTCGGCCGTGCCGTGCTCTATCTGCTCCGGCGCGAGATACGAGACGGTGCCGAGCAGGGAGCCTGAGGAGGCGTTGGTCTGGGTGTCCACGGCCCGGACGAGCCCGAAGTCGGCCACCTTGACCCGGCCGTCGTCCCCGATGAGGACGTTCTCCGGCTTCATGTCGCGGTGGATCAGCCCGGCGCGGTGGGCGGCGCCGAGCGCGGCGAGCACCGGCTCCAGGACGTCCAGGGCGGCGCGGGGCTGCAGCGCGCCGCGCTCGCGGAGCACGTCGCGCAGCGTGCACCCGGCGACGTACTCCATGGCCAGATAGACGTAGGTGCCGTCCATGCCCTGGTCGAAGACGCCGACGACGTTCGGGTGGGCGAGCCGGGCGACGGACTTGGCCTCACGGATGAAACGGTCGACGAACTGGGCGTCCGTGGCGAGGCCGGGATGCATCACCTTGAGCGCCAGCACCCGGTCGAGACGGGTGTCCACGGCCCGGTAGACGGTGGCCATGCCACCGACGGCAATGCGCGCCTCGACCCGGTAGCGTCCGTCGAGCACGTGCCCGACCAGCGGGTCCTGCAGGGTCGTATCCACGACAGTGCAGTCTACGAGCCATGACCGGCAGGTCTGTCCCATCCGCGGGGTCCGGCGGACCTCTGCAGCACAACGGTGACAGCCGGCCGGCGCACCCGCCCCGGCCCGGCCGGTGGATCATGCGTGCGAGGCCGCGGCGAGTGCCGCGAGCTCCTCGAGCGCCGTGGCCCAGGTCATGGCCGCGTACTCGGCGTGCCGGGCCTGCTCCGCCGCGGGCACGTCCAGCGCGGTGACCCCGGTCTCGTTGACCGTGACCCGGGTGCCCGTGCCCTCGGGTGTGAGATCGAACTCGATCAGCGTGGAGCCGCCCCGGCCCGGCGGCACATCGGGGCGCAGGGCCATCCGGAAGCTGACCCGGTAGGGGGCCTCGACCATCTCCACCCGGCCGTGGAACTCCCCCTGGTCGTCCCAGCGGAACCGGAGGGCGCCGCCCGGCCGCAGGTCCAGCTCGGCGCCGCCGAACGCGTACCAGGACCGGATGTGCTCGGCCGTGGTGAGCACCCGCCACACGCGGTCGGCCGGGGCCGGGACGTACACCTCGCGCTCGACGCGGTCGGGGACCTCATGCGCCACGGGGACCACCTCCGGTTCCACGCTACGGCCTGACGGGCCGGCCCCGCCGGAGCGGCTCGCGCCGGTCACCGGGGTGCCGGAGCCCGGCCGTGGCCGGGCGGGCGTTCCGGCAGGTGCGGGGCGGTCCGGTGCCTACCCGAAGGCGGGCCGTTCCGGGTCCAGGGCCGCCAGGCCCTCCGTCGGCGAGGACGCCTCCGCGAAGTGCCGGCGCGGGATCCGGCCCGCGCGGTGGGCCAGCCGTCCCGCCTCGACCGCGTGCCGCATCGCCCCGGCCATCAGGACCGGCTCCTGGGCGCGGGTCACCGCCGAGGCCAGCATCACCGCCGCACAGCCCAGCTCCATGGCCAGCGCCGCGTCCGAGGCGGTGCCCGCACCGGCGTCCAGGATCACCGGCACCCGCGCCCGCTCGGTGATCAGCCGGAAGTTGTGCGGGTTGCGGATGCCGAGCCCGGAGCCGATGGGCGAGCCCAGGGGCATGATCGCGGCACAGCCCACGTCCTCCAGCCTGCGGGCGAGGACCGGGTCGTCGTTGGTGTACGGGAGCACGGTGAAGCCGTCGTCGACGAGCACTTCGGCGGCGTCCAGCAGCTCGACCGGATCGGGCAGCAGCGTCCGCTCGTCCGCCACCACCTCCAGCTTGATCCAGTCGGTGCCCAGGGCCTCCCGGGCGAGCCGCGCGGTCAGCACCGCCTCGCCCGCGGTGAAGCACCCCGCGGTGTTCGGCAGGACGCGGATGCCGAGCCGGTCGAGCACGGACAGCACCGAGCCCTGGACCGTCGGGTCCAGCCGGCGCATCGCGACGGTCGTCAGCTCGGTGCCGGAGGCGATGAGCGAACGTTCCAGCACGTCCAGGCTGGGGGCGCCGCCGGTGCCCATGATCAGCCGGGAGCCGAAGGTGGTGCCGGCCAGGGTGAACGGATCGGCCGCGGCCGTGTCCGGCGGAGCGGTGGTGCCGGTCGGAGCGGTGGTGTCGGTCATGGTCAGCCTCCCTGGACCGCGGTCAGGATCTCGACGCGGTCGCCGTCGCCGAGTGCGGTGGCGGGCCACTGGCCCCGCGGCACCACGGCCTCGTTGAGCGCGGCGGCGACACCCGCCGGTGCGGTGGTGAGCGTCGCGACGATCCGGTCGAGCGTGGTGCCCTCCGGGACCTCGCGGGGTTCGCCGTTGACGGAGACGGTCACGCGGGCTGCTCCTGCCGTACGGGGGCGTCGGATGCGTCGGACACCGGGGCCGCGGGGCCTCCGGAGGTGAAGCGCAGCGGGCTGAACGGACGGGCTTCGGGCGGGAGTTCACCGGTGCACAGCACCTCCGCCAGAGCGTCGCCGGTGACCGGTGTGAGCAGCACGCCGTTGCGGAAGTGCCCGGTCGCCAGGTGCAGTCCGGGCAGGGCGGTGGGTCCCAGCAGCGGGGCGTTGTCCGGCGAACCGGGGCGCAGCCCGGCCCGGGTCTCCACCAGCGGGAGTTCGGTGATGCCCGGCACCAGCTCATGGGCGTCGCGCAGCAGTTCGTACACCCCGCCCGCGGTGACCGTGGTGTCCCAGCCCAGTTCCTCGCTGGTGGCGCCGAGCACCAGCTCGCCGTTCTCCCGGGGCACCAGATAGACCTGCCCGCCGCGGACCACGGCCCGTACGGTCCGGGAGAGGAACGGCGCGTACGCCCCGGGCACCCGCAGCCGCAGGACCTGGCCCTTGACCGGGCGGACCGGCGGCACGACGGCCTCGGGGACCCCGGCGAGGCGGCCGCTGTGGCTGCCGCCGGCCAGGACGACCTGACCGGCGGCCAGTTCGGTGCCGTCCTCCAGCACGGCCCCCACCGCCCGGTCCCGGACCACCCGCAGCTCCCGGGCCCACCCGCGGTGCAGCACCACGCCGGCCCGCTCGCAGGCGGTGACCAGCGCCGCGGCCAGCCGCCGGGGGTCGGTCTGGTGGTCGCCGTCCACCCGGAGCCCCCCGCGCACGCCCGGCGCGAGCATCGGCTCCAGGCGCCGGCACTCGCGCCCGGTCAGCCACTGCGAGTCCAGCCCGCAGCGGACCTGGAGGGCGTGCAGCTCCCGCAGATGGGCCCGGTCGTCGGCGTCCAGTGCGACCGCCAGGGTGCCGCAGGCGCGGTAACCGACGTCCTGGCCGCTCGCCTCCACCAGCTCCGCGGCGAACTCCGGATAGCGCTCCGCGGAGGCGAGGTTGAGGCCGAGCAGGGTCTCCTCGCCGTAGTGCAGTTCGGAGACGGCCGCCAGCATCCCGGCGGCGACCTGCGCGGCGCCCCCGCCGGGCACCGGATCGGCGACCGCGGTGCGCAGCCCCCGCTGCGCCGCCCGCCAGGCCGTGACGAGGCCGATGATGCCGCCCCCGACGACGAGGACGTCATGACGGTGCTGCGCGGTGGTGTGCCGGGGGGTCCCGCGCTGTGCGGTGACGGTGTGCGGTGCGGTCCCGTGCGCCGGGGCGCTCTTCTCGGGGGTGCCGTTCTCGGGCGCGTGCATGGGCGTCCAGCCCCTCCCTTCGCCGGCATGACCCGGATCAGGTTCGTACGGTCGGAGGCCGGTCAGCCTCCCTCTCAGCCCGGTCCGTCCGGGCTCCCGCGAGTGCTCTACGGCCGTCACCTTAACGTGCCGCCTTCCGGCCCATGAAGGGAGCGGCGAACCGGAACGGCCCCCCGTACCGGGCCCCGGGGCCGGGCCGCGGACGGCCGGCGGCGGGACCGGCAGGTGGCCCGAGGCCGGACGGGACAAGCCGCCTTCCCGCGGAAGCCCCGCATGATGCTGTGTCAGAGATCTCGGTGCGCGGGTCTGCGGCGGGCCCCCGCCGCGGACCTAGAGTGACCGTGTGAGTGAGGACAGGCAGCACACCGGGGACCGGGTCGTCATCGTCGGCGCGGGCATGGCGGGGGTGCAGACCGCCGTCGCGCTGCGGGAACAGGGCTGGACCGGCGGTGTCGCGCTGCTCGGCGCCGAGCCGCACCAGCCGTACGACCGGCCGCCGCTGTCCAAGGCCGTCCTGCTCGGCAAGGCCGACGGCTCGGCCTTCGAGATCGACTTCGCCGCCCTCGGCATCGACCTGCTCCTCGGCCGCCGGGTCACCGCCGTGCGCCCCGGTGAACACGTGGTGGAGACCGCGGCCGGGCCCGTGCCGTACGACCGGCTCGTCATCGCGACCGGCGCCGACCCCGTCACCCTCCCCGGCGGCGACGCGCCGGGCCTGCATCTGCTGCGCACCCTGGACGACGCCGAGGCGCTGCGCCCGGTGCTCGCGGCGCGGCAGGACGTCGTGGTGGTCGGCGCGGGCTGGATCGGCGCGGAGTTCGCGACCGCGGCGCTGGAGGCGGGCTGCACGGTGACCGTCGTCGAGGCCGCGGAGCGCCCCCTCGCCGGGGCCCTGCCCGCCGAGGTCGCCGAGCCCATGCGGGGCTGGTACGAGGAGAGCGGCGCCCGGCTGATCACCGGGGCGCGCGTGGAGACGGTGGAGCCCGGCGCCGTACTGCTGGCGGACGGCACGCGGCTCCCCGCGGACGCCGTACTGGTCGGCATCGGAGCCCGCCCCGCGACCGGCTGGCTGGCCGGATCGGGCATCGAGCTCTGCCCCGACGGCTCGGTCCGCGCCGACGACCGGCTGCGCAGCTCCGCACCGGATGTGTACGCGGTCGGCGACTGCGCCTCCTTCCCCTCCGCCCGGTACGGGGAGCGGCTCCTCGTGCACCACTGGGACAACGCGCTCCAGGGGCCCCGCACGGTGGCCGCCGACATCATCGGCGGAGCGGCCGAGGCGCAGGTCTACGACCCGGTGCCCTACTTCTGGTCCGAGCAGTTCGGCCGGTTCGTCCAGTACGCGGGGCACCACGCCGCCGCGGACACCACGGTCCGGCGCGGCGATCCGGACGGCGCCTCCTGGTCGGTGTGCTGGCTGCGGGACGGCGTGCTGGTCGCGCTGCTGGCGGTGGGCCGTCCGCGTGACCTCGCGCAGGGCCGCAAGCTCATCGAGCGGGGCGCGCGGATCGACCCGGAGCGGGCCGCGGACCCGGCGGTGCCGCTGAAGTCCGCGGTTCTCTGAGGCGCCGGGGCGTACCGCGGCTGCTCCCGGCCACCGGAACACTCCGCCCGGCCCGGCATCCCCGGCCGGCGCCTCCTGCCCCGTGCTCCCCGCCCCTTGTGTGGCGCGCCGGGGCGCCGGGGGCCGGATCCCCGGCCGGAGCGGCAGCCCGTCCGGACCGGTGCGCGGCCCGGCCGCGCACCGCACGGCCCACCGTTGAGCGGGGCCGTCGGAGCGGCCCGTCGCCCGACCGGTGGGCACCGGCTCGGCGGCGCTCGGCTACCGGCTGTCAGCCCCAGATGGCAGGCTTGTCCCCGTGACCGAGATTGACACAAAGACCGATGCCCTCGTTTCCTCCTGGCTCACCCTCCCCGACATCGCCGAGCGGCTCGGTGTCGAAGTGACCCGGGTCCGGCAGCTGGTCAAGGAAGGCCAGCTGATCGCGGTGCGCCGTGGCGAGAACCGGGTGCTCCAGGTGCCCGCCGACTTCATCGGCGACGGCCGGGTCGTCAAGGGCCTCGCCGGCACACTGACGCTCCTGAAGGACGACGGCTTCACCGACGAGGAGATGCTGGAGTGGCTCTTCACTCCGGATCCGACCCTCCCCGGCACCCCGGCCCAGGCCTTGCGGGAGAATCGCGGCACGGAGGTGAAGCGCCGCGCTCAGGCGCTCGCCGTCTGACCGAGAACCGCTCGGGCGTGCGGGCCGGCGAGACCCGGCCCGCACGCCGCCCAACCCCGGGGGGACCACGCCATGGCCACCACCACCGCCGTGACGCAGCTCGAAGGTGCCCGGCTCTATCTGTGCACCGACGCGCGCAAGCGCCAGGGCGACCTCCCGGAGTTCCTCGACGCGGTGCTCGCCTCCGGCGTGGACATCGTCCAGCTGCGCGACAAGGGCATGGAGGCCCGCGAGGAGCTGGAGCACCTGGAGGTGTTCCGGGACGCCTGCCGACGGCACGGCAAGCTCCTCGCGGTGAACGACCGGGCCGATGTCGCGCACGCCATCGGCTCCGACGTCCTGCACCTGGGCCAGGGCGATCTGCCGGTGCCCGCCGCCCGCGCCGTCCTCGGCGACTCCGTGCTGATCGGGCGCTCCACCCACGCCGAGGCGGAGGTGGCGGCCGCCGCCGACGAGCCCGGCGTCGACTACTTCTGCACCGGCCCCTGCTGGCCGACCCCGACCAAGCCGGGCCGTACCGCGCCCGGCCTGCCGCTCGTCCGCTACGCCGCCTCGCTGCGCCCCGCACGGCCGTGGTTCGCGATCGGCGGCATCGACGCGTCCAACCTCGACGAGGTGCTGGACGCCGGGGCCCGGCGGGTCGTGGTGGTCCGCGCGGTCACCGAGGCGGACGACCCGGGGGCGGCCGCCGCGGATCTCGCCAAGCGGGTGCGCGCCCGCGACGCGTGAGCGAACGCGTCGCCTGGGCGAAGGCGGCGTGTGAACGAATGCCGCGTGTGAGCGAAGGCCGTCTGGTTGATGAACGCAGCGGGTGAGAGAACGCGACCGGTGCGTGAACGCGGTGTGTGACCGGCGTGGCCGGTGCGCGTCACCGGCCCAGCATGTGGACGGGAGCGTAGCGAATCGGTCATATCGTCGGCTTTGATTGGGGCTCGGCCCTGCCGATGGATAACCTGCCGGTATGGCCCTCGGCACTGCATCCACCCGCACGGATCGCGCACAGACGGTCCGCGACCTGCTTGCCTCGGGCAAGCGGTCCTTTTCGTTCGAGTTCGCCGCACCCAAGACCGAGAAGGGCGAGCGCACTCTGTGGAACGCCATCCGCAGAATCGAGGCGGTCTCGCCGACCTTCGTCTCCGTGACCTACGGCGCCGGGGGCTCCTCCCGTGAGGGCACCGTGCGGGCCACCGCGCGGATCGCCACCGACACCACCCTCACTCCGGTGGCCCATCTGACCGCGGTGAACCACTCGCTCGCGGAGCTGCGCAACGTCATCGGGCACTACGCCGACGCCGGGATCCGCAACATGCTCGCGCTCCGCGGCGACCCGCCGGGCGACCCGATGGGGGAGTGGGTGCGGCACCCCGACGGGGTGGAGTACGCGGCGGACCTGGTGCGGCTGATCAAGGAGTCGGGCGACTTCTGCGTCGGTGTCGCGGCCTTCCCGGAGATGCACCCGCGCTCGACGGACTGGGACAGCGACGTCCGGCACTTCGTGGACAAGTGCCGGGCCGGAGCCGACTTCGCGATCACCCAGATGTTCTTCTATGCGGAGGACTACCTCCGGCTGCGCGACCGGGTCGCGGCGGCGGGTTGCGACACCCCGATCATTCCGGAGATCATGCCGGTCACCAACGTCCGGCAGATCGAGCGGTTCGCCCAGCTCAGCAACGCCGCGTTCCCTCCGGAGCTGGCCGAGCGGATCCTGACGGTCAAGGACGATCCAGCGGCTGTACGCTCCTTGGGGATCGAGTACGCCACGGAGCTGTGCGCGCGGCTGATGTCCGAGGACATTCCCGGGCTGCACTTCATTACCCTGAATCACTCCACGGCGACGCTGGAAATCTACGAGAATCTGGGACTGCATCAGCAGTCCTGACGGCCGGGAAGCGGCGGAATCGGGGCGGTAATGGGCTGGACGATCCTCTACATCGCGTTCGGCATCGTTGCACTGTGGCTGCTCGGTGAGGTGCTGCTGCAGTACAAGGCGCGACTGCGCTGGCGACTGCTGGCCTTCGTCGGATTCCTCGGCGTGGTGATCGGTGTGCTGATGCCGTCGGTGCTCGTGATCGCGGTGGGCGCCATCGCCTTCGCGATCGGGCAGACGTACGTCACGCTGTCGTTCCGCAGCGGTTTCTCGCGGGGCTGGGCCCTCAAGGGCCTCGGCCGCTTCGGCCGGACCAAGGACGACGCCCCCTCCGCGGAGCCCACCCTGGAGGTCTCGGACCTCCAGGCGGTGGACGGCCCCGAGGACCAGGGCGCCCCGGAGGTCCACCAGCCGCAGCCGATACCCGAGGAGACCGGCCAGTACGGCGTCTACGGCAGCGAGGCCAACCCCTACGGCCGGGAGTCCTACGGCCGGGAGCCCTACGCCGGGGAGACCGGCTACGACGATTCCGTCTTCACCGCCGGTGCCCCCGGCTACGGGGCCACGGCCTACCAGGAGCCGGGGTACGGCGCGGAACCGCAGAGCCCCTTCGCCACCTATGGCGACTACGGTCAGAACCCCCAGCCCGACCAGAGCGCCTACGCGGCGCAGTACGACTACGGGAACGGGCAGTACGCCGCCTACTCCGACCCCTACAACGCGGCGGGCGCCCCCCAGGGTTACGACCCGTACGGCGGCTACGGCGGCCAGCAGCAGTACGACTACGGCACCGGCCAGTACGCCGACCCGTACGCGGCGGCCGGTCAGCAGCCGCACCCCGAGACCCCGCCCGGCGGCGTGTGGGTCCCGCAGCAGCGCGAGGACGGCCAGGCCACCCCCGAGCAGGACGAGCAGGCGTACTACCAGCAGGGCTACCAGCCCGGCTACGGCGAGTACCGCTACTGAGCGCCGACTCCTGACCGCCGGCCGCCGACTGCACCGTCGGCCGGGGCCCCGGCTACCGTCGGCTGCACCGTCGGCGGTGCCCCCGGTCGGCGCATGCGCCCCGGAACGGGCCGGACGACGGCCGTCCGGCCGCCGCCCGCGGCCGTCACTGGGAGCCGCGCCAGTCGGCCCCTTCCACGATGAGCCCGGCGACCAGCGCCCCCGACATTCCGGCGTGAGCGAGCCCGCCACCTGGGTGCGACCAGCCGCCCACCAGATGGAGCCCGGGAATCCGGCTGGTGTTGGCGGGGCGCAGCTGCTGCCCCCCGGCCCCGGCCAGCACCGGGCCCGGCACCGAACCGCCCTCCGCGCCGGTCTGCGCGGCCGTGTCGGCCGGCGTGCGCACCTCCCGCCAGAGGACCCGCTCCCGCAGGCCCGGTATCGCGGCCTCGGCGATCGCCACGACCCGGTCGGCACTGCGCCGGACCGTGGTGTCGTCCCGCCAGTCCACCGGCCCGTGCGGCGGCACCGTGACGGACAGCGTCACCGCCTCGTGCTCCGCGTCGGGCACCAGGGAGCGGTCGTCCGGCCGCAGCACGGTGACCGTCGGGAACTCGCAGAGGCTCTCCTGGAGCGTCGGCTCCGGATCGAACAGCCAGCCCAGCTCCTCGCCGCGGTCGGCCGAGTGGATCACCGTCCGGTGGGCCACCCCGTCCGGCCGGGCGCCCCGCAGGGCCAGACAGACCGTGAACCGGCCCGGCACCCGGGCCCGGGCGGCCGGGTCCGGCCGCTTGTCGCCCTCCTGCCACAGGGCCCGGCCCCGCCACGGTGACCCCGCGGTGCCGTCGAGCATCTCCGCCAGCAGCGACGGGTCCACTCCGGCGACCACCTGGTCCGCCTCCGCCACGGTGCCGTCCGCCAGCTCCACGCCCGCCGCCCGGCCGTCCTTCTCCGGAATGCCGGTGACGCCCGCGCCGAACACGAACTCCACCCCGCGGGCCCGGCAGCGCTCGTACAGCGCCTCCGCCAGGGCCCGCATGCCGCCCTCGGCGTACCAGCAGCCGAAGGTCTGCTCGACGTACGGCAGCACCGTCGCGCTCGGGGGCACGGACACCGGGTCGAAGCCGTGCGCCAGCGCGTGGCTCTCCAGCAGGGCCACCAGGCGTGGATCGCGCAGCTCGCGCCGGGCGACCGTGGCCAGGGTGTCCGGCCGCTTGCCGCGCCCGAACAGCCCGCGCCGGCGCACCGCCGGATACGGGTCGCGGCCCAGGACCTGCCAGTCCTGCCACAACGGCTCCTCGAGCAGCGGCCTGCGCGTCGCGTCCCAGACGTCCCGGGCCCGGTTGATCAGGTCGCTCCAGCGCTCGCCCGCGCCGGCGCCGAGGGCGGCGTCCAGCGCCTCGACGACCCCGGCCCGGGAAGCGTTGGGCAGCGCCACCGCCGTCCCGTCGGGGAAGACGTGTCGGCTCGCCGGGTCCACCTGGGTGAGCCGGACGCACCGCTCCAGCGGCTCCTTGCCCGTCTTGACGAACAGATCGCGGTACACCGCGGGCAGCCGGAGCAGACCGGGCCCGGTGTCGAACCCGAAGCCGTCCCGCTCCAGGCGCCGCACGCCGCCGCCGAAGGTCTCCGTGCGCTCGTACACCGTCACCCGGTGGCCTGCCACGGCCAGCCGGGCGGCGGCCGCCATCGCGCCCGTCCCGGCGCCGATCACCGCAATCCGTGCCATGGACCAGACCTTATCCGCCGCCACCGACAGCCCGGCCCCGGCCCGGAGGAGGGCCCCCGCGGCCCTCTGGGCAGGAGTGCGCAGCCCTGAGTACCCGTACTCAGGACGGGAGATGAGTAGCGGCGCGGATGGGCCGCGGCCCCTCCGGACGGAAGAGTGGAGGCCACGGAAGGGGCGCGGCGCCGGCACTGCCGACACGGGGCGGCGGAACGGCGCGGCACCCCGGCCGTACGGGGAGCGTCACGGGGGAACGGGGCGCTTCACCGGACGGGGGGACACGGGGGACGACGGGGGGAAGCGCTGTCCGTCGCGGCTCGGGGGGATCGAGCCGCGACGGACAGCGCATTTCTGTGTTCGGCCGCCCGGCGCCGGACGCCGGCGGCGGATGTGCCGCCGGGGTTGCCCCGGCGCCTCGACCCCGCCCGGCGCCGGACCGCCGGCGGCGGTAGATATGCCGCCGGGGTTGCCCCGGCGCCTCGAAGCACCGTTGCAACCCCGGGGAAGCGGCCCGCGGCCGGGAATCAGTCCCGGCCCAGCCTGCCCTGGAACAGCCGGGTGAGCGCGGCGTGCACATCGTCCAGCGACCGCTCCGGCTGGAACGCCTGCCAGTCCAGCGCGGCCACCAGCACCATGCCGACCAGAGCCGCGGCGGTGAGCTGCACATCGAGCTCCTCGGTCAGCTCACCCCGCTCCACGGCCTCCCGCAGGACGTTCTCCACCACCGCGACGACCTGCTGCCGGACCACCATCAGGGTGGACTGCCAGGCCCGGTTGGTGCGCCACAGCTCGGCCACGTACAGCTGGGTGAACGACGGGTAGCGCTCGATGAAGCCCAGCCCGGCCCGGATCATCGCGTCCAGGGCGTCCACCCGGCTGCCGCCGCGTGCCGCGGTCTCGTCCGCCGCACGCTGCAACGATGCGGTGAGCAGCCCCACGCCGTGCCGCAGCAGCTCCTCGAAGAGCTCGGTCTTGCTCGCGAAGTTGTAGTAGACCGTGCCCTTCGCGACCCCGGCGCGTTCGGCGATCTCGTCCACCGTGGTGGCGGAGAAGCCCTTCTCGGCGATCAGGGTGACGGCCGCCTCGTAGAGCTTGGTACGCGTCGCCTGGCGGCGGGTGCTGGTGTCCATGCCCACGATTCTCCTCGGGATGCCGCCCGCGGGAGCGGCGACCCCGCTCACAGGCTCAGCTCGGGGTGCAGCCGGTCCAGCGTCCACACCTGCTTGCGGCGGGCCGACCACGCGGTGAGCGCGAGCGCCCCCACGGTGTAGGTGGCCAGCACGGCCGAGCCCAGCCAGACCTGGCCCAGCCCGCCGCCGGTGATGAGCCTGCGCAGGCCCTCCACGACGTAGGTCATCGGCAGGAACGGGTGGATGGCGTTGAAGAAGCCGGGGCTGGTCTGCACCGGGTACGTACCGCCGGCCGAGGTGAGCTGGAGCATCAGCAGCGCCAGCACCAGGATCCGGCCCGCGGGCCCGAAGCGTGCGTTGAGCCACTGCACGATGGCCGCGAAGCAGACCGTGACCAGTGCGAGGAAGCCGATGGTGCCGCCCGCGCGGGCCATCTCCAGACCCAGGCCCCAGTGCAGGACGGCCATCAGGGCGCCCATCTGCGCGATGCCGAGGACCGCGACCGGCAGCCAGCCGGCCAGCGCGATCCGCCAGGCGGAGGCGCCCGCGGCGAGGGCCCGCCGGTTCAGCGGCTGGATCAGCATGTAGGCGACCATCGCGCCCACCCACAGCGACAGCGGGATGAAGTACGGGGCGAAGCCGGTGCCGTAGTTCGGCGCCTTGTGCATCGAGTTCGAGGCGAGCCGCACCGGGTCGGCCATCACCTCGGTCCGGGCGTCCCGCTCCTTCTTGCCGTAGTCCGGGATCTGCTCCGCACCGTCGTGCAGGCCGCCGGCGAGCTTCCCGGAGCCGTCGGCGAGCTTGAACATGCCGCCGTTGAGCGAGTTGGCGCCGGTGGACAGCTTGCCGATGCCGGTGTCCAGCTCGTTGATGCCGTTGCGGGCCTTGCCCGTCCCGGTGTGCAGGGCGTCCAGACCCCGGGAGACCTTGTGGGCTCCGGTGTTGAGGGCGTTGACCTGCTTGACGCCGCTGTCGATGTCCTTCCAGAGCGTCGGGGCCCGGTCCGCGAGCTGGTCGGCGATGTCGTGGATGGTGTTCAGGTCCCGGCTGAGCTTGTCCAGCTCACCGTTCTTGTTCTGCACCAGCTTGTCGACCGCCGCGGCGGCCTTCGCCGCCTTCTCGGCCGCGTCCGCGGCCTTCTTGAGGTTCGCGCAGGACGTCTCCGGCAGCAGGGCGCTCGTGCACCGCTTCTCGTAGTCCTGGGCCAGGTAGTCGGCGGCCTCGCGGCTGTCCTCGGCGACCTTCTGGGTCGTGGTGGGGGAGGGCAGCTCGTCGAGCCGCCCGCGGATGGTGAGGGAGGCGTCGGCGACGATCCGGGAGTACCGGCCGATCTCGGCTCCGTGCTCCTTGAGGAACGGCTCGACCGCCTTGACCCGCTGCGCCTTGTCGGCGAACTGCTGGGTGCCGTCGGCGACCTTGCCGGACCCCGTCTCCAGCCGGCCCGTGTTGACGTCGATCTTGGCGAGGCCCTCCTTGAGGGACGCGCTGCCCTTCTTGGCGTCGGCCAGGCCCCGGGCCAGGTCCCCGGAGCCCTTCTTGGCCTTGCCGATGCCGCCGTCGAGCTTGTCGGCGCCCTTGGCGGCCTTCACGGTCTTCCCGTGGATGTCCGAGAAGCCCACGAAGATCTTGTCGAGGAAGCTGCGGGAGGACTTGGTCGAGGCCGCCCGCCGCACCTCGGAGAAGACGCTGCGGGATATCTGCCCGACGATGTAGTTGTTCGAGTCGTTGGTGCGCACCTGCAGGGCGCCGGTCTCCGGGTGCTCGCCGGAGCTGGACACGACCCGCTTGCTGAAGTCGCCGGGCACCGTCATGGAGAGGTAGTACTTCCCCTCCTCGACACCCTTCTTCGCCTCCGCCGGGCTCACCTCGTGCCACTCGAAGGTGTTGCTGTCGCGCAGCCCGTCGACGATGTCGTGGCCCGCGGTGACCTTCTCGCCCTTCGCGGTGGCACCCCGGTCGCTGTTCACCAGGGCGACCGGGATCTTCTCCAGATGGCCGTACGGGTCCCAGAAGGACCACAGGTAGAGCGCCCCGTAGAGCAGCGGCAGGAGCAGCAGGGCGACGAGCGCCGCCCGCGGGAGCTTCCCCCTGCCGAACCGCTTCAGCTCAAGCGCGGCCAGTTTCGGCGAGCGCATCCGCCGCCCCCTCTTCCTTCTCGTTCCTGGTCGGTTGCGCCTCGGCCGGCCGGTCCTCGCCCGGTTCGTCCGCGGTCTGTGCCGGTGTCCGGCCGGTGTCCTCGGCGGCGGCGCGGTCGTCGGTGGTGGCGCGGTCCTCGGTGGGGGCCGGCTCCTCGGTACGGGCCGGGGAGGCCGGTCCGTCCTGCTCGGCGGTCTTCTTCGCGGCCTTCTTCGCCGTGCCCTTCCGCAGGGCGCCCTGAGTCCCGTCACCTGCCGATGCCCGGTTCTCGGTCCGGTTCTCGGTCCGGTCCTTGGGCCGGTCCTTGGTCAGGTCCGCCGTCCGGCCCGCGGGTCGCGATGCGTCCTCGCCGGTCCGCTCGGCGGCCGTCGCGGCGGGCTTCGCCTTCCGCTTGCCACCCCGCTCGGAACGGGAGGCGCTCTTGCCCGCGCCGTCCGGCGACGTGTCCCGTCCGGCGGGCCGCTCGCGGCCCGTGGAGACGATCAGCGCGTCCTTCGGCGCCTCGCTGCACACGGCCAGGACGGTCGTGCCGCCGCCCGCCACGTCCCGGAGCATCGCCCACGCCTGCTCGCGCTCGGCGTCCGAGAGCTTCAGGTCGGTGTCGTCCACGGCCAGCAGGCGCGGACCGTTCATCAGCGCCAGGGCCACGGACATCCGCAGCACCTCCAGCCGCTCCAGGTCCCGGACGGCCGTCCGGGGGCCCTTGGGCAGCGAGTCGAGATCCAGCCCGGCGGCCCGCAGCGCCGCGTCGATCCGGCGGCGGCCCTCGGCCGCACGCTCCGTGCGGGGGCGCAGGAACTCGCGGAGCGAACCGCTGAACCGGCGCTGGAGCAGCGCCCGCTCCCGCAGGTGCTCGGCGACCGTCAGTGCGGGATCGAGCTCCGAGACGCCCGCAACCGGGCCGAGCGCGCTGATCCCGCGCACCGCGGCCATCTTCTTCGGCAGTCGCAGACCGGCGATTTCGGCGTGACCGGCGGTGGCACGCATACGTCCGGTGAGTGCGAGCAGCAGACAGGTACGGCCCGTACCCGAAGGCCCCTCCACGGCGATGAGCGCGCCCGGTTCGGCATTGATGTCGATATCCCGGAACGCCCAGCCGCGGGGGCCTTCGAGGCCGAGCCCCACGGCCGTGACTGCCGCCCCGTGCGGGGTGCTGTCCACGAACCCTCCCCTTTTGAACTGACTGGTCAGTTCAAAAGTTAACCCATGCCCCCAGCGCACCTCAACTCGGGGTCCAGAACCGGGGAATCCGCAGCTCAGAGTGATTGTCAGTGGGAGGCCGGACGATGTGGGCATACGGCATGCAGCCGTTCGCGACGACAGGAGGTTCGTCATGGCTCGTACGCCCGCCCGTCGCCCGACCGCCCCGTCCGAAGTCAGCGCCACCGCAGGCAGCGCCGCCGAAAAGGGTGCCGCCGAAAAAAGTGCCGCCCACCGTTCCGTACCGGGGCGGCGGCGCTCCGGCCGCCCCGGCCCCGCCTCGGCGGGGCCGGCCGTGGACATCCATCCCGTGGTGCGCCGCGCCACGGCGCCGCCCGAGGCCCTCGGCCTGCTGTCCCAGGCGCGGCAGGGCCTGGACGAGGCCCGGGAGCTGGAGATGCCGAACGAGCGGTACGCCACCGCACATCTGGCGGCCCTGCGCACCGCGGCGGCCGTACTCGCCGTGCGCGGCCGCCCCGAGGAGACGGTGCGCCGTCGGCAGCGCATCCGCAGCGCCTGGGAGGTGCTCCCCGAGGTGGCGCCCGAACTGACCGAGTGGAGCATGCTGTTCGCCTCCGGCGCCGCCCGCCGTGCCCGGGCCGAGGCGGGCATCCGGGACGCCGCCGGCCGCCGGGACGCGGACGACCTGATACGGGACGCCGGGATGTTCCTCCGTATCGTCGAGCGGCTGCTCGCCCTCCAGCCCGCCCTGCCGCATCCGCGGGCGGGGGCCCGGCCGGACGCAGGATGACCTCGGGAGGCAATAGGGTGGGAGCCGCTTGCACCAGTTCGCTTCCCGCCGTCCGCGGCGGTCCCGCGCCGAGGAGCCACCCGCTGTGTCCGACCCGATGCGTCCCCGCGCCTCTCTCCGTACCGCAGTGGTCTGGGAGGTGCTCCAGGAAGCCCTGGACCGCAGGGTGAAGGCCGCGGGCCGGGAAACCCTCGACGTCCTCGACACCGGCGGCGGCACCGGCAACTTCGCGGTGCCGGTGGCGCTGCTCGGTCACCGGGTGACCGTCGTCGACCCCAGCCCCAACGCGCTGTTCGCCCTGGAGCGGCGGGCCGCGGAGGCCGGGGTCGCCGACCGGGTGCACGGCGTCCAGGGCGACGCCCACGGCCTGTTCGACGTCGTCGAGCGCAGCGGCTACGACGTCGTGCTCTGCCACGGGGTCCTGGAGTACGTGGACGACCCGGCCGAGGGCATGCGGAACGTCGTGGAGGCCCTCCGCCCGGCCGGCACCCTCAGCCTGCTCGCGGCGGGCCTGGGCGGCGCGGTCCTGGCCCGGGCGCTTGCCGGGCACTTCACCGAGGCCCGGCACGCCCTCTCCGACCCCGAGGGCCGCTGGGGCGAGGGGGACCCGGTTCCGCGCCGGTTCACCACCGACCAGCTGACCGACCTGGTCGCCGCGACCGGGCTGGCCGTCGGGGCCGTGCACGGGGTCCGGGTCTTCGCGGACCTCGTACCGGGCGTCCTGGTCGACACCGAACCCGGCGCGGTCGAGGCGCTGCTCAAGCTGGAGGAAGCGGCGGCCGAGCTCCCGGCGTTCCGCTCGGTGGCCACCCAGCTGCATGTGCTGGGGGAGCGCGAGGCGGGCTGACGCGCCCGGCCCGGGCCCGCGCGGCCCGGGCGACTCTGCCTGGGCGCTCCGCCCGGGCTGTCGGGCTGGGCTGTCGGGCTGGGCTGTCGGGCTGGGCTGTCGGGCCGGGCTGGCCGGTCGGGCTGACCGGCAGGGCTGACGGGTCCGACCGCTGCCTGCCGTCCCCGCTCCGGCCGGGCCCTGCTCCGTCCCGTCCCGCACCATCGTCCGGCTCCGGCTCCGGCTCCGGCTCCGGCTCCGGGTCGGCCCGTGGCCTGTGGGCCGGCAAGCCCGTGGCCCGGAGGCCGGCAAGGGAGCCGCCCGTGCGGTGCGGCGTCGTGGGTTCCCGTTTGCTCGCGGAGACTTTCAGCCGTCAGCGTCGCCGTGCTCGTAGGGGCGGCCGTCGCGCTCCCCGTATGCGCCCGGCGATATGGCCGGAATCCGACTGGTGCATCCGTCGACGGAACACCAACGCAACCGGCGGCGTGGGCAGGCGTGTCCGGCCTTCGCCGGTCGCCCCGCCGCCGCGTTCGTATCGCACACGCAGCGCACGTGGTTGCGTGCAGTGGGCCACACGCCACCCGATCAGCCGCATGGCCCCGTATGATCGGGGGACACGGTCCGGCATGACGGACGGGAGGCCAGGGAATGCACGTCCCACCACCTGTGACGCCAGGGCGGCCCGGAATGGCGAATTGGCGCAGAGGGGCGGGTTTCACGGGGGCGAATCCCTGCCTATCCTGAAAGCGTCGCACCCCGGTCGCCCCCCGCGACCGACGAGTAGGAGGACTCCGTGCCGCTCTCGGAGCACGAGCAGCGAATGCTCGAGCAAATGGAGCGAGCGCTGTACGCAGAAGATCCCAAGTTCGCGACAGCGCTTGAGGGAAGCGGGCTGCGTACGTACACCCGGCGACGGGTCTACCAGGCGGTCGCGGGCTTCCTGGTGGGTATCGCGCTCCTCATGGCCGGAATGGTCGCGCAGCAGATCTGGGTCAGCGTGGTGGGATTTCTCGTCATGCTCGGGTGCGCAGTGCTCGCGGTGACCGGTTGGCGCAAGGCCCCCAAGGCGGGCGAGCAGGCGGCAGCAGGCGGCCAAGGCGGCGGTGCCGCTCAGCGCCGTCAGACCCGCCAGCGCCGGTCGGTGATGAACCGTATCGAGCAGCGGTGGCAGCGCCGCCGCGACGAGCAGGGCCACTGACGGACGTCGTGGCGCCGGTCGGCCGACCGGCGCCGGGCCTCACGTCCCACGTCCCCTCGTCGGTCCTCCGCTCGGTGCGACACCAGCGCGCCCAAGCCCCCGTCGGCAGCGTCGTGCAGACGCCTGCCCTCCGCAGGACACCGGTCCCGCGTCACCGGATGACTGCCTGGTGGCCCGGATGACTGCCTCGTGGCGAAGAAGTCTGTCCAGCGGCTCCACTGCCTTGCCCGAGTCCGCTGCCTTGCCCGAGCCGTTTCTCCCGTGGGAATCCTGACCTGACTCCTGGGAAACCCGTTCCGGTTCCTGGCAGACGAGTCCGGGCAACCCCCGCTGTTCCGAGGGCTTCAGTCGCCCACCGGACCGGAACGCGTCGCTCTGCGGGACGCCGATCGCCGCCCACCAGCCCGCGCGCCCGCTGCCCGCCCCGGATGCCCGGGGGATGCCGTCACGCCCCAGCCCCAAGAGCGCGCCCGACGCCGGACACACCCCGTCCGCTCCGGACTCCTCGTGCTTCCCGGCTCGGGTTCAGGGGCTGCGTCACGGAACGGGGCATCCGCGGACGGCATCCTCACGCCGCAGGGCGGGCGCCCCGGCCGGCGGTCTCACCCTCGCCGGCGTCGGGGGAAGGCGCGCCGCAGGGTCTCCGCCCAGCGGTCCACGCCCCATCGGGCGCTCCACCGCGCGACCTGCGCCGACCGCCACCGGGAGAAGGCCCAGGCCACCCGTGCCGCCGACCGCGGAGCGAGCAGGGCCCGCAGCCGGGTGCTCCGGCCCGCGGCCGAGTGCAGCCCGTCCCGGACGTGGCGCACATCGGCCGCCAGCCCGGTGGCCGGACGGGGCGCCGGTGCGTACAGCACCTGCTCCACCGCCGCCGCCACCCGGTGCGCCGACTCGGTCGCCGCGGTGTCCAGACCGCCCTGCCGGGCGATCCGGGCCGAGGCCTGACGCGGTGTCTGCGAGTCGTCCGGCACGATGCCGTAGTCCCACCCCGAGTCGATGAGCTCACGCCAGGCGGCCAGCGTCCGCTCGCCCGGACCGGAGCCCGGTCCCGGGGACCCGGCCGGACCGGAGTGTCCGTCCCGGTCGCTCCCGCTCCCGCCCGGCTCGGACAGCCGCCGGCGCCGGACCCGCACCCGCCACAGCAGGGGCAGCGCGGGCAGGGCCAGGACCAGGAGTCCCAGGACCGTGGTGGACAGGATGGTGCCCAGCGGCAGACCGCGGTCCGTGGGGCCGCCGCCCGTCTGCTGCACGGGTGCGCCGCAGCCGCCGTCGAGCTTCCTCTTCTCCGGCGGGCAGCTGTCCGAGGGCGTCGGCGCGGCCGAAGGGGCCGATGTCGTGCTGGGCTGCGGCTCCGCCGGTTCGGAGGCTCCGCCGGACGGCGCCTCCTCGATGGCGTAGTCGGGCACGGTGCCCCGCGTCGGCGTGGGCTCGAAGCGGGTCCAGCCGATGCCCTGGAAGTACAGCTCCGGCCAGGCGTGGGCGTCCTTCAACCCCACGGACATCGACCCGTCCGCACCGGACGAGCCGGGGGTGAAGCCCACCGCCACCCGCGACGGGATGCCCAGCGTCCGGGCCATTGCCGCCATCGAGAACGAGAAGTGCACGCAGAAGCCCTGCTTCTGCTTCAGGAAGCGGGCGATGGCCTCCGAACCGCTGCCCGCGGCGACCTGGGTGTCATAGGTGAACCCGCCCTTCGAGGCGAACCAGTCCTGGAGCCGGACGGCCTTCTCGTACGGGTTGGAGGCGCCCGAGGTCACGGCGCGGGCCTTGCGCCCCACCACGTCCGGCAGCGAGTCCGGGACCTTGGTGTACTCCTCCACCAGCTCCGCCGGCGGCGGCCCGGACCGCGCCAGCTGCTCCGCCGTCGGCTCCACGAGCAGGCTCGACACCTGGTACTTCGCCCCGCGGGTCGTCTGCCCCCGGTCGCCGACCAGCGTGCGGCCCTCCGGCTCGTACCGCCACCGTCCGCCGATCCGCACCTCGGTGGCGGGGTAGGGGAGCGGAAGCCAGTTCTGCTTGTACCAGTCCGCGGCCACCAGGTTGGTCCGGACCGTGCCGGCCCGCACCCCCGGCGCCAGCCCCTGCGGGGCGGGCAGCGGTGACGGCACGTCGCCGACCCGCCGCTCCGAGGGCTTCCAGGAACTGCCGTCGAAGTGGTCGAGGGCGACGATCCGCAGATACATGTCCTGCGTGGAGTCGGCGCTCGTGCGGTAGGAGAGGACCTCCCGGTCCTCCGGCTGGTTCAGGCTGTTCTGCAGCGACACCAGCGGGTTCACGGCGGAGATCGTGCCGCCGCCCGGTCCGGTGTCAGCGCCGCGCCCCTGCCCGCCCAGCAGACCGCCGCCCAGGGACGGCAGGGCGGCCGGCACCACCAGGGCGATGCCCAGGGCCACCGCGCCGATCCGCCGCCCGGACCGCACCGGCGCGCCGGGCCGGCCGCCGGCCGGCTCCAGCCCCGCTCCGAGCCGGCTCGGCCCCCGGGGCGCCCCGCCGAAGACCCGCCCCCACTGGGACAGCCGGTCCCGGCCCTCGGCGAGCAGAAGCAGCAGATATCCGCCGGCCGCCAGCAGGAACCACAGCCAGCGCGCCCCGCCCTGGGACAGCCCGGCCGCGACGGAGTACAGGGCGAGCAGCGGCAGACCGGCGGGCGCGGCGCTGCGGTACGTCACCGCCAGCGCGTCCACGGTCAGGCCGATCACCAGCACCCCGCCGATCAGCAGCAGCCGGATGCCCCCGGTGACCGGAGCCGGTATGGCGTACTGCCCCACGTCGTCGGCGCCCTCGGCGAGCAGCTGGCCGAACTCCTGGAACGCGTCCGGCCCCGGCAGCACGCCGGCCACCGCCTGCCCGCGGGCGAAGGCCACCGTGAGCAGCAGCAGCGCCACCAGGGCCTGCGCCGCGATCGTCAGCGGCCTGGCCAGCGGCACCCGGCGGGTCAGCGCCCCGACACCGGAGACGACGGCCAGCAGGAACGCGGCCTGGAGGATCCATCCGGTCGGCTCGACCAGTGGCAGCAGCGAACCCGCCGCCAGCAGCGTGGCCAGCGCCGCACAGATCGTCAGCCGTCCCCGTCCGCTCATGCCCCGCTCCCCGTGAGACCGCCCACCGGCGCCCCCTCGCTCGTCCGCTGCCCGTCCGCCCGGCGCCACAGCTCGGGCAGGGCGTCCCCCGGCGAGACGGCCAGCACCGTCCAGCCCGCCTCGCGCAGCCGCTGCTCCCGGTGGCGGAAGGACGCCCGGTCGGCAGGCCGGCTCTCCCCGGCCCAGGCGGCGCCGTCCAGGACGAACGCGACCGCGGACCCCGTGCGGGCCCGCATCCGGGCCACCACCGCGGCCTGCTCGTCGTCGAGGCTGCCGAGGAAGGCCACCAGCAGCCCCTCGCTGCCGCCGCGCAGCACGTCGTACGCCCGGGAGAAGCCCTCCTCCTCGGAAGTCTCCACCACCGCGAGCGTCTCCAGCAGCAGCCCGGCGGCCGCGGAACTGTCCCCGCCGGACCCCTCCGGCCCCGGCACCGCGCTGCCGCAGTCGGTGAGCAGCCGGACCGAGAACCCCTGCTCCAGCAGGTGCATCGCCACCGACGCGGCGCCCGACACCGCCCACTCGAACGCCGAATCCGGCCCCGAGCCCCGGTGCGCGGCCCGCCGGGTGTCGAGCAGCACCGTGCAGCCCGAGCGCTGCGGCTGCTCCTCGCGGCGCACCATCAGCTCGCCGTACCGGGCCGTGGAGCGCCAGTGCACCCGGCGCAGATCGTCACCGGTGCGGTAGCCGCGCGGGATCACGTCGTCCTCACCGGCCAGCGCCAGCGAACGGTGCCGCCCGTCGCCGAACCCCGAGGCGTCGCCCGCGATCCGGACCGCGGGCAGCGCCTCCACCCGCGGGACCACGGTCAGCGTGTCGTGCGCGCTGAACGCCCGGGTCAGCTCGCACATCCCGAACGGGTCGCTCAGCCGCAGCTGGAGCGGGCCGAGCGGATAGCGGCCACGGAGGTCGGACCGCACCCGGTACGAGACCTCGCGCCGGCCCCCGGCCTCCACCCGGTCCAGCACGAACCGGGGCCGCGGCCCCAGCACGTACGGCACCCGGTCCTGGAGCATCAGCAGCCCGGTCGGCAGCTTCGAGACGTTGTCGACCCGCAGATACACCCGGGACTCCGAGCCGGCCGGCACCCGTCCGGGGGACAGCCGTCTGCTGCCCGCCACCCGGTACCGGGTGCGGAACAGCACGGTCACCGCCACCAGGGGCAGCACCGCCAGCAGCAGCCCCACCCGCAGCAGGTCCGGCTGGCCCAGCACGTAGGCGCAGGTCGCCGCCGCGACACCCGCCGCCAGGAAGGACCGCCCGCGCGTCGTCAGCCCGGAGAGGGCGCCCCGGAGACCGCCCCCGTCCTCGTCGCCCGCCGACGGCTCGGGCGCGGCGGTCATCACAGCCTCCGCGCGCCGGGCGTCTGGTGGCCGTACGGGCCGGGCAGCGGGGTCCGCTGCAGGATCTCCGCCACGATCTGCTCGGCGGTGCGCCGGTTCAGCTGGGCCTGCGGCGTCGGCAGCAGCCGGTGCGCCAGCACCGCCACGGCCAGCCCCTGGAGGTCGTCCGGGAGCACGAAGTCCCGGCCGCTCAGCGCCGCCGCGGCCTTCGCCGCCCGCAGCAGGTGCAGGGTGGCCCGCGGTGACGCGCCCAGCCGCAGGTCGGGGTGGGTGCGCGTGGCCGCCACCAGATCCACCGCATAGCGCCGCACCGGTTCGGCGACATGGACGGTGCGGACCGCGTCCACCAGCTTCACGATCTCGTGGGCGTGCGCCACCGGCTGCAGGTCGTCCAGCGGTGAGACCCCGCCGTGCACGTCCAGCATCTGCAGCTCGGCCTCCGCGCTCGGGTAGCCGATCGACACCCGGGCCATGAAGCGGTCCCGCTGGGCCTCCGGGAGCGGGTAGGTGCCCTCCATCTCCACCGGGTTCTGGGTGGCGACCACCATGAAGGGGCTGGGCAGCTCGTAGGTCTGCCCGTCCACCGTGACCTGGCGCTCCTCCATCGACTCCAGCAGGGCCGACTGGGTCTTGGGGGAGGCCCGGTTGATCTCGTCCCCGATGACGATCTGCGCGAAGATCGCCCCGGGCTTGAACTCGAACTCCCGCTGCTGCTGGTCGAAGATGCTCACGCCGGTGATGTCCGAGGGCAGCAGGTCGGGGGTGAACTGGATGCGCCGGACCGAGCAGTCCATCGACCGGGCGAGCGCCTTGGCGAGCATGGTCTTGCCGACGCCCGGCACATCCTCGATCAGCAGATGCCCCTCGGCGAGCAGCACGGTCAGCGAGAGCCGTACGACGTCCGGCTTGCCCTCGATCACGCTCTCCACCGACCCGCGCACCCGCTCCGCAGCGGACGTCAGATCCGTGAGGCTCGCTCGATCGTCATAGGTGGTCACCCGGCCCTCCTCGGCCCGTCCTGTCGGACCGGAGCCCTCGTCAACGGACCCGGTCCACCCCGAAAATGCGCACCGCGTCCGACAGGAACCGGTTCGGTGTCACACCAGGCATTCTTCATGCCCGTACGCCTTTACGTCACTCGGCTGTGGATAACCGCGGCCGTTTCGTCAGGAGTGACCGGCTTGCCTGGTGATCGCCGTCCCGTCGTTCCCGGCCCCGGTGTCGCCACCGGCGCGGTCACGCGGATACATACGGAGATGATCACTCAAGTGATCACGGACGGGGGTCGATTTCCCGGAGCAGGCCGGTGCGGACATCGAAGACGAAGCCCCGGACGTCGTCCGTGTGGAGCAGGAAGGGGGAGGTGCGTACCCGCTCCAGGGACTGCCGGACGTCCTGGTCGACGTCGCGGAAGGACTCCACCGCCCACCCGGGCCGCTGCCCGACCTCCATCTCCAGGTCGTGCCGGAACTCCTCGGTGAGGCTCTCCAGGCCGCAGCCGGTGTGGTGGACGAGTATGACGTGGCGGGTGCCGAGCGCCCGCTGGCTGATGGTGAGGGAGCGGATGGTGTCGTCCGTGACCACCCCGCCCGCGTTGCGGATGGTGTGGCAGTCGCCCAGCCGCAGGCCGAGCGCGGCGTGCAGGTCGATACGGGCGTCCATGCAGGCGACCACGGCGACGTTCAGGACCGGGCGGGCGTCCATCCCCGGGTCGGTGAAGCCGGCCGCGTATGTCCGGTTGGCCTCGATGAGGCGGTCGATGACCGAGTCGCCGTCGGAGGGGCGGTCGGCAGCGGGCTGAGGTGCGGATGTCGACATAGTGCTGACGTTAGCCCGCCTCCCCGCGGACGGCCCTCGGTGAGGTCGGGCATAACGAGGCCAACGCACCCGTGCTGTGAGGTAACCCACAGGAGCGCGAAGCCTGCGGCCGAACGGGTGACGAACAGTTTCCCGGCGCGCAGGCCCGTTGGTTGACCGAGGGGACGAGTGGACTAAAGTGACGCGAAGTGGGAGGCGTGAGGCTCCCTTCGGAACTGAAAACCCCGCGTGCGCTGCGCGTACGCACGGCTCGGCCTCCTCCCGCTCCCGGCGGGCTGACGTCCCTTCCCCGGCGCCAGCAGGCCACTTCCCCTTCTGAGCGGGCGGGGACCCGGCGGTGCGTACGCCCGGCGCGCGCCGGACCTGAGAGGGGCGCATGAGCGAGACCCGACATGTCCCGGTGATGCTCCAGCGGTGCCTGGACCTGTTGGCCCCAGCTCTCGCCCAGCCCGGCGCGGTCGTCGTCGACTGCACGCTCGGGCTCGGCGGTCACAGCGAAGCCCTGCTCGGCACCTTTCCCGCGGCCCGGCTCATCGCCCTCGACCGCGACCCGGTCGCCCTGAAGCTGGCCGGCGAGCGCCTCGAGCCCTTCGGCGACCGCGCCACCCTGGTGCACGCCGTCTACGACGAGCTGCCCGACGTCCTCGACCGCCTCGGCGTCCCGCGCGTCCAGGGCGTCCTGTTCGACCTCGGCGTCTCCTCGATGCAGCTGGACGAGGCCGACCGGGGCTTCGCCTACGCCCAGGACGCCCCGCTCGACATGCGGATGGACCAGAGCACCGGCATCAGCGCCGCCGAGGTCCTCAACACCTACCCGCCCGGCGAACTGGTCCGCGTCCTGCGCGCCTACGGCGAGGAGAAGTTCGCCCGCAAGATCGTGGAAGCGGTCGTCCGCGAGCGCGAGAAGGAACCCTTCAGCAACAGCGCCCGCCTGGTGGAACTGATCCGCAACGCCCTCCCGCAGGCCGCCAAGCGGACCGGCGGCAACCCGGCCAAGCGGACCTTCCAGGCGCTGCGCATCGAGGTCAACGGCGAACTGTCGGTCCTGGAGGAGTCCATTCCGGCCGCCGTCTCCCGGCTCGCCGTCGACGGCCGGATCGCCGTCCTCTCCTACCACTCGCTGGAGGACCGGCTGGTCAAGCAGGTCTTCGCGGAAGGCGCCACCAGCACCGCGCCCCCCGGCCTGCCGATCGTCCCCGAGCGCTACCAGCCCCGGCTGAAGCTCCTCACCCGCGGCGCCGAGCTGCCCACGGAGGAAGAGGTCGCCGAGAACCGGCGGGCCGCCCCGGCACGGCTCCGCGGCGCCCAGCGCATCCGGGAGGACGTGGCGTGAAACGGGCCGTCCGCGGCAGGGCAGCACGGCTGGCACACCTGGTGCCGGCCCGCTCCGGCCCGGCCGCCCGGACGCCCTTCGTCGTCCTCGTCGTGGTCCTCCTCGCGGGTGGCCTGATCTCGCTGCTGCTGCTCAACGCCTCGCTGAACCAGGGCTCCTTCCGGCTGAGCCGGCTGAAGAAGGAGACCACCGACCTGACGGACCAGCAGCAGGCCCTGCAGCAGGAGGTCGACGCCTACTCCGCGCCGGACGCCCTGGAGAAGCGGGCGAGGGAACTGGGGCTGGTGCCCGGCGGAAGCCCGGCGTTCCTGAACCCGGACGGCACGGCCCGCGGTGTACCGTCGCCCGCCTCGGCGGGGTACGCGCCCCGGCTCGCCACGGCACCGTGACCCCTCCGCCGCGCCCGGTGACACGGCGCCCCCGTCCCGAGACGCTCCACCCCTCGGAGGCCCTCGCATGACCCCGCCCCAGGAGCCCCCACGGCGCCGTGTGCCCCGCCCCTCCGCGCCCCGTCCCTCCGCGCCGCGCGGCGACGCCCGCCGCCCGCGCCCCGCGGCCCGCCCGCAGCAGATCCGTCTCGCCCGGCCCCGGCCGCGGCTGCGGCTGGTCGGCCTCGGCCTCACCGTCGTGATGCTGGCGTTCGTGGTCCGGCTCCTCCAGGTGCAGGCCGTGGACGCGAGCACCTACGCGGCCAAGGCCGACGTCAACCGCTATGTGACGCACACCCTCGCCGCCGAGCGCGGGTCGATCACCGACCGCACCGGCGTGGCCCTCGCCGCCACCGTCGACGCGTACGACATCACCGCCGACCCGTTCCGCTTCACCCCGGAGCAGAGCAAGGCCGAGGACGCGCCCCGGCAGGCGGCGGCCCTCCTCGCGCCGATCCTCGACCGGGACGAGGACGAACTCGCCCGGAAGCTCTCCGCCCCCGACACCCGCTACGTCCTGCTGGCCCGCCGGCAGCCGCCGCAGGTCTGGAACCAGATCAAGGACCTCAAGAACGCCTTCGCCGAGAAGGCCGCGCAGGGCAAGGGCGGCAACGTCCTCGCCGGGGTCTTCCAGGAGCCGCACAGCAAGCGGATCTACCCCAACAAGGACCTCGCCGCCGGGATACTGGGCTTCGTCAACGCCGAGGGCAAGGGCGGCGGCGGGCTCGAGGCCCAGCTGGAGCGGCGGCTCGCCGGAAAGAGCGGCAAGGTCACCTACGCTCAGTCCGGCGGCCGTCAGGTGCCCACCGTGGGCTCCCACGAACAGCCCGCCGTCCCCGGCTCCGATGTCGAGCTGACCATCGACCGGGACATCCAGTGGGCCGCCCAGAAGGCGATCAGCGAGCAGGTACGGGCCTCGGGGGCGGACCGCGGCTACGTCATCGCCCAGGACACCCGCACCGGCGAGATCCTGGCCATGGCCAACGCCCCCGGATTCGATCCCAACGACCTCTCCAAGGCCCGGGGCTCCCTCGGCAACGCCGCCCTGCAGGACGCGTACGAACCGGGCAGCACCAGCAAGGTGATGTCCATGGCCGCGGTGCTGGAGGAGGGTGTGGCGACCGCCGGGACCCGGGTCACCGTCCCGAACCGGCTGCACCGGGCCGACCGGCTGTTCGCCGACGACATCGACCACCCCACCTGGGACCTGACCCTCAACGGGGTGCTCGCCAAGTCCAGCAACATCGGCACCATCCTCTCCGTCGAGCAGCTCGGCCGGACGCAGCGCAAGGCCAACCAGGTCCTCCACTCCTATCTGCGGAAATTCGGGCTCGGACAGCCGACGGGCCTGGGCTTCCCCGGTGAGACCCCGGGCATTCTGGCCAGGCCGGGCGACTGGAGCTCCTCGCAGCAGTACACGATCCCGTTCGGTCAGGGGCTCTCGCTCAACGCCGTCCAGGCCGCCTCGGTGTACTCCACCATCGCCAACGGCGGCGAACGGATCGAGCCGACCCTGGTCCGCGGCAGCCGCGGGCCGGACGGCCGGTTCACCCGCGCCCCGGCGCCCGAGAAGACCCGGGTCGTCAGCCCGGGGACGGCGACGACCCTCGCCCGGATGCTGGAGTCGGTCGTCGACGACGAGCAGGGCACCGGCACCAAGGCCCGCATCCCCGGCTACCGCGTCGCCGGCAAGACCGGTACCTCCAACCGGGTGGACCCGGAAACCGGCCGCTACCGGGGCTACACCGCCTCCTTCGCGGGCTTCGCCCCCGCCGACAAGCCGCGGATCACCGTCTACTGCGCCGTGCAGAACCCGACCAGCGGAAGCTACTTCGGCGGCCAGGTCTGCGGCCCGGTGTACAAGCAGGTCATGGAGTTCGCACTGAAGACCCTGCAGGTCCCGCCGACCGGAGAACGCCCCGCCCGGCTTCCCGTCGAATACCGCCCCGGCGGATGACCGGATCCTTTCGATGACCACCACCCCCGACCCCGCGCCGCAGGACACCCCGCCCCGCGCCGCCGCCCGCCACCGACCGCCACCCCCGGACGGACCGCCTCCCCCAATGCCCCCCTCATTTCGCCGCAGGCCCGGTACGCCCGGTACGCTCACCGCCGTGCCACATGCTGATCAGCCCCACACGCCGCAAGATGTTCCCGTGACCTACCCGGGAGCGCCCCGACCGGACCAGGTCCGCCCGACCCCGCTCGCGGCCCTGGCGGATCAGCTGGGCACCAGGGCGCCCGACGAATCCGCCGGCGCGACGGTCACGGGCATCACCCACGACTCCCGGGCGGTGCGCCCCGGCGACATCTACGCCGCCCTGCCCGGCGCCCGCTTCCACGGCGCCGACTTCGCGGCGCAGGCCGCCGACCTGCAGGCCGCCGCGATCCTCACCGACCCGGCCGGCGCCGACCGCGCCGCCGCCACCGGCCTGCCGGTCCTCGTGGTCGACCAGCCGCGGGCCCGGATGGGCGCCCTGGCCGCCGCGATCTATGGCGAGCCGGGCCACGACCTGCTCCAGATCGGGATCACCGGAACCTCCGGCAAGACCACCACCGCGTACCTCGTCGAGGGCGGCCTCCGGGCCGCCTCCGGGGCCGGCTCCCCCGCGGAGGGCCGCGGGAAGCTCACCGGCCTGATCGGCACCGTCGAGTCCCGGATCGGTGACGACCGGCTCAAGAGCGAGCGCACCACCCCCGAGGCCACCGACCTCCAGGCCCTCTTCGCCGTGATGCGCGAGCGCGGCGTCGGCGCCGTCGCCATGGAGGTCTCCAGCCACGCCCTGGTCCTCGGCCGGGTCGACGGCACCGTCTTCGACGTCGCCCTCTTCAACAACCTCAGCCCGGAGCACATGGAGTTCCACTCCGGCATGGAGGACTACTTCCAGGCGAAGGCCCAGCTGTTCACCGCCCGCCGCAGCCGCGCCGGCGTCGTCAACCTCGACGACGAGTACGGCAAGCGCCTGGTGGACATCTCCGAGGTCCCCGTCACCACCTTCTCCGCCGAGGGCCACCCCGACGCCGACTGGCGGGCCGCGGACGTCGAGGTGGGCCCGCTCGGCTCGACCTTCACCGTGCTCGGCCCCAAGGGCGAGTCCGTACGCGCCGAGGCCCCGCTGCCCGGCCCGTTCAACGTCGCCAACGCCCTCGCGGCGATCACCGCCCTCGTCGTCGCCGGCATCGACCCGCAGACCGCGGCCGACGGCGTCGCCGCCGTCCCCGGCGTCCCGGGCCGGCTGGAGCGGGTCGACGCGGGGCAGCCGTACCTCGCCGTCGTCGACTACGCCCACAAGACCGACGCCGTCGAATCCGTCCTGCGCGCCCTGCGCAAGGTCACCGAGGGCCGGATCCACATCGTCCTCGGCTGCGGCGGCGACCGCGACATCCAGAAGCGCGGCCCGATGGGCGCCGCCTGCGCCCGGCTCTCCGACACGGCCGTCCTGACCTCCGACAACCCCCGCTCCGAGGACCCGCTGGCGATCCTCGCCGCAATGCTGGCCGGCGCCGCCGAGGTCCCCGCGCACGAGCGCGGCGACGTCGTCGTCGAGCCGGACCGCGCCGCCGCGATCGCCGCCGCGGTCGCCCGCGCCGAGCCGGGCGACACCGTCCTCGTCGCCGGCAAGGGCCACGAGCAGGGCCAGGACCTCGCCGGGGTGGTACGCCCCTTCGACGACCGGCAGGTGCTGCGCGAGGCCATCGAGGCCACCCGGCCCGCCTCCGGCCTCCGCCACGGGGGCCAGCACCACGACCACGCGCCGGAAACGCTCCGCACCCCCTCTTCGCACCGCAACGACCAGGGATGACAGAACTCCATGCGCGCATACGCCTCCACGAGGCAGCTCTTCTGTACCGCTACCCCGGGAGGTGAGCGATGATCGCACTCACGCTCGCCGAGATCGCCTCGATCGTTTCCGGACAGCCGCACGACATACCCGACACCGGCCGCCGGGTCACCGGGCCGGTGGTGATCGACTCCCGTGAGGTGCAGCCCGACGGCCTCTTCGTCGCCTTCCGGGGGGAGCACGTCGACGGCCACGACTACGCGCAGCGCGCCGTCGAGGCGGGCGCGGCAGCCGTCCTGGCCGCCCGCCCCGTCGGTGTCCCCGCGATCGTCGTGGACGATGTCGAAGCCGCCCTGGGAGCCCTGGCGCGCGCCGTCGTGGCCCGGCTCGGTGCCGCGGTCGTCGGCCTCACCGGCTCGGCGGGCAAGACGAGCACCAAGGACCTGATCGCCCAGCTGCTGGAGCGGATCGCCCCCACCGTCTGGACGCCCGGCTCGTTCAACAACGAGATCGGTCTCCCGCTCACCGCGCTGCGGGCCGACGACGCCACCCGGCACCTGGTCCTGGAGATGGGCGCCCGCGGCATCGGCCACATCCGCTACCTCGCGGAGCTCACCCCGCCCCGGATCGGTGTCGTGCTCAACGTCGGCACCGCCCACATCGGCGAGTTCGGCGGCCGTGAGCAGATCGCCGTGGCCAAGGGGGAGTTGGTCGAGGTGCTGCCCGCGGCGGCCGACGGCGGTGTCGCCGTGCTCAACGCCGACGACCCCCTCGTCCGCGCCATGTCGGCCCGGACCAAGGCCCGTACGGTGCTCTTCGGCGAGGCCGAGGACGCCGATGTGCGCGCCGAGGACGTCCGGCTCACCGACACCGGCCGGCCCGCTTTCCGCCTTCGTACCCCCACCGGGTGCAGCGACGTGACGCTGCGGCTGTACGGTGAGCACCACGTGTCGAACGCGCTCGCCGCGGCCGCCGTCGCCCATGAGTTGGGCATGTCCGTGGACGGGATCGCCCAGGCGCTCTCCGAAGCCGGGCAGCTCTCTCGCTGGCGCATGGAGGTCACCGAGCGCTCGGACGGCGTGACCGTCGTCAACGACGCCTACAACGCGAACCCCGAGTCCATGCGCGCCGCGCTGCGCGCACTCGCCGCCATGGGAGGAGCCGCACAGGCCAAGGGGGGACGGACGTGGGCGGTACTCGGTCGCATGGCCGAGCTCGGTGACGATTCACTCGCCGAGCACGACGCGGTCGGACGACTGGTCGTCCGGCTCAACGTCAGCAAGCTCGTGGCGGTGGGGGGCCCGGAGGCCGCCTGGCTGGACATGGGCGCCAAGAATGAGGGTTCGTGGGGTGAGGAGTCGGTGCACGTGTCCGACGCGCGGGCGGCGATCGACCTGTTGCGCAGTGAGTTGCGCCCGGGAGACGTCGTGCTGGTGAAGGCATCCAGGGCCGAGGGCCTGGAGCGGGTCGCACAGGGGCTGCTCGACAGCGCCGGTGAGGGCGAGGCCGTCGCCCGATGAACTCGATGAAGCAGATTCTCTTCTCCGGAGTCATCGGGCTCTTCCTGTCCCTGATCGGCACCCCGCTGCTGATCAAGCTGCTGGCCAAGAAGGGTTACGGCCAGTTCATCCGGGACGACGGCCCGCGCGGCCACCACGGCAAGCGCGGTACTCCCACCATGGGCGGTATCGCCTTCATCCTGGCCACGCTGATCGCGTACGCCCTGACGAAGGTGATCACCTCCGCCCAGCCCACCTTCTCCGGTGTGCTGGTGCTGTTCCTGATGGCGGGCATGGGCCTGGTCGGCTTCCTCGACGACTACATCAAGATCGTCAAGCAGCGGAGCCTCGGTCTGCGGGCCAAGGCCAAGATGGCCGGACAGCTCATCGTCGGTATCGCGTTCGCGGTCCTGTCGCTGAACTTCGCCGACTCCCGGGGCCAGACCCCGGCCTCCGACCGGCTGTCCTTCACCCAGGACTTCGGCTGGTACCTCGGCCCGGTGATCTTCACCATCTGGGCGCTGTTCATGATTCTCGCGATGTCGAACGGCGTGAACCTCACCGACGGCCTCGACGGCCTCGCCACCGGCGCCTCGGTGATGGTCTTCGGCGCGTACACGTTCATCGGCGTCTGGCAGTACCAGGAGTCCTGCGCCAACCAGATCACCGCCGGACCCAACTGCTACGAGGTGCGTGATCCGCTCGACCTCGCGGTCGTCGCCTCCGCGCTGATGGGCGCCTGCTTCGGCTTCCTGTGGTGGAACACCTCGCCCGCCAAGATCTTCATGGGCGACACCGGTTCGCTGGCCCTCGGCGGCGCGCTGGCCGGTCTGGCGATCTGCTCCCGCACCGAGCTGCTGCTGGCCCTGCTGGGCGGCCTGTTCGTGCTGATCACCATGTCCGTGATCATCCAGGTCGGTTCCTTCCGGCTCACCGGCAAGCGGGTCTTCCGCATGGCACCGCTCCAGCATCACTTCGAACTCAAGGGCTGGACGGAAGTGCTGGTGGTGGTCCGGTTCTGGATCATCCAGGGCATGTGCGTGATCGTGGGTCTCGGTCTCTTCTACGCAGGGTGGGCGGCAGGCAAGTGACCTGGGCGGACAAGAACGTCACCGTCGCCGGCCTCGGCGTCTCCGGGGTCCCCGCAGCACGCGTGCTGCGGGGCCTCGGGGCCCGCGTCACCGTGGTCAACGACGGTGACGACGAGCGGGCACGCGGGCAGGCGGCCGAACTCGAGCAACTGGGCGTCACCGTGCGCCTCGGCGACGGCGACACGCTCCCCGAGGGCACCGAGCTGATCGTCACCACGCCCGGCTGGCGGCCGGACAAGCCGCTCTTCACGGCCGCCGCCGCGGCGGGCGTCCCGGTCTGGGGCGACGTCGAACTCGCCTGGCGGCTGCGGCGGCCGGGCGCCGCCCCGTGGCTGGCCGTCACCGGCACCAACGGCAAGACCACCACCGTGCAGATGCTGGCCTCCATCCTGGAGGCCGCCGGACTGCGCACCGCCGCCGTCGGCAACATCGGCGTCTCGCTGCTGGACGTGGTGCTCGCCGAGGACGAGGGCGGGGAGCGCGCCTACGACGTCCTCGCCGTCGAGCTGTCCAGCTACCAGCTGCACTGGGCGCCGAGCCTGCGCGCGCACTCCGCCGCCGTCCTCAACCTCGCGCCCGACCACCTCGACTGGCACGGCTCCATGCAGGCGTACGCCGCCGACAAGGGCCGGATCTACGAGGGCAACCAGGTCGCCTGCGTCTACAACGCCGCCGACCCCGCCACCGAGGAACTGGTCCGCGCCGCCGACGTCGAGGAGGGCTGCCGCGCCATCGGCTTCACCCTCGGCACCCCCGGCCCGTCCCAACTCGGCGTCGTGGAAGGGATCCTGGTCGACCGGGCGTTCGTCGAGAACCGGCACAGCCACGCCCAGGAGCTGGCCGAGGTCACCGACGTCCACCCGCCGGCCCCGCACAACATCGCCAACGCCCTTGCCGCGGCGGCCCTCGCGCGCGCCTTCGGCGTCGAGGCCACGGCCGTCCGCGACGGACTGCGCTCCTTCCGCCCCGACGCGCACCGCATCCAGCACGTGGCGGACGTCGGCGGCGTGGCCTACGTCGACGACTCCAAGGCCACCAACACCCATGCCACCGAGGCGTCCCTGGCCGCCTACGAGCACATCGTGTGGATCGCGGGCGGCCTCGCCAAGGGCGCGACCTTCGACGACCTCGTCAGCAACGCGGCGGGCCGGCTGCGCGGCGCCGTGCTGATCGGCACGGACCGGGCCCTGATCCGGGAAGCGCTGGCGCGACACGCCCCGGATGTGCCGGTCGTCGACCTCGACCGGACCGACACTGGGGCGATGGCCGCGGCCGTCCGGGAAGCGGCCGGGCTCGCCCGGCCCGGGGACACCGTCCTGCTGGCCCCGGCCTGTGCCTCGATGGACATGTTCGTCAACTACGGCAAGCGCGGCGAGGCCTTCGCGGCGGCCGTACGGGAGCTGGAGGCGCCCCCCGGGGCACAGCAGCGCTAGCCGGTCCCGTCCCCGCGCCGCGGACCGGTCCGGCGCACCAGACCTTCAGGAGGGGACATGACGGCCCGTACGGCGAGACCGGCGGCGTCCCGCCCCCGCGGGCGGGGCGGCCCGGCCCCGGAGCGTCCGCGCGGCAGCGCCCTGGGCGGCCTGCGGAAGCTGCACACCCGGCTCAGGCGGGCCTGGGACCGCCCGCTGACCGCCTACTACCTGATCCTCGGCGGCAGCGCCCTGCTCACCGTCCTGGGCCTGGTGATGGTCTTCTCCGCCTCCCAGATCCAGGCCCTGCAGTCCGGGCTGCCGTCCACGTACTACTTCCGCAAGCAGCTGATCGCCGCCGCCCTCGGCGCCGGTCTGCTGCTGCTCGCCTCCCGGCTCCCCGTGCGGCTGCACCGGGCGCTGGCCTATCCGCTGCTCGCCGTCTCGGTCTTCCTGATGACCCTGGTGCAGATCCCGGGCATCGGCCAGACCGTCAACGGCAACCGGAACTGGCTCCAGCTCGGCGGACCCTTCCAGCTCCAGCCCAGCGAGTTCGGCAAGCTCGCCCTGGTGCTCTGGGGCGCCGACCTGCTCGCCCGCAAGCAGGACAAGCGGCTGCTCAACCAGTGGAAGCACCTGCTCGTGCCGCTGGTCCCGGCCGCCTTCCTGCTCCTCGGGCTGATCATGCTGGGCGGTGACATGGGCACCGCCATCATCCTCACCGCGATCCTCTTCGGCCTGCTCTGGCTGGCCGGAGCCCCCACCCGGCTCTTCGCGGGGGTGCTCGGCGGCACCGCCGTCCTGGGCCTCCTGCTGATCACCACCAGCGCCAACCGGATGGCCCGGCTCGCCTGCATCGGCGCCACCGACCCCGGTCCGAACGATCAGTGCTGGCAGGCCGTGCACGGGATCTACGCGCTCGCCTCCGGCGGACTGTTCGGTTCCGGACTGGGTGCAAGCCTGGAGAAATGGGGCCAACTCCCCGAACCGCACACCGACTTCATCTTCGCCGTGACGGGGGAGGAACTCGGCCTGGCGGGGACGCTGTCGGTACTCGCCCTCTTCGCGGCTCTAGGCTATGCGGGTATCCGCGTGGCCGGACGCACGGAGGACCCCTTCGTCAGGTACGCCGCGGGAGGTGTGACCACCTGGATCACGGCTCAGGCCGTGGTCAACATCGGTGCGGTGCTCGGTCTGCTGCCGATCGCCGGTGTCCCCCTCCCGCTGTTCTCCTACGGAGGCTCCGCCCTGCTGCCGACGATGTTCGCCATCGGGCTGCTGATCGCCTTCGCGCGCAGCGAACCCGGTGCGCGGGCGGCGCTGGCCATGCGGCAGCCTGCTGTGAGAAAGAAGCTGGCTGGGGTGAGATGGAAGACGATGAGACGGCGCGTCAAGCAGCGACCGTCCGGAGAGCGGTGAATTTCGGTGCATGTCGTACTCGCCGGTGGGGGGACCGCCGGCCACATCGAGCCCGCGCTTGCCCTCGCGGACGCCCTGCGCAGGCAGGACCCGACCGTGGGGATCACGGCCCTCGGCACGGAGCGCGGACTCGAGACCCGGCTCGTCCCGGAGCGGGGTTACGAACTGGGACTGATCCCGGCCGTACCGCTGCCGCGCAAGCCCACACCGGAGCTGATCACCGTGCCCGGGCGGCTGCGCGGCACCATCAAGGCCGCCGAGCAGATCCTGGAGCGCACCAAGGCCGACTGCGTGGTCGGCTTCGGGGGCTACGTCGCCCTCCCCGGCTATCTGGCCGCCAAGCGGCTCGGGGTGCCGATCATCGTGCACGAGGCCAACGCCCGTCCGGGCCTGGCCAACAAGATCGGCTCCCGGTACGCCGCGAGCGTCGCCGTGAGCACCCCGGACAGCAAGCTGCGGAACGCCCGCTACGTCGGCATCCCGCTGCGCCGCTCCATCGCCACGCTGGACCGGGGCGCGGTCCGTCCCGAGGCGCGGGCCGCCTTCGGGCTCGACCCCAACCTGCCGACGCTGCTGGTCTCCGGCGGCTCGCAGGGCGCCCGGCGGCTCAACGAGGTGGTGCAGGCGGTCGCCCCGGCGCTGCAGCGCTCGGGCATCCAGATCCTGCACGCGGTGGGCCCCAAGAACGAGCTGCCCCGGGTGGACAATATGCCCGGCATGCCGCCGTACATCCCGGTGCCCTACGTGGACCGGATGGACCTCGCCTACGCCGCGGCCGACATGATGCTCTGCCGTGCGGGCGCCATGACGGTGGCCGAGCTCTCCGCCGTCGGGCTCCCCGCCGCGTACGTACCGCTGCCGATCGGTAACGGCGAGCAGCGGCTCAACGCCCAGCCGGTGGTCAAGGCCGGCGGTGGCCTGCTGGTCGACGACGCCGAGCTGACCCCCGAGTGGGTGCAGAGCCAGGTGCTCCCGGTGCTCGCCGACCCGCACCGGCTGTACGAGATGTCCCGGTCCGCCGCGGAGTTCGGCCGCCGGGACGCGGACGACCTGCTGGTCGGCATGGTGTACGAGGCGATCTCCGCACGCCGCCAGGCGTGAGAAAGCAGGGGGCGTGGCCGGAACGACGACGGACCGACGCGGTGCGCGGAGCTCCCCGCCGTCCGGCCCGCCCCTGCTCCGGATCCGCCTCCGGCGCCCCCGCCGCCGCACCCTGGTCGCCTCGCTGGCGGGCGCGGTGCTGCTCGGCGTGGGCGCCGTCTGGGTCCTGTACGGCTCCGACTGGACCCGGGTCGAGCGGGTGAACGCCGAGGGCACCACGGTGCTCCGGCCCCGTCAGGTGGTCGCGGCGGCCGGCGTGCCGGCCGGCGACCCCCTGGTGTCCGTGGACACCGACGAGGTCGCCGCCCGGCTGCGGGCCGCGCTGCCGCGCATCGCCGAGGTCGATGTGGTCCGCTCCTGGCCGGACAACATCGATCTGAAGGTGACCGAAAGGCGTCCGCAACTGCTGATCGAAGCGGGCGGACGATTTACCGAAGTGGACGCCGAGGGCGTCAGGTTCGCTCAGGTGCGGAAGCGTCCGGACGGGGTGCCGCTGCTGGAGCTCGCGGCCGGAGACTCCCCGAGCCGGCGGCGCTTCGGTGCCGACCGGCTCCGCCGGGAGGCGGTCCGCGTCGCCGCCGGGCTCCCGGCGGAGGTCCGGCGCGACACCCGGGTGGTCAAGGTCGGTTCATATGACTCCATCACGCTGGAGCTGACGGACGGACGGACCGTCCGGTGGGGGAGCGGGGAGAACGGCCGCGCCAAATCGCGGACTCTGCTCGCGCTGCTGAAAGCCGCCCGGGGCGCCCGGCACTTCGATGTGAGTGCTCCCACCGCCCCTGCCGCATCCGGGAGTTGACGTGCCCGGAGGCGCCCCAGCACCCTGGTTGGCTAGCGCTATGCGTGATCACATAGGGTGAAAAGAAAAACGGGAGGTTCGGCGTGTTCGTTGAACGCGCAGCACTTGTCGACTTAGTGTCTCGTTCGAAGACTCCACAGAGCAGACATACTGGTAACCCTAAACTTCACCGTTAGGGTTCGGGTCGGCGTTCGGACCGTCCCACATCGGCATCAGTCCGTGCACCGCGGCCAACGTGACGCACGGACACGTAACTCGAGGCGAGAGGCCTTCGACGTGGCAGCACCGCAGAACTACCTCGCAGTCATCAAGGTCGTCGGCATCGGCGGCGGTGGCGTCAACGCCATCAACCGGATGATCGAGGTCGGTCTCAAGGGCGTCGAGTTCATCGCGATCAACACCGATGCGCAGGCCCTGCTGATGAGCGACGCCGACGTCAAGCTGGACGTCGGCCGCGAGCTCACCCGCGGCCTCGGCGCCGGCGCCAACCCCGATGTCGGCCGCAAGGCCGCGGAGGACCACCGCGAGGAGATCGAGGAGGTCCTCAAGGGGGCCGACATGGTCTTCGTCACCGCGGGTGAGGGCGGCGGGACCGGTACCGGCGGAGCGCCGGTGGTCGCCAACATCGCCCGCTCGCTGGGCGCCCTGACCATCGGCGTGGTCACCCGCCCGTTCACCTTCGAGGGCCGCCGCCGCGCGAACCAGGCAGAGGACGGCATCGCCGGCCTGCGCGACGAGGTCGACACCCTCATCGTGATCCCCAACGACCGGCTGCTGTCCATCTCGGACCGGCAGGTGAGCGTGCTCGACGCGTTCAAGTCCGCCGACCAGGTGCTGCTCTCCGGTGTCCAGGGCATCACCGACCTCATCACCACCCCTGGCCTCATCAACCTCGACTTCGCCGACGTGAAGTCGGTGATGTCCGAGGCCGGGTCCGCGCTCATGGGCATCGGCTCGGCCCGCGGCGACGACCGCGCGGTGGCGGCGGCGGAGATGGCGATCTCCTCGCCCCTGCTGGAGGCGTCCATCGACGGCGCCCGCGGTGTGCTGCTCTCCATCTCCGGCGGCTCCGACCTGGGTCTCTTCGAGATCAACGAGGCGGCCCAGCTGGTCAGCGAGGCGGCCCACCCCGAGGCCAACATCATCTTCGGTGCGGTCATCGACGACGCGCTCGGCGACGAGGTGCGGGTCACTGTGATCGCGGCGGGCTTCGACGGCGGGCAGCCGCCCTCCAAGAACCGCGACAAGGTACTCGGTTCGTCCGGCGGCAGCCGCGAGGAGCCCTACCCGTCCGCCGGCCGCCCGTCCTCCTCGTCCTCCGACACCGCCGGCCGCTCGTCGTTCGGCGGCCTCGGCTCGGTGACGCCGCGCGAGGAGGAGCCCGACGAGGTGGAGGCGGCCCCGGTGGGCGAGACCTCCGCTCCCCCGGTCGCACCGCCCCAGGTTCCCCCGGCCCGTCCCTACCAGGACAGCCAGGCCGAGGAACTGGACGTCCCGGACTTCCTGAAATAAGCACAGCACGCAGTGATAACGCAGAACGTCAGCGCGAGCGGCGCCCACTTCGCCTTCACCGACCGGTGGGGCGGGGTGAGCGCCGTTCCGTACGCCGAGCTCAATCTGGGCGGCGCGGTCGGTGACGACCCGGCCGCCGTCGTCGCCAACCGCCGGAGCGCCGCGCGGTCCCTGGGCATCGATCCCGACCGGGTGGTCTGGATGAACCAGGTGCACGGCCGGGACGTCGCGGTGGTCGACGGACCGTGGGGACCGGCCGGCGATGTCCCGGCGGTGGACGCGGTGGTGACCGCGCGTCGCGGCCTGCCGCTCGCCGTGCTCACCGCGGACTGCACCCCGGTCCTGATGGCCGACCCCGTCGCGGGCGTCGCGGCCGCCGCCCATGCCGGGCGTCCCGGACTGGTGGCCGGGGTCGTCCCGGCGGCCGTCGAGGCGATGCTCTCGCTGGGCGCGGAGGTCTCGCGGATCACCGCCGTCACCGGCCCGGCCGTCTGCGGCCGTTGCTACGAGGTGCCTCAGGACATGCGGGCCGAGGTGGCGCGCGCCGTTCCGGAGTCCTGGGCGACCACCAGCTGGGGCACCCCCGCCGTGGACGTCACCGCCGGTGTCCACGCACAACTCGACCGGCTCGGGGTGCGGATGCGCGAACAGTCCCGCATCTGCACCCTGGAGTCGTCCGACCACTTCTCCTACCGCCGCGACCGGACGACCGGCCGCCTCGCCGGCTACGTCTGGCTGGACGACGGGGCCCCTCGGGGAGCCGACGGCCAGGCCGCCCGCCGGGACGGCGCGGAGGCCGACAGGGCCGAGGGGGCCACGTGACCGACCGCAGGGCCGAACTGGCCGAGAACCTGGCCCGGGTGGAGGAGCGGATCGCCGCCGCGTGCGCCGCCGCGGGGCGGGCCCGGGACGAGGTGACCCTCATCGTGGTCACCAAGACCTACCCGGCGAGCGATGTCCGGCTGCTCGCCGAACTCGGGGTGCGGCACGTCGCCGAGAACAAGGACCAGGAGGCGGCGCCCAAGGCGGCGGAGTGCGCGGACCTGCCCCTCACCTGGCACTTCGTCGGTCAGCTGCAGACGAACAAGGTCCGTTCCGTGGCCGGTTACGCCGATCTCGTCCAGTCCGTCGACCGGGCGAAGCTCGTGGGCGCTCTCTCCACCGGCGCGGTGCGCGCCGGGCGGGAGCTCGGCTGCCTGCTCCAAGTCGCCCTCGACGCAGAGGCGGGAGAGGCCGGCGGCCGGGGTGGCGTCGCGCCGGACCGGGTGCCGGAGATCGCCGACGCGATCGCCGCGGCCGAGGGGCTCCGGCTGGACGGCGTGATGACCGTGGCGCCGCTCTCCGGCCCCTACGCGGGGCGTCAACGGGCGGCGTTCGACCGGCTGGTGGAAATCTCGTCCGGCCTGCGCACGGGGCATCCTGCTGCCACCATGGTGTCCGCGGGAATGAGCTCGGACCTCGAGGACGCGGTGGCGGCCGGGGCGACACATGTGCGCGTCGGCACCGCGGTACTCGGAGTCCGGACCCGGCTCCGGTAACGTCGCGAAGCAAGTCGGACCACAGCAGAAAATATGGTCATTTCCGCCCGTCGGGCGGGCAGGCCGAGTGGATCCCGGGCGCCCGGTGACGGAGCCCACGGTGCCTCTCCGCAGGAGGCAGGGGAGCCACCACAGAGCGGAGGACGCAGAGAATGGCCGGCGCGATGCGCAAGATGGCGGTCTACCTCGGCCTCGTGGAGGACGATGGTTACGACGGCCGGGGATTCGACCCCGACGACGAATTCGAGCCCGAGCCGGAGCCCGAGCGGGCTCGTCGGCCACACCAGTCACATCCGTCGGACCGGACGGATCCGGACGAACCGGTGCGAGTGGTGCATCCGCCCGTCCAGCGCGAGCCCGTCGCCCTCACCGCAGAAAGCGGGCGCTCCGGGTCCCTTCTCCCGGAAGGGGGGCGAGGGGGGCGTATCGCACCCGTGGCATCCATCACACCTGAACGTCAGAATCCGGAGAAGAACGCACCTGTGATCATGCCCAAGGTCGTGTCCGAGCGGGAGCCCTACCGCATCACCACGCTGCACCCCCGGACCTACAACGAAGCCCGTACCATCGGGGAACACTTCCGTGAGGGCACTCCGGTGATCATGAATCTGACGGAGATGGACGACATCGACGCGAAGCGACTTGTCGACTTTGCTGCCGGTTTGGTCTTCGGCCTCCATGGAAGCATTGAGCGAGTGACGCAGAAGGTGTTCCTGTTGTCGCCTGCTAACGTCGATGTCACGGCGGAGGACAAGGCCCGTATTGCAGAGGGCGGGTTCTTCAATCAGAGCTGAGACGCACCATGGTCACCGGAGCCACGGGTCCGGCACGAGTAAGGGGAGAGGCACCGCGAGATGGACATCGCACTGCAGGTGATCTACATCGCGCTGTACTGCTTCCTGATTGTGCTGATCTTCCGGTTGGTCATGGACTATGTCTTCCAGTTCGCCCGCTCATGGCAACCCGGCAGGGCGATGGTGGTCCTCCTCGAGGCCACCTACACTGTCACTGATCCGCCACTCAAGCTTCTGCGGCGGGTCATTCCGCCGCTGCGTCTCGGGGGCGTAGCGCTCGACCTGTCCTTCTTCGTATTGATGATCATCGTCTACATCCTGATCACCGTCGTGAGGTGGCTGTGAACGATACGGTCATGCCGATTGCCGACGACTACGTAGAGGTGAAGAAGAGATGCCGTTGACCCCCGAGGACGTGCGGAACAAGCAGTTCACGACCGTCCGTCTCCGAGAAGGCTATGACGAGGACGAGGTCGATGCCTTCCTCGATGAGGTCGAGGGTGAACTGACCCGTCTGCTCCGGGAGAACGAGGACCTGCGGGCCAAGCTGGCCGCCGCGACCCGTGCTGCCGCGCAGAACCAGCAGCAGGGCATGCGCAAGCCGGAGGGTCAGGAGCGACCCGGCGCACCCGTGCCCGCTGCCATATCAGGACCGCAGCCGGTGCCGCCCCAACAGCAGATGGGCCCGCCCCAGCTGCCCGGTGGCGCACCTCAGCTGCCCGCAGGTCCCGGTGGACACGGCGGTCCGCAGGGGCAGCACGGTCCCGGTCCGATGGGCCAGGGTGGCCCGATGGGCCAGGGCGGCCCCATGGGTGGTCCGATGGGCGGCCCCGGTGGCCCGGGCGGTCCCGGTGGCCCTGGTGGCCCCGGCGGTCCCGGTGGTCCCGGCCCGCACCTGCCGCAGCCGGGCCAGGGCCCGGGTGGCGACAGCGCCGCCCGCGTCCTCTCGCTCGCGCAGCAGACCGCGGACCAGGCGATCGCGGAGGCCCGTTCCGAGGCCAACAAGATCGTCGGTGAGGCCCGCAGCCGTGCCGAGGGCCTGGAGCGGGACGCCCGTGCCAAGGCCGACGCCCTGGAGCGGGACGCGCAGGAGAAGCACCGCGTCGCGATGGGCTCGCTGGAGTCCGCTCGCGCCACGCTGGAGCGCAAGGTCGAGGACCTGCGCGGCTTCGAGCGCGAGTACCGGACGCGACTGAAGTCGTACCTGGAGAGCCAGCTGCGTCAGCTGGAGAACCAGTCCGACGACTCGCTCGCCCCGCCGCGTACCCCGGCCGCCGCGTCGCTGCCGCCGTCCCCGTCGATGGCGGGTGCGGGTGCCGGTGCCGGCGGGATGGGTGGCCACACGATGGGTGGCAACCAGTCCATGGGCGGTCACGGCGGGCACAATCCCGGTGCCGGTGCGCAGTCCTACGGCGGTCAGCAGCAGATGTCACCGGCGATGACCCAGCCGATGGCTCCGGTGCGGCCGCAGGGGCAGCAGCCCATGCAGCAGGCGCCGTCGCCGATGCGGGGCTTCCTCATCGACGAGGACGACAACTGACGGGCGGCTCGCGGCGCTAGGCGCCGGGCTACCGAGCAGTCGGCATATCGAAGGGCCGGGCTCCGGGACGACAGTCCTGGGGCCCGGTTCTTTTGGGTGGTGGGGGCGTTTCGTCGCCGTGTGTTGTCGCCGTGCGGCGCGCGCTTGGGGGTTCTGCGGTTCGTTTGTGCGGGCCTCGGTTGTGTGGGTGCGGGTGTGTGGTGGGTTTCGGGGGTGGGGGGGGGGGGGGGGGGGGGGGGGGGGGGGGGGTTGTTGTGGGGGGGGGGGGGGGGGGGCGCACGCACTGGTACTGGGGGGCCGCCCC
>NZ_JBIASV010000011.1:47483-289128 GCF_042891165.1 Streptomyces sp. NPDC001922 | reverse complement strand
GGGGGGGGGGCGGGCTCCGGCACCTTTTTTTCCGGGCCCGGGGGCCCCAAAAAAAACCGGTATGTTCCCCCACCCCCCCACCCCTGCGCCCCCACCCCCTGACGTTCACCCGGCCCTGCGCCCCCACCCCCTGACGTTCACCCGGCCCTGCGGCCCCACCCCCTGACGTTCACCCGGCCCTGCGGTGCCCGCTGCCGTCATGCCCCCAGACCGGGGCGGTGGCACCGCGTCTCTCAGTCACCTCGACCTGGTGTTCAGGCCGGAGTCGTTGTGGCATGGCCCCGCCTTCGCGTGCGGCAGGCGTGGGGGCGCTTCCTGGCCGGGCCGCTTGTCGCGCGCATGGCGGCTTTGTCGGACGAGGTGTGGTGACGGGGATGTTGGGTGTGGGTATGGCGAAGGCCCCGCCGGGGGCGGGGCCTTCGGGGTGGGTGGGTCAGGAGTGCTTGCGGAGGCGGAAGGTGAGGCCGAGGGGCTCGTCCGTGAAGGGGTCGCCGTAGGTGTCGTCGGCCTCGCCCGGGGCGAAGTCCGTGGCCAGTACCTCGTCGGAGATCAGCGACCGGTGGTCGGTGAGGGCCTGGCGGACCTCGTCGTCCGCCGTCTCCCAGCGCAGGGCGATGCGGTCCGCGACGTCCAGGCCGCTGTTCTTCCGGGCCTCCTGGATCAGCCGGATCGCGTCACGGGCCAGGCCCGCGCGGCGCAGTTCCGGGGTGATCGCCAGGTCGAGGGCGACGGTCGCGCCCGAGTCCGAGGCCACCGACCAGCCCTCGCGCGGGGTCTCGGTGATGATGACCTCCTCCGGAGAGAGGGCCACCGTCTCGCCGTCGACCTCGACCGAGGCGGTGCCCTCGCGGAGGGCGACCGAGAGGGCGGCGGCGTCCGCGTCGGCGATGGCCTTGGCGACGGGCTGGGTGCCCTTGCCGAAGCGCTTGCCGAGGGCGCGGAAGTTGCCCTTGGCGGTGGTGTCCACCAGGGAGCCGCCGACCTCGGAGAGCGCCGCCAGACCGCTGACGTTGAGCTCCTCGGCGATCTGGGCGCGGAGTTCGGCGTCCAGGGCCTCGAAGCCCGACGCGGCGACGAGAGCGCGGGAGAGCGGCTGGCGGGTCTTCACACCCGACTCGGCGCGCGTCGCACGCCCCAGCTCCACCAGGCGGCGCACCAGCACCATGTGCGAGGAGAGCGCCGGGTCGATCAGCGAGGTGTCCGCCGTCGGCCAGGTCGTGAGGTGGACGGAGTCGGGGGCGTCCGGGGTCACCGGGACGACCAGGTCCTGCCAGACGCGTTCGGTGATGAACGGCACCATCGGGGCCATCAGGCGGGTGATCGTCTCGATCGACTCGTGCAGCGTGCGGAGCGCCGCCGCGTCGCCCTGCCAGAAGCGGCGGCGGGAGCGGCGCACGTACCAGTTCGACAGGTCGTCGACGAAGGCCGAGAGCAGCTTGCCGGCGCGCTGGGTGTCGTAGGACTCCAGAGCCTGGGTGACCTGCTCGGTGAGGGCGTTGAGCTCGCTCAGCAGCCAGCGGTCCAGCAGCGGACGGTCCGCCGGGGCCGGGTCGGCAGCGGACGGGGCCCAGCCGGAGGTGCGGGCGTACAGGGCCTGGAAGGCGACGGTGTTCCAGTAGGTGAGCAGCGTCTTGCGGACGACCTCCTGGATGGTGCCGTGGCCCACCCGGCGGGCCGCCCACGGGGAGCCGCCGGCCGCCATGAACCAGCGGACCGCGTCGGCGCCGTGCTCGTCCATGAGCGGGATCGGCTGGAGGATGTTGCCCAGGTGCTTGGACATCTTCCGGCCGTCCTCGGCGAGGATGTGGCCCAGGCAGACCACGTTCTCGTAGGACGACTTGTCGAAGACCAGGGTGCCGACCGCCATCAGCGTGTAGAACCAGCCGCGGGTCTGGTCGATGGCCTCGGAGATGAACTGCGCCGGGTACCGCTTCTCGAAGATCTCCTTGTTGTGGTACGGGTAGCCCCACTGCGCGAAGGGCATCGAGCCCGAGTCGTACCAGGCGTCGATGACCTCCGGGACCCGGGTCGCCTCCAGCGCGCAGCCGTCGGCGGTGCAGGTGAAGGTGATCTCGTCGATGTACGGACGGTGCGGGTCGAGCTCCGACTGGTCCGTGCCGGTGAGCTCGGAGAGCTCGGTGAGGGAACCGACGCAGGTGAGGTGGTTCTCCTCGCAGCGCCAGATGGGCAGCGGGGTGCCCCAGTAGCGGTTCCGGGACAGCGCCCAGTCGATGTTGTTGTTGAGCCAGTCGCCGAACCGGCCGTGCTTCACGGCCTCCGGGTGCCAGTTGGTGCGCTCGTTCTCGCGCAGCAGGGCGTCCTTGACGGCGGTGGTGCGGATGTACCAGGACGGCTGGGCGTAGTAGAGCAGCGCGGTGTGGCAGCGCCAGCAGTGCGGGTAGCTGTGCTCGTACGGCAGGTGCCGGAAGAGCAGGCCGCGCTCGTCGAGGTCCTTGACCAGCGCTTCGTCGGCCTTCTTGAAGAACCGGCCGCCGATCAGCGGCACGCTCTCCTCGAAGGTGCCGTCCGGGAGGACCGGGTTGACCACCGGGAGGCCGTAGGAGCGGCAGACCTTGAGGTCGTCCTCACCGAAGGCCGGGGACTGGTGGACCAGACCGGTGCCGTCGTCGGTGGTGACGTAGTCGGCGTTGACGACGAAGTGCGCGTTCTCGATGTCGACCAGGGCGAACGGGCGCTCGTAGGTCCAGCGCTCCATCTCGGCGCCGGTGAAGCGCTGACCGGTGGCCTCCCAGCCCTCGCCGAGGGCCTTCTCCAGCAGCGGCTCCGCGACGACCAGCTTCTCCTCGCCGTTCGTCGCGACGATGTAGGTCACCTCGGGGTGCGCGGCGACGGCGGTGTTGGAGACCAGGGTCCACGGGGTGGTCGTCCAGACCAGCAGGGCCGCCTCGCCCGCCAGCGGGCCCGAGGTGACCGGGAAGCGGACGTAGACGGACGGGTCGACGACCGTCTCGTAGCCCTGGGCCAGCTCGTGGTCGGACAGGCCGGTGCCGCAGCGGGGGCACCAGGGGGCGACCCGGTGGTCCTGGACCAGCAGGCCCTTGCCGAAGATCTCCTTCAGCGACCACCAGACGCTCTCCACGTACTGCGGGTCCATGGTGCGGTAGGCGTCGTCCAGGTCGACCCAGTAGCCCATGCGCGTGGTGAGCTCGGCGAAGGCGTCGGTGTGCCGGGTGACCGACTCGCGGCACTTGGCGTTGAAGGCGGCGATGCCGTAGGCCTCGATGTCCTTCTTGCCGTTGAAGCCGAGCTCCTTCTCCACGGCGAGCTCCACGGGCAGGCCGTGGCAGTCCCAGCCGGCCTTGCGGCCCACGTGGTAGCCCTGCATGGTGCGGAACCGGGGGAAGACGTCCTTGAAGACGCGGGCCTCGATGTGGTGGGCGCCGGGCATGCCGTTGGCGGTCGGCGGGCCCTCGTAGAACACCCACTCCGGGCGGCCCTCGGACTGCTCGAGGCTGCGGGCGAAGACCTTGTTCTCGCGCCAGAAGTCGAGCACGGACTGCTCGAGGGCGGGCAGGTCGACCTGGGCGGGTACCTGGCGGTACTGCGGCGTCGTCATCGGGGGTCTCTTCCTCCGGCGGACATGTCGGTTCCGTCGGAGGGACGAGAGCCCGGGGCTCCCGCGGTACCACCCTCCTTGGCCGTGGGCGGTGCCCCCGGCCCCCTCATTGGGACCGCGATGCCGGGTCTACTCGCTCCGGTTGGGGAGCTTTCTTCCGGCGGCTCGGGGGTGATCTTCACGTCGCGCACACCCCCGGGCTCGCACCGTCCCCGGGTCGCTCATGGCTGCGTACGGCGCTACTCGTCCCCTTCCACGCCTTTCGCTGCGCCCAGTGTACGGGGAGTCGCCGACCGGGGCCGCCCCGTTTTCCGGCCCGCGCGGGCCCGGCCGGGGCGGGTGCGGTGTGACCCGGACGGCTCAGCGGGGACACCGGCGCCTGCCGGGGCGGAGCGGGCGCGCGGGGCGGAGGGCGATTACCGGGCCGGGAGCGGGGCACAACGGTTGCAGGTCCGCCCTGTCCGCGCGGTTCGGCAGGTGCCGGGCCTCCCGAGGGCCCCCGACCGGCGGCGTGCCCCGTTGCCGCGGGTCCGGAGTCGATTTATCGTCCCAGCACGATTCGCGTGCGAAATCACAGATTGTGAAGGGGCCGCGGCCATGGTGGCGAAGAAGACCGCCGTGAAGAAGACGGCGTCCGCCAGATCCGCCGGCGGTGCGTCCCGAAATTCACCGCCGAAGAAGAGCACCGTGAAGAAGTCCACCGTCCAGAAGACCGTGGCGGCGCCGCAGGACGGGAAGCCGGCCGCGGCGAAGAAGCGCACGGCCGGCTCGGTGAAACCGGCGCCGGGCGAGACGGCCCCGGTCAAGAAGACCGCGGCCCGGAAGACAGCTGCCGGGAAGACGGCTGCCGGGAAGGCCGCGTCCGGCACGGCACCGGCGAGCAGGACGGCGGCGAGCAAGGCGACGGCCGGCAAGGCTGCGGCGGGCAAGCCCGCGGCCCGGAAGGCGCCGGCGAAAAGGGCGGCCACGGAAAAGGCCGCGGCGAAGAAGCCGGCGGCGAAGAAGTCGACGGCCGTGCGGGCCGCGGAGAAGGCGCCCGCGGCCCGCACGAGCCGGGCCACGAAGACCGTACCGGCGAAGAAGGCCGGAAAGGCGGCGACCGCCGCCCGGAAACCCGCTGACACGACGGGAGCCAGGACGGTGGTTGCGAAGAAGGCACGGGGCGGGGCTTCGTCCGCCAAGTCCGCCAAGAAGGTCCCGGCCGCCGCGGCGGCCGCGGCGACGGCTGTGCCCCCGGCCCGCGCCGGAGCCGGGCCCGGCGAGCTGCCGGTCCGGCCGGAGGAGGAGCCCTGGTCCGAGGAGGAGGTCGCGGAGGCCCGCGCCGAGCTCCAGAATGACGCCCTCCGGCTCGGTGCCGAGATCATCGCGTCCGAGGAGGCGATCACCGGCCTGATGCGCGACTCCGGCGACGGCGCGGGCGACGACCAGGCCGACACCGGCACGAAGAACATCACCCGGGAACACGAGCTGGCCCTCGCCGCCAACGCCCGGGAGATGCTGGAGCAGACCGAGCGCGCCCTGGAACGCCTCGACGCGGGGACCTACGGGCTCTGCGAGTCCTGCGGGAACCCCATCGGCAAGGCGCGGATGCAGGCATTCCCCCGCGCCACGCTCTGCGTCGAGTGCAAGCAGAAGCAGGAGCGCCACTGAACCGTCCGCGGGGGTGTGCCGTACTCTCGTCCTCAGCTCTACGCGGGCGGGGGACGTACCCCCACACGGACAGATACTGAGGGACATACGTGGCAGAGGCGGAGCGGATCATCGGTACTCCAGGTTCCCAGGAGCCGGCGCCGGAGCAGACCGAGGAGCCCGCACCCAGGGGGAAGCGGCGGATCGCGGTGCTGCTGGCGGTCGCCGCGACCGCCTATGCCCTGGATCTGTTCAGCAAGATGCTGGTGGTCGCGAAGCTGGAGCACCACGCGCCGGTGGAGATCGCGGGTGATCTGCTGCGGCTCGTGGCGATCCGCAACCCGGGTGCCGCCTTCGGCATCGGCCAGGCCCTGACCATCGTCTTCAGCCTCATCGCGGCGACGGTGATCGTGGTCATCGCCCGGATCGCCCGCAAGCTGTACAGCGCCCCCTGGGCCATCGCGCTCGGCCTGCTGCTCGGCGGCGCCCTCGGGAACCTCACGGACCGGATCTTCCGGTCCCCGGGCTTCCTCCAGGGCGCCGTGGTGGACTTCATCGCGCCCGCGCACTTCGCGGTCTTCAACCTCGCCGACTCCGCGATCGTCTGCGGCGGGGCCCTGATCGTGATCCTCTCGTTCCGCGGCCTGGACCCGGACGGCACGGTCCACAAGGACTGACCAACGGTCCACGAGCACTGACCAGGAGGACGGGCGTACGAACCGTCTCCGCCGGTCCGGCATACTCGTCCGGGTGAGTACCCTTCCCGAGATCCGCACGCTGCCCGTACCCGACGGCCTGGAGGGCGAGCGCGTCGACGCCGCGATCGCCCGGATGTTCGGCTTCTCCCGGACCAAGGCCGCCGAGCTCGCCGCCTCCGGGAAGGTCCAGATCGACGGCAGCCCGGCCGGCAAGTCCGACCGGGTGAGCGGTGGCGCCTGGCTGGAGGTGGAGCTGCCGCAGGCCGCTCCGCCGGTGCAGATCGTCGCCGAGCCCGTCGAGGGCATGGAGATCGTCCACGACGACGACGACATCGTCGTGATCATGAAGCCGGTCGGCGTCGCCGCCCACCCCAGCCCCGGCTGGACCGGCACCACCGTCATCGGCGGACTGGCCGCCGCCGGCTACCGGATCTCCACCTCCGGCGCGGCCGAGCGGCAGGGCATCGTGCACCGCCTCGACGTGGGCACGTCCGGGCTGATGGTCGTCGCCAAGTCCGAGCGCGCCTACAGCCTGCTCAAGCAGCAGTTCCGCGAGCGCACCGTCGACAAGCGCTACCAGGCCCTCGTCCAGGGCCACCCCGATCCGCTGAGCGGCACCATCGACGCCCCCATCGGCCGGCACCCGAACCACGACTACAAGTGGGCCGTCACCGCCGACGGCAAGCCGAGCGTCACCCACTACGACCTCATCGAGGCGTTCCGCGCCGCCAGCCTGCTCGACATCAAGCTGGAGACCGGCCGCACCCACCAGATCCGGGTGCACATGGCCGCCCACCGGCACCCCTGCGTCGGCGACCTCACCTACGGCGCGGACCCCACGCTCGCCAAGCGGCTGAAGCTCACCCGCCAGTGGCTGCACGCCGTCCGGCTCGGCTTCGAGCACCCCGCCGACGGGCGCTGGGTCGAGTTCGAGAGCGACTACCCCGAGGACCTGCGCAACGCCCTGGAGACCGTGCGCGCGGAGAGCGGATGACCCCGCCGCGCCCCTATGTGATCCGTGTCGCGGGCGAGGCCGACCGGGAGCGCTGTTTCGCCGTGCGCCGGGAGGTCTTCGTCCGCGAACAGGGGGTTCCCGAAGAGGTGGAGCTGGACGCGTACGACGCGGACGCCGTCCATCTGCTCGCCGAGGGCCCCGACGGGCCGCTGGGCACCGCGCGTGTGCTGCACGGCGCGGCGGTGGACCGGAAGTACGGCGCCTCGGGCGTCGACGGGTCGACCACCGCCGCCCTCGGCCGGCTCGCGGTGCGCGGCGCCGCCCGGGGCACGGGACTGGGTGCGGCGCTGGTCCGGGCCGTGGAGGAGCAGGCCCGGCTGCTCGGGCTCGGCGGCGTCCACCTGGAGGCACAGACCTCGGCGCTCGTCTTCTACGAGAAGCTCGGCTACACCGCCCACGGGCCGGTGTTCGACGAGGGCAGCGGCATACCCCACCAGGCGATGCACAAGCTGCTCTGACGGCCCGATGGTGCAGGTCGTGGCAGGCTGGAGCTCTGCCCGGCCGCCCGAACGACTGGAGCGACACCACCGTGGACCAGCTGGCCCTGCTGTTCGCCCTGCTGCTCGGGGCCGTGGTCACGGTGCCGCTCGGCGACCGGCTGGGGCTGCCGTCGCCGGTGCTGATGACGCTGGGCGGGATCGTCCTCGCCCTGCTGCCGTTCGTGCCGAACGTCGACATTCCGCCCGAGTTCATCCTGCCGCTGGTCCTCCCGCCGCTGCTCTACGCCTCGGTGCAGCGCACCTCCTGGCGGCAGTTCACGGCCAACAAGCGGGCGATCTTCCTGCTCGCGGTGGCCCTGGTGTTCGTCTCCACCGCGGCGGTCGCCGCGGTCGCGCAGGCCGTCGTCCCCGGGCTGCCGCTGGCCGCCGCCGTGGTGCTGGGCGCGTTGGTCGCCCCGCCCGACCCCATCGCGGCCACCGCCGTCGCCGGTTCGCTCGGGCTGCCCCGGCGCATGGTGTCGATCCTGGAGGGCGAGGGGCTGTTCAACGACGTCACCGCGATCGTGATCTACCACGCGGCGCTGGCGGCGGCCGTCGGCGGCAGCTTTTCGGCGCCGCGGGCCGCCGGCTCGCTGGTGCTCTCCGCGGTCGTGGCGGTGGCGGTCGGTCTCGCGCTGGGCTGGGTCGCCAACCACCTCATCGGGCTGCTCGGTGACGCGACCCTGCAGATCGGGCTCAGCCTGCTGGTGCCGTTCGTCTCCTACGTCCTGGCCGAGGAGCTCCACGGGTCCGGGGTGCTGGCCGTGCTCACCACCGCGCTGTTCCTCGCCGAGCGCACCGCCGACGCCGACGACGTCCTGGGACGGCTGGCCGGCAACACCTTCTGGGGAGTCGTAGACACCCTGGTCACCGGTGTGGCCTTCGGGCTCATCGGCCTGGAGCTGCACAACCTGTTCGGCACCGCCTCCGGCCGCTGGGGCCAGCTGCTGGGCGCCAGCGCCGTCGTCGTCGGTGTCGTGGTGGGTGTCCGGCTGCTCTGGCTGCTGCCCGCCGCCTGGCTGGCCCGCCGGATGCACCGCCGCCGGGACATCGCCGAGGACATCCCGCTGACCTGGCGGGAGACCGTCGTCATGTGGTGGGCCGGGATGCGGGGTGTCGCCTCGGTCGCCCTGGCGCTCGCCATCCCGCTGACCGTCGACGGCGGCGGCCCGTTCCCCGCCCGCGAGGAGATCCTCTTCATCGCGTTCGCCGTGGTCATGGCCACCCTGGTGCTGCAGGGGCTGACCCTGCCGTGGCTGGTCAGACGGCTCGGCGTGCGGGCCGACACCGACGCCGAACGCGAACACGAGCGCGTCCTCGCGCTGCGCGTCGCCAAGGCCGCCAAACGCCGGCTCCGGGAGATCGAGCAGGTGGAGGAGCTGCCGGAGGAGCTGTCCGAGCTGCTGCTGCGCCGGGCGTACGAGATCGGGGTGCGCATCTCCCCGGACATCATCGACGACGAGCGGCGGGAGACCCAGGAGAAGCGGATCGAGCGCGTCCGGCGGGTGCAGCGGATCCAGGCGGAGATGCTGTCCGCGGCCCGCCACGAGGTGCTGGCGGCGCGCAGCGAGCCGGGAGCGGACCCCGAGGTGGTGGACCGGGTGCTGCACGAGCTCGATGTCCGCAGTCTCCGGGGGACCCCGCCGTAGACTGCGATTCGATCTTCCGAAGGAGGGGGCCGGTCGCATGGCGCGCACTGTGGTGATCAGCGGGGGCGGTACAGGCATCGGGCTGGCCACGGCGAGAGCGTTCGCCCGGGACGGCGACCGGGTGGTGCTGCTCGGGCGGCGGGCCGAGGTCCTCGAGCAGGCCGCGGCCGCGGTGCCCGGCGCGGTCGCCCGGCCCGTGGACCTGACCGACCCGGGGCAGACGCAGGAGGCGGCGCGGTTCATCTGCGAGCGCTTCGGTGCCGTGGACGTCCTGGTCAACAACGCGGGCGGGAACGGCGGCCTGGAGCCGCCGCCGGACACCGCCGATCCGCTGGCCGCCGTCGCCCACGACTGGACCGTCAACTTCCGGATGAACGTGCACACCGCGGTGCTGCTGACCGAGGCGCTCCGTGACCACCTGGCCTCGCCGGGCGGGCGGGTGCTGTTCCTGAGCTCCATCGCCGCACTCCGCGGCTCGGGGTCCCACCCCTACGCCTCCGCCAAGGCGGCCCTGCACCCGTACGCCCAGGCCCTCGCCCGGGCGCTGGGGCCGCGCGGCGTCACGGTGAACCTGGTCGCCCCCGGCTATGTCGAGGAGACGGGCTTCTTCGGCGGGGCCCTGCCCGACGAACGGCACGACGCGCTGGTCGCCGAGACGCTCACCGGACGGGCCGGAACCCCCGGGGACGTGGCGGAGACGCTGCACTGGCTCGCCTCGGCGGCGGCCGGCCACATCACCGCCCAGGTGATTCAGGTCAACGGCGGCGCCGAGCGCGGCCGTTAGGGCCGGGGGACTCGAACAGCACGTCGTCCTGGGGTTCGCCGTCCCGAGGGGTGTCCTGCTGGGGCGGCAGCACCGCCGGGGCGGTCGAGACCCGCGGCAGCGCGTACGGGTGCTCGTCCCGCAGCCAGGCGATCATCCGCTCCCGGACGTCGCAGCGCACCGTCCACAGCGAATCCGAGTCCCGCGCGGTGACCAGCGCCCGGACCTCCATGGTGGTCGGGCCGGTGTCGGTGACCACGAGCGCCCAGTCCCGGCCGTCCCAGGCCGGGCAGTCCTGCACGATCTCGTGCGCCTTCTCCCGCATGGCCTCCACCGGCGCGGTGTGGTCGAGCTGGAAGAAGACCGTGCCGGTCATCTGTGCCCCGCCGCGCGACCAGTTCTCGAACGGCTTGCTCGTGAAGTAGGACACCGGCATGGTGATCCGCCGCTCGTCCCAGGTCTTCACGGTCAGGAAGGTCAGGGTGATCTCCTCGACCGTCCCCCACTCCTCGTCCACCACGACCGTGTCGCCGATCCGCACCATGTCGCCGAAGGCGATCTGCAGCCCGGCGAAGAGGTTGCCCAGCGTGGACTGTGCGGCGATACCGGCGACGATGCCCAGCAGACCGGCCGACGCCAGCATCGAGGTCCCGACCGCCCGCATCTCGGGGAAGGTCAGCAGCATCGCGGCCGCCGCCACCACACCGACGATCGCGGTGACCACCCGCTGGATCAGCGTCACCTGGGTGCGCACCCGGCGCACCCGGGCGGGGTCGCGGGTCGCCGTGGCGTAGCGGGAGTAGGTGGACTCCACGATCGCGGTGGCGATCCGTATCACCAGCCAGGCCGTCGCTCCGATCAGCACCAGGGTGAGCAGCTGACCGATCGCGGCGGTGTGGCTCCGGGCCAGGTGAGCCTGACCGTACGAACCGCGCAGCAGTGCCGCGCAGAGCACGAACTGCAAGGGGATGCGGCAGCGGCGCAGCAGACCCCACAGCGGGGTCTCCGGGTGGCGGGCGTCGCTCCGGCGCAGGCCTTGGTCGACGAGCCAGCCGATCACCAGGGTGATCGCGACCGAGCCGCCGATCACGAGCACCGGACGCAGCACGTCCTCCATGGACACCTCAGCTCCTTTCAACGCTTACGGCAGTCCGCGTACCCACGACCGTAGCTGGCACGATGTGAGAAGTGCGATACACCGAGAGCTAAGGGAATCCAGGTGCCGTCCTCCTCGACCATTGTTCTGTTCCACTCGGCCCACGGCCTGCGTCCGGCCGTCGGGGCGGCTGCCGACCGGCTCCGCGCCGCCGGGCACGAGGTCCATGTGCCGGACCTGTACGACGGGCGCACGGCCGACACGGTCGAGGAAGGCATGGCGATCAAGGATGAGATCGGCCAGGACGAGCTGCTGCGGCGCGCCGTCACCGCCGTGGCGCCGCTCTCCGACCGCGGGCTGGTCTACGCGGGCTTCTCGCTCGGCGGCTCCATCGCCCAGAATCTCGCCCTGGCCGACGAGAAGGCCCGCGGCCTGCTGCTCCTGCACGGCACCTCCGACCTCGCCGACGACGCCTCGACCGACGAGCTGCCGGTCCAGCTGCACGTCGCCGACCCCGACCCGTTCGAGCCGCAGGACTGGCTGAACGCCTGGTACCTGCGGATGCGGCGGGCCGGGGCGGACGTGGAGGTCTACCGCTACCCGGGTGCCGGGCACATCTTCACCGACCCCGGGCTGCCGGACTACGACGCCGAGGCGGCGGAGTCGCTCTGGCCGGTGGCGCTGGCCTTCCTCGCGGAGCTCTGACACGGATCCCGGGGCGGTCCGTGCCGCCTTCCGGCAGGGCGGCACGCGGAACGCCCCGCCGCACTGGGGGTGCGACGGGGCGTTCCGGGCTGCGTGCCGCGCGGGCGGTGGATCAGCTGGCGCGGTAGGCGTACCAGGACTGGGTCATCCGCTCGACCTGACCCGGGGTGAAGAGGGTCATGCACGAGTCGTACGTGTAGTCCATGAAGTTGCGGATCGGGTCGAGGCCCTCCGCGGCACAGGTGTCACGGCCGACCGGGCACGCGAACGCGGGGCTCGCCTCGGGGGCGGTGTCGGCGACGTAGTCGTTCGGCTCCGAGCAGCCGTCCTGGAAGGTGTGGTACAGGCCCATCCAGTGACCGACCTCGTGGGTGGCGGTGTCGCCCTCGTTGTAGTCCGCGGCCGAGCCGCCGGGCAGCGACTCGTCCAGGACGACGACGCCGTCCATCTTCGGGTCGTCCGGGTACCACTCGGGGAAGGTCGCCCAGCCGAGCAGACCGCCGCCGAGGCCCGCGGTGTAGATGTTGAGCGCGCTGGAGCCGCCCTTGCGGAGCTTGGTCTTCATGTCACGCTCGGCGGAGCCGTCCGGCTCCATGCCGTTGTACCACTCGGCACTCTCGGTGTAGTCGGTCTTGACCAGCTTGAACTTGAACTGGCTGGCGGTGTTGCCGTCGCCCTGGCCGGCGAAGGCCTCGTTGAGGACCTTCATCTGGCCCTCGACGTCCGCGGCGCCGAGCTTGCCCTTGTCACCGTCGTGCACCACGTGGAAGTACACGGGGATCGTGGTCGACGCGGCCGCCTTGGCCGCCAGCAGCTTGCCCTGGGGCGACTTGCGGAGCTGGCCGACTCTTCGCTGCAGGTCTCTGTCCATGGCCTCGGCCTCGGAGGCGGAGACGTCGTTCGGCTCCTGTGCGGTGGCGTTGCCCAGGCCGCTCGCCGGGTCCGCCTTCCGCGCCGTCGCGCTCGGGGCGCTGCCGTCGGGGCACTTCTCGGCCTTGGTCCCGGAGGGGGCCTTGGCGTTCACGGCGCCGGCTGTGGGGGTCAGCGGGGTGAAGGCCAGGGCGCCCGCCAGCAGGGCGGTGCCGATGAGACGTTGGCGAAGACGCGGGGATATTCGGGCCGTTGCGCGCATCTGGGCTCCTCGCGGACACGGTGTCAGGTGGGATTTCCGCCTGCCGTGCCGGGAGATTACGAGGCGGCGTGAGAGCTTCAGCAGGTCCTAACTGGCCCAATCAAACGTCTGGGGCAATTGGGGCGTTGGGGAGAGATCTACCGACACTCTGGGCACTGTGAGACACGTCCGTAACGCCCGAGGTGGCGGGAGAGAGTGGTGTGTCCCCAATCGTTCCGCGGAACACACCACTCCCAGCGACGGAGTCACGGTCCGGTATACGGAACGGGACTGGCCGGAAAACGGCGTTCAGCGGACGGGTTCGTGTACGCGCTCCACTTTCTGGGTGCCGGAGAGGGTGCGGTAGGAGCGCGTCCACTCCGACGTGGCGTTGCGGTCGGACTTGTCGGAGATCACGTAGTAGTCCATCTGGGTCCGCTCGGCGGTGACGTCGAGGACGCCGTAGCCGTGCGAGTCCATGTCCACCCACTTCACATGGCGGTTCGCGGCCCGGATGGCCGTCGCGGCGGCCAACGACAAGGTGTGCGGGGCGACATGGAGGATCTCGTCGAGGTTGTCGGAGGTCACCGACGTCACCACGAACTCGGTCGCGGCGGAGGCGGAGACCGGGTACGTCGCGGCCTTGACCGGCACATCGGTGGCCCAGGCCATGTGGATGTCACCGGTGAGGAAGACCGTATTGCTGATCGACCGGTCGCGCAGGTGGGCGAGCAGTTCACGCCGGTCGTCGGTGTAGCCGTCCCACTGGTCGACGTTGATCGCCAGCCCTTCCTTGGGCAGCCCCATCAGCTCGGCGAGCGGCCCGAGCAGATGCGCCGGGAGGGAGCCGAAGGCCACCGGGGAGATCATCACCGAGGTGCCGACGAGCTTCCAGGGGGCGTCGGAGGAGGCGAGGCCCGCCTTCAGCCAGTCGAGCTGGGCGCGGCCGGTGATCGTCCGGTTGGGGTCGTCCACCCCGCCGTTGCCGATCTTCGACGGCTCCGAGCGGAAGGAGCGCAGGTCGAGCAGGTGCAGATCGGCGAGCTTGCCGAAGCGCAGCCGGCGGTAGGTGGTGCCGGAGGTCGAGGTCCGCACCGGCATCCACTCGAAGTAGGCCTGCTTGGCGGCGGCCACGCGCTGGGCCCAGTCGCCCTCGGCGCCCGGGGTGTGGTTTTCCGCGCCGCCGGACCAGGCGTCGTTGGCGAACTCGTGGTCGTCCCAGATCGCCACGATCGGGTGGGCGGCCTGGAGCTGCTGGAGGTCGGGGTCGGTCTTGTACGCGCCGTGCCGGACGCGGTAGTCGGCCAGCGTGGTGATCTCGTGGGTGGGGGAGTGCGGGCGCACGACGTACTTGGGCTCCGGGTAGATCCCGGTGGCGTACTCGTAGATGTAGTCGCCGAGGTGGAGGACCGCGTCGAGGTCGGTGCGCGCGGCGAGGTGGCGGTACGCGGAGAAGTAGCCGGACTCCCAGTTGGCGCAGGAGACCACGCCGAACCGCGGGGCGTGCGAGGCGTCGTCGTGCGCGGGGGTGGTGCGGGTCCGGCCCACGGCGGAGTGCACCCCGTCGACGGTGAAGCGGAACCAGTACGGGGTGGCGGGGCGCAGCCCGCGCACATCGGCCTTGACGGTGTGGTCGGAGGCGGCCTTCGCGGTCGTGGTGCCGTTCGCCACGACCTTGCTGAACGCCTTGTCCTCGGCGACCTCCCAGCGCACCGCGACATCCGGGCCCTTGCCGGAGCCGGGCACGGCGTCGGGGGTGGGGGTCACCCGGGTCCACAGGAGGACGCCGTCGGGCAGCGGGTCACCGGAGGCGACACCGTGCAGGAAGGCGGGGGCCGCCCCGGCTGCCGTCGCCTGGGGGGCGGTGGCCAGCGGTATGAGGGCGGCGGAGGCGGCCGCGGCTTTGACGACCGTGCGGCGTGAGGTGGTGTCAGGAAGAAGATCGGTCACGGCCGATCACATTACTGGCTAGTACTGCAAACAGGTGGGTAGAAATCATAAGTTTGCCCACCTGTCACCGAACGGTCGGACGGCGGCCGAGCGGTGGGGGCGGGCCGCCCGTCCGCGCCTCGGGTGGCGGGCCTTTCCGTGGGCCCGGCCGCAGGAGATTTCCGGGGGATCGGAAGGCTGCTGCGTCGTCGGACGAGCGGGCGGCCGGCCAAGACAGCGGCCCCGTCCGGCGGTTGCCGGAGCATCCCGGGCAACCGCCGGACGGGGCCGGCGAGTCATGTACGGCATACGGTGGGCGGTGCCGCGGGGAGACCTCCCCGTCGACCGGTGCTCGCCGGATGCCGTTCCGCTACTTCTTGTCCGCCTTCTTGTAGGCGTAGTCGAATGCCTCCGGCGTCGTGATGGGGGTCCTCGGGTCGTTGCCCGGGGCCAGCATCTTCGTGCCGTTGAGCTTGAAGGCCGGGGTGCCGTTGATGTCCTTCACACCCTGGAACTTGGCCGACATCTTGAGCGCCCACGGGTCGTAGGTCCCGTTCTTCAGGGCCTTCTTGAACGACGCATTGTTCTTGAGCGCCGGCACCTGCTGGGCAATCTCGATCAGACGGCTGTCCTTGCCGAAGGCGTCGTCCTGCTCCGACGGGTGGTTCTTCAGGGAGAAGAGCGCCTTCTTGTAGTCCAGGAAGGCCTCCGGGCTGACGTTCACCGCTGCCCCCAGCGCGCTGAGAGCGTTCTTGGAGCCTGTGCCGGGCACGTTGTTGTCGATGAAGGTGCCGATGGTGAACGACAGCTTGTACTTGCCGTCCTCCATCTCCTTGCGGACCTGCTCACCCGTGCTCTGCTCGAAGGTCGCGCAGACGGGGCAGCGCGCGTCCTCGAACACCTCCAAGGTCTTCTTCGCGTTCTTCTCCCCGATGATGATGTCGGTGCCGTTCTTGCCCGAGGTGTTGGCCGGGGCGACGAACTTCTTCTTCTTGGGGCCCGACTGCCAGCCGGCGGCGCTCGCACTGCTGCCGTCCTCGGCGTTCATCTTGGTGACGGCCACGCCGATACCGGCGGCTATGCCCAGCACAGCGACGATCGAGGTGCCGACGATCAGCTGTCGGCGGATCTTGTCCTTCTTCGCCTGGCGCTCGCGCTCCGCGCGCATGCGCTCGCGGGCCGCCTGCTTGTTGGCCTGGCTGTTGCGGTTGCTCATCGTGGTGTTCCTGCTCCGTCGTCGGAATGAAAAGAGGGACTGCTGTGCCGGGTGAGGCTTCAGGGAGCCACCGGGCACGGCGGTCCGCGCCGTCCGACGGAGTGGGCGAGCATCGGGTGCGTACGGGCCGTGGGCAGCGGCGGGACCGGCCGGAGCCGGGCACGCGCCGGTACGTCGCCCGCCAGCACCGAGGCGACCGCGATCAGCAGCGGCCGGAAGGTGAGTGTGGCGACGGCCCGCAGCAGCCGGGCGAGAGCGGCCTCGCCGCGCCGGAGCCAGGCCGCCGCGACGAGACCCACCGCGACATGGACGGCCAGCAGCAGCCAGGGCAGCGCCGGGTCGACGGTGACGTGCGGGATTCCCGGACCGGCGTCGCGGCCAGTCATGCGGGCCAGCGGGGTGCCGAAGTCGCCTCCGCTGCACAGCAGATCCACCCCGACCGAACGCAGCGGCCCGGCGACCGGGCCGCCCGCCCGGCCGTAACAGGCGTGCTGGCCGGTGGTGAACACGGTGTCCGCGGCGAGCTCCAGGGGGATCAGCAGTGCGGCGATCCGTACGAAGCCGCGCTCCCGGCCGGCCAGGGCGTACGCGATCGCATACACCCCGGCGGTGAGCGCGGCGACGGTCGCCACCGGCAGCGGCACGCCGGACAGCAGGACGTGCGAGGCAGCGGACAGGGTCACGCAGAGCGCTGTGAACAGCGCCGCGCGCAGTGCCCGCAGTGGTGCCCCGAATATGTCCATCGCGGAGAGTGTGCCATGAGCGCAGATAAGAGGTACCTAAACGACTGCACTCCGACCGATGCTGCGGCTCCCACAGGGCACGAGTGCGGGACGGTGCTGTCTGAATCAGCCCCTCTAGCGGCATTCGCAGCTCATCTGATCAGATGCCCCATTTGTCCCGTTAGAGCGAGTTGCTTTACCGTTGAGTCGGTATAGCGAGTGGGGCGGGAGTGGGCGCACCCTGTTGTGCGCCCACTCGATGCCGATGACAGTCAGTCAATCAGCCGAAGCGGCGGGCTTGGCTGCCAGGGTTATGCCCTTCCGCGCTTAGTGGCACAGGAGCGGTCGTTCTGGAGGCAAATTTGAACGGTCACCTTTTTGCCTTCAGCGATCGACAGATTCTTGCGTGCGCATGCATTGCCGGATCCGTTGTCGTCAAGCGGAATGTAGTGCGATCCGTTCCGGTCGATCCAGATGATACGACCGTTGGCGCTCAGGCCGTCTGCTCTGTTGTCGCAGACGGTGAAGATTTCACCGTCTGCGTGGAATCCGGCGGCAGCGCCGTTGAACGGGTCGGTCGTGTCGACGTAGACGTTGGTTCCGGCTGCAGCAGGGCTGCTGACCAGCATGACCGCTGCAGCAGCTGCGCCGATCGCTGCGGCCAGCCCCTTGGTGTTCAACTTCACGTTTCCCCCACTATTTTCTTGTTCTATTGGTCGCATGTGAGCGGAAGGCCGATGGCTTCCGCTCACATGTTCTATATACTTCCTCAAGTGATCGCGCAGTGTCAAGCAGTTACTGTGGCGCTCCGAAAGGTGCGTATATTCTGCGCAATGTCAGCGATGAGCATTTTGCGTTGATGTGGGATTTTGTGGCACGAGAATGGGCCGACGCCCTTTGGGGGCGTCGGCCCATGTGTCTGCTGAGTGGGACTTATCTGTGGGGCAGCTTTAAGGTGCCTGGGAAATGGTCGGGCTTATCCATTCGCGGCGTTGCGATATTCTCCGTGCGCGGGAAGAATGCCAATGTCATGCCGCGACCTCTGCCCGTCTGATTCCGCGGGGCAGGCGTCCCCGAAGCCGGAATGGCCCTACACCCCCGGAATCCGGCCGTTGCGGAACAGGTCGACGAAGATCTGGTGGTCGGCCCGGGCCCGCGCGCCGTAGGAGTGCGCGAAGTCCGTCAGCAGCCGTACGAAGCCCTCCTCGTCGGCCGCGATCGCCGCGTCGATGGCGCGCTCCGTGGAGAACGGGACCAGCGAGTGGCCGCTCTCGTCGTCCGCCGCCGCGTGCATCGTGGCGGTGGCCCGCCCCAGGTCGGCCACGACCTCGGCGATCTCGGCCGGATCGTCGATGTCGGACCAGTCCAGGTCGACGGCGTACGGCGAGACCTCGGCGACCAGCTGACCCGCCCCGTCCAGCTCGGTCCACCCCAGCCACGGGTCGGCGTGGTCCTGCAGGGCGCGCTGCGAGATGACCGTGCGGTGCCCCTCGTGCCGGAAGTAGGAGCGCACCGCCTCGTCGGTGATGTGCCGGGACACCGCCGGGGTCTGCGCCTGCTTCATGTAGATCACGACGTCGTTCTCCAGGGCGTCGCTGTTGCCCTCCAGGAGGATGTTGTACGAGGGCAGGCCCGCGCTGCCGATCCCGATGCCGCGGCGGCCGACGACGTCCTTGACCCGGTAGGAGTCCGGGCGGGTCAGGCTGGACTCCGGGAGGGTCTCCAGGTAGCCGTCGAAGGCGGCGAGCACCTTGTAACGGGTGGCCGCGTCCAGCTCGATCGTGCCCCCGCCGGGGGTGAAGCGGCGCTCGAAGTCCCGGATCTCGGTCATCGAGTCCAGCAGACCGAAACGGGTGACGGAGCGCGCCACCCGCAGCGCGTCGAGCAGCGGGCCCTCGGCGGAGTCGAGCGTGAAGGGCGGCACCTCGTCGTCCTTGGCGCCGGTGGCCAGGGCGTGGATCCGCTCGCGGTAGGCGGTGGCGTAGGTGCGGACCAGGTCGCTGATCATCTCGTCGCTGAGGGCCTTGGTGTAGCCGATCAGGGCGACGGAGGCGGCGAAGCGCTTCAGGTCCCAGGTGAAGGGGCCGACGTACGCCTCGTCGAAGTCGTTGACGTTGAAGACCAGCCGGCCGTTGGCGTCCATGTAGGTGCCGAAGTTCTCGGCGTGCAGATCACCGTGGATCCAGACCCGGGAGGTCCGGTCGTCGAGGAACGGACCGCCCTCGCCGTCCTTCAGGTCGTTGTAGAAGAGGCAGGCCGTGCCGCGGTAGAACGCGAAGGCCGAGGCCGCCATCTTCCGGAACTTGACCCGGAAGGCGGCCGGGTCGGCGGCGAGCAGCTGCCCGAAGGCGGTGTCGAAGACGGCGAGGATCTCCTCGCCGCGCTGCTCGGCCTGGGCGGCCGGGGCCTGCTGGGACGACATCGCGGTACGCCTCCTGGTGCGTGGCGGGTGGGACGGACGGTCCGCCGCCGGGCGCTGCGGCACGGCACACGGACCATCAACAGGTGCAACGGGCGAGGCTACCGCCGAGTGCCCACTCCGGGGGGTGAGGCCGGCGCAAGTGACCCCTTCGCTGTCGGTGCGGAGACGTAGACTTCCCACCCGTCGCCCCGTCCTGTCTTCGACCCTCGCTGGAGGTCCTCCGCCGTGGCCAAGCCGCCCTTCACGCACCTGCACGTCCACACCCAGTACTCGCTGCTGGACGGTGCCGCGCGGCTCAAGGACATGTTCAAGGCGTGCAATGAAATGGGCATGTCCCATATCGCGATGACGGACCACGGCAACCTGCACGGAGCGTACGACTTCTTCCAGCAGGCGACCGCGGCCGGTGTCACGCCGATCATCGGGATCGAGGCGTACGTCGCCCCCGAGTCCCGGCGGAACAAGCGGCGCATCCAGTGGGGTCAGCCGCACCAGAAGCGGGACGACGTGTCCGGTTCCGGTGGATACACGCACAAGACCATCTGGGCGGCGAACAGCACCGGTCTGCACAACCTCTTCCGGCTCTCCTCCGACGCCTACAAGGAGGGCTGGCTGACGAAGTGGCCCCGGATGGACAAGGAGGTCATCGCCGAGCACGCCGAGGGCCTGATCGCGTCCACCGGCTGCCCGTCCGGCGAGGTGCAGACCAGGCTCCGCCTCGGCCAGGACGAGGAGGCCCTGAAGGCCGCCGCCGAGTACCAGGAGATCTTCGGCAAGGAGCGGTACTTCCTGGAGCTGATGGACCACGGCATCGAGATCGAGCGCCGCGTCCGGGACGGCCTGCTGGAGATCGGCAAGAAGCTCGGCATCCCGCCGCTGGTCACCAATGACTCGCACTACACCTACTCGCACGAGTCGAGCGCCCACGACGCGCTCCTGTGCATCCAGACCGGCAAGAACCTCTCCGACCCGGACCGCTTCCGGTTCGACGGCACCGGCTACTACCTCAAGTCGACCGACGAGATGTACGCCGTCGACTCCTCCGACGCCTGGCAGGAGGGCTGCGCCAACACCCTGCTGGTGGCGCAGCAGATCGACACCGACGGCTGGTTCGACAAGCGCGACCTGATGCCGCGCTTCGACGTCCCCGAGGGCTACACCGAGGTCACCTGGTTCCGCGAGGAGGTCAAGCGGGGCATGGCCCGCCGCTTCCCCGGCGGGGTGCCCGAGGACCGGCAGTCGCTGGTCGAGTACGAGATGGACATCATCATCCAGATGGGGTTCCCCGGGTACTTCCTCGTCGTCGCCGACTTCATCATGTGGGCGAAGAACAACGGGATCGCGGTGGGTCCGGGACGTGGCTCCGCGGCCGGCTCGATCGTCTCGTACGCCATGGGCATCACCGACCTCGACCCGATCGAGCACGGGCTGATCTTCGAGCGGTTCCTCAACCCCGAGCGCGTCTCCATGCCCGATGTCGACATCGACTTCGACGAGCGCAGGCGCTCCGAGGTGATCCGGTACGTCACCGAGAAGTACGGCGCCGACAAGGTCTGCATGATCGGCACCTACGGCACCATCAAGGCCAAGAACGCGATCAAGGACTCCGCGCGGGTGCTGGGGTACCCGTACGCGATGGGCGACCGGCTCACCAAGGCCATGCCCGCGGACGTCCTCGGCAAGGGCATCTCGCTCTCCGGCATCACCGACTCCTCCCACCCCCGCTACAGCGAGGCGGGCGAGATCCGGGGGATGTACGAGAACGAGCCGGACGTCAAGAAGGTCATCGACACCGCGCGCGGCGTGGAGGGCCTGGTCCGGCAGATGGGCGTGCACGCCGCGGGCGTGATCATGTCCAGCGAGACGCTCACCGACCACATCCCGGTCTGGGTGCGGCACTCCGACGGCGTCACCATCACCCAGTGGGACTACCCCACCTGTGAGTCGCTCGGCCTGCTCAAGATGGACTTCCTGGGCCTGCGGAACCTCACCATCATGGACGACGCGGTCAAGATGGTCCGCGCCAACAAGGGCATCGACCTCAAACTGCTCGACCTGCCGCTGGACGACCCCAAGACCTACGAACTGCTCTGCCGCGGTGACACCCTCGGCGTCTTCCAGTTCGACGGCGGCCCCATGCGCTCCCTGCTGCGCATGATGAAGCCCGACAACTTCGAGGACATTTCCGCGGTCTCGGCCCTGTACCGGCCGGGCCCGATGGGCATGAACTCGCACATCAACTACGCCCTGCGGAAGAACGGCCAGCAGGAGATCACCCCGATCCACCCCGAGCTCGAGGAGCCCCTGAAGGAGGTCCTCGACATCACCCACGGCCTGATCGTGTACCAGGAGCAGGTGCAGAAGGCCGCCCAGGTGCTCGCGGGCTACTCGCTCGGCCAGGCCGACCTGCTGCGCCGGGCGATGGGCAAGAAGAAGAAGGAAGTCCTCGACGCCGAGTTCGTCAACTTCCAGAAGGGCGCGCGGGACAAGGGCTTCTCGGACGAGGCCATCCAGGCCGTGTGGGACGTGCTGGTCCCGTTCGCCGGATACGCGTTCAACAAGGCGCACTCCTCGGCGTACGGGCTGGTCACCTACTGGACCGCCTACCTCAAGGCCAACTACCCGGCCGAGTACATGTCGGCGCTGCTCACCTCGGTGCGCGACGACAAGGACAAGTCGGCGATCTACCTCAACGAGTGCCGCCGCATGGGCATCAAGGTGCTCCCGCCCAACGTCAACGAGTCCGAGGCGAACTTCGCCGCCCAGGGCGACGACGTGATCCTGTTCGGTCTGACCGCGGTCAGGAACGTCGGTCAGAACGTGGTCGATTCGATCATCCGCTGCCGCAAGTCGAAGGGGAAGTACACCTCGTTCCCCGACTTCCTGGACAAGGTCGAGGCCGTCGTCTGCAACAAGCGGACCGTCGAATCGCTGATCAAGGCGGGCGCCTTCGACGAGATGGGCCACACCCGCAAGGGGCTCACCGCGCACTACGAGCCGATGATCGACAACGTGGTCCAGGTCAAGCGCAAGGAGGCCGAGGGGCAGTTCGACCTGTTCGGCGGCATGGGCGACGACTCGGCCGACGACGGCCCCGGCTTCGGCCTCGACGTCGAGTTCTCCGACATCGAGTGGGACAAGGCGTATCTGCTGGCGCAGGAGCGCGAGATGCTCGGCCTCTACGTCTCCGACCACCCGCTGTTCGGCATCGAGCACGTGCTGAACGACAAGGCCGACGCGGCCATCTCCCAGCTCACCGGCGGTGAGCACTCCGACGGCGCGATCGTGACCATCGGCGGCATCATCTCCGGCCTCCAGCGGAAGATGACCAAGCAGGGCAACGCCTGGGCCATCGCCACCGTCGAGGACCTGGCGGGCTCGATCGACTGCATGTTCTTCCCCGCCACCTACCAGCTGGTGTCGACCCAGCTCGTCGAGGACACGGTCGTCTTCGTCAAGGGGCGCCTGGACAAGCGGGAGGACGTCCCCCGGCTCGTCGCCATGGAGCTGATGGTCCCCGACCTGTCGGAGGCCTCCGCCAACGCGCCGGTGACGATCACCATTCCGACGGTGAAGGTCACCCCGCCGCTGGTGGAGAAGCTCGGTGAGGTCCTCACCCACCACCGGGGCTCCACCGAGGTGCGGATCCGCCTCCAGGGGGCCCGCAAGACCACCGTGCTCCGGCTCGACCGGCACCGGGTCACCGCCGATCCGGCGCTCTTCGGCGATCTCAAGGTGCTGCTCGGACCGGCCTGCCTGGCCGGCTGACGGGCCGCGCTCGGCCCGGTAGGCGTCCCAGCAAGGCCCACGAGACAGCGAAGGGGGCGCGCCCAGTACGGGGCGCGCCCCCTTGTGCGTCCTCGCCTCCGGCGCCGGAGGTCAGTTGTGGCCGAAGCGCTTCTGGCTCTTCCGGCTGGGCATGTCCGCCGGGGTGGGCTGCGGCTGCCGGTCCTGGGCGTCGGCGGGGCCGCCCGCCTGCTGCTCGCCGCGCTCCACGGCACCGCCGCGCTGCGGCTCCCGGCGGCGTTCTCGGTTCTTGTTCCTGGCCATGATCGTGCCTCCTGTCGGGGGGTCTCTGGACCTGGCCTGCGGCCCGGCGGGACGCCGGGGGTTGCTGAGGGGGCCTTGCGCGGTGAGCGCAAGGACCCCTTGGCGCATCCACGCTCGCACGCCCCGACAATGAACGCATGTCGGACAATTACCCTGAGTGAAAAGGGCCGCTGGGCCTGCCGGACCCCGATCCGCCACGCCGATGATCGAGTTCCCACTGATAAGGCCCGCGGGGTCGGGCAGACTCGAAGGAAAACAGCATTGCCGTTACCGGGGGCGACGGACTCACGAAAGAGGGTGCAACGTGGACCGCTGCGTCGTCCTGGTGGACGCCGGCTACCTGTTGGGCGCCGCCGCGAGCCTCCTCGCCGGGGAACCCGCCCGGTCCCGGATCACGGTGGACCACGCCGCGCTCATCCAGGGGCTGCGGGAGCGCGCCGAGGCCGACACCGAACGCCCCCTGCTGCGCATCTACTGGTTCGACGGCGCCCCCGACCGCGTGCCGCAGCCGGACCACCGCAGGCTGCGCGTCATGCCCCGGGTGACCGTCCGGCTCGGCGCCCTGACCCGCAGCGACGGCCGCTGGGCGCAGAAGGGCGTCGACGCCGCGATGCACGCCGAACTCACCGAACTCGCCCGCAACCGGGCCTGTTCCGACATCGTGCTGGTCACCGGCGACGGCGATCTGCTGCCCGGGCTGATGGACGCCAAGGAGCACGGCGTCGCCGTCCACCTGTGGGCCGTCCAGGCCGCCGACGGCGACTACAACCAGTCCGAGGACCTCGTCGCCGAGGCCGACGAGCGCCGCGTCCTGGACCGGGAGTGGATCACCCGGGCCGTCCGTGCCAAGGACCTCTTCGGCAGCTGCCCCACGCAGCCCGCTCCCGGCCCGGAGATCGCTGCGATCCTCTCCGCGCCCCTCCCCGAGGCCGCCTCCTCCGGCAGCCGGGCCGCAGCCGCCGACGTGCCCTCCGCCAACGGCTCCTCGGCCGGAGCGCCCTCCGCCGCGCCCCCGTCCCCCGGTCCGCACCCGGCCGAGCCCGCCGGCGTCCGGGGCGTTCCCACCCCCAAGGACCTGGCCGGGCTCGGCCGCGCCCACGCCGGTCAGGCCGCGCACCCGCCCCAGCAGCCCGCGGGGGCCACCCTCCGCTGGTCCTCCGACAAGGGGTGGGTCGAACGCGGCGGCCCGGCCGAATCCCCCGAGACCGCCGCCCTCCCCACCCTCGCCCAGCTCACCAGCGCCGAGCAGCGCTGGGCGGACCGCGAGGAGGACATCACCGCCGTCAGCGGCGACCCGTTCGAGGTGGGGCAGGTCTTCGCCCGGCGCTGGACCGAGCGGCTGTCCACCGGAGCCCACCTCCAGCAGGTCTCCCGGGAGTACCCGCGGATCCCGCACCGGATCGACGGCGAGCTGCTCCGCTACGCCGCGCGCTTCGGCCTGCTCGCCCACAAGGACGACCAGATCGACGAGCACGACCGCTACGCGATCCGCGCGGGATTCTGGCGCGAGGTCGACACGCGCACCGCCGCGGACCGCAATACGCCCGGGGACTGAACCGCGCGGGGCGGACGAATCGCCCCCGACGGCCGGAGCGCCGGTCCGGACGCGTACCCTCAATGCTCGTGAGGACGGGCACAGCACAGGCAGGGCACGGCATCGGGGCCGGAGCGGCGGGCGCCGCGCCCGCGTGCTCGGTGCGCGGCCTGGTCAAGACCTATCCCGCGGCGCGCGCCCGCCGGGGCCGGCCCGCCGCTCCCGCCGTCCGCGCCAGCGACGGCATCACCCTCGACATCCACCGCGGCGAGATCTTCGGCCTGCTCGGCCCGAACGGGGCCGGCAAGTCCACCCTCGTCCGCCAGCTCACCGGACTGATGCGGCCCGACGCGGGCACCGTCCGGGTGCTCGGCCACGACCTGGTCCGGCACCCCGACCGGGCCGCGCGGCTGGTCGGCTACCTCGGGCAGGAGTCCACCGCCCTCGACGAGCTGACGGTCGCCCTCGCGGCCGAGACCACCGGCCGGCTGCGCGGCCTGGACACCCGCTCGGCCCGCGCCGAGCGGGACGCCGTCCTGGACGAGCTCGGCCTCACCGAGATCGCCGGCCGCCCGCTCAAGAAGCTCTCCGGCGGCCAGCGGCGGCTCGCGTGCTTCGCCGCGGCCCTGGTGGGCGACCGCCCGGTGCTCGTCCTGGACGAGCCGACGACCGGCATGGACCCCGTCGCCCGGCGGGCCGTCTGGGCCGCCGTGGACCGCCGGCGGGCCGAGCGCGGCGCGACCGTGCTGCTCGTCACCCACAACGTCATCGAGGCGGAGACCGTCCTCGACCGGGTCGCCGTGCTGGAGCGCGGCAAGGTCATCGCCTGCGACACGCCGAACGGGCTCAAGGCCCTCGTCGCCGACGAGGTGCGGCTGGAGCTGGTCTGGCGGGACCGCGCCCCGCTGGAGGTGCCCGAGGTGGCCGCGCTGCAGGCCTCCGCGCGGGAGGCGGGCCGCCGCTGGGTGCTGCGGCTCTCCACCGACGAGGCGCGGGCCGCCGTGGCCGCCGTCACCGGGGGTTCGGCGTTCGCGGCACTCGACGATTTCACCCTCGTCACGCCCAGCCTGGAGGATGTCTACCTGGCGCTGGGCGGCCGCACGGAAGGCCTGGTGAAGGGATGACCGGCACCGTCGCCCGTGCCGTCCGGCAGACCGCAAGGAACAGGAGCAGCGCAACGTGAGTGTCGTGCCTGCGGAGGCCGTGTCCGTCCGGGCGCGGGCGGGGAGGGCGTCGTCCGACGACAGCGGGGCCGCGCCGCTCGGCTCGCGCGCCCGGCTGCTGCCCGCGCTGGCCGCCGTCTACCGGGCCCAGCTGTCCCGGGCCCGGGTGGCCCGGATCCCGCTGCTCTTCGTGGCCACCTTCCAGAGCGTCGGGATCATGGTGCTGATGCGCGGTGTGGTCGACGGCGGCGCCGAGGCCCGGGCGGTCGTCGCCGGGTCCAGCGTGCTGGTGGTGGCCTTCGTCGCGCTCAACCTGCTCGCCCAGTACTTCGGCCAGCTCCGCGCGAGCGGCGGCCTCGACCACTACGCCACCCTCCCGGTGCCGCCCGCCGCGGTGGTGCTCGGCGCGGCGGGCGCGTACGCCTCGTTCACCGCGCCCGGGACGGTCGTCACGGCAGTGGTGGGCAGCGCGCTCTTCCAGCTGCCGCTGACGAACCTCTGGGTGCTGATCGCGGTGATCCCGCTCGCCGGAGCCGCGCTGGCCGGTCTCGGGGCCGCCCTCGGCCTGCTCGCACCCCGCCAGGAACTCGCCACGCTGCTCGGGCAGTTGGGGATGTCCGCGGCGCTCCTCCTCGGGGTGCTGCCGGCCACCCACCTGCCCGGCCCGGTGATGTGGGCCCGGGATCTGCTGCCCTCCACCTACGGAGTCGAGGCACTGGCCCGGGCTTTCGACGCGCAGCCGGACTGGGCGGCCGTCGGCGGCGATCTCGCCGTCTGCGCGGCCGTGGGAGTGGCCTCACTGGCCGTCGCCACCTGGGCCTACCGCCGGGCGGCCGTCCGGTGACCCGCCCGGACCTCCCTCCTGCGACGCCCGCCACCCCTCCGGCCTGGCACGATGGCGGTGTGAGCGCACCGATGACACCGCATGAACCACCCCCGCCCGGCGGTTGGCCCCCGCCGGAGACCGGCGTCGGCGGACCGGACGGTTCCGCGGACGCGGAACCGCTGGGAACCGAGGTGCGGCGGGCCGCGCTCGTCGCCCTGGGCCTCGCCGTCGCCGGCGTGCTGCTGGGGCTGCTCTGGCTCTGGCTGGCACCCCGGATCCCGCTGTTCACGGACGGCAAGGCCGTCTACGTCAAGAACCCCGAGAGCGAGGAAGCGATCGGCGCGGACGGCACGTTCGTGCTGCTCGGCCTGGGGTTCGGGGCGCTGAGCGCCCTCGTGGTCTTCTGGCTCTTCCGGCGCGGTGGCATCCCGCTGGTGGTGGGGACGGCGGTCGGCGGACTGCTCGGCTCCGTCGTCGCCTGGCAGCTCGGCGCCTGGCTCGGCCCGGCGGACGCCGTCGAACAGGCACGGGCGCTCGGCAAGGGCGCCGTCTTCGACTCCCCGCTGGAGCTGCAGGCGAAGGGCGCGCTGCTGGCGTGGCCGATCGCCGGGGCGCTTGTCCACCTGGCGATGACCGCGCTGTTCGGGCCGCGTGACCCGGAGCCCACGCACCCGATGGGGTACTGAGGCCCTGCCCTCCGGACCGCCGGGCGGCGCGCGCAACCGTGCACGGTCCGGCGTCCCGGTGCGGGTACCGCGGGCTGCCCGCCCGCGTTTCCGTCGTCGCTGCCGGGGCTCGGCAATGCCGGCGGCCCGGGCGCCGCGCCCCGGGCCCCACGCCTCGGGACGTGGTCAGTCGCGGCCGATCGGCGCGGTCACGGCCTCCGTGAGGGCGGCCAGGTCGGCGGGGGAGAGCTCGATCTCCAGGCCCCGGCGGCCCGCCGAGACACAGACCGTGGCGTGCTCCGCGGCGGAGGTGTCCAGCACCGTCGGCAGCTTCCGCCGCTGCCCCAGCGGTGAGATGCCGCCCCGGACGTACCCGGTGGCCCGCTCGGCCGCCGCCGGGTCCGCCATCACCGCACGCTTGCCGCCCGTCGCCGAGGCCAGCGCCTTCAGGTCGAGCGACCCGGCGACCGGCACGATCGCCACCGTCAGCGCCCCGTCGACCTCCGCGAGCAGGGTCTTGAACACCCGCGTCGGCTCCACGCCCATCGCCTGCGCCGCCTCCTCGCCGTACGAGGGGGCGGCGGGGTCGTGCTCGTAGGAGTGCACCGTGAACTCCCGGCCCGCCGCGGTCAGGGCGACGGTGGCGGGGGTGCCGCCCGACTGCTTCTGCTTCTTCTTCGCCACGGTGCGGGCGCCTCCGTTCGGTTGGGCCGGTTGTTCAGGTCGGGCCGGTTGTTCGGGTCGGGCCGTTCTTCGGGCCGGGCCGTCGTTCGGCCGGGCCGGTCACTCAGCAGGACACGGTCGTTGAGCCGGGCCGTCGTTCAGTGGGGCCGGTCGTTCGGCCGGGAAGTTCGGACGGGCCGGGTCATTCGGACGGGCCGGGTCATTCGGGCGGGCCGGGTCGTTCGGCCGTCGTTCAGTTGGGGCTCGTGGGCTTGCGGGTGAGATCCGCCGCGGGCAGCGACGGGATGTTGCGGATCATGGAGCTCTCCGAGCGCAGGATCCGCAGCTCCTGCCGCAGCCGGTCCGCCGTGTCGGGCGCCTCCAGCAGCGACTGCTTGACCGGGGTGTCGAGCACCGCGGCCGCGGCGACCAGGTACGACAGCACCGACGGCTCGTCCGGCAGCTCCTGCTCGGTGCTCAGCGACCGCTCGTTCGCCCCGGCCAGCCGCTTCTGGTACGTGCGGAAGGCCCGCAGGACGCCCGAGGCGAGCGCGCCCGCGCCCTCGCCCTGCTCCTCGGGGAGCGACTCCAACTCGCCCACCAGATAGGGGCCTGAGGCGTCCACGGACGTCAGCCGGAACCGGGTGGTGCCGGTGGCCAGGACGTCGAAACCGCCGTCCTCCTTCTCCCGGATGGTGGCCGCGTCCGCGACACAGCCGACCCCGTGGAAGGCCTGGATCGGGTCCTCCCCGAAGCCGGCCGCCGGGCCGCGCTCCGGCAGCGCGGTGGCGTCCGGCATGCCCGGAGCGCTGGGGGCGACTTCACGGCCGTCGCGGATCGCCACCACCGCGAACCGGCGCGGCGCGTCCTCGTCGAGTTTCAACAGGTCGCGCATCATGGCGCGATACCGCTCCTCGAAGATGTTCAGCGGCAGGACGAGGCCCGGGAACAGCACCGAGTTCAGCGGGAAGAGCGGCAGGCGTGCGATGGTCACAACGGTCAAGCCTAATGGCCGGGGCCGTCGGCGCTGCCGGGCCGTCGCCGCAGAGGCAGCGTGGTGGCCAGCTGGATCCGGACACCGTCGCGCAGATCGAGGAACTGGCCGAGGGGATCGTTGGAGACATGGCTCCACGGAAACGCGGTCGCGAACGGGCCGATCCGGCGGAACTCCTCCAGCGCCTCGGCCCAGCGGCCCCGGGCGACCAGGGCGTAGGCGAGCAGATTGCGGACCTCGGCCGGCCAGGGGTCGCCGGACGCGTAGCGGGCGGACAGCCCGATGGCCCGGTCGGTGGCGGCGTCGATCCAGTCGTCGGTCGAGGCGCTGTCCCACTGCGCGTCACCGGGACCGTCCGTGCCACCCGGACCGTCGGCGTCACCCGGACCCCCTGTGCCACCCGGGCCCGCTACGTCGCCCGGACCCGCTGTGCCACCCGGACCGGCTACGTCGCCCGCGCCGGGACTGCCGCCCATCGGGCCGCCCCCGCCCCCGCCCCCGTCCCCGTCCCCGTCCCCGTCGTTCCAGCTCCCCGGAGCCACGTGTCCCGGAACCCCGCGCCCCGGAATCCCGGGCCCCGGAACTCCGCGCTCCGGAACTTCCCTTCCCGGAAGCCCGCCCCCCGCGTCCGTCCACCGTGCGTCGGCCGGTCCGGGCTCCGGCCGTGCCGCGGTGGCGGACCGGAACCACGCGGAGCGCAGCCACGCCTCGCCGCCCCCGCCGGAGTCCGGGCAGCCCCCGGCCGCCGTCGTCTCGATCCGGCCGCCCGGCGCTGCCCCTTCCCCGGCCAGCACCGGGAACGCCGCCCGGAGCGGCAGCGCGTGCAGCAGGGAGCCCGGCAGCGCCTGCTCCGCCGCCCGTTCCGCGAACGCGAAGCCGGCCGCCGACGAGCCGGACCACTGGAGCGCCGCGACATGGCAGCCGTAGTGGTGCGGCGACCGCGAGACGGCCTCCTTCCACAGCACCTCGAAGTCCGCGCGCGCCGCGTCGGTGCCACGGGCGTGGTCCAGCGCGATCCGCCAGGGCACCGGGTCGCGGGGACCGGCCTCGGCGGCGGCGTCGATGAGCGGTGCGGCCTGCCGGAGCTCCGCCGCGCGGCACGGCCGCCGCCACGCCTCCCGGACGGCCAGCTCCGCCCGCAGGAGTAACGCGTCCGGGTCGCGCGGCGCGCCGGCCAGCCAGCCCGTCAGCCAGTCCGACCGGGACTGGGCGAACACCGCCAGCCGGCCCGCGTAGCGGTCGCGGGACTCCCACTCACCGGCCTCCCGGGTGGCGGCGAGCAGGGCGGCGGCCGCCCGGTGGTCGCCGCGGGCGGCGTCGGCGACGGCAGGGGCGAGCCGTTCGTCGGGCGCGTCGAGCAGCACCTCGTCGTCCGGCGTCAGACCGGCGGCCAGCGCCGGTGTGTGGCGGATCATGCGCGCAGTACTGATCAGGGCGCGGAGGAAGACCATGGAGCCTCCGGCTGTAGGCGGCAGGACTCATGCCGCTCATGTATTGAAACCGCAGGTCGGAGCCGTGTCAGCGCGATTGGGTGACGCTTCGATATCAGCAGAAAGGTTGCCCGCGGAATGGCCAAGGCCGGGTAAAAGTCACCCGAACGTGGCCGCCTCCCACCGGCAGGGGTGAAGCCTCCCACCGGCAGGAGTGAAAGGGGCCGCGATCCGCAACCGGACCGGGCACCCCCGCTCTCAACTGCGCCGCAGCAGCCGCGACGCCCCCGCCGCCACCGTCGTGGCCAGGATCCAGCCGAGCACGACCAGCATCGCCGCCGCCCACTGGTACCGGCCCTCCGGCTTCCAGTAGCTGTCCTGCCCGAGGTCGATCACCGGCAGCAGCAGGTCCAGGGCGTACAGCGCGGCGTTCCAGTGCGGCGACTCGCCGTGCTTGAGCTCCGCGGGCGGATGCCGCGCGAACAGCAGCGCCCCGCACGCCCAGAGCACCGCCATCCAGACCGTCGCCCGCCCCGGCTTGTAGCCGTAGGCCACCGTCCAGTCCTGGAGGTACCCCCACGCCTTCCCGGCCGGCGGGAGGGTCTCCCGGCGCCTGCGCTGCTTGGCCAGCAGCACCTGCCGCGCCTCTGCGTCCTCACCGCAGGCCCGCAGCGCGTTCGCCAGCTGCTCGTACGGCTCCGGGGCGTACTCCGGGGTCGCCGCCGCCACCCACTCCAGCCGCCGGGCCAGCGGGAAGTGGCCGCGCGGGATCAGGGTCTCGTAGGAGAACCCGGCCATCGACAGCCCGCCCGGACCCGGCCAACTGGTCGACTTGTCGACCAGGTTGACGATCCGGGCGCCGGACAGCACCACCCGGCCTCGCGCCGGCCGCTCGCCCAGGAACCGCAGTTCCGGCGTCTGGATGCGGCGCAGCGACACCTCCTGGTCGGCCTCCAGGACGAACCGCGCCTGGTAGAAGTCGACCGCGTCCCCGAACCGCCCGTCGTCCAGCCGGACACCGCCCTCGCACTCGAAGCGCTGCATCCTGGTCCCGCGCATCGGGGTGTTGGTGATCCCGTACGGCGGCGTCGAGCCGGTGGTGAACGGCGAGCTGCTCAGCCCCGCCGCCGTCATGTACAGCGTGCGCTCCACCGTCAGCTGCGGGGCGTTCAGCGCCCACCGCCCGTACGGATTGCGCAGCCGGCTGCCGCGCAGGCTCAGCGACACGCCGATCTGCGCCCCGCGCATGCTGATCTCGCCGAAGGCCTCGATCATCTCGGCCTGGAGGTCCTGGGCGATGGTCAGCCCGTCGGCCGCCAGCGCGCGCCCCTTGCGGTCCTTGTGCACCGTGAGCTGGTTGAGCAGCAGATCGGTCCCGATGTGCGCGTCGGTGAGCCGGATGCCGTTGCGGACGGTGCAGCGCGGCAGATGGAGATCGCCCTCGGTGGCCAGCCGGGCCCCCTCCAGCCGGGGTATGGAGCAGCTGACCAGGCGCAGCGTCGAGAAGCGGCACTCCGGCAGCAGCACCTGCCGCTCGAAGCGGCAGCCCTGCAGCTCGACGTAGGGCTCCACGGTGCCGCCGGACAGATCCAGGGTCCCGGTGATGTACGCGCCGGTCAGCTTGAGCGAGGCCACCCGGCCGGGCTGGGCGGCCGGCCCGGAGAGCAGCAGCAGCGCGATCACCCGGGCCCGGACGCTGCGGTCGGGCCCCCAGGGGTGACCGCCGTTCGGATCGTCGTAGACGGGATTGCGGGTGCGAAGATCGTGTGTACTGCCGTTGCGGAACGCCTGCCACATGCCCCACTCCGCAGTGGTCAGCTCAAGTCCCGCCGGTGGCTCGCCGTTGTCTGGCACGGACACCTCCGCACCCCTTCCTGCGCCGCACGGCCGGTCCGGCTCGTACAAGCTCCCTATTCCCATTCCGTAACGGGCTGAACGCTAGCGGTCAGGAGTTACGGGACGATCAAGACCTGCCTCGTATCAGCCACTGATACGGGCGGCCGGGCCGCGGACCGCGTCTGAGACAATTGACCGCGTGCTGCAATCACTCCCCATGGCCCGAATCGATCTGCGCGGCGACGCCCTCCCCGACGGCGCCGCTCTGCGCGATCTCCTGCCCCGCGCCGAGTTCGACGTCGAGGCGGCGCTGGAGAAGGTGCGCCCGATCTGCGACGACGTGCGCCATCGCGGCACCGCGGCGCTGATCGACTACGCGCAGCGGTTCGACGGCGTGGCGATCGAGCGGGTGCGGGTTCCGGCCGAGGCGCTCACCCGCGCCCTGGCGGAGCTGGACCCGCAGGTCCGCGCGGCCCTGGAGGAGTCCATCCGGCGGGCCCGGCTGGTCCACCGCGAGCAGCGGCGCACCGACCACACCACCCGGGTCGTCCCCGGCGGCACCGTCACCGAGCGCTGGGTGCCGGTGGAGCGGGTCGGCCTGTACGTCCCGGGCGGCCTCGCGGTCTACCCGTCGTCCGTGGTGATGAACGTGGTCCCGGCCCAGGAGGCCGGTGTCGAGGGCATCGCGGTGACCTCTCCGCCGCAGCGCGAGTTCGGCGGCCTGCCGCACCCCACGATCCTCGCCGCCTGCGCCCTGCTCGGCGTCGACGAGGTGTACGCCGCGGGCGGCGCCCAGGCGATCGCGATGTTCGCCTACGGCACCGAGGAGTGCCGCCCGGTCAACCTGGTCACCGGCCCCGGCAACATCTATGTCGCCGCCGCGAAGCGCCTGCTCAAGGGCCGTATCGGCATCGACGCCGAGGCCGGGCCGACCGAGATCGCCGTCCTCGCCGACGCCACCGCCGACCCGGTGCACGTCGCCGCCGACCTGATCAGCCAGGCCGAGCACGACACGATGGCCGCGGCCGTCCTGGTCACCGACTCCGTCGCGCTGGCCGAAGCCGTCGAGACCGAGCTGCGGACCCAGGTCGCCGCCACGAAGCACCGCGAGCGGATCGCCGAGGCCCTGGCGGGCCGGCAGTCCGCGATCGTGCTGGTCGACGGCGTGGACGAGGGGCTGCGGGTGGTCGACGCCTACGCCGCCGAGCACCTGGAGATCCAGACCGCCGACGCCGCCGCGGTCGCCGCCCGGGTGCGCAACGCCGGCGCGATCTTCGTCGGCCCCTACGCCCCGGTGTCGCTCGGCGACTACTGCGCCGGCAGCAACCACGTGCTGCCCACCGGCGGCTGCGCCTGCCACTCCTCCGGCCTGTCCGTGCAGTCCTTCCTGCGCGGCATCCACGTCGTGGACTACACCCGCGACGCCCTCGCCGAGATCACCCCGCTCGTGGTGACCCTCGCCGAGGCCGAGGACCTGCCCGCGCACGGCGCCGCCCTCAAGGCGCGCTTCACCGACAAGCCCGGTGCCGGCGGAGAGCCCGGCACCCCCCGTGACCGAGAGGTTCCGCAGACCAAGTGACCGGGATCGACGACCTGCCCATCCGGGACGAGCTGCGCGGCAAGTCCCCGTACGGAGCGCCACAGCTCGACGTACCCGTACGCCTGAACACCAACGAGAACCCCTACCCGCTCCCCGAGCCGCTGGTGCGGCGCATCGGCGAGCGGGTCACCGAGGCCGCCCGGCACCTCAACCGCTACCCCGACCGGGACGCGGTCGAGCTGCGCACGGCGCTCGCCGCCTACCTCACCCGTACCGCCGGGCACGCGGTGGAAGCCGCCAACGTCTGGGCCGCCAACGGCTCCAACGAGGTGCTCCAGCAGCTGCTCCAGACCTTCGGCGGCCCCGGCCGCACGGCGATCGGCTTCGAGCCCTCGTACTCGATGCACGCGCTGATCTCCCGCGGCACCGGCACCGGCTGGATCTCCGGGCCCCGGAACGACGACTTCACCATCGACGTCGACGCCGCGGTCCGGACCATCGGCGAGCAGCGGCCCGACGTGGTCTTCATCTGCTCCCCGAACAACCCGACCGGCACCGCCGTCGACGCCGGGACCGTCCTCGCCCTGTACGAGGCGGCGCAGGCCGCGAAGCCCTCCCTGGTCGTGGTGGACGAGGCCTACGGCGAATTCAGCCACGGCGACTCGCTGCTGCCGCTGATCGAGGGCCGCCCGAACCTCGTCGTCAGCCGCACCATGTCCAAGGCCTTCGGCGCCGCCGGACTGCGGCTCGGCTACCTCGCCGCCCACCCGGCGGTCGTCGACGCCGTGCAGCTGGTCCGGCTGCCGTACCACCTGTCGGCCGTCACCCAGGCCACCGCGCTGGCGGCGCTCGAGCACACCGATACGCTGCTGGGGTACGTGGAGCAGCTCAAGACCGAGCGTGACCGCCTGGTCACCGAGCTCCGGGCGATGGGCTGCGAGGTCACCGACTCGGACGCGAACTTCGTCCAGTTCGGCCTCCCCCGCAGCCTCAAGGGCGTGGGAGGTACCCCCACCGACGACGCCCATACCGTTTGGCAGGCCCTGCTCGACCACGGTGTGCTGGTCCGTGACAACGGCGTCCCCGGACGGCTGAGGGTCACCGCGGGCACCCCCGCCGAGAACGACGCGTTCCTCGACGCCGTACGCGCGGTGATCAAGGAACGCAGCACGAAGGAGAACCGATGAGCCGTGTCGGCCGCGTGGAGCGCGCCACCAAGGAGACCTCCGTCCTCGTCGAGGTCGATCTCGACGGCACCGGAAAGGTCGATGTGTCGACCGGTGTCGGCTTCTACGACCACATGCTCGACCAGCTCGGCCGCCACGGCCTCTTCGACCTCACCGTGAAGACCGACGGCGACCTGCACATCGACAGCCACCACACCATCGAGGACACCGCCCTCGCCCTCGGCGCCGCCTTCAAGCAGGCCCTCGGCGACAAGGCCGGCATCTACCGGTTCGGCAACTGCACCGTCCCGCTGGACGAGTCCCTCGCCCAGGTCACCGTCGACCTCTCCGGCCGCCCCTACCTGGTGCACACCGAGCCGGAGAAGATGGCGCCGATGATCGGTGAGTACGACACCACCATGACCCGGCACATCCTGGAGTCGTTCGTCGCGCAGGCGCAGATCGCCCTGCACGTCCACGTGCCGTACGGGCGCAACGCGCACCACATCGTCGAGTGCCAGTTCAAGGCCCTCGCCCGCGCGCTCCGCTACGCCTGCGAGCGGGACCCGCGCGCCGCCGGAATCATCCCCTCGACCAAGGGCGCTCTGTGAACACCCTCTCGACCGTCCTCATCGTCGTCGGTCTGTTCCTGCTCGGTGGCGTCTACTCCTTCGCCAAGCAGAAGCTGCCCAGGGGCGTCATCGTGCTGCTCGGACTCGCCTCGGCGATGTGCCTGGTCGCCGGTGTGATGCGGCTCCAGGGGGTGTGGGCATGACCGGGACCGCGAAGAGCGTCGTCGTCTTCGACTACGGATTCGGCAACGTCCGCTCCGCCGAGCGCGCCCTCGCCCGGGCCGGCGCCGACGTCGAGATCACCCGCGACTACGACAAGGCCATGGCCGCCGACGGACTGCTCGTCCCCGGCGTCGGGGCCTTCGCCGCCTGCATGGCCGGGCTCAAGGAGGCCCGCGGCGACTGGGTCGTCGGCCGGCGCCTGGCCGGCGGCCGCCCCGTCATGGGCATCTGCGTCGGCATGCAGATCCTCTTCGCCCGCGGCATCGAGCACGGCATCGAGACCGACGGGCTGGACGAGTGGCCCGGCACCGTCGAGCCGCTGCGCGCCCCCGTCGTCCCGCACATGGGCTGGAACACCGTGAAGCCCGCCGAGGGCTCCCGGCTCTTCGCCGGCCTCGAAGCCGACAGCCGCTACTACTTCGTGCACTCCTACGCCGTGCGCGACTGGGACTTCGAGACCGGCAACGCCGCCCTGCGCGCCCCCCGGGTCACCTGGTCCACCCACGGCGAACCGTTCGTCGCGGCCGTCGAGAACGGCCCGCTGTGCGCCACTCAGTTCCACCCCGAGAAGTCCGGCGACGCCGGCGCGCAGCTCCTGCGCAACTGGCTCGACACGCTATGACCTCCGGCGCCCGCAGCGGATCCGCCGGCCCCCACGGCGCACCAGCCGGGGCCGGCGGGGCCGCGGCGGGCCGCCTCCGCCGGCCGCAACCTCCCTCACCGTAAGGTCCCGCCATGAGCACCCACCGCCTCGAACTCCTCCCCGCCGTCGACGTCCGCGACGGCCAGGCCGTCCGCCTCGTGCACGGCGAGTCCGGCTCCGAGACGTCCTACGGCGACCCGCTGGAGGCCGCCCTCGCCTGGCAGCGGGCGGGTGCCGAGTGGCTGCACCTGGTCGACCTCGACGCGGCGTTCGGCACCGGCGACAACCGTGCGCAGATCGCCGCGGTCGCCCAGTCCATGGACATCAAGGTGGAGCTCTCCGGCGGCATCCGCGACGACAACACCCTCGCCGCCGCCCTGGCCACCGGCTGCACCCGGGTCAACCTCGGCACCGCCGCCCTGGAGACCCCCGAGTGGGTCGCCAAGGTCATCGCCGAGTACGGCGACCGGATCGCCGTGGGCCTGGACGTCCGCGGCACCACGCTCCGCGGCCGCGGCTGGACCCGCGACGGCGGCGACCTCTACGAGACGCTCGCCCGCCTCGACTCCGAGGGCTGCGCCCGGTACGTCGTCACCGACATCGCCAAGGACGGCACCCTCCAGGGCCCCAACCTGGAACTCCTGAAGAACGTCTGCGCCGCCACCGACAAGCCGGTGGTCGCCTCCGGCGGCGTCTCCTCCCTCGACGACCTGCGGGCCATCGCCGGTCTGGTGCCGGAGGGTGTGGAAGGCGCCATCGTGGGCAAGGCCCTCTACGCCAAGGCATTCACCCTCGAAGAGGCGTTGGAGGCAGTGTCCGGATGAGCGATGCCGTGCAGCGAGTACAGTCCGACAGCCCGTGGGAGGAGACGATCGGCTTCGCCCGCGCGGTCGCGGCGGGGGACCGGGTCATCGTCTCCGGCACCATGCCGTTCACCGGCAGAGTGCTGCAGGGCGAGGGCGACCCGTACGAGCAGGCGAAGGCCGCGTTCCGCAACGCGCTCACCGCGCTGGAGAAGTTCGGCGTCGGCGCCGAGAGCGTCATCCGCACCCGTATGTACCTCACCCACGCCCGTGACGTGGACGCGGTCGGCCGCGCCCACAAGGAGCTCTTCGACGCCGTACGCCCGGCCGCGACCCTCGTCGTGGTCTCCGGCTTCGTGGACTCGCGGGTGCTGGTCGAGGTCGAAGTAGAAGCATTCAGAGGAGCCAGCAGCTCATGACCCTCGCGGTCCGAGTCATTCCCTGCCTGGACGTCGACGGCGGCCGGGTCGTCAAGGGCGTCAACTTCCAGAACCTGCGCGACGCGGGCGACCCCGTGGAGATGGCGAAGCTGTACGACGCCGAGGGCGCCGACGAGCTCACCTTCCTCGACATCACCGCCTCCTCGGGGGACCGCGAGACCACCTACGACGTGGTGCGGCGCACCGCCGAGCAGGTGTTCATCCCGCTGACCGTCGGCGGCGGCGTCCGCACCACGGACGACGTCGACAAGCTGCTGCGGGCCGGTGCCGACAAGGTCGGCGTCAACACCGCCGCCATCGCCCGCCCCGAGCTGATCCAGGAGATCGCCGAGCGGTTCGGCCGGCAGGTCCTCGTCCTGTCGGTGGACGCCCGCCGCTGCCCGGAAGGCACGGTGACCGACTCCGGCTTCGAGGTCACCACCCACGGCGGCCGCCGCGGCACCGGCCTGGACGCCGTCGAGTGGGCGCACCGCGCGGCGGAGCTCGGCGCGGGCGAGATCCTGCTCAACTCGATGGACGCGGACGGCACCAAGGACGGCTACGACACCGCGATGATCGAGGCGGTCCGCGCCCGCGTCACCATCCCGGTCATCGCCTCGGGCGGAGCCGGCAAGCTGGACGACTTCGCCCCGGCGGTCTCCGCGGGCGCGGACGCGGTCCTCGCCGCGTCGGTCTTCCACTTCGGCGACCTGCGCATCGGCGAGGTCAAGAACACCCTGCGGGCGGCGGGGCACCCGGTGCGCTGAGGGGGCTGCCGCGGCGGGCCGTTGGCGGAGGTGACGGGCGGGAGCGCTGCTCCCGCCCGGTCCGGAGGCTCGCGCGGTGCGGGGAACTACGGGAGGGGCCCTCGGCCGGGCTCCTCCCGCAACGTTTCGTCGCCGCTGTGCTGTCAGTGGCTGTCCCTACGCTTCCTCATGTCACTGACGGCAGGAGGAGGCCCATGACCGCCGAGGACAGGACGATGAAGCGCATCGAGGAAGCCATCGGTCTGCAACACGCGGGTGATCCCGAAGGCTCCCGACAGCGGTTCACCGAGATCTGGGAGGAGACCGGCCCGGACGGCGATGCCTTCCACCGGTGCGTACTCGCCCACTACATGGCCGATCTCCAGCAGAATCCACAGGACGAACTCGCCTGGGACCGGCTTGCCCTGGAGGCTGCCGACTCGGTCACCGACAGCAGGGTGCAGGAGCACCACGCCTCCTTGTCGATACGCGGGTTCTATCCGTCCCTGCACCTCAACCTCGCTGCGGATCACCACAGGCTCGGCGACTACGCACAGGCCCGCGCCCACGTGGCCCTGTCCCGGCAGCACATGGACGCTCTCCGGGACGACGACTACGGCCAGGGCATCCGATCGGCCGTGCAGCGGCTCGAATCCCGGCTCGCGGCGGCAGAAGCCGAGGGGTGCACCACATCACCGGGAGCCCGGGTGAGCGATGACGGAGTGTCGACGAACGACCCAACGCGGACCTGACACCCCACCCGGGCCGGGGGCGGGCACCGTATCCGGGTACGCACGCGCAGGGCCGGCCCGCGCATCCGCGCCGGCCGGCCCGTGGGCTGTTCCCGGGAGCCTCCGCTAGAGCGCCACGCCCAGCTTCGCCTCGTACGCTCGGGCCACCGCTTCCTTGTCGCCCTCCAGTTCCACCCGGGCCACCTCCTGGCGGCCGAAGGCGAACAGCAGCAGTTCGCCCGGCTCCCCGGTCACCGTCACCACGGGGGTGCCGCGGTGGGCGACCACGGTCCGGCCGTCGGGGCGGCGGAGCACCAGGCCGACCGGGGACCTGCGGCCCAGCAGTCGTGCCACCTTCTCCAGGCGGGACCAGAGGGCGTCCGAGAACACCGGGTCCAGGTCCCGCGGATTCCAGTCCGGCTGCGCGCGGCGCACGTCCTCGGCGTGGATGAAGAACTCCACGGTGTTGGCGGCCTCGTCGATCTGCTTCAGGCCGTACGGCGAGAGGGCGGGCGGTCCGGTACGGATCAGGTGGAGGAGCTCCTCGTACGGCTTGGCGGCGAACTCCGCCTGCACCCGCTCCAGTCGCGGGGCGAGGGGCTTCAGCAGTATCCCCACCGCGGCGTCACCACGGCGCTCGCGCACCACCACATGGGCGGCCAGGTCGCGGGTGTTCCAGCCCTCGCAGAGCGTCGGGGCGACCGGGCCCGCGGACTCCAACAGTTCAGCGAGGAGCAGACGTTCACGCTTCGCATGGGTCGACATGCGGCCAGCGTACGACCGGCACCCCGGCCTCGCCACGGCGCCGCGCGGGCACTTCCGGGAGAGCGTGCCGCGGTGCCGGCGCCCGGAGCGGGGCGCGGCTCAGCTCGCCAGCGGGCCGGTCATCTTCTTCCCGTCGGGCCCGTCGCTCAGGGTCAGCGCGCAGGAGATCCGCTTCTCGTCCCGTATGCGGTAGGTCTGCAGGGACGGGTAGAGGGCGTAGCTGTAGTACTGCCGGCCGTCCTCCGGCACGGACTTCATCCGGGACGTCACCGCCTTCTCGCACAGCTTCAGGGACTTCTCCTGGAGCCCGCGCTCGGAGGAGAAGTCGCCGCTCAGCGTGGCGTTGGCGACGACCTCGCCGTCGTGCGCCGTGCGGCAGGAGCGGGTCTCGATCTCGGAGACGGACGGGTCGAGCGCCGGGTGGTCGAAGCACTGGCCCGGGGAGAGCGCGACGAACGGCACCAGATCGCCCGCGGACGGCGCGGCACTGGACGGAGCCGCCGAGGGCGAGGCCTGACCGCCCGCGCCGGGGGCGCCCGGCCGCCGTTCCGCATCCGCCGTGCGGCGGCTGTCCGGCTTGGCGTCGGCGCGGGCGCCGCCGTCGTCCGAGCCCAGGAAGAGCAGAAAGCCGCCCACGGCCAGCCCGGCCGCCAGCACGCCCGCGATGAAGATCCCAGCGATCTTCGGCCCGTTGGGCCCGCCCGGGCCGGACGGACCGGTGCCTCCGGGAACGGGTGGCGGGTAGGCCGCGTAGTCACTCCGGGGCGGGCCGTACGCCTGCGGCGGGCCGAAACCGCCCCCCTGCGCCGGACCGTATCCGGGGCCCTGGCCGCTCCCCTGTGCCGGGCCGTAACCCTGGCCGGCCCTCTGTGCCGGGCCGTGCCCCGGGGCGGATCCGAAGCCCTGCGGCGGCCCGAAGCCACCCGCGGAGGGTTGCGGAGCGTTGTGCGGCGGGGGCGGAGTGGTCATGCCGGAAGCATGCCGCACCGCACTGACATCCGGCTCATCGGGTCGTGGAATCCAGTCGAGTTGGCGGTGAACGGGAGGTGGCCGACAGACGGAACCGGCGGGTCCGTGACACCGCACCGCGACAGCGGCACCCGGTCCGTCCCCGCACCCCGGGCGCCGGACGGGACGAACAGGCCGAACGGGGCGAACAGGCCGGACCGGCCGGGGAGGGCCGGCGGGCCGGCCGGCGGCGCACCACGGCCGTCCGACGCGGCACAATGGACCGCATGTCCAGCACCGCACGCCCCTCCGGCCTCGACCCCGCCATCGTCGCCCGCCTCAAGCGGACCGACGACGGGCTCTTCCCCGCCGTCGCCCAGCAGTACGACACCGGCGAAGTGCTGATGCTCGGCTGGATGGACGACGAGGCGCTGCACCGCACGCTCACCACCGGCCGCTGCACCTACTGGAGCCGCAGCCGCGGGGAGTACTGGGTCAAGGGCGACACCTCCGGCCACGTCCAGCACGTGAAGTCCGTGGCCCTCGACTGCGACGCCGACACCGTGCTGGTCAAGGTCGACCAGGTCGGCGCCGCCTGCCACACCGGCGACCGCACCTGCTTCGACGCCGGGGACCTCCCCCTGGGCCCCCGCGTCTGACAGGGCCTGTGCCCAACGGTCCGGCCGTCGGCCACGATCCGGGGCAACTAGGATCCAGGATCATGAGCACGGGCGCTGTCACGATGGACCTCGAGACCTTCCGCAAGCTGGCGGCCGACCGCCGCGTCATCCCCGTCAGCCGCAGGCTGCTCGCGGACGGTGACACACCGGTCGGCCTCTACCGCAAACTCGCGGCGGAGCGCCCCGGCACGTTCCTGCTCGAATCCGCCGAGAACGGCCGCTCCTGGTCCCGCTACTCCTTCGTCGGTGTCCACAGCGCCGCCACGCTCACCGTCCGGGACCGGGAGGCGCACTGGCTGGGCACCCCGCCCGTCGGCGTCCCCACCGACGGCGACCCGCTGGACGCCCTGCGCGCCACCGTCGAGGCCCTGCACACTCCCCGCGACCTGATGGCCGACGGCGGGGACGGGCACCTGCCGCCGTTCACCGGCGGCATGGTCGGTTACCTCGGCTACGACATCGTGCGCCGGCTCGAGCGCATCGGGGACAGCACCCGGGACGACCTCGGGCTGCCCGAGCTGACCATGCTCCTGACCTCGGACCTCGCCGTCCTCGACCACTGGGACGGCACCGTCCTGCTGATCGCCAACGCGATCAACCACAACGCCCTCGACTCCGGCGTGGACGAGGCCTACGCGGACGCCGTCGCCCGCCTCGACGCGATGACCGCCGACCTGTCGCGGCCCGCGCCCGCGAGCGCCGCGCCGCTGCCGCCCTCGCAGCTGCCCCCGTTCTCCGCGCTCTGGGGCGGGCCCGCCTACCAGGACGCGGTCGAGGACATCAAGGAGCGCATCCGGGCGGGCGAGGCGTTCCAGGTGGTGCCCTCGCAGCGGTTCGAGACGCCGTGCCCCGCGTCCGCGCTCGATGTCTACCGGGTGCTGCGCGCCACCAACCCCAGCCCGTACATGTACCTCTTCCGCTTCCCCGGCATCGACGGGGCCGAGGGCTTCGACGTCGTCGGGTCCAGCCCCGAGGCGCTGGTGAAGGTCGAGGACGGCCGCGCGATGGTCCACCCCATCGCGGGCACCCGGCCGCGCGGCGCGACCCCGCAGGAGGACGCCGCCCTCGCCGAGGAGCTGCTCGCCGACCCCAAGGAGCGCGCCGAGCACCTGATGCTCGTCGACCTCGGCCGCAACGACCTGGGACGCGTCTGCGAGCCCGGCAGCGTCGAGGTCGTCGACTTCATGTCCATCGAGCGCTACAGCCACGTCATGCACATCGTGTCGACCGTCGTCGGCCGGGTGGGGGAGGGCCGGACCGCCTTCGACGTGCTCACCGCCTGTTTCCCGGCCGGAACCCTCTCCGGCGCGCCCAAGCCCCGGGCGATGCAGATCATCGAGGAGCTGGAGCCGACCCGCCGCGGGCTGTACGGCGGCTGCGTCGGCTACCTCGACTTCGCCGGGGACTCCGACACCGCGATCGCCATCCGTACCGCCGTGCTGCGCGAGGGCACGGCGTACGTCCAGGCGGGAGCGGGTGTGGTCGCGGACTCCGACCCCGTCGCGGAGGACACCGAGTGCCGCAACAAGGCCGCGGCCGTGCTCCGCGCCATCGCGATGGCGAGCGGCCTGGAAGCGCGATAGCGGCCGGAAGGACCACGTGCGGCGCCCCCGGTCGGTGCCCGGCCGACGCGCTGCCGAGGGGCCGGCCCGGCGCCCGGCGGGGGGCCGCGTGACGGGGAGCCGTCCGGACGCGGGATAGTGGTGGGGTGAGCGCCGTACCCCAGCCCCGCACCGAAGCCGCCGAGACCCGGCCCGCCGAGCCCGCCGCCCGCGCCGGCGGCGGGCGGCGCAGTCTCGCCGTCGCCCTGCTGATCGGCGCCCTGGGCGCCGCGCTGGTGCTGCTCACCGGGGCCCAGACCTGGGGCGAGGGCAGGACCGGCGCCGGGCAGGGCTCGCTCCCGGTCTCCGCCGACGGCCGCGACGTCACCGGCCTGCCCGCCGCGCTCGCCGTCGTCGGCCTCGCCGCGCTCGTCGCGGTCCTCGCCGTACGCCGCCTCGGCCGGACCGCGGTCGCCGCCCTGCTCACGCTCTGCGGCGCCGCGATCGTCCTCACCTCCGTCCTCGGGGCGACCGACACCGACGCGCTGCGGGCCGAGGCCGCGAAGGCCACCGGACTCGCCGACGCCGGGGTCGCACACGTCAGCCACACGGCCTGGCCCTGGCTCTCCGCCGCCGGCGGGGTCCTGCTGCTGCTCGCGGGGCTGGTCGCGCTCCGGTACGGCCGCGGGTGGCCCGCCATGTCGGGCCGGTACGAGCGGGCGGAGCGCCCCGCCCGGGGCCGTACGCCGGCCGCCGCCGACCCCGACCGGCCCGAGGAGCTGTGGAAGGCCCTCGACCGCGGCGAGGACCCGACCCGCGGGGACTGACCACCGCCTGTATGCCCGCGGGGACTGATCGCCGCCTGGATGGATCCGGGCGGGGACTGATCACCGCCCGTTCGCGGGCGGTCGGCATGCCGTCGGCAAGGATCCGACTCGCGGGGGACCGGATCTCTTCGGGTGTTCCCGGCCCGCCCGCCCGCCGGTTCCCCGACCGGCACGCCGGCCCCTTCGCCGCCAGGGCGGCACGACCGGTCCCCGGGCGACCGGGGAGCCGACAGCGGATCGGCGGCGGGGACACGTCCCACCGGCAGCGGGCCGCCGACCGATCCACGACTGATCCGGTTGGGCCGACCCCCGCTCACACCCGCCCCATGCGTCGGGGAGAATGAGCCTGAGCTTTCACCGCACCCCGACCCGGGGGCCGTTCCCCGTGGACTTCAGTCCCGGGGAACGACACTGCAACGAGGAGTACTCATGGCGGGCAACAGCCACGGACACACCCCGGCCGCCTGGACCGGCGTCACCATCGCCTTCATCGGCTTCTGCATCTCCGGTGCCTGCACGGTCGCGGCCCAGCCCCTCGGCTTCGTGGCGGGCCTCGTCGTCGTCGCCATCGGTGGCATCGTCGGCCTGGCGATGCGCGCCGCGGGCATGGGACAGCCCAAGTCCACCGCGGTTCAGCGCCCGCAGGCCGCCCAGCCGCAGAGCTGACCGCGAGCGGGCCTCTGAACCGCCGCGTCCCGGCCGGAGCCGCCGCCCCGGCCGGGACGCGGCGGTTCCGGGCGGGGACGCCCGGGTACGGCCCCGCTCCGCCGGTGGACGGACCCGGACCGTCCACGGCCCGTACCGTCCACGGCCCGTACCGTCCGCGGGCCGTGCTGAGCTGCGCCGTCCGCCGTCTGCGAGGACACTCGGCGGTGTGACCGACGAATCCGTGGAGCAGCCCCACAGCGCGGCGCCCCGCACCGCGGTGCCCGGCGCCACAGCGCCCCGCACGGCAGCGACCGCGCCCGGTCGGCCGGCCGGTGCTCCCGGTCCGGCGCGGACCGGCCGGGGGGCCGCCGTGGTGCCCCCGCTCGCCGTCCTCGCCGGAGTGGTCGCGGCCTTCGGCTGGGTCGCCGCGGTGGATCCGAACGAGCCCGGCCACTACCCCGCCTGCCCGCTGCTCCGCTGGACCGGTGTCCACTGCCCCGGCTGCGGCGGTCTGCGCAGTGCCCACGCCGTCGCCCACGGCGATCTGGTCACCGCGCTCCACGCCAACGCCCTGGCGGTCCTGGCGTACGCCGGGTTCGCCGCCTTCCTCGCCGTCTGGCTCGTCCGGGCGGCGACCGGGCGCCCCCTGGAGCTGCGGCCGCGCCCCGTCCACGTGTGGTCGCTCGCGGCGCTGGCACTGCTCTTCACCGTTGTCCGGAATACGCCCCTCGGAAGGGGGCTGGTGCCATGAGGCCGACCGCGCCGGGCGCTGCGGAAGTTGCGCTGGTCCAGCGGAATGTCCAGGTCGTGGGACCGTCGTCCACCGGATGCGGGACCTCCGCCTTCGGCCGGATACCATCGCAGTGCCCCAGGAAGCACCGGATGGGGCAGCGCCTTCAGGGCGCCGACCGATTGCTCAGGACCGGAAGGGGGCCTCTCGCGTGAGTGTGCTCGACGAGATCATCGACGGAGTCCGCGCCGACCTCGCCGAGCGGCAGGCGCGCGTCAGCCTCGACGAGCTCAAGGAGCGGGCCGCGAAGGCTCCCCAGGCCAAGGACGGCGCCGCCGCGCTCCGCGGTGACAGCGTCAAGGTGATCTGCGAGGTCAAGCGCTCCAGCCCGTCCAAGGGTGCGCTCGCCGCGATCGCCGACCCGGCCGGGCTCGCCGCCGACTACGAAGCGGGTGGGGCGGCCGTCATCAGCGTCCTCACCGAGCAGCGCAAGTTCGGCGGCTCGCTGGCCGACCTCGAGGCCGTCCGGGCCAAGGTCGACATCCCGGTGCTGCGCAAGGACTTCATCGTCACCTCCTACCAGCTGTGGGAGGCCCGGGCGTACGGCGCGGACCTCGCCCTGCTGATCGTGGCCGCCCTCGACCAGGAAGCCCTGGTGTCGCTGATCGAGCGGGCCGAGTCCATCGGGCTCACCCCGCTCGTCGAGGCGCACGACGAGGAGGAGGCCGAGCGGGCGGTGGCCGCCGGAGCGCGGATCGTCGGCATCAACGCCCGCAACCTCAAGACCCTCGAGGTGGACCGCGGCAACTTCGCGCGGATCGCGCCGGAGATCCCGGACCACATCGTGAAGATCGCGGAATCGGGTGTGCGCGGGCCGCACGACCTGATCGCCTACGCGAACGAGGGCGCCGACGCCGTGCTGGTGGGCGAGTCGCTCGTCACCGGGCGGGACCCGAAGGCGGCCGTGGCCGACCTGGTGGCCGCCGGTGCGCACCCGGCCCTGCGGCACGGGCGGGGCTGAGACCGTCGTGCACGCCTACGCCCGGTTGGCTCGCGGCTGCAGGCCGCGGGGCTGTCGCGCGCCTGCGCGGCGGGTGCGGGGGCGCCGGGTGCGGTATGTGATCGGCTGTGAGCCGGGGCAGGTCAACGGGATGCGATGGCGTCGGGCGACTGCGCTTTAGCCGTCCGGCTCGGGCTGTGGGGTCGCGCCTGCGGGGTCGTTTCCCCGGGGGCGCTTCTGCGGGCTTCAGCGAGGTTGTGCGGGGCGTTCGTGGTTGCTGGTGTTGTGCTGCCGGTCGTTGCGTAAGTGACGGTGCCGGGGCCTCCGGGCTGGGGGTTCCGGGAACGTGTATTTGCGGGCCCTGGGGGCCCACAAATACACGGCAGCTTCCCGGAACCCCCAGCCCTCCGGCCCCGTCACCTCCCGTCGGTGGCCCGCTCCCCCCGGAGGCAGCGTCCGTAGGTGGCCCGCCTCGCGTTCGTCTCGTGGCCCCCGGTGGCCCGGTTCGGATTCCTGGTGGGTTGCGTCGACGTGGCCTTTCCGTGCCCGGACGGGCGGTAGCGCAGTTGCCTTCGCGTAGCGTTGTTCCTATGCCGAGATATATGGGGCACTGCCCCTTTTGAGGAGTACGTCGGATGTCGTCTGACTTCTTCATTCCGGACCCCGAGGGCCGCATTCCCAGCGCCGAGGGCTACTTCGGTGCCTTCGGTGGCAAGTTCATTCCCGAGGCGCTGGTCGCCGCGGTGGACGAGGTCGCCGCCGAGTACGAGAAGGCCAAGGCCGACCCGGCCTTCGCGGCCGAGCTGGAGGACCTGCTCGTCAACTACACGGGCCGGCCGAGCTCCCTCACCGAGGTGACCCGGTTCGCGGAGCACGCCGGGGGAGCGCGGATCTTCCTCAAGCGGGAGGACCTCAACCACACCGGGTCCCACAAGATCAACAATGTGCTGGGGCAGGCCCTGCTGACCAAGCGCATGGGCAAGACCCGGGTCATCGCCGAGACCGGCGCCGGCCAGCACGGTGTCGCCACCGCGACGGCCTGCGCGCTGTTCGGTCTCGAGTGCGTGATCTACATGGGCGAGATCGACACCGAGCGCCAGGCCCTCAACGTGGCCCGGATGCGGATGCTCGGGGCCGAGGTCGTCGCCGTGAAGTCCGGCAGCCGGACCCTGAAGGACGCGATCAACGAGGCGTTCCGCGACTGGGTCGCCAACGTCGACCGGACGCACTACCTGTTCGGGACGGTCGCGGGGCCGCACCCGTTCCCGGCCATGGTGCGGGACTTCCACCGGGTGATCGGCGTCGAGGCGCGGCGGCAGATCCTGGAGCGCACCGGGCGGCTGCCGGACGCCGTCGCCGCGTGCGTCGGCGGTGGCTCGAACGCCATCGGCCTGTTCCACGCCTTCATCCCGGACGAGAGCGTGCGGCTGGTCGGCCTGGAGGCCGCGGGCCACGGTGTCGAGTCCGGTGAGCACGCCGCCACCCTGAGCGTCGGCGAGCCCGGCATCCTGCACGGCTCCCGCAGCTACGTCCTCCAGGACGACGAGGGCCAGATCACCGAGCCGTACTCGATCTCGGCCGGACTGGACTACCCGGGCATCGGCCCCGAGCACTCGTACCTGAAGGACGCCGGCCGCGCCGAGTACCGGCCGGTCACGGACGACCAGGCGATGCAGGCGCTGCGGCTGCTCTCGGAGACCGAGGGCATCATCCCGGCGATCGAGAGCGCCCACGCCCTGCACGGGGCGCTGGAGCTCGGCCGGGAGCTGGGGCCGGACGGGCTGGTGCTCGTCAATCTCTCCGGCCGCGGCGACAAGGACATGGACACCGCTGCCCGGTACTTCGGGCTGTACGACCCGACGGACGCCGTCGAGGCCGACGAGACCGAGGGGACCGAGTGATGGCGGGAAACGTGGAGCTGCTGGGTTCCGTGCTGGCCCGGGCGAAGGAGGAGGGCCGGTCCGCGCTCGTCGGCTATCTGCCGGCCGGGTTCCCGACCGTCGACGCCGGTGTCCGGGCCGTCACCGCGATGGTCGAGGGCGGCTGCGACATCGTCGAGGTCGGTCTGCCGCACAGCGACCCGGTCCTGGACGGCCCGGTCATCCAGACCGCCGACGACATCGCCCTCCGGGGCGGGGTGCGGATCGCCGACGTGGTGCGGACGGTCCGTGAGGCGCACGCCGCGACCGGCGCGCCGGTGCTGTGCATGACGTACTGGAACCCCGTCGACCGCTACGGCCCCGAGCGGTTCGCCGCCGAGCTGGCCGAGGCCGGGGGAGCGGGTTGCATCCTGCCCGACCTGCCGGTCGAGGAGTCCGAGGTGTGGCGGAAGGCCGCCGAGCAGCACGGTCTGGCGACGGTCTTCGTGGTCGCGCCCAGCAGCCGTGACGAGCGGCTCGCCAGGATCACCGCGGTGGGCACCGGCTTCGTCTACGCGGCCTCGCTGATGGGCGTCACCGGCACCCGGGAGTCGGTCGGGGAGCAGGCCCAGGACCTGGTGCGGCGCACCAGGGCGACCACCGCGCTGCCGGTCTGCGTCGGGCTCGGAGTCTCCGACGCGGACCAGGCCGCGCAGGTCGCCCGGTTCGCGGACGGGGTGATCGTCGGATCCGCCTTCGTCAAGCGGCTGCTCGACGCCCCGGACCTGGAGACCGGGCTCGCCGGGGTCCGGACGCTCGCGGGCGAGCTGGCGGAGGGCGTCCGCCGACGCGGCTGACTCGCCCATAAGGGTGGATCTGCAACCGGGGAGGCCGCTTCCGGCCTCCCCGGTTCGTTCCTTCAGGGTGTGAGTGACAAGAACCGAGAGGGAAAGCGCAGCGCCCGCGAGCGGCTGCAGGAAGAGCGCGAGCGGGAGAGGTCCCGGGACAAGCGCAAGCGGGCGCTGATCGTCGGCGCCGCCGGGGTGGCGGTGCTCGGCATCGCCGCGGCCATCGGTGTCGCGGTCAGCAGCACCGGGAGCGACGACGAGGCCGAGGGCCCCGTGGTCGCGCCGACCGGGGCGAACGGCGAGGACAGCCTGGCGATCCCGGTGGGGAAGCCCGCCGCGCCGTCGGTGCTCACGGTCTACGAGGACTTCCGCTGCCCGGCGTGCGCCCAGTTCGAGCGGGGCTTCCGCAGCACCGTCCACGAGCTGGAGCGCGCGGGCCGGCTCCGGGCCCAGTACCACCTGGTCACCATCATCGACGGCAATCTGGGCGGCCGGGGTTCGCTGAACGCGGCCAACGCGGCGGCCTGCGCCCAGGACGCCGGCAAGTTCCAGCCGTATCACGACGTGCTCTACGACAATCAGCCGCCGGAGCAGAACGACGCCTTCGCCAACAAGGACTATCTGATCGAGCTGGCGGGCAAGGTGCCCGGCCTGGTCACCGACACGTTCCGCACCTGCGTCGAGGACGGCTCCCACGACGCCTGGGTGCAGAAGGCCAACGAGGCCTTCACCAGCTCCAACCGCCAGGGCACCCCGACCGTGCTGCTCAACGGCAAGGACGTCTACAGCAACCAGCAGGATCCGCTGACCCCGCAGAAGCTGAAGAAGGCCGTCGAGGACGCCGCGAAGTCCGCATCTCCCACGGGACAGTAGGGACACAAGGGGCTGACGTTACGCAGCCGTTGCCGGGCGGATTGCCGCACTTCCCGTCCGGCACGGTAGCGTCGGTGTCGCCATGGACCTCGCATACATTCCCAGCCCGTCGACCGGCGTGATCTACCTCGGACCGATCCCGCTGCGCGGCTACGCGTTCTGCATCATCCTCGGCGTCTTCGTCGCCGTCTGGCTCGGCAACCGCCGCTGGGTCGCGCGCGGCGGCCTGTCCGGGACCGTCGCCGACATCGCCGTCTGGGCGGTGCCGTTCGGCCTGGTCGGCGGCCGCCTCTACCACGTGATCACCACGTACGAGCCGTACTTCGGCAAGAACGGGAACCCGGTCGACGCCTTCAAGATCTGGGAGGGCGGCCTCGGCATCTGGGGCGCCATCGCCCTCGGCGCGGTCGGCGCCTGGATCGGCTGCCGGCGCCGGGGCATCCCGCTCCCCGCGTACGCGGACGCGGTCGCGCCCGGTATCGCGCTCGCTCAGGCGCTCGGCCGCTGGGGCAACTGGTTCAACCAGGAGCTCTACGGCAAGCCGACCGACGTGCCCTGGGCCCTGAAGATCGACGCCAACCCCGGCGCGGGCAAGATCGCCGGCACCTACCACCCGACGTTCCTGTACGAGTCGCTGTGGTGCGTCGGTGTGGCCCTGCTGGTCATCTGGGCGGACCGCCGCTTCAAGCTCGGCCACGGCCGGGCGTTCGCGCTGTACGTCGCCGCCTACACGGTGGGCCGCGGCTGGATCGAGTACATGCGGATCGACGAGGCCCACCACATCCTGGGGGTCCGTCTCAACGTGTGGACGTCGATCCTCGTGTTCCTGGCCGCCGTCGGCTACATGATCGTCGCCGCCCGGAAGTTCCCGGGGCGCGAGGCCGTGGTCGAGCCCGCGGCGGAAGAGGCCCGCGCGGAGGACGTCGCCGGCGACGGGGATGCCGAGGGCTCGCCCGCGGCGAAGTCCGCCACGAAGGCCACGAAGGCCACGCAGGGCGCGACGGCTGTGAAGGCCACGAAGGACGTGAAGACCTCGAAGGACGCGGCGCAGGCCACGGCCGGCGGGAAGAGTGCGAAGCCCGGGACCTCCGGCGGCGCCGCCGGGGAGAAGGGCGCTGCCGCCCAGGAGAAGGGCAAGGGCACCGGGTCCGAGGCGTCGGAGTCCGAGTCCTCCAAGAAGCCCTGACCCTCGCCGCACGGCACTCCGCACCACCTGACGACCGCCGGTCCGCACACAGCGGGCCGGCGGTCGTCGTGTGCCGGGGGCGGCGCCCGCACTGGCCGCCGCCCCGACTTTTTCCCGCCCCGAGACGAAACCGCAGGTCACAGCGGTAAGTTCGGCCTTCCTTGCTGGCGGATCACGGTTCTCGTGCGTAGTTTCGAAGGCATGGGGGAGAGCAACAGGCCCTTCCCGGGAAGGGAGACCCACCGATCATGTCCGTCCTCGACAACGCCGCCGCCCTGCACGATTCCCATCGCGACAACCACACCCACCGGGACGTCAACGGTGGCTGGCTGCGGCCCGCGGTCTTCGGCGCGATGGACGGACTGGTCTCCAACCTCGCCCTGATCACCGGCGTGGCGGGCGGCGACGTCTCGTCGAAGACGCTGGTCATCACCGGTCTGGCCGGTCTGGCCGCCGGGGCCTTCTCGATGGCGGCGGGCGAGTACACCTCGGTCGCCTCCCAGCGCGAGCTGGTCCTGGCCGAGCTGGAGGTGGAGCGGCGCGAGTTGCGCAAGCACCCCAAGGACGAGCAGCAGGAGCTGGCCGAGCTCTATGTCTCGCGCGGGGTCGAGCCGGGCCTCGCCGCCGAGGTCGCCCGGCAGCTGTCCACCGACCCCGAGCAGGCCCTGGAGATCCACGCGCGGGAGGAGCTGGGCATCGACCCGGGAGACCTGCCCTCGCCCGCGGTCGCCGCCGTCTCGTCCTTCGGATCGTTCGCGGTGGGCGCGCTGCTGCCGGTCCTGCCCTACCTGCTCGGCGCGGTCGCCCTGTGGCCCGCGGTGCTGCTGGCGCTGCTGGGCCTCTTTGCCTGCGGCGCCGTCGTGGCCAGGGTCACTGCCCGCTCCTGGTGGTACAGCGGGCTCCGACAGCTGATACTGGGCGGAACCGCTGCCGCGGTCACCTTCGGGCTCGGTGCGCTGTTCGGCACCGCCGTCGGATAGGCACCCGCGGGAGCGGACGTGCACGACCAGGTTGTTTCGGCAGTTCAGTGTTTCTGAACGGTTTCAGTCCGGCAACGAGCGGGCATGAGCCGAAAGCGCTGCGGGCAGAGTCGCCTGTCGCGCCCGGGGCCCAGGATGGCGACCCGTCCGTACACGGCCCCTCATCCACCAGTATCCGTGGTGTCCGCATTGTGAAATGAGGGATCCGCTTCTTGGGAAGCGGGCCATCATGTAGCCTGCACGAAATTTTGCGCAGAGGGCCAACGTCGTCCCTCGGCACTGACACTGCCACGACGACGACGGGAGAGCCGATGCGTTCCGCGTCCACGCACTCCGCGACCGGTGACACCACCGCCTGGTCGCCCCTGGACGAGCGCCCCGCTCCGCAGGGCCTTTACGACCCTCGCAATGAGCACGACGCCTGCGGCGTCGGTTTCGTGGCGAACCTCACCGGCGAGGCCGGCCACGAGCTCGTGGAGCAGGCGCTCACCGTGCTGCGCAACCTGGAGCACCGCGGCGCCACCGGCTCCGAGCCGGACTCCGGCGACGGCGCGGGCATCCTGCTCCAGGTTCCGGACGCGTTTCTGCGCGAGAACGTCTCCTTCGAGCTCCCCGAGGCCGGCGCCTACGCCGTCGGCATCGCCTTCCTGCCCGCCGACGGGACCGAGGGCGCCGCTGCGGCGGCCCGGATCGAGACCATCGCCGGTGAGCAGGGCCTGACCGTCCTCGGCTGGCGCGAGGTCCCCGTCGCCCCCGAGCTGCTCGGCAGCGGCGCCCGCGCCACCATGCCCGCCTTCTCCCAGCTGTTCGTCGCGGACCGGGACGGCGCGGCCACCGGCATCGCGCTGGACCGCAAGGCGTTCCTGCTGCGCAAGCGCGCCGAGCGCGAGGCCGGCGTCTACTTCCCGTCGCTCTCCGCCCGGACCCTGGTCTACAAGGGCATGCTCACCACCGGACAGCTGGAGCCGTTCTTCCCGGACCTGTCCGACCGCCGCTTCGCGACCGCCGTCGCGCTGGTCCACTCGCGGTTCTCCACCAACACCTTCCCGAGCTGGCCGCTCGCCCACCCGTACCGGTTCGTCGCGCACAACGGTGAGATCAACACCGTCCAGGGCAACCGCAACTGGATGCGGGCCCGCGAGTCCCAGCTCGGCAGCGACCTGTTCGGCGGCCTGGAGCAGACCTTCCCGGTCTGCACCCCCGACGCCTCCGACTCCGCCTCCTTCGACGAGGTCCTGGAGCTGCTCCACCTCGGCGGCCGGTCCCTGCCGCACGCGGTCCTGATGATGGTCCCCGAGGCGTGGGAGAACAGCCCCACCATGGACCCGGCCCGCCGCGCCTTCTACCAGTACCACTCCACGATGATGGAGCCCTGGGACGGCCCGGCCTGCGTCACCTTCACCGACGGCGTCCAGGTCGGCGCGGTCCTCGACCGCAACGGGCTGCGCCCCGGCCGCTACTGGGTCACCGACGACGGCCTGGTCGTGCTCTCCTCCGAGGTCGGCGTGCTGGACATCGACCCGGCCAAGGTCGTCCGCAAGGGCCGCCTCCAGCCCGGCCGGATGTTCCTCGTGGACACCGCCGAGCACCGCATCATCGAGGACGACGAGATCAAGGCCCAGCTCGCCGCCGAGCAGCCGTACGGCGAATGGCTGGAGAGCGGTCTGATCGACCTCGAGGACCTGCCCGAGCGCGAGCACATCGTGCACACCCACGCCTCGGTCACCCGCCGCCAGCAGACCTTCGGCTACACCGAGGAGGAGCTGCGGGTCCTGCTCGCGCCGATGGCCCGCACCGGCGCCGAGCCGATCGGCTCCATGGGCACCGACTCGCCGATCGCCGCGCTCTCCGAGCGGCCGCGGCTGCTGTTCGACTACTTCACCCAGCTGTTCGCGCAGGTCACCAACCCGCCGCTGGACGCCATCCGCGAGGAGCTCGTCACCTCGCTGATCTCCTCGCTCGGCCCGCAGGGCAACCTGCTGGACCCGACCGCCGCGTCCTGTCGCAGCGTCACCCTGCCGTTCCCGGTGATCGACAACGACGAGCTGGCCAAGCTCATCCACATCAACGCCGACGGCGACCTGCCCGGCTTCAAGGCCACCACGCTCTCCGGTCTCTACCGGGTCAGCGGCGGCGGCGAGTCGCTGGCCGCCCGGATCGAGGAGATCTGCGCCGAGGCCGAATCCGCGATCGCCGGCGGCGCCCACCTCATCGTGCTCTCCGACCGGCACTCCGACGCCGAGCACGCGCCGATCCCGTCGCTGCTGCTCACCTCCGCGGTGCACCACCACCTCATCCGCACCAAGCAGCGCACCCGGGTGGGGCTGCTCGTCGAGGCCGGCGACGTCCGCGAGGTGCACCACATCGCGCTGCTCATCGGGTACGGCGCCGCCGCCGTCAACCCGTACCTCGCGATGGAGTCGGTCGAGGACCTGGTCCGCGCCGGGACGTTCCTCCCGGACGCCGACCCCGAGACCGCCATCCGCAACCTCATCAAGGCGCTCGGCAAGGGCGTGCTCAAGGTGATGTCCAAGATGGGCATCTCCACCGTCGCCTCCTACCGCGGCGCGCAGGTCTTCGAGGCCGTCGGCCTGGACGAGTCGTTCGTCGACACCTACTTCCACGGCACCACCACCAAGATCGGTGGCGCGGGCCTGGACGTCGTCGCCCGCGAGGTCGCCGAGCGGCACGCCAAGGCCTACCCGGCCTCCGGCATCGCCCCGGCGCACCGCACGCTGGACATCGGCGGCGAGTACCAGTGGCGCCGCGAGGGCGAGCCGCACCTGTTCGACCCGGACACGGTCTTCCGGCTCCAGCACGCCACCCGCGCCCGCCGCTACGACATCTTCAAGCAGTACACGCAGCGGATCGACGAGCAGGCCGAGCGCCTGATGACGCTCCGCGGCCTGTTCGGCTTCAAGAGCGACCGCGAGCCGATCCCCGTCGACGAGGTCGAGCCCGTCAGCGAGATCGTCAAGCGCTTCTCCACCGGCGCCATGTCGTACGGCTCCATCTCGCAGGAGGCGCACGAGACCCTCGCCATCGCCATGAACCAGCTGGGCGGCAAGTCCAACACCGGTGAGGGCGGCGAGGACCCGGAGCGCCTGTACGACCCGGCGCGCCGCTCCTCCATCAAGCAGGTCGCCTCCGGCCGCTTCGGCGTGACCAGCGAATACCTGGTCAACTCCGACGACATCCAGATCAAGATGGCGCAGGGCGCCAAGCCCGGCGAGGGCGGCCAGCTGCCCGGCCACAAGGTGTACCCGTGGGTCGCGAAGACCCGGCACTCGACGCCGGGCGTGGGGCTCATCTCCCCGCCGCCGCACCACGACATCTACTCCATCGAGGACCTGGCCCAGCTGATCCACGACCTGAAGAACGCCAACCCCCGGGCGCGCATTCACGTCAAGCTGGTCTCCGAGGTCGGTGTCGGCACCGTCGCCGCGGGTGTGTCCAAGGCACACGCGGACGTCGTGCTCATCTCCGGCCACGACGGCGGCACCGGCGCCTCGCCGCTCACCTCGCTGAAGCACGCGGGCGGCCCCTGGGAGCTCGGCCTCGCCGAGACCCAGCAGACGCTGCTGCTCAACGGCCTGCGCGACCGCATCGTGGTGCAGACCGACGGCCAGCTGAAGACCGGCCGCGACGTGGTCATCGCCGCGCTGCTCGGCGCCGAGGAGTTCGGCTTCGCGACCGCCCCGCTGGTGGTCTCCGGCTGCGTCATGATGCGCGTCTGCCACCTGGACACCTGCCCGGTCGGCATCGCCACCCAGAACCCGGTGCTGCGCGAGCGCTACAACGGCAAGGCCGAGTTCGTGGTGAACTTCTTCCAGTTCATCGCCGAGGAGGTCCGTGAGCTCCTCGCCGAGCTGGGCTTCCGCACCCTGGAGGAGGCCGTCGGCCACGCCGAACTCCTCGACACCCAGCGGGCGGTGAACCACTGGAAGGCGCAGGGCCTGGACCTGGAGCCGCTGCTCCACGTGCCGGACCTGCCGGCCGGAGCCGTCCGCCACCAGGTCATCGAGCAGGACCACGGTCTGGAGAAGGCGCTCGACAACCAGCTGATCAAGCTGGCGGCCGACGCGCTGACCGCGGACTCGGCCGAGGCGGCGCAGCCCGTCCGCGGCCAGCTCGCCATCCGCAACATCAACCGCACCGTCGGCACCATGCTGGGCCACGAGGTGACGAAGAAGTTCGGCGGCGCGGGTCTGCCGGACGACACCATCGACATCACCTTCACCGGCTCCGCGGGCCAGTCGTTCGGCGCCTTCGTGCCGCGCGGCGTCACCCTGCGGCTGGAGGGCGACGCCAACGACTACGTCGGCAAGGGCCTCTCCGGCGGCCGGCTGGTGGTCCGCCCGGACCGCGGCGCCGACCACCTCGCCGAGTACTCGACCATCGCGGGCAACACCATCGCGTACGGCGCGACCGGCGGCGAGATCTACCTCCGCGGCCGGGTCGGCGAGCGCTTCTGCGTCCGCAACTCCGGCGCCACCGTGGTGTCCGAGGGCGTGGGCGACCACGGCTGCGAGTACATGACCGGCGGCAACGCCGTCGTGCTCGGGGACACCGGACGGAACTTCGCGGCCGGCATGTCGGGCGGCTTCGCCTACGTGATCGACCTCGACCCGGCCAACGTCAACAAGGAACTCATCTCGGCCGTCGGCCCGCTGAACGCCGACGACCAGCAGTGGCTGCACGGTGCCGTGCAGCGCCACCAGGAGGAGACCGGATCCACGGTCGCCGAGAAGCTGCTCGCCGACTGGGAGTCCGCGGTCACCCGGTTCAGCAAGGTCACCCCGGCCACCTACAAGGCCGTGCTCGCCGCCAAGGACGCCGCCGAGCGTGCCGGACTCTCCGAGTCCGAGACCCACGAGAAGATGATGGAGGCGGCGACCCATGGCTGACCCGAAGGGCTTTCTCACCACCGGCCGCGAGGTCGCCGAGACGCGTCCCGTGTCGGAGCGCGTCAAGGACTGGAACGAGGTCTACAAGCCGGGCTCGCTGCTGCCCATCATCAGCAAGCAGGCCAGTCGCTGCATGGACTGCGGCATCCCGTTCTGCCACAACGGCTGTCCGCTGGGGAACCTCATCCCCGAGTGGAACGACTACGCCTACCGCGAGGACTGGGCCGAGGCGAGCGAGCGGCTGCACGCGACCAACAACTTCCCGGAGTTCACCGGGCGGCTGTGCCCGGCTCCGTGCGAGTCGGCGTGCGTGCTGGGCATCAACCAGCCTCCGGTGACCATCAAGAACGTCGAGGTCACCATCATCGACAAGGCGTGGGACTCCGGTGACGTCACCCCGCAGCCGCCCGAGCGGCTGTCGGGCAAGACCGTCGCGGTCATCGGCTCGGGCCCGGCGGGCCTGGCCGCCGCCCAGCAGCTGACCCGGGCCGGCCACACGGTCGCGGTGTACGAGCGCGCCGACCGCATCGGCGGCCTGCTGCGCTACGGCATCCCCGAGTTCAAGATGGAGAAGCGCCACATCAACCGCCGCATCGAGCAGATGCGCGCGGAGGGCACCAAGTTCCGCACCGAGGTGGAGATCGGCCGCGACATCGACGCGGCGAAGCTCCGCAAGCGGTACGACGCGGTGGTCATCGCGGCCGGCTCCACCACGGCGCGCGACCTGCCGGTGCCGGGGCGCGAGCTGAACGGCATCCACCAGGCGATGGAGTACCTGCCGCTCTCCAACAAGGTGCAGGAGGGCGACTTCGTCGCCCCGCCGATCACCGCCGAGGGCAAGCACGTCGTCGTCATCGGCGGCGGTGACACCGGCGCCGACTGCGTCGGCACCGCCCACCGCCAGGGCGCCGCCTCGGTCACCCAGCTGGAGATCATGGCCAAGCCGGGCACGGAGCGGAACGCCAACCAGCCGTGGCCGACCTTCCCGATGCTCTACAAGGTCACCTCCGCGCACGAGGAGGGCGGCGAGCGGGTCTACTCCGTCTCCACCACCCGCTTCGAGGGCGACGAGGACGGGAACGTGCAGTTCCTGCACCTGGTCGAGGTCGAGTTCAAGGACGGCAGGCCGGAGCCGAAGCCGGGCACCGAGCGGAAGATCCCGGCCCAGCTCGTCACGCTGGCCATGGGCTTCACCGGCACCGACCAGGAGAACGGCCTCGTCCAGCAGTTCGGCCTGGAGCTGGACGCCCGCGGCAACGTCGCGCGCGACGCCGACTTCGCGACCAACGTGCCCGGCGTCTACGTCGCCGGTGACGCGGGCCGCGGCCAGTCGCTCATCGTGTGGGCGATCGCCGAGGGCCGCTCGGCGGCCAAGGGCGTCGACCGCTTCCTGACCGGCCACAGCGCCCTGCCCGCCCCCATCCGACCGACGGACCGGGCGCTCACCGTCTGAGCCCCCCTCCGTCCGACCGCCTCCGGCCGACGGATCCGGCGCTCACCGCACGAGCCCGGTTCCGTCCCGAGGTGTCCCGTACAACGTCGTACGGAACAATCCGCGGCGCCTGTCTCCCCGACCGTAGGCAGGCGCCGTGGGCTGTCCGGGGGCGGCCGGTGCGGTGCTCTGCCGGTATTCCGGCCACCGCCCGCCCGCTCACCGCAAGCTGCCGATGCGCGGGAGGGGGCCGGGGCCGGAGGGGTGGGGGTTCCGGAAGCTTCCGTGCATTTGTGGCCCCAGGGCCGTAAATATACGTTCCGGAACCCCCACCCCGCAGGCCTCGGCCCCCGGCCCATCCGCAACCCGCGCGGCACGGCCCCGCTCATCGCACCGGCCCCGCCCACCCGCGGGCGGTGGGCCCCGGCCCGGCTCAGCGCACGGCCAGCCGCTCCCCGGTCGCCGCGTCCACCACCGTGCGGTCCCCGACCGCATTGCGCAGCCGCACCGTGACCGGGTCGATGAGCAACTGGTCCGTGCAGACGTCGACGTCCTTCGGCTTCTCCCAGCCCGCCACCACGACGAGCCGGTCCGTCTCGCGTACCCGGGCGCCCCAGTCCGTGACGCACGCCCCGTGACCCACCCGGAGCGTGAGCGCGGGCCCCGCCGCGCCGCTCGGGCGCTCGGCACCCTCCAGCGGGAGCAGATCGGCATGGCGCCCGGGCACCGGGCCCACATCCGGCCAGTCGCGTTCGATCCGGTCGGCCCGGGCCTCGAAGCGGGCGCCGTCCGCGGGCGCGGCCGAATCGCCGCTGCCGCAGCCCGCCGTCCCCACGGCCAGGGCCAGCAGCGCGGCCGCCGCCACCGCAGCTGAGCGCATCGTTCCTCCCGCCGCCGGGGGTGACGGACCCCTGTCCTGCCGCGCCCGGCCGCGGCCCGGGTGCGGTGGCCCGACGGACGTCCGCCTCCTGCCGCGGGGGCGCCGGCGCGCTCATCGGCGTCCTCTGCGCGAGATCGGACGTCCGCCCCCTGCCGCCGGGGCGCCGGCACCCCGCCGTTCCGCCCGCGGTGCGGTGGGCGTCCCCGGGGCCGGGGGAGCGGCCCCAGCCGGGCCCGTCAGACCGCGTAGACCCGTTCGACGAACTCCGCCATCATGGCGTCCGGGATGTTCCGGGCGAGATTGGTCTCGCTGATCATGCCGACCAGCCGGTGGCCGTCCCGCACGTCGATCACCGGCAACCGCTTGATCTGGTGGGTCTCCATCGTCTCCAGGGCCTCGGTGATGGAGGCGTCCGCGTCGATCCAGAACAGCTGCCCGGCGAAGGCTCCGGCCCGCACGTTCCCCGGGGACATCCCTTCGGCGACACAGCGCACGGCGATGTCCCGGTCGGTGATCATGCCCTTGAGCCGGTTGTCCTCACCGCAGATGGGGACGCACCCCACGTCGAGATCGCGCATCATGCGGGCGGCGTCGAGGAGCGTCTCGCTCTCCCCGACGCACTGCGTGCCCTGGTGCATGACGTCGCGGGCCTTCATGGTTTCTGTCGTGGCCATGGTTCGTCCTTCCCTTCGGTGCGCTCCTTCTCCGCCAGATCCTTGAACTGGCGGAGGTCGTTCCGTACGAGTCGTTCGATCGCACTGGCCTGCGCGAATCCCTTCGGCCCGCCGAATTCCTCCTTGACCGTGTCCGGGTCGTACTCGACCCGGACCTGGATCCGGGTGTGCTCGGGGTCGAGCGGCAGGATGGAGAACGTGCCCGCCAGATGCGGGGCGCCGTTCATGGTGCGCCACATCATCAGCCGCCCCTGGCCGCGGTCGAGGATCTCTGCGTCGAGCTCGTAGACCCGGTCCCCGGCGTGGATGTCCAGGTGCGCCCGGTGCCTGCCCTCCGTCCGTGCCTCCCGGACGCCGCCCATGAACCGGGGGTAGTCCTCGACACGGTGCAGACGGTCCCAGGCCACCCGCGCGGGGACGTCGATGTCGATCTGCTCTTCGAGCGTGCTCATCGGAGACCTCCAACCTGCTATCCAGGTTGCTCCGCCCCGGCAGGGGATGCGAATCGGCCCCGGGCCGCCCACCGCCCCGCGCAACCCCGGTGGCGGGCGGGGACGCCGCACCGGTACGGCGTTCAGGTGTCGCAGTCGAGCACCGTGCGGCACAGCCCGCAGCGCACCCGCGTCCGCCCGCGGACGGGCACCCGGATGCGCTGCAGACAGGTGGGGCAGGGGAAGGTCACCCGCAGCGGGGAACCGCCCTCGAAGCGGTAGCCGCCACCGGGCGGGTGCGCCGCCCGGCCGCCGTGACCGTGCGGCGGCGCAACGGGCCGGCCGCCCTGGGCCGCCCGGCGCTCCCGGGCGTACCGGAGCCGCCCGGCCCAGCCGCAGGCGGTCAGCGGGGGCTGCTCCTCGTCGCGGTGGGCGAGCGCGCGGCCGGCGGTGTACGCGGTGTACGCCTGCGGGCTGGTGAACCAGGGCGACGGGTCCTCTCCGAAGACCCGGGCCCGCTTGGCCAGCACGTACCCGAACTCCTCCGGCGTGAGATACCCCAGCTTCTGCGAGGTGACGGCGTCCTCGCGGAAGGCGTCCAGCAGCAGCCAGCCGGCCCCGAGGTAGGCGGCGGCGGTGTCCGTCAGGATCTCGTTGTCGCGGGTGCCGGGGAACGACAGGTCCAGGCGGTGCAGATAAATGTGCATCACCTCATGGGCGAGGGCCGCGCCGATGTCCTCGCGGTGGTCCCGGAACCGGCTGTTGAGCTCGGTGAAGTACTCCGGACCGGCGGTGAGTTCGACGTTCGCGGCGTGGTGCATGTCGCGGAAGCTCACGATGATGCGGGCTTCCGGCAGGCGCAGGTGCTGCACCATCGTGCGGGCCACCCGCTGGGCGCCGAGGTGCAGGTCGTCGGCGTCGGCGAAGGCCACCTCGGCCGGCAGCACGCTCGCCGGGAAGCTGTGCACCGTGTCGGGGGAGAGCCGCTGGTAGAGCGCGGTGATGGCCGACCGCACGGTCTCGATGTGCGGAAAGCCGTGCACCACGTCGCTGCCCGTTCCCGTTCCCACAGGTCAACTGTACGGTCGCTCGGCCCATAGTGGACGGAATGCGCCGCCGGGCGTGCTTGTCCTGAAATGGGCTTCGGAAATGGCTTGTTGGCGCCTCTTGTTGCGTACGTCACTCTCTCCTCATAATCCAAGGGCGCGTCTTGTGGACTCATCCCCCCAGGGTCCGGAACGCCTGCGGTGTGCTGCCGTCACCCAACGGAACCCCTTCGGCGGTCCCTTCCGGATCCCTGAATTGGCATGAGCCTGCCAAGAATGCGGGAGACCCCCCACGAAAGGACTTCCGTTGAAGACCCTCGCCAGATCCCTGAAGAGATGCCTCGCCGCCGGCGCCGTCGTGCTGGCCGCCTTCACCCTCCAGCCGGGCACCGCCGAGGCCCGGCCCGCCACCGGAACCGCCGGCCCGCCCGTCGTCGGCGGCACCCGCGCCGCCCAGGGCGAGTTCCCCTGGATGGTGCGCCTGTCCATGGGGTGCGGCGGCGCCCTCTACACCAAGACCATCGTGCTGACCGCGGCCCACTGCGTGAACGGCTCCGGCAGCAACAGCAGCATCACCGCCACCGCCGGCGTCGTCGACCTCCAGGCCGCCGGTGCCATCAAGGTCAAGTCCACCCGGGTCCTCCAGGCCCCCGGCTACAACGGCACCGGCAAGGACTGGGCGCTGATCAAGCTCGCCCGGCCCATCGACCTGCCCACCCTGGCCATCGCCCGCACCACCGCCTACGACCAGGGCGACTTCACCGTCGCCGGCTGGGGCGCGGCCCGTGAGGGCGGCGGCCAGCAGCGGTACCTCCTCAAGGCCACCGTGCCCTTCGTCGACGACGCCACCTGCCGGAGCGCCTACTCCGACCTGGTCCCCGGCGAGGAGATCTGCGCCGGGTTCATGGACCAGGGCGGGGTCGACACCTGCCAGGGTGACTCCGGCGGCCCCATGTTCCGCAAGGACGGATCCGGCGCCTGGATCCAGGTCGGCATAGTCAGCTGGGGCGAGGGCTGCGCCCGGCCCGGCAAGCCCGGCGTCTACACCCAGGTGAGCCGCTTCGCGGCGGACATCGCGGCCGGCGCGAGCCAACTCGGCGGCTGACCACCGAACACCCCCGGGGAGACCCACCGGCGGGAGCCCCTGAGGAGCGCCACCGGCAGAAGCCAGGGGGAGCGGCCGGCCACCGCGGGGAAGCGACCGGCGCCCGTGCCGAGCACGGGCGCCGGTTCGTGCCCGCGGCAGCCGCACACCGTCCGCATCACCCCCGGCCGCCGCTACCGGGTCGCGTTCCGCTACGAGAACGAGGCGGCGGGCCAGTACGCGTGGGTCACCGCCGTCGATGCGCCGGAGACGCGGGAACTCGACCGCATGCCGCTGCCCGTCGCGACCTCTCCCGCCGCCCTGGAGTACGAGTTCACCGCACCCGCCGAGGCGGCGCCTGGGCCGGGCTCCGCACGACCGGCGACAGCGGTACCGCGGAATTCCCCCCGGACGGCTTCACCGTCGACGAACTCGGGTATCACCCAGGTGCCTCGGGCCGGTCCGCTCCTCGTCGCGGACCGGCCCACGGCACGCCCGGCGCTCTCCGGCAGGCGGCCGGTCCAGGCGGGAGGACCAGCGGCCGGAGCGGGACCCGGGGCGAGGGAGCGTGCCATGTACCGGACCTCGTCCCCGGGGGACCGCACTGTGGTCGGGCGGCAAAGGGAGGAGGACGCTCCTGTTACCGTGACCGCAGGTACCTCCGCCGTGACGCGCAACCGGGAGACCCGCTCGATGACCGATCAGTCCGTGAACAGCTCCCCGCTCGACGACGAAGCCGTCCGGGCCGAACTCGAGCGGTTGCGCAACAGCATCGACAACATCGATGCGGCCGTCGTCCATATGCTGGCCGAGCGCTTCAAGTGCACCCAGCAGGTCGGCCGCCTCAAGGCCACGCACGAGCTGCCCCCGGCCGACCCGGCGCGCGAGGCACGGCAGATCGCCCGTCTCCGCGAACTCGCCGAGAGCGCCAAGCTGGATCCGGCCTTCGCCGAGAAACTGCTCAATTTCATCATCGCGGAGGTCATCCGCCACCACGAGACGATCGCCCGCGGCTGAGACCTGGTCCCGGCCCGGCGGGGCATGCCCCGCCGGGGGACCGTCCGGCAGGCCCCAGGCCCCAGGCCCCAGGCCCCAGGCCCCAGACCCCAGACCCCAGACCCCAGGCCCCAGGCCCGCCGTCAGGCTCCGCGCCTGAGCCCGCCGCTCGCCGGGCCCCCGACACCCCGGCCCTGCGCACCGCCGTCGTCAACTCCGCTGCACCGTCCACCGGCCATGCGGCAGCATGGCAGCCATGTCCGTACTCACGCGCGACGAAGCGCAGATCCGCGCCCGCATACTCGAAGTCCACCGCTGCACCGTCGACCTCGATCTGACGCGCGGCGACGAGCTGTTCGGCTCGACCACCGTCCTGCGCTTCACCGCGCGCGAGGCCGCGGACACCTTCGTCGAGCTGCGCCCCGCCGCTCTCCACCGCGCGGTGCTCGACGGGCGGGAACTCGACCCGGCCGGCCTCGCCGACGGGCGGCTGCCGCTCACCGGGCTCACCGCGGGCGACCACGAGCTGCGCGTCGAGGCCGACATGCGCTACTCCCGCACCGGTGAGGGCATGCACCGCTTCACCGACCCGGCCGACGGCGAGACGTACCTGTACTCCATGTGCGGCATGGCCGAGGCGCCGGCCGTCTTCGCCGCCTTCGACCAGCCCGACCTCAAGGCCGTCTTCGAGGTCGCCGTCACCGCGCCCCCGGCCTGGACGGTGCTCGGCAACGGCATCGCCGACCGCCCCGCCGAGGGCCGCTGGACGTTCACCCCCACCCCGCCGATCAGCACCTACCTGCTGGCGTTCGCCGCCGGGCCGTACCACTCGGTCCGGGCCGAGCACCGCGGCCTGCCGCTCGGCCTCCACGTACGGCGGTCGCTCGCCCCCCACCTCGACACCGACGCCGACGAAATCCTGGACATCACCCGCCGCTGCTTCGACCGCTACCGGGACATCTTCGACGAGCCCTACCCGTTCGACTCCTACGACCAGGCCTTCGTCCCGGAGTTCAACTTCGGCGCCATGGAGAACCCCGGACTCGTCCTCTTCCGCGACGAGTTCATCCACCGCTCCGCCGTCACCGACACCGAGCGGCAGACCCGGGCCATGGTGATCGCCCACGAGATGGCCCACATGTGGTTCGGCAACCTGGTGACCCTCACCTGGTGGGACGACATCTGGCTGAACGAGTCCTTCGCCGAGTACCTGGGCTTCCAGATCCTCACCGAGGCCACCTCCTACACCGGGACCTGGACCGACTTCGCGGTCACCCGCAAGAGCTGGGGCTACGACGCCGACCAGCGCCCCTCCACGCACCCCGTCGCGCCCGAACCCGACGCCGTCCCGGACACCGTCGCCGCACAGCTCAACTTCGACGGCATCTCCTACGCCAAGGGCGCCGCCGCCCTCCGGCAGCTCGTCGCCTGGCTCGGCGAGAAGGTCTTCCTCAGCGGCATCAACGACCACTTCGCCCGCCACCGGTTCGGCAACGCCACCCTGGCCGACTTCATCGACTCGCTGTCCCGCGCCTCCGGCAGGGACGTGCGGGCCTGGGCCGACCGCTGGCTGCGCACCACCGGCATCGACACCCTCACCCCGGCGGTCGAGGCGGACGGCGCCGACTGGCGGCTGGCGGTCCGGCACAGCGGCAGCCGGCCGCACCGGATCACCGTCGGCGCCTATGCGCACGCGCCCGCCGATCCGGGCCGGCTCGCGCTCCGGGACCGCTTCGAGCTCGACATCCCGAGGGACGGCGACCCTGTCCCGCTCACCTTCGCAGGCCCCCGCCCGGACCTGCTCCTCCTCAACGACCAGGACCTCGGCTACACCAAGATCCGCCTCGACCCCGGATCCTGGGAGACGGCCGTCCGGTCCCTCTCCGGGCTGCCCGACCCGCTCACCCGGGCGGTGCTCTGGAACGCCGCCCGCGACATGGTCCGCGACGGCGAACTGCCGCCCGCCGCCTACCTCGACGCGGCCCGCACCCACCTGCCCCGGGAGACCGACACCGCGATCGTCCAAGGCGTGCTGGCCTTCGCCCGCACCTGGATCGCCGACCGTTTCCTCCCGCCGGAGGACCGCCCCGCCGCGCTGACCGCCCTCACCCGGATCTGCCGGGACCTGCTCCGGCTCACCGAGGACGGATCGGCGCCCGGGCTGCGGCTCACCGCCGTCCGCACCTTCATCGACAGCTCCGTCGACCCCGACACCCTGCGCGACTGGCTGACGGCGGGCGCCGTCCCCGGCAGCCCCGAACTCGACCCCCAGCTGCGCTGGCGGATCCTCGGCAGGCTGGCCGTCCTCGGCGCGGCGACCCCGGCGGACATCGACGCCGAACTCGACCGGGATCCCGGCGCCACCGGCCGGGAAGGGGCCGCCCGCTGCCGGGCCGCGCTTCCGGACCCGCAGGCCAAGGAGGCGGCCTGGGTGGCCATGTTCGACAGCGACGAGTTGTCCACCTACCTGGTCGCGGCGACCGCCGACGGCTTCTGGCACCCCGAACAGCACGACCTCCTGCGGGACTACGTGCCCCGCTGGTTCCCCGCCGCGCTGGCCGCCGCCGAACGCCGCGGCCCCGCCGTCGCCGACGCCCTGGGCCGCCACGGCTTCCCGGCCGTGGTGGCCGACGCGGACACACTGCGGCTGGGGGAGAAGCACCTGGCCGCCGCCCGGCCCGTCCCGGCGCTGCACCGCAAGCTGACCGACCTCCTCGACGACCTGCGGCGCGCCCTGCGCGTACGGGACGGGGCGGCCACTCCCGGCTGACCTGCCGGAACGCGCCGGAGGGGGACCCGGGGCCGGGCTCCCTCCGGCGGGGCGGCGGGAGCCCGGCGCCCCCCGCTCGGGTGCCGGGGCGGCGGGAGCACTTCCGGCCGGCACCCGCACTCGTACCCGGAGCAGGGCGTCCCGCCCGCGGTCCGACCCATCCGGGCCCCTGTGAACACGCTGCGCATCCCGTCCGTCACTCCAGGAATTCGGCATGCGCCATTCCGGATTCCCGTGCTTGACCATGACACCGTGTGAGGCGCTGGACTCGGAGGCACCATGTTCACCATCGGAGACTTCGCCCGCCACGGCCGCGTATCGGTCCGCATGCTGCGCCACTACGACGCGATCGGACTGCTGACCCCCGCCCGCGTCGACCCCGCCACCGGCTACCGCTTCTACACCGCGGCCCAGCTCGCCCGGCTCAACCGCATCATCGCCGTCAAGGACCTCGGCTTCACCCTTCAGAAGGTGCGGGCCATCCTCGACGAAGAGGTCGGAGCCGAGGAGCTGCGCGGCATGCTGCGGCTGCGCAAGGCGGAGCTCGAGGAGGCGATGGCCGCCGCCGCGGGGCGCCTGGCCCAGGTCGAGGCGAGGCTCCGGTCCATCGAGAGCGAGGGACACATGCCCGCCGACGACATTGTGCTCAAGAGCATCCCCCCGGTGCGGGTCGCCGAGCTCACCGGCACCGCCGCGAGCTACGGGCCCCAGGACATCGGCCCCGTCATCCAGCCCCTCTACGAGGAGCTGTGCCGCCGCCTGGCCGCTGCAGGGGTGACCCCCTCCGGCCCCGGCATCGCCTACTACGAGGACTCCTCGGACGGCGGGGGCTCGATCCTCGTTCACGCCGGGCTGACCGTCACCGGGGACCCGGGCGACGGCCACGGCTTCGCCGTCGTCGACCTGCCCGCCATCGACAGTGCCGCCACCATCGTGCACCGCGGCTCCCTGCAGGGCGTGATGCCGACGGCCCAGACCCTGGCCCGCTGGATCGACACCAACGGCTACCGCTCCGCCGGATACGCACGCGAGGTCTACCTCGAATGCCCGGAGGACATCGACGCGTGGGTGACCGAACTCCAGGAACCGGTCACACCCGCCTGAGGGGGCGTTGCACGATGCCCGCCCGGGTCGCGACGGCCCGGGCGTTCATCGTGCGAGGACCCCTGAACCAGACGCCCTCGTGGCACGTAATTCCCTGTGGAGTCCACACCCCTGACGGTGCGTCCGGTCCGCTCCCCACGAGCGGCCGGACCACCGTCCTCCTCCGCCGGCCGGGGAGCCCCGCAGCCCGCCCCCGAAGGCACACCCCCCCAACGCTGCCGCGCCACCCCCCGTCCTCTACCAGCCGACGTAATCCGACGTCCAAGCCCCGGACAGCAGTCCCCCTTTCGAGTCCGATCACCGTGCTTGGCCGGGCTTCATCCGCCATGCTTGCTCAGACTCGAGTGCGCCCGGCCCACGCACCCGGTCCGCCCGAACGCCCCACCACCCGAGGGACACACCATGCCCACGCCCCCCGACGGCACCCCCCTCACGCCGCTCGCCGGAGGCACCGACGGCCCACGGCAGCTCCGCCCCCTCCTGGACACCGTCCTGGAAGCGCTCGCGTCCGGCACCGCCGCCCGCGGCGGCCCCTTCCCCTCCGGCGGCCCCGACACGGTCGCCCACCGGATAAGGACCGCGGCCGAACCGCTCATCCCCGAAACCGGCATCGGCTCCCACCCCGCGCTCCGGTCCCTCGTCCACGCCCTCGCCGAGGGCGCCGCCGACCCGGCCGACCCGCACTGCGCGGCCCACCTGCACTGCCCGCCGCTCGCCGTCGCCGCTGCCGCCGAACTCGCCGCCGCCGCACTCAACCCCTCCATGGACTCCTGGGACCAGGCCCCCGCCGCCTCCACCCTCGAATCCCTCGTCTGCCGCGGGCTGGCCACCGAGGTGTTCCCGCACGGCGGCGCCCCCGACGCGCTCGTCACCACCGGCGGCACCGAGTCCAACCAGCTCGCCCTGCTGATCACCCGCGAACTCACCCGGGACCGCGGGCCCCTCCAGGTCGTCTGCGGAGCCAACGCCCACCACAGCGTGCGCCGCGCCGCCTGGCTCCTCGGCCTGCCCCGGCCCGTCGTCCTCCCCACCCCCGCCGGCATCCTCAGCCCCACCGCCCTCGACGCCGCCCTCGGCCGGCTGAACGGCCCCGGCCTCGCCATCGCCACCGCGGGCACCACCGACACCGGCGAGATCGACCCGCTGCCCCAGCTCGCCGACGTCTGCGCCGCCCACGGCACCCGGTTCCACGTCGACGCCGCCTACGGCGGACCGCTCCTCTTCAGCCACACCCTGCGCAACCGGCTCGACGGCCTCTCCCGCGCCGACTCCGTCACCCTCGACCTGCACAAACTCGGCTGGCAGCCGGTCGCCGCCGGGCTCCTCACCGTCCCCGACACCGCCGTGCTCGCCACCCTCGACCACCAGGAGGACTACCTCAACGCCCCCGACGACACCGAGGCCGGCATCCCCGACCTCCTCGGCCGCTCCCTGCGCACCACCCGGCGCCCCGACATCCTCAAGATGGCCGTCACCCTGCGCGCCCTCGGCCGCACCGGGCTCGCCGAACTCGTCGACCACACCTGCGCCGCAGCCCAGCGCCTCGCCGACCTCGTCGAGGCCCGCCCCGACTTCGTCCTCTACGAGCGGCCGACCCTCAGCACCGTCCTCTTCCGGCCCGACGGGGCCACCGACGAGCAGGTGGCCGCCGCCCGCCGCAGCCTGCTCACCGAGGGCCGCGTCGTCCTCGGCCGCGCCCACGCCACGGACCACCGGGACGGCACCGAACGGCTCTGGTTCAAGGCCACCGTCCTCAACCCGCACACCCGGCCGCCCGACCTGGAGGCCCTGCTCAAGATCGTGGAAGGAAGCACCGCGAGATGACCACCGAGAACGATCAGCCCCTGGACCTGGTGGGCATCGGCATCGGCCCGTGCAACCTCTCCCTGGCCGCCCTCGCCCACGGCGTGCCCGGACTGCGCAGCGCCTTCTACGACCAGCGGCCGTCCTTCCAGTGGCATCCCGGCCTGCTCATCGAGGGCGCCACCCTCCAAGTGCCGTTCCTGGCCGACCTCGTCACCATCGCCGACCCCGCCAGCCCCTGGTCGTTCCTCAACTACCTCAAGACCCGCGAGCGGCTCTTCCCCTTCTACTTCGCCGAGCGCTTCCACATCCAGCGCACCGAGTACGACGCCTACTGCCGCTGGGTCAGCGAACAGCTCCCCGGACTCCACTTCGGCCACCACGTCGACGCCGTCCGCCGGGACCCCGAACGCGGCCTGTTCGAAGTCGACTTCACCCAGCTCGGCCCGGACGGCGAAGCCGAGGCCCTGGGCCGCACCTACGCCCGCAACCTCGTCCTCGGCATCGGCACCACCCCCTACGTCCCCGAGCCGCTGCGCCCGCTCACCGACGCACCGGACGTCCCCGTCGTCCACTCCTCCGACTACCTCGCCCACCGGGACCGGCTGCTCCGCGGCGACCACCTCACGGTGATCGGCGCCGGCCAGTCCGGTGCCGAGGTCTTCCTCGACCTGCTGCGGGCCCGCCCCGCCGGGCGCGAGCGGCTGACCTGGCTCGCCCGGACCCCCGCCTTCGCGCCCATGGAGTACAGCAAGCTGGGCCTGGAGCAGTTCACCCCCGACTACACCCGTTTCTTCCACGGCCTCGCCCAGCCGGTGCGGGACGAGCTGCTGCCGCGGCAGTGGCAGCTCCACAAGGGCATCGACCACGAGACCCTCGCCGCCATCCACGACGAGCTGTACCGGCGCACCCTGCACGGCGGCTGGCCGGACGCCGTGCTCACCCCGGGCGTCTCCGTGCGCACCGCCGGACGCGTCGCCACCACCCAGGTCGAACTCCACCTGGAACACGGACAGCAGGGCACCCGCAGCCGGCTCACCACCGACGGCGTCGTCCTGGCCACGGGCTACCGGGAGAGCCGCCTCGACACGGTCCTCGGCCCGCTGGACGCCTATGTGCACCGGGACGCCGCCGACCGGCCGCAGATCGACGAGCAGTACCGGCTCGTCCTGGACCGCGGCGTGCAGGGCTCGGTCCACGTGCAGAACGCCGAGCGGCACACGCACGGCGTCGGCGCCCCCGACCTCGGCCTGATGGCCTGGCGCAGCGCCGTCATCCTCAACTCGCTCCTCGGCAGGACGGCCTACCCGCTGCCGTCGCGCACCGCCTTCACCACCTTCGGCCTGACCCCGGGGCCGGGCAGCGGACAGGTGCCCGACCAGCGCGGCCGACTCGTGCGCACCCGGGCCTGACCGCACCGCGGGACCGGCCCCGGCGCGGGTGGCACGCCGGGCGCCGGGAGCCCCGGGGCGGAAGCACCCCGGGGCTCCCGGCTCCCGCCCATCGGCCGCCGTCAGAAGACCGGGGTGCCCTCCCGGGTCAGCCGCCAGTCCACCGCGGCGAACCGCGCGCCGTCGATGGTGCCCTTCGCCTTCACCCAGGCGATGATCGTGTTGCGGATCTCGTCGGAGTTCGCCCACAGCTGCCGCGCCTTGGCGATGTGCGGGAAGTTGCCGCCGCCGCTCGCCCGGTAGTTGTTCACCGCCAGCACGAACTGCGCCTTCTCGTCCAGCGGCCTGCCGTCGTAGGTCAGCTTGGTGATCCGGGACCCCGGCTCCCGGGCGATGTCGATCTCGTAGGCGAGGCCGCCGATGACGTCGTAGTTGTAGTCCGGGGTGTTCCCGGCGTTGGTCAGCTTCGCCGGGTCCACCTCGCCGCCGGCCGGGGTGGTGACGTAGTACCGGGCCGAGAACTCCAGGTACTCCTTGAGCTGGGCGCCGGTCAGCAGCCGCGCCTCCAGGGTGTTCTCGAACGGGTACAGCCCGGCGACCTCGCGGATCGTGACCTTCCCCGCCGGGATCGCCGCCGTGCGGGAGAAGCAGGACGCCTGGGAGAGCACGGGCAGCGCCGCGTGCTCGGTGCCGGCGAGGGCCGCCTTCACCGTCTCGGCCTGGACGTGGTTGATGAAGTCGAGGACCGGGACGTCCTTGTACGGGGCCTCGGCCGCGGCCATCGCGGCGGTGGAGGTGCCGATCACCTGGTTCACATACCGCACCACCTTCGTGTGCTCGTCGCCGAGCAGCCGGGTGATCCGCCGGTCCTCGGCGGCGGCGTTGGAGTTCAGCACCTTCGCGGAGACCGACTCCACCGCCCAGCGGCCCTTCCGCCACACCAGGCCGAAGTCGAAGGTTGTCAGCCGCTGGCCCCACTTCAGCGGCTCGGACAGCACGACCTCCCGGCCGGTCTCCTTGTTGGTGACCCGGTACTCGGGGATCTCGGTGTGCGCGTGGCCGACGAGGATCGCGTCGATGCCCGGCACCTGCTCGGCGACGAGCGCCGCCGCGTTCTCGATGTGCGGCAGCTGGTCGCCGTACGAGGAGGTGCCGCTGCTGCCCGAGTGCGCGGACACGATCACCACGTCGGCACCCATCGACCGCAGCCGCGGCACGTACTTCGCCGCCTGCTCCTCCAGCCCGGGGAAGGTCATCCTCCCCTGCACGTTGGCCTTGTCCCAGATCGCGATCCCGGGGTTGGTGAGCCCCAGGACGGCGACCTTCACGGTGCGGCCGCACGGGGTGCGCAGCCGGGTCATCCAGTACGGCGGGAACGCGGGGGCCCCGGTCCGCGCGTCGAGCGCGTTGGCGCCGAGGAGCGGGAAGTCGCACTGCTCCTCGAACTTCCGCAGCACCGGAATGCCGTAGTTGAACTCGTGGTTGCCCAGCGCCGCCGCGTCGTACCCGATGGCGTTCATGGCCTGCGCCATGGGGTGGACCGGGCCGCCCGCGCCGGTGATCGGGTCGACCTTGGCGTAGTAGTAGGAGAGCTGGGTGCCCTGGATGGTGTCGCCCGCGTCGATCAGCAGGGTGTTGTGCCGGCCCTTCTCCTTGCGGACCTGCTCGACCAGGGTGGAGATCTTGGCGAGGCCGACGTCGTTGTGGTCCTTGTCGTCGAACTCCTTGTCCGTGAAGTAGTCCCAGTTGAAGACGTTGCCGTGCAGATCGGTGGTGCCCATGACGGTGAAGGAGTACCGCTGCGGGGGACGGCCGCGGCCGTGGCCCCGGGCCTCCGCGGGCACGGCGGCGCCCGCGAGGGCGACCCCCGCCCCGGTCGCCGCGGTGCGGCCCAGGAACTTCCTTCGGTCGATCGACATCTACGGGCTCCTTGTTCAGCTGTCTGCGCGTCCGGGAATACGACGCGCGTAGATTCTGGCCCGGCGCGCCCCGCCCGCAACAGCCCCGCCGGATCTCTCTTCGGTGACGGACCGGCCCCGGCAGCGCGCGCCAACTGCCCCTGTTCCGCCGGGACATGGCACGGGGCTCCACGCCGGAGGCCGCCGCCGCCCTGCCACAGTGGGCGGCATGACCACACCCGAACCCGCCCCGTACGGCACCCCCGAGAACCCCCGCGTCGCCGTCCGCGGCGAAGCCCGCCTGGAGGCGGACCCCGAACTCGCCCGCATCTCCGTCACCGTCGAGGCCCGGGGCAGCGACCGGAAGGCGGCACTCGACGACCTCGCCCGCCGCAATACCGCCGTCCTCGACCTCGTCACGTCCTACGGCGAGGCGGTGCACAAGCTGGAGACCGGCTCCTTCGTCATCACCCCGGAACTGGCCCAGAAGGGCCGCGGGGAACGCGTCAAGGCCTACCACGGCCGGGTCCACATCACCGCCACCCTCACCGACTTCACCGTCCTCGGCGACGTCGTCACCCGCCTCGCCGACCTCGATCTCACCACCGTCAGCGGCCCCTGGTGGTCCCTGCGCCCCGGCTCGACCGTCCACCGGGACGTCCGGCAGCGGGCCGTGCGCGCCGCGGTCCGGCGCGCCCGGGAGTACGCGGAGGCGCTCGACGCCCGCCTGGTGGCGCTGGTCGAACTCGCCGACGAGGGAGCCGAGAGCACCGCCCCCACCCCGCGCGCCCCCGGCCGGCCGGGCGGACCCCCGCCCCAGGGACTCGCCGGCGCCTCCCCGGGCCCGGTCCTGGACCTCCAGCCGCAGCGGCAGACCGTCTACGCCCGGGTCAACGCCCGGTTCATCATGTCGCCCCCACAGCTCTGAGGGGTCCCGACCGCTCCGAAACCGATGGCCATACCCGGCGGCCCGGCAGCACAAACACACTTTCTGTTAAGGAAGTTGAGCGCGGCCGGGCCGCTGTGCGTATTGGATGGTGTGAGGTGCTATGTAAAGAAAGGTGAGGCTGACCTAACCAACTGGTGCAGGAATGTGGAACGCCTCACAATCCGCCGCTCCGACGAGCCCTGACCGGGACACACGCCGTCAGAGAGGCAAGCAGGCACCCCAATGCACGGAGGAACCGATGACGCCGCCCGGACACCCGTCCACCCGTGAAGAGCCCCTGGACCTGCTCGGGATCGGCGCCGGCCCCTTCAACCTCTCCCTCGCCGCGCTCGCCGACGGAGCCCCCGGACTCACCAGCGCCTTCCTCGACCAGCGCACCCGCTTCCAGTGGCACCCCGGCCTGCTCATCGACGGCGCCACCCTCCAAGTGCCCTTCCTCGCCGACCTCGTGAGCCTGGTCGACCCCAGCAGCCCCTGGTCGTTCCTCAACTACCTCAAGACCCGCGAGCGGCTCTTCCCCTTCTACTTCGCCGAGCGCTTCCACATCCCCCGCGTCGAATACGACGCCTACCTCCGCTGGGCCGCCGGCGAACTGCCCACCGTCCGCTTCGGACACCAGGCCGACCTCATCCGCTGGGACCCCGCACGCCAGGCCTTCGAAGTCGACTTCACCCGCCTCGACGCGGACGGCACGGCCGAAGGGCTCGGCCGGCTCTTCGCCCGCAACATCGCCCTCGGCATCGGCACCGCCCCCCACATCCCCGCACCCCTGCGCACCCTCGCCGACGACCCCGCCGCACCCGTCCTGCACTCCGCCGACTACCTCCACCACCGCGACCGGCTCCTCGCCGCCCGCCACATCACCGTCGTCGGCTCCGGCCAGTCCGGCGCCGAAGTCCTCCTCGACCTCCTCCGCGCCCGCCCCGCCGGCCACGAAGGACTCACCTGGCTCGCCCGCACCCCCGCCTTCGCGCCCATGGAGTACAGCAAGCTCGGGCTCGAACAGTTCACCCCCGACTACACCCGCTACTTCCACGGACTCCCCGAAGCCACCCGCGACCAGGTCCTCCCCGGCCAGTGGCAGCTCTACAAGGGCATCGACCACGACACCCTCGCAGCCGTCCACGACGAGCTCTACCGGCGCACCCTGCACGGCGGCTGGCCCGACGTGACCCTCACCCCCGGCCTCGACGTCACCGCCGCCGAGCGCGCCCACGGCCGCATCGACCTGACCGTCCACCACACCCAGCAGCACACCCGGGCCACCCTCACCACCGACGCCGTCGTCCTCGCCACCGGCTACCGCGAACGCCCCCTCGACGGCCTCCTCGCCCCCCTCGACGACCACATCCAGCGGGACGACGCCGGACGCCCCCGCATCGACACCCAGCAGCGCATCGTCCTCGACGACCGCATCCCCGGCTCCCTCTTCGTACAGAACGCCGAACGCCACACCCACGGCGTCGGCACCCCCGACCTCGGACTCGCCGCCTGGCGGTCCGCCGTCATCGTCAACGCGCTCACCGGCCGCGAGATCCACCCGCTGCCACAGCGCACCGCCTTCACCACCTTCGGCCTGGACGGAACCCCCCACATTCCCTCCCGCACCCGGGCCGGCGCACAGAAAGAGACCCCATGAGCCCGACCCTGCAGGACCGTCCCGCACCCGACCGGCTCCGCCACCGCACCCCCGCAGAAGCGGCCGACACCGCCGCCACGGAGAACCTCCTCCGCTGCTGGGTACGCGAGAACGGCATACCCCGGCCGCCCGACGACATCCTGCGGCTCCACCTCCCCTCCGCCGGCACCACCCTCCAGGCGACCGTCCTGCACTGGTCCGCCGTCGGCTGGCACCGCTTCTGCGGCGCCCGCCTCGCCACCGGAGCACCCGCCCCCGCCACCCTCGTCGCCGCCCTCCTCGCCACCGAGGCGGCCCGCGGCGAACCCGGCGCCGTCACCGACCTCACCGGCCGCGTCACCGACTCCGTACGGCACGTCGAAACCTTCATCCGCACCCGCGCCGAACACCCCGAGGACCCCGCCGGCACCACCCCCTTCCTCGCCGCCGAACAAGCCCTCATCACCGGCCACCCCCTGCACCCCACCCCCAAGAGCCGCCTCGGACTCACCGACCGCGAAACCAGCCGCTACTCACCCGAACTCCGCGGCAGCTTCCCCCTCCACTGGTTCGCCGCCGACGCCTCCGTCGTGCACACCGACACCGCCCTCGACCGCACCACCCAGCAGCTCCTCACCGAACTCGCCGGCCACGACGCACCCAAGCCGCCCCCCGGCACCCGCCTCGTCCCCGCCCACCCCTGGCAGGCCCAGGACCTCCTGCGCCGCCCCGCCGTCCAGGACCTCCTCGCCGCCGGACTCCTCCACGACCTCGGCCCCGCCGGCCCCGCCTGGTCACCCACCTCCTCCGTGCGCACCCTCTACCGGGCCGACGCCCCCGTCATGCTGAAGTTCTCCCTCGGCCTCGACATCACCAACTCCCGCCGCGAGAACACCCGCCCCGAACTCCACCGCGGCCTCGCCGTCCACCGCCTCCTCGAAGCCGGCCTCGACAGCGCCCTGAGCGCCGCCCACCCCGGCTTCGGCATCGTCCGCGACCCCGCCTGGATCGCCGTCGACACCCCCGACGCCACCCCCACCGGCCTCGACGTCGTCATCCGCGACAACCCCTTCCCCGGCCCCGCGCACCGCCCCCAGGCCGTCTGCGTCGCCGGACTCGTCGCCGAACGCCCCGACCGCACCGACAGCCGCTCCGCCCTCGCCCGCCACATCCACCGGCTCGCCGGACGCACCGGCCGCCGCGTACCCGACGTCGCCCGCGAGTGGTTCGACCGCTACCTCCACACCGTCGTCGGCCCCGTCCTCTGGCTCCACGCCACCTACGGCCTCGGCCTCGAAGCCCACCAGCAGAACACCCTCGTCACCCTCGACACGGACGGCCGCCCCACCGGCGCCCGCTACCGCGACAACCAGGGCTACTACTTCTCACCCACCCGCAGCCCCGCCCTCCACCGCTGGATCCCCGGCATCGGCCGCGACCTCGGCACCTACGTCGACGACGCCGTCATCGACGAACGCCTCACCTACTACCTCGGCATCAACAACATCCTCGGCCTCATCGGCGCCCTCGGCTCCCAGGGCCTCGCCGACGAACACGACCTGCTCCGCCTCGCCCACCGCACCCTCACCGAACACGCCCGCACCCACGGCGACCGGCTGCGCCTGGCCACCCTGCTCTGCGAAGCACCCACCCTCCGCTGCAAGGCCAACCTCCTCACCCGCGTCCACGGCATGGACGAACTCACCGGCCCCCTGGAGAGCCAGTCCGTCTACGTCGACATCCCCAACCCCCTCGCGGAGGCCGCCCGGTGATCCGGCAGAGCACCGCCGCCGCCGAGGTCCAGCTCCCCGCCGGCACCTTCACCCTGCGCCCCGTCGACCCCGCCACCGACGCCGCCCTCGTCCACACCTGGATGAACGACCCCGAAGTGGCCCGCTTCTGGGACATGGCCCAGCCCGTCGACCACATCGGCGCCTACCTGCGCGGACAGATCGCCGGCACCCGCTCCACCCCCTACCTCGGCCACCTCGACGGCACCCCCATGAGCTACTGGGAGCTCTACCGCGCCGACCTCGACCCCCTGGCCGACCACTACCCGGCGGAACCCCGCGACGCCGGCGTCCACCTGCTCCTCGGCCCGGCCGCCCACCGCGGCCGCGGCCTCGGCGCGGTCCTGCTGCGCGCCGTCTCCGACTGGCAGCTGCGCACCGACCCCTACGCCCGGCGGGTCGTCGCCGAACCCGACATCCGCAATATCCGGTCCGTCCGCGCATTCGAGCGCGCGGGATTCCGCATGACGAGCCGGCTCGACCTGCCGGACAAATGCGCGGCACTCATGGTCCGGCATCGCACACAATGACGAAAAGGGCGGCGCTCCGGGCCCTGTATTCCGCTCATCGGAGCGCCCCCGTGCACTTTTCAACACTTGTCAACAAGGCTTCATGAAAAGGCCGTTGGACAGTCATGCTCTTCCAATTCTCTACCGGCCGGTAAGTCTTAGGCTCGTGCCATGCGCCGAGCGAAAATCGTCTGCACCCTGGGACCCGCCACCGACTCGTACGACCAGATCAAGGCACTGGTCGACGCCGGAATGGACGTGGCCCGGCTCAATCTCAGCCACGGCACCCACGCCGGCCACGAGGAGCGCTACCAGCGGGTACGGAAGGCCGCTGAGGACGCGGGCCGCAGCGTCGGCATCCTCGCCGACCTTCAAGGCCCGAAGATTCGCCTCGGCCATTTCCGCGAAGGCCCCGTACTCCTTGAACGCGACGACACCTTCACCATCACCGTCGAGGACCAGGAGGGCGACCGCCACACCTGCGGCACCACCTACCCCGGCCTCGCCGATGACGTGACGCCCGGCGAACGCATCCTCGTCGACGACGGACGGGTCACCCTCGAAGTCACCGAGGTCGACGGCCCCCGGGTCCGCACCCGGGTCGTCGAGGGCGGCCTCATCTCCGACCACAAGGGACTCAACCTCCCCGGAGTCGCCGTCTCCGTCCCCGCCCTCTCCGAGAAGGACGTCGCCGACCTCCGGTGGGCCCTGCGCGCCGGCGCCGACGTCATCGCCCTCTCCTTCGTCCGCAGCGGCCGCGACATCGAGGACGTCCACCGGATCATGGACGAGGAGGGCCGCCGGCTGCCGGTCCTCGCGAAGATCGAGAAGCCGCAGGCCGTCGACGACCTGCAGAGCATCGTCGACGCCTTCGACGGCATCATGGTCGCCCGCGGCGACCTCGGCGTCGAGATGCCCCTGGAGACCGTGCCCATCGTCCAGAAGCGCGCCATCTCCCTGGCCAGGCGCAACGCCAAGCCGGTCATCGTCGCCACCCAGATGCTGGACTCGATGATCGACGCCTCCCGGCCCACCCGCGCCGAGGCCTCCGACGTGGCCAACGCCGTCATGGACGGCACCGACGCGGTGATGCTCTCCGGCGAGACCAGCGTGGGCAAGTACCCCGTCGAGACCGTGCGCACCATGGCCCGCATCGTCGCCGCCGCCGAGGAGGACATGCTCGCCAAGGGTCTCTCCCCGCTCACCGAGCGCAGCAAGCCGCGCACCCAGGGCGGTGCCGTGGCCCGCGCCGCCGCCGAGATGGGCGACTTCCTGGGCGCGAAGTTCCTGGTCGCCTTCACCCAGTCCGGGGACACCGTCCGCCGCCTCTCCCGCTACCGCTCCCCGATCCCCGTCCTCGCCTTCACCCCCGAGGCCCCGACCCGCCACCGGCTCAGCCTGACCTGGGGCGTCGAGACCTTCCTCGGCCCCTCGGTCGACTCCACGGACGAGATGGTCCAGCAGGTCGACGAGTACCTGCTCAAGCTCGGCCGCTGCCGGCCGGGCGACGTCGTCGTGATCACGGCGGGCTCCCCGCCCGGAGTCCCGGGCTCGACCAACCTGGTCCGGATCCACCACATCGGCGAGGACGACTACCAGAAGTAGCGTCGGCGCACGGTGGGTGGACCGGAAGCGCGGTCAGTACTTCGGCCCGATGTGCTCGTCCATGAGGGCGACGGAGGCGCGCCGGGCGACAGAGATGTTGTACGGGTTGCCGTGGCGGGTGCAGTGGGTCCAGGTGATTCCGAGCCGGTCGAGGGTGTCCGTACAGAGCCGACGGATGTCGTCGGACTTGTTGGTGAAGAGGTAGCGCGGATATTCATAGCGTTTCCGCTTCCCGCCGACGAGTCGAGTGGTCCAATTCGTGACCCGGCAGCCGTCGGAATGGACGAGCCCCCGGAGGAAAGCCCAGGAATGTTTCTCCACCAGGCGTTCCTGCCAGGACTCGAGGGCGATGCAACGTTCGTGTTTTCTGCCCGTTCCGTGCTGAGGAAACAAGCACCACAGATGTTTGGAGTAGACCTTCACATTGCGGCAGCCGGTTCTGCGGACCCGGCAGACCGAGTTGTCGGGGAAGACTGCTTGTACTGCTTCTGCGCACGCGTCCATCAGGCCTGGCCACGCCTCGGCGCAAGTGATCATGAGGCTGGGGCGCGATGGCCGGAGTACTGGATGATGTGCCCGTCGCCGAGATAGAGGCCGAGCACGTAGGTGTACGCCGCTTCATCGAGTGCGCGACCGTCGCAGCGGGGGCACGGGGGATCGTGGCGCCCGGGGGTTTCCCCGCGTGCCGCTCGGTCCTGGTGGAGCCAGTAGCCCACGGTCCCCACGGGTACGCCCAGGCTGCGGGCGACGTCCGCATTGGTGGCGCCGGAGTGGATAAGGGACAGGGCCTGGTGTCGCACCTCAGTGCCATGCATCTGCATGGGATAACTCTGCGTGACTGAGCTATTCCATCGGAGGTGAACGGCTGCTATTCACGCGAAGGTGCACGTCCGCTTAGACTTCGGAAGTGCCGGGTGCGGGACTCGAACCCGCAAGCCTTTTCAGGCAGATGTGTTTGAGACATCCGTGTATGCCATTCCACCAACCCGGCCCGGTGCAGTGACACCCTACCGTGTGCATGTTCCCGACCGCAGCTAGGTAGGCTCGTGGGGCACCACCTGCCTGGAACGAGGAGTCCCGTGAGCGCCGCCGAGCCCGAGCAGCCCGTCGCCGACGAGCAGTCCCACGTCCCCCCGCTGACCACCCGCGTGGTCATCGCCGAGGACGAGGCGCTCATCCGCCTCGACCTCAAGGAGATGCTCGAGGAGGAGGGCTACACCGTCGTCGGTGAGGCCGGGGACGGACAGAAGGCCATCGAGCTGGCCCGGGAGCACCGCCCCGATCTCGTCATTCTCGACGTCAAGATGCCGATCCTCGACGGTATCTCCGCCGCCGAGCAGATCGCCGCGGAGAGCATCGCCCCGGTGCTGATGCTGACCGCGTTCTCGCAGCGCGAGCTGGTCGAGCGGGCGCGGGACGCCGGTGCGATGGCGTATCTGGTGAAGCCGTTCAGCAAGAGCGATGTCGTGCCCGCGATCGAGATGGCGGTCTCGCGCTTCACCGAACTGCGGGCGCTGGAGCAGGAGGTCGCCGACCTCTCGCAGCGGCTGGAGACCCGCAAGCTGGTGGACCGGGCGAAGAGCATCCTGCAGACCCAGTACGGGCTGACGGAGCCGGCGGCGTTCCGGTGGATCCAGAAGACGTCGATGGACCGGCGGCTGTCCATGCAGCAGGTCGCGGAGGCGGTCATCGAGGACGCCGAGGAGAAGAAGCAGCAGGGGAAGTAGGGGGCTCGTCCGCCGGTCGCGGCATGCCCTGCGCCGGTCCGGTGCGGAGCATGCCTCGCATCAGGGTGGGATCTCGCGGTTGTTTCCGACCTGAATGCTGCACCCCGTCGATCACAAGATCGACGGGGCGCAGCGCTGCGGCATGGAGCGTGATGCGTGTGGGCCCGGCAGTCTCGGCTCGTACCTGCTCGGACCGCATGTGCGAGGGCTCCCTGCCGCGAGCCCTCGATGAATCCTGAGGTGGAGGCCGGCGGCAGCAGGCCGGGTGTCGGGTGGCTTCACCTCCGTCGGAGCAGGCCGACGGATTCCCTCAGTCGCGGCGCATGGCCCGCCCTCCCGTCCGTAACGCCGAGGCGTCGCCATGGCTGCCCGTGGCCGGCCTTCACCGCCCGCAGTGGCGCGACGATCTTCGGCGTTTCCACGGATATGGGGCGCACCGGAGTGGCAAGTGACTGCTCCGGCGCTCTGCGGACCTCCCTCCGGCAGGGGGTGTGGCGAAGGCCTCGACGGCTGCCTCCTGGGATCAAGGTCCAGGGGTGTGGTGGGCGGTGTGGTCCGGCAGTCCGCCCGCGCCGCCGTTTCTGCTGAGCAGCGCCTGCGCTTCGCTGCATCCGGCACGCCGACGCCAGCCGCTTTCGGATGCTCCCGGGGCGGACCGATCGCTCGGCTTCCAGTGCAACGTGATCGGCGTCCACGAGGCGTAGCCAGTGCGCGGCATTCCGCCAATTCGCTTGTCTCCCAGAGGTGTTACATTGAGTTGCCCGTTGATCACTGACCTAATGGTCGCGGGCGCATTGTTGAAACGGGAGGATGCAAGTGAATCGGAAGCCGGTGGTCGGCGCTCTCGCCGCTGGCGCTCCGATCCTTGGGGGAGCACATGAATGCATCAGAAGTTTTGTGTGCCAGCGGAGTTGACCTCTCCTACGGCTCCACGCCCGCTGTTCGCGGTGCCCATCTCTCACTCACTCGTGGTGAGGTCACGGCGATTACCGGAGCAAGCGGCTCCGGAAAGTCGTCCCTCCTGTACTGCTTGGCCGGAGTGCTCCCCGCAACCCGAGGTGAGATCCGTTTCGAGGGACAGTCGTTCGGCGACCTCGATGACGACGAGATAAGCACGCTGAGGCGTGAACGCTTCGGCTTCGTTTTCCAGTATGGCGAGTTGCTTCCCGAGCTGACCATCGAGGAGAACACAGCGCTGCCACTGCGCCTCGCGGGCAAGCGGAAGGGACCTGCCCTCAAGGCCGCTGCAGCCGTCCTCGACCGCCTCGGCATTGCCGATCTGCGTAGCCGGCGTCCCTCACAAGTGTCCGGTGGACAGAGTCAGCGGGTGGCCGTCGCTCGCGCCCTCGTGCACAAACCTGCTGTTGTCTTCGCCGATGAGCCCACTGGCTCCCTCGACAGCGGCAACGCGGATGCCGTACTCAAGGAGTTCTTGACCCTGGCCCGTTCGCAGGGGACTGCTGTGCTCCTGGTCACCCATGACGCTGCGGTAGCCGATCAGGCCGATCGCCGGTTCACGATGGCTGACGGTTCCTTGGCCCCGCAGGGAGCCGCATCATGAGAGAACTGCTGCTCGGGCTGCGGTTGCTGCTCGGGTCCGGGAGGGGAACCCGGGTGCGTTTTCTCCTCATGGCCGTGGGCGGCTCCCTCGGCGTGTGCTGTCTGGCCTTCGTACTGACCATTCCGGCGATCCTCGACGCGCGGGACGGCCGAGCAGGCGACCGTGCCCCGGTCAGGTTCTCCGGAGCGCCGAAGTACGACCGCACAGTGGTTCTCGTGAGGTCCGACCCGCACGGCGCGAAGCCCTTCCACCGTGTCTTCCTCGCACTGGGCTCCGATGACAGGCCCGAGGCACCGCCAGGGCTACAGGCACTCCCCAAGCCCGGAGAGGTGTTCGTCTCGCCGGCTCTGCACGACCAGCTGGAACGGGAGCCGGCCTTGAAGGGCCTGCTGCCCGGCCGTGAAAGGGGCCTGATCGCTCCGTCGGGTCTCACGGACCCCAATGAATTGTATGCCTACGTCGGCACAGAGCATTCGGAGCTCACCGGCTTCGGCGCCACACGGGCGCTCAAGAGTTTCGGTACCGGCTATCCGCCCGTTCCTGCTGTTGAGCCCTCCACCCTCGACATCCTGCGCTTCACGCTCGCCACCCTGGTCCTGTTGCCGCTCGGTGTCTTCCTCTCGGTGTGCGCCAGGCTCTCCGCAGCCAGCCGAAACCGACGTCTCGCCGCGTTGCGACTCCTCGGTCTGAGCGTCAAGGGCACCCAGCGGGTCAACGCGGCCGAGACGGTTGTCGCAGCACTGGTGGGCGCGATCCTCGGTGTGGGCGAATACTGGGTACTCAATCAGGTCGTGTCCAGAACCGGCCTGCCCGGTCTCAAGTGGTACCCGGACGATGGTGCTTTGCCGGCCTCCACTCTCGCCATCTGCCTTCTCGGCTGTCCGGCTCTCGCATGGTTCGTGGGGCGTGCGAGCGCACGAGCCGCAGCCACCCAGCCCCTGAACACACGCCGTACGGCAGTGCCTCGTGCTCCACGCATGTGGGGCGGACTCCTGCTCGTCACCGGCCTGGGTATCGTCGTGGGCTACTGCGCGACCGGATTCACCGACAACCCGGCTCAGAGCTCCGGTGTCAACACGTTGCTGGTACCGCTCGGTGTCCTGTTCACCGGACTCGGACTCGTTCTGACGATGCCGTTGCTGTCCTACGCCCTTGCCAGGCGCCTGGCCCGGACCGGCTCGCTCACCCTCAACCTCGCCATGCGCCGGAACGAGGTGGAGCCCGGGAGTGCCATGCGTGTGGTCACGGGGCTCGTGCTGCTGGTGTTCTCGGCGTCCCTCGCGCAGGGCGTGCTCGTCGAGGAAGGGCAGATTCTCCGCTCCAAGTCGCCTTCCCAGGAGTATGGGCTTTCACTGTCCGACCTCAGCGAGGAGCAGCAGGACCGACTGCGGGATATTCCGGAACTGAGCGCCACCGCAATGGTGATGGAGCCGCCGTTCGACGCCGAAGATGAAGGGCCGAGGATTCCGGCACGCGCTCTGGTCGCCACGTGTGGCCAGCTCGGCAAGCTGGTTCGCCGTGTTGAAGGCTGTGTCGACGGCCAGGTGCTCCGCCTCACCGACCCGGCGGTGACGGAGGAGCCGATCGCTCCTTCTGTCGTTCGTCTGAAACAGGGAGACCGCCGGAAGGATCTCCGCATTGACGTGCCTGCCAGGAAGGTGCGGTACTCAGGCTACGACGTCACATCTGTCGACACCCCCGTCCTCTACCCGCCGTCCAAGCTCCCGGCCGGTGCCGTGCCCACCGCGGGCACTCTGGTGCTCGCCAGCGCCTCCGATCCGGAAACCGTACGGACTGTCCTCGATCGCATCGGCACCCTTGTGCCGACCGCCGAGGTGGATCCCGTCGGCATCAACATTGACGCGCTTCAGCAGATCACCGTCATCGAGACGCTGCTGGCCCTCGGCATGATCATGGGGCTGGTGATCGGTGTCGCGGCGTTCCTGGTATCGGTCACCGACCGGGCTGTGGAGCGCCGTCCGCAGGTCACCGCGCTCGCGCTCATGGGCGCCCGGCCGCGTACCCTCCGTCGAGTCCAGTCCGCGCAGGTCGTGCTCCCGTTGGCCCTCGGTCTCGGCCTCGCCCTGGTCACTGGAAAGCTTGCGGAGTCCTCCTATCTCGTCACGGGTGGTGGAGAGATTTTCTGGGACGGCGCCGGGGTTCCCCTGCTCGTGCTGGCCGCTGTGGGCGTACTCGTGGCGGCGGTGATCGGGACGTTTCCCCTGGTCGGCCGCAGAATCGACCCGGAGTTGATCCGGCGCGACTGAATCGTCCAGCGGGAGGGCCTCGGTCGGGTTTCCGTCCGGGGCCCTCAGCATTGTCCGAGAGTTGGGTGGGCGTGGCGGCGTCGCTCGACGCGGCCCCCCGCTCGTCGTGGCCCGCACCGAAGAAGGGCCCGCACCGACGAAGGCCCTACACCGAAGAAGGGCCCGCACCGACGAAGGGCCCGCACCCGTTCTCCGGGTGCGGGCCCTTCGGTTAACGCCGCGTCGCGCATGGGGTGCTCAGTCCTCGCCGAGGTAGGCCTTCCGCACGGACTCGTCGTGGAGCAGGCTCTCGCCCGACCCGGACAGCACGATCTTGCCGATCTCCATCACATGGCCCTGGTCGGCGAGGGAGAGCGCCGCCTGGGCGTTCTGCTCGACGAGCAGGATGGTGGTGCCCTGCGACTTCAGCTCGGCGATCGTTTCCATGATCTTCTGCATCATGATCGGCGAGAGTCCCATGGAGGGTTCGTCGAGCATCAGCAGTTTCGGCCGGCACATCAGGGCGCGGCCCATGGCGAGCATCTGCTGTTCGCCGCCGGAGAGGGTGCCCGCCGCCTGGCTGCGGCGTTCGCCGAGGATGGGGAAGAGGTCGTACGCCTTCCGGATGTCCTTGGCGATGCCGTCGGTGTCCTTCCGGAGGAAGGCGCCGAGCTGGAGGTTCTCCGCGATCGTCAGCCGGGGGAAGATGTGGCGTCCCTCGGGCGAGTGGGCGAGGCCCAGGGCGACGATCTTGTGGGCGGGCACTCCGGAGAGCGGCCTGCCGTCGAAGCGGATCGATCCGCCGAGCGGCTTGAGCAGCCCGGACAGGGTGCGCAGGGTGGTGGTCTTGCCTGCGCCGTTCGTCCCGATCAGGGTGACGACCTGGCCTGCGTCGACGCTGAACGAGATGCCCTTGACGGCTTCGATCTTGCCGTAGGCGACCCGGAGGTCCTCGACTTCGAGCAGTGCGGTCACTGGTCGCCCTCCTTACGGGCGTCGGTGCCGGAGGACTCCGTGGTGTCCCCGGCTGCTGCGTCGGCCGGTGCCGTGCCGTCGGCGGGGGTGTCCCCGGAGCCGTCGGCCGGGGTGCCCCCGGCGGCGGCTTCCGCGGCTTCCTCCGCCGCTTCGACCTCGGCGGCCTCCTCGGCGCCCGGTTCTCCCTCGAAGGGGGTGCCGATGTAGGCGGCGATGACCCGTTCGTCGCTCTGGACGACGTCCGGGGTGCCTTCGACGAGCTTCTGGCCCTGGACGAGTACGGCGACCCGGTCGCAGAGGTTGAAGATGAAGCGCATGTCGTGCTCGATGACGAGGACGGCGGTGCCCTGGTCCCGGATGGCGAAGACGAGTTCCTCGGTGGCCCGGGTCTCCTGGGGGTTCATGCCGGCGGTCGGCTCGTCGAGGAGCAGCAGCCCGGGGTCGCTCGCGAGGGCGCGGGCGATTTCGAGCTTGCGCTGTTCGCCGTAGGGGAGGTTGCGGGCGAGGTGGTCCTTCTTGGCGGTGAGGCCGATGAACTCCAGGAGTTCCATGGCCCGTGCCTCGGAGGCCTTTTCGGCCTTCTTGAAGCCGGGGCCGCGCAGCAGGGCGGACCAGAGGCCTTCCTTGGTGCGGGTGTGCCGTCCGACGAGGACGTTCTCCAGGACGGTCATGTTGGCGAACAGCCGGATGTTCTGGAAGGTCCGGGCGACGCCGGCCTTGGTGACCAGGTGCGGCTTGGGCGGAAGGACGGACCCCTTGTAGGTGACCTTGCCCTCGGTGGGGATGTACAGCCCGGTGAGGCAGTTGAAGAAGGTGGTCTTTCCGGCGCCGTTGGGGCCGATGAGACCGACGATCTCGCCGGAGCGCACTTCGAGGTCGACCGAGCGCACGGCGGTGAGGCCGCCGAAGCGCATGGTGACGTCGGTCGCGCTGAGCACGGTGGTGCCGGTCGACTGCGCGGCCGGGCTGGTGTCGGTGGTGGTCATATCGGTCACGCCTCCGCCTTGGTGACGCCGACGGCCCCGTCGGGCAGGCGTTGTTCGGGCACGTCGAGCTGGCCGGTCTCGTGGAATTCGAGCTGCTTCCTGCGGTCGGCGATGAGCCCTTCGGGGCGGAAGCGCATCAGCAGGATGAGGGCGAGACCGAAGAAGAGAAGCTGGTAGTCGGCGAGGAACTGCAGCTTCGCGGGGATGAGGTAGAGCAGCGACGCGCCGAGGAGCGGTCCGCTGATGGTGCCCATGCCGCCGAGGATGACCGCGGCGAGCAGGAAGGCGGAGTTGGGCGGGACGGGGCCGGCGAAGACGTACTGCTCGGGCACGACGGTGTAGGTGACGTGTGCCTGGACGGTGCCGGCGACTCCGGCGAGGGTGGCGCCGAGGGCGAAGGCGATGAGCTTGACGCGGAAGCCGTTGATGCCCATGGCGGTGGCGGCGGTCTCGTCCTCGCGGATGGCGACCCAGGCGCGGCCGATGCGGGAGTTCCCGGCCCGGCTGAAGACCAGCACCACCAGCGCGGTGACCAGCAGCATCAGCAGGAAGTAGCTGGCGAAGGGCGGGATGGCGAGGCCGCCGACGGTGTGGGTCTCCCCGAAGTCGTAGCCGAGGACGACGAGGTCGGGAATGTTGGGGATGCCGTTGGGGCCGTTGGTGATCTGGGGGCCGGAGACGCCGTCGAGGTTGCCCATGGCGATGCGGAAGATCTCTCCGAAGCCGAGGGTGACGATGGCGAGGTAGTCGCCGCGCAGCCGCAGGGTGGGGGCGCCGATGACGACGCCGAAGACCAGCGATGCGAGGGCGCCGGCGAGGACGGCGGCCCAGAAGGGGAACTGGACGTCGAAGACGGAGGCGGTCGATCCGCTGACGAGGGCGGCGGTGTAGGCGCCGACGCCGAGGAAGGCGACGTATCCGAGGTCGAGGAGTCCGGCCAGGCCGACGACGACGTTGAGGCCGAGGGCGACGGTGGCGAAGATGAGGATGTTGACGCCGACCAGGGTGTACTGGTCGTTGCTCTGGGTGAGCGGGAAGACGGCGGCCGCGGCGAACGCGGCGCCGAGGGTCACCGAGCGGTGCTTGGCGGTGAGGGCGGAGAGCCGGGAGACGAGCCCGGCCTTCATGACCGCGAGGACGCCGAAGGCGACGAGGAGCATGTAGCCGACGAAGAGTTCGGGGTCCTCGGTGGCGATGCCATAGGTGAAGACGTACAGCCCGACGCCGAATCCGGCGACGATAAGCAGGATCTCGGCCCAGGTGGGGAGGGCGCGCGGGGCGGGCAGACGCTTGCCGGTGCCGGTGCCGGTGTCGCGGAGGAGGCCGAGGGCGCCGACGAGGGTGACCAGTGAGGTGGCGGCGGCGATGTAGCCGCCGGGCTCCAGGTTGATCACGCCGCCGAGTTCGACGGAGATCGCCACCACGGTGAACCAGGTGGTGGCGAAGGTGCCGATGGCGAGGAGCCGGGTGGCGTTGTCGCCGCCGGCCGGGTTGAGCCAGCCGAGGCCGCGGATGCCGTAGCCGACGAGGGCGTAGACGAGCGTCAGCAGGGCGCCGGTCAGGGTGAGGACCTGGAGGCCGCCGGGGTAGCCGGTGACGGTGAGGTCGCCCGGGAATTCGGCGGTCCAGGTCCAGGCGAGGAAGGTGGAGGCGACGGTGAGGACGGCTCCGGCCGCGGTCAGGGCGCGGGCGACCGCGGGGGCCAGTGGGATGACCGGGGTGTTCGCGGTGGTCTTCTGGGTGCTCATGGTTCTCACGCCCGATCCGCTACGCGCTCGCCGAGCAGGCCCTGTGGCCGGAGCAGCAGCACGAGGATGAGGAGGACGAAGGCCCAGACGTTGGCCCAGGCGCCGCCGCCGAGCTGGTCCATGCCGGGGATGTCCTGGATGTAGTGGATGGACATCGCTTCGGCGAGGCCGAGGACGACGCCGCCGAGCATGGCGCCGTAGATGTTGCCGATGCCGCCGAGGACGGCCGCGGTGAAGGCCTTGAGTCCGGCGATGAAGCCCATTTCGAACTGGACCTGGCCGTAGCGGAGTCCGTGGGCCACGGCGGCGACGGCGGCGAAGACGGCGCCGATGGCGAAGGCCATCACGATGATGCGGTCGGTGTTGATGCCCATGAGCTTGGCGGTGTCGGGGTCCTGGGCGGTGGCCTGCATGGCCCGGCCGGTGCGGCTCTTGGAGACGAAGACGCCGAGGGCGAGCATGCACAGGGGTGCCGCGACGAGGAGGAAGACGTCACCGCGCTGGATGTGCAGGTGGTCGAAGATCTCGAAGGACTTGCCCTCGATCTGCGGGAAGCTGCGGGCCTTCTTGGCGTCCGGGTAGAACGCCCAGACGATCTGCTGGAGCGCGATGGACAGCCCGATGGCGGTGATCAGCGGGGCCAGCCGGGGCGCGCCGCGGAGCGGGCGGTAGGCGAAGCGTTCCGCCGCGGTGGCCACGGCGATCGACGCCAGGGCGCCGCCGATGAGCATCAGGGGTATGGCCATCCACAGGGAGGTTCCGCTGGGGAGCCAGATGTAGACGGTGAGGGCGCCGAAGCCCCCGATCATGAAGATCTCGCCGTGGGCGAAGTTGATGAGCTGGACGATGCCGTAGACCATGGTGTACCCGATGGCGATCAAGCCGTAGAGGGTACCCAGGGCCAGGCCGTTGACCAGCTGTTGCGGCAGTTCGTGCACCGCAGGGCCTCCGATGAGCGTGTCGGATGTGAGACCGCGCGAGGGCGCCGGTGTGCGCCCTCGCGCGGGTGGGTCTGGGTGAGGCGGGAGCCGGTCAGTCCTTGAACGTCTCGCTCTTGACGGCTTCCCAGGCGCCGCCCTTGACCGAGTACACGGTCAGCTGCTTGTTGGTGGTGTCGCCGAACTTGTCGAACGAGACCTTGCCGGTGACGCCCTCGAAGGAGACCTTGTTCAGGGCCTCGGTGACCTTGGCGCGGGCGTCGCTGGGGAGCTTGCCGTCGTTGGCCTCGACCACGGACTTGACGGCCTGGATGATGGCCCATCCGGCGTCGTAGGAGTAGCCGCCGTAGGCCGCGTACGGGTCCTTGTAGCCGGCCGCCTCGTAGTCCTTGATGAAGGTCTTGGCGGAGTCGAGGTCCTCGACGGGGTAGCCGACGGAGGTGGCGAGGTCGCCGTCGTTCTTCTCGCCCGAGGCCTTGATGAACTCGGGGTCGTAGATGCCGTCGCCGCCCATCAGGGGGATCTCCGCGCCGGCCTTCTTGACCTGGTCGGAGAGGAGGCCGCCCTCGGGGTACTGGCCGCCGAAGTAGACGGAGTCGGCGCCGGAGTTCTTGACCTTGTCGGCGACGCTGGAGAAGTCGGTCTCCTTGACGGTCAGGTGGTCGGTGCCGACGACCTTTCCGCCGAGGCGCTTGAACTCCTGGGCGAAGATCTTCGCCAGGCCCGCGCCGTAGGTCTGCTTGTCGTCGATGACGAAGACCTTCTTCTTCTTCGCGTCCTTGTAGTAGTACTGCGCGGCGAAGCGGCCCTGGATGACGTCCGTGGTGGCCGTGCGGAAGTAGGACTTGAAGGGGCGCGAGAGGTCACCCTTGGCCCAGTTGTCGCCCTGGCTCAGCGCCGGGTTGGTGTTGGCGGGGGAGACCAGGGCGAGGCTGCCCTTGTCGAAGACGCCCTGCATGGACTGGGCGACACCGGAGTTGAGCGGGCCGACGGCGCCGAGGACGTCCTTGTCGCCGACGAGGGTGGTGGCGTTCTGCTGGCCGGAGGCCGGAACGGCCTGGTCGTCGAGGGCCTTGACCTTGAAGGTGACCCCGTCGACCTCGTTGTTCTTGTTGGCCGTCCTGGCGGCGAGGTCCACGGAGTTCTTGATGCCCTGGCCGAGGGCGGACAGAGAGCCGGTCAGCGGAGCGTCGACACCGATCACCACGGTGGTCTTGCCTCCGCCGCCTTCGCCGTCGCCTTTGTCGTTGCGGGATCCACAAGCGGTGAGGGTGAGGGCCCCAGCCGTGATCGCTGTGGTGAAGATGAGCAAGGAACGGTGTCGCACGTTGTGTCCTCTCCCTGGCGCGGCGCCTCTGCTGAGATGCCGTGTCGCGTGCCGGACCATGCCGGCCAAATATGGCTGAGCTGTGAAAGTGCTGTGTGGCTACCGGCGACGCGGTGACTGGCCGTGACTCTAAGGGCGTGCGGCGGCGGGGGGCAGAGGTGCAGGCCATGATGTGACTTTCTTGTTATGACCCAGGTCACGGCAAGGTGTCGGTGTAGCATCCATAACCGGACAAAGCGTGCATAGTGCGGCATAACTGGGGTTCCGCATGGTGAGAACGCGCAGATCCGCTAAGGGGTCCCGGGTGGCGTAGGTCACAGCGTCCGGAATGTGGCAGGCGTTGTTACGTGGGGGTACTCCGTGTACACGGCACGCAGTTGTCGGGCGGTGGTGCGCCCGGCTCGAATCTCACGGAGAGTGACGATCGTCCGTTCCGTGACGCTCTGCGGAGGGGCTGCTTCCCTTCACATGTGCGGCACACAGCCGACGGGTCCGCCGGTCGATGAGATCCCTGGCCGCAGCCGTTCCGCGGCGGCTTCGCTCGGCCCGCGCGGCGGCAACGACCTCGTCCAGAATGTCGCGTTGGGCGGTCGACAGGCCCTTCTGCTCCCAGTCGAGGCCGGCGCCGCGGCCGTTCACCAGCATCACCCCGGCCCAGTGGCGGACGAGCACGGTGCAGAGCTCGGCGGCCGAAGTCCGGTGCGGGCGCGGGGAGTCGGCGGACGTGAGAGAGGGCTCGGCAGGGTCCCGGGACGCGTCGGCATGAGGACCGGGGGAGACGTGCGGACCGGGAGAGGTGTGCGGAACGGTGGAGGAGGATCCGGAACAGCCGGAGAGCGGCAGGAGCGCGAGCGCGCCGAGTACCGCCGCGTGCCGGATCCGGGTGCGCGGCGTGGCCGTCATGACCGAAGGGTAGGGAGCGGGCGGCCGGGGCCGCCAGAGGTGTGCCGGGCGGAAACCTCCGGTTTCCGGGCGTGCGGCGTCGGCGGCACCGCTGGAGGGGCCTGGTACGGGCTGCTCGTACCGCGTGCACCGGGCGCACGACAACGGCCGGCCGGGGCGTGCTGCACGGTCCCGCCCCGTGGGGCGGCCCCGTCGGCCGTCATCGGCCCGTGGCGCCGCCCGCTGTGCGCGTCGGCTCGCCGTACGCGTCAGCTCGCAGGACGGCACAACGAGCGATGCGGGTCGGCCCGAGGTCAGCCCGCCGTGCCGTTCGGGTCCGCCTCGCGGAGCAGGCACGTCAGGCGCGCCGTGCAGACGCGGCGGTCCTGCTCGTCGGAGATGACGATCTCGTAGGTGGCGGTGGAGCGGCCCCGGTGCACGGGCGTGGCGACGCCGGTCACCCGGCCCGAGCGAAGGCCGCGGTGATGCGTGCAGTTGAGGTCGACCCCGACGGCTATCCGGGTGGGGCCGCCGTGCAGCATCGCGCCGACCGAGCCGAGGGTCTCGGCGAGCACCGCGGACGCGCCGCCGTGCAGCAGCCCGTACGGCTGGGTGTTGCCCTCGACGGGGAGGGTGCCGACGACCCGCTCGGGCGCGGCCTCGACGATGTCCAGCCCCATGCGCTCGCCCAGGTGGCCGGCGGAGAACAGCGCGGGCAGGTCCATGCCCAGACCGGCCCACTGGTCCAGGACGTCCTGCGGGAACTTCGTGCTGCTCTGCTCACCCATGGCGTGCCGGCTCCGATCGTCACTCATCGAACAACTGTGTTCGTTGCAGTCTGCACTTTCCTATCAGGTGTGCGCTGTGACGGCGGTCTCGGGTGCGGGCTTCTCCAGCCGTACGACAAGGGACTTGCCGGCCGGGGTGTTGCTGGTGTCCGCCGTGGCGTCCAGCGGGACGAGGACGTTCGTCTCCGGGAAGTACGCGGCCGCGCAGCCGCGGGCGGTCGGGTAGTGGACGACCCGGAAGCCGGGCGCGCGCCGCTCCCTGCCGTCCCGCCACTCGCTGACCAGGTCGGTGTACGAGCCGTCGGGGAACCCGAGGGCTCGGGCGTCGTCGGGGTGGACGAGGACCACGCGGCGGCCGCCCCGGATGCCGCGGTAGCGGTCGTCGAGCCCGTAGATGGTGGTGTTGTACTGGTCGTGCGAGCGGAGCGTCTGCAACAGCAGCCGCCCGTCCGGCAGTTCGGGGTACTCGACGGGCGCTGCGGTGAAGTTGGCCCGGCCGGTGGCGGTGGGGAAGCGGCGGTCGTCGCGCGGGGCGTGCGGCAGGGGGAAGCCGCCGGGCCGGCGGAGCTTGTTCTCGAAGTCGTCGAAGCCGGGCACCACCCGCGAGATGCGGTCCCGGATCGAGCTGTAGTCCCGCTCGAACTCCTCCCAGGGGGTGCTGCTGCCCGCGCCGAGGGTCCGTCGCGCGAGCCGGCACACGATGGCGGTCTCGGAGAGGAGCTGTTCGCTCGCCGGTTCCAGCCGGCCGCGGGAGGCGTGCACCATGCCCATGGAGTCCTCGACGGTGACGAACTGGTCGCCGGAGGCCTGGCGGTCGCGCTCGGTGCGGCCGAGGGTGGGCAGGATCAGGGCGCGGGCGCCGGTGACCACGTGCGAGCGGTTGAGCTTGGTGGAGACGTGCACGGTGAGCCGGGCGCGGCGCATCGCCGCCTCGGTGACCTCGGTGTCGGGGGAGGCGGCGACGAAGTTGCCGCCCATCGCGAAGAACACCTTCGCCGTGCCGTCGCGCAGGGCCCGGATGGACCGGACGACGTCGAGGCCGTGCTCGCGGGGCGGCGCGAAGCCGAACTCCTTCTCCAGGGCGTCGAGGAAGGCGGGCGCGGGGCGTTCGAAGATGCCCATGGTGCGGTCGCCCTGCACGTTGCTGTGTCCGCGGACCGGGCAGACCCCGGCGCCGGGGCGGCCTATGTTGCCGCGCAGCAGGAGGAAGTTGACGACCTCCTTGATGGTGGGCACGGCGTGCTTGTGCTGGGTGAGGCCCATCGCCCAGCAGACGACGATGCTCTTCGCCTCGAGGACCATGCGCAGGGCGCGTTCGACGGTGTCCCGGTCCAGGCCGGTGGCGCGCAGCGTCTCGTCCCAGTCGTGGGCGTGCGCGGCGGCCGCGAACTCCTCGAAGCCATGGGTGTGCTCGGCGATGAACGCCCGGTCGACGGCGTCGGGCGTGCTGTCGGACGCCTCCAGCAGGAGCCGGTTCAGGAGGCGGAAGAGGGCCTGGTCGCCGCCGAGCCGGATCTGCAGGAAGAGATCGGTCAGCGCGGTGCCGCCGCCGGCCAGCCCGCGCGCGGTCTGCGGGTTCTTGAACCGCTCCATCCCGGCCTCGGGGAGCGGGTTGACCGTGATGATCCGGGTGCCGGCCGCCTTGGCCGCCTCCAGCGCGGTGAGCATGCGCGGGTGGTTGGTGCCCGGGTTCTGCCCGGCCACGATGATCAGGTCGGCCCGGGGGAGATCCTCCAGCAGCACGCTGCCCTTGCCGACGCCGATCGTCTCGGTGAGCGCGGAGCCCGAGGACTCGTGGCACATGTTGGAGCAGTCGGGGAGGTTGTTGGTGCCGAACTCGCGGGCGAAGAGCTGGTAGAGGAAGGCGGCTTCGTTGCTGGTGCGCCCGGAGGTGTAGAAGAGGGCCTCGTCCGGGGAGTCCAGGGCGCGCAGCTCGTCCGCGACGATGTCGAAGGCCCGCTCCCAGGGCACCGGCTCGTAGTGGTCGGCGCCCTCGGCGAGGTACATGGGCCGGGTGAGCCGGCCCTGCTGGCCGAGCCAGTAGCCGCTGCGCTCCGCGAGCCGGGCGACGGGGTGCGCGGCGAAGAAGTCGGGGGTGATCCGGCGCAGGGTCGCCTCCTCGGCGACCGCCTTCGCGCCGTTCTCGCAGAACTCCGCGGCGTGGCGCTTCTCCCCTTCGGGCCAGGCGCAGCCGGGGCAGTCGAAGCCGTCCTTCTGGTTGACCCGGAGGAGGGTGCGGGCGGTGCGCCGGACCCCCATCTGCTGCTGGGCGACGCGGAGCGAGTGGCCGATGGCGGGCAGGCCGGCGGCGGCGTGCTGCGGCGGCGAGACGTCCGGTGCGTCCTGGACGGGGTCGTCGGCGGGTGGCTGGGCTGCCACGTCGCTGCCTCCTTCGTACTCGCGCGCTCGCTCGCCGTGCACCCCCGGGCGCTGTTCGCCGCGGACGGGTGGGCGTGCTCAGTGTGATGGCTGTCTCGATCCTCCCACGCCGGGACGGCGCCTGCGGCCCCGCGGAGGGTTCCGTGCGGGGCGGATGCGGGGCGCCCCGCGGCGGGCCGGACCGGGCGACGGGGGCAGCACGGCTCCCGGACGGATGTGCCCGGAGACGGTGGGCACCGGCTGTCAGTGGGGCGTGGCAGGATCGGGGGCGTGGCAGAGACAGCATCGAAGAAGTCCGCAGCAACCGCTCCCGCCCGCAGCTCGCAGGGCTCCCCGGCCACCGGGCAGGGAGACCGCCCCCGTCTGCTCCTGCTGGACGGGCATTCCCTGGCGTACCGGGCGTTCTTCGCGCTGCCCGCGGAGAACTTCAGCACGACGACGGGGCAGACGACCAACGCGATCTACGGCTTCACGTCGATGCTGGCGAACACGCTGCGCGACGAGCAGCCCACGCATCTGGCGGTGGCGTTCGACGTCTCCCGGAAGACGTGGCGGTCCGAGGAGTTCGCCGAGTACAAGGCGAACCGCTCCAAGGCGCCGGACGAGTTCAAGGGGCAGGTCGAGCTGATCGGCGAGCTGCTGGACACGATGAACGTCACCCGCTTCGCGGTGGAGGGCTTCGAGGCGGACGACGTGATCGCCACCCTGGCCACCCAGGCCGAGGCGGCGGGCTTCGAGGTGCTGATCGTCACCGGTGACCGGGACTCCTTCCAGCTGGTCACCGACCATGTCACGGTGCTCTACCCGACCAAGGGCGTCTCGGAGCTGACCCGCTTCACGCCGGAGAAGGTCGAGGAGAAGTACGGGCTCACCCCCCGGCAGTACCCGGACTTCGCGGCGCTGCGCGGCGACCCGTCCGACAACCTCCCAGGGATTCCCGGGGTCGGCGAGAAGACCGCCACCAAGTGGATCAACCAGTTCGGCTCGTTCGCCGAGCTGGTGGACCGCGCGGACGAGGTCAAGGGCAAGGTCGGCGAGAAGCTCCGGGAGCACCTGGAGTCCGTCAAGCTGAACCGGCAGCTGACCGAGCTGGTCCGGGACGTCGAGCTCCCGGTGGGCCCGGAGGGCCTGGAGCGCAGCCCGTACGACCGGCAGGCGCTCGCGGTGATGCTGGACGCGCTGGAGTTCCGCCACCAGAACTTCCGGGACCGGCTGATGGCCGCGGACCCGGGCGAGGCACCGGAGGAGGTCGCCCCGGCGCCGGGCGTGGAGCTGGAGGGCGAGGTGCTCGCCGCGGGCGGGCTCGCGCCGTGGCTCGAGCGGCACGGGGCCGGGCCGCTGGGCCTGGCCACGGTCGACGCCTGGGCGCTGGGCTCCGGCAGTGTCAGCGAGATCGCGCTGGCGCTGGGCTCGGGTCCGGCCGTGTGGTTCGACCCGGCCGAGCTGGACGAGGCGGACGAGCGGGCCTTCGCCGCCTGGACCGCCGACCCGGACCGGCCGAAGGTGCTGCACAACGCCAAGGGCGTGATGCGGGTCTTCGCCGAGCACGGCTGGCGCGTCGAGGGCGTCACCATGGACACCGCGCTCGCCGCGTACCTGGTCAAGCCCGGCCGGCGGTCGTTCGCGCTGGACGCGCTGTCGCTGGAGTACCTGGGCCGCGAGCTGGCCCCGGCCGCCTCCGACAGCGGACAGCTCGCCTTCGGCGCCGACGAGCAGGCCGAGAAGGACGCGCTGATGACCGAGGCGCGCACCGTGCTGGACCTGGGCGAGGCGTTCACCGGGCGGCTGGAGGAGGTCGGCGCGGCGGGGCTGCTGCGCGATGTGGAGCTCCCCACCTCCGCGATGCTGGCCCGCATGGAGCGGGCCGGGATCGCCGCCGACCGCGACTGGCTCTCCCGCATGGAGCAGCAGTTCGCCGGCGCGGTGCAGCAGGCCGTGCAGGAGGCGCACGCCGCGGTGGGCCATGAGTTCAACCTCGGTTCGCCGAAGCAGCTCCAGGAGGTGTTCTTCGGCGAGCTGGGCCTGCCCAAGACCAAGAAGACCAAGACCGGTTACACCACGGACGCGGACGCGCTCGCCTGGCTGGCGGGGCAGACCGACCACGAACTGCCCGTGATCATGCTCCGCCACCGGGAGCAGGCCCGGCTGCGCTCCACCGTCGAGGGGCTGATCAAGACGGTCGCGCCGGACGGGCGGATCCACACCAGCTTCAACCAGACCGTGGCGGCGACCGGCCGGCTCTCCTCCACCGACCCGAACCTGCAGAACATCCCGGTGCGGACCGACGAGGGCCGGGCGATCCGGCGCGGCTTCGTCGTCGGCGAGGGATACGAGTCGCTGCTCACCGCCGACTACAGCCAGATCGAGCTGCGCGTCATGGCCCACCTCTCCGAGGACGAGGGCCTGATCGAGGCGTTCACCTCCGGCGAGGACCTGCACACCACGGTCGCCTCCCAGGTGTTCTCCGTCGCCAAGACCGACGTCGACCCGGAGATGCGCCGCAAGATCAAGGCGATGTCGTACGGCCTGGCCTACGGGCTCTCCGCGTTCGGCCTGTCCCAGCAGCTGAACATCGGGCCGGACGAGGCGCGCAAGCTGATGGACACCTACTTCGAGCGCTTCGGCGGGGTCCGCGACTACCTGCGGCGCGTCGTCGACGAGGCGCGGGCCACCGGCTACACCGAGACCATCCTCGGGCGCCGCCGCTACCTCCCCGACCTCACCAGCGACAACCGGCAGCGCCGGGAGATGGCGGAGCGGATGGCGCTCAACGCCCCCATCCAGGGCACCGCCGCCGACATCGTCAAGGTCGCCATGCTGCGCGTGGACGAGGCCCTCACCAAGGAGAAGCTGACCTCGCGGATGCTGCTCCAGGTGCACGACGAAATCGTGCTGGAGGTCGCCCCCGGCGAGCGCGCCCAGGTCGAGGAGCTGGTGCGCCGCGAGATGAGCGGGGCGGCCGAGCTGCGGGCGCCGCTGGACGTGTCGGTGGGCGACGGCGGGGACTGGGAGTCGGCGGCGCACTGAGCGGCCTCGACCCCGTACCGGCGAACCAGGGCCGGGCTCCGTTCCGACGGGCCCGGCCTCAGCCCGGCACCCGGGCGACCGCAGCTCCGCACCGGCGGCGGCCGGCGCAGCACCGACGGGGGCCCGGCTTCAGCCCCGTACCGACGGGGCCGGTGGGCGCCGGTCCGGCTGCGGGGGCCGGGGAGCGCCCCCGTCGCGGTGGCGGACGCGTACCGCCGCCGCGACGATCACCAGCCCCAGGGCGAGCCCCGCGCCCGCCCCGAACAGGGCGGTGGGGACGTAGTCCAGCACGGACATGTCCGCGCCGAGCGTCGCCCGCAGGCGCAGGCAGCGGTGCACGGCGCCCGCGAGGACGCACCCCGCGAGCAGCGCCGCGGCGGCGAACCGTTCCCGCGCCCCGAGCCGGGGAACGGCGGCGGGCACCGGCACCTCCCGCGGCAGCCGGCGCACCGCCGACACCAGGAACGCGCCGATCACGGCGAGCGCCACCGCCGAACTGCCGTACTGCACGTAGGTGTAGAGCGGAAAGCCCGCCACGACCTCGCCGAGCACCGGTAACAGCCGCGTCCCCCACCGGTCCAGGTGCGTGAACGCGTCCCAGACGATGTGGGTCGCCGCGCCGAGCACCGCCGACACCCAGAACCACCCCACCAGCGGCGCCACCGGCCTGCCGCGCCACGGGCGCCCGCGCAGCAGACCGTGCATCGTGCCCTGCCACGCCCGGGGCAGCAGCGCCACCAGCGGTTCGCGCAGCAGCAGCCAGCCCGCCACGAGCAGTGCCGTGATCGCCGCGTCCACGGTCAGCACCCCGGCCGGCGCGTGGGTGAAGTCGCCGAACTCCATGGCCCCGGGCAGCACGCTGTCGGCGAAGTAGGTGGCGTCCGGTGAGAACGACCCCGCGACGAGGGCGGAGGCGAGCAGCGGTCCCCGCGCCGTCCCGTCCCTGCGGACGGCCGGCAGCACGGCCGCCGCATGGCTCAGTGTGAACGGCATGGGTTCCCTTCGGCTCTGTCCTTGATCGGGACGACCAGTATGCGGTGCCGTACGGTTGCGCGACTGGTTCCGCGACCTGCGGGCAACAGCGAGGTGGAGCAGTCGTGAAAGCTCTCGGGACCGCGATGGCTCGGGGGCCCAGGATGTCGTAGTCTCACCTGAGTTGTGGCGCCGGGGGCGCGCCGCATTCCGGGCGGGGCGGATTCCGTCCGGTGTCCCCTGACCGTCGGCAGGGGATTCCCAGGGGAGGGAACGCGGAGATGGCAGCACAGTTCGGTCGGCGGCTACGCAAGAGTGCGGCCACCAGCGCCGTGACGGCAGTGGCGATGGCGGCGCTGACGGCGTCTCAGGCCCCCAGTCTGCTCAGTGCCGAACAGGCCACCGGCGGCGGCTCGGAGCCCGTGCACGAGAACCCCATCGACGGCGGTTCGCCGTACCACACCGACCTGCCGCCGCTGAACACCACGAACCGGCCCGGAACTTCCACACCCGTGCCCGGCCGTCCCGAGAGGTCCGCCGAGGCGGGGCTGCCCGCTTCCGTGCTCGCCGCCTACAAGAAGGCCGAGAGGACACTCGCGGACCGCAACCCGGGCTGCAACCTCCCCTGGGAACTCCTCGCCGCCATCGGCAAGGTGGAGTCCGGTCAGGCGCGCGGCGGTTCGGTGGACGCCGAGGGCACCACCCTCCGGCCGATCCTCGGCCCCAAGCTCGACGGCAACGGCTTCGCGCGGATCACGGACACCGACGGCGGGGAGTTCGACGGCGACACCACGCACGACCGCGCGGTCGGCCCGATGCAGTTCATCCCGTCCACCTGGAAGAACTGGGGTGCCGACGGCAACGGCGACGGCGCGAAGAACCCCAACAACATCTACGACGCGGCCCTGGCCGCCGGCCGCTATCTGTGCGCCGCCGGCCGCGACCTGTCCGTCCCGGAGGACCGGGACCGGGCGATCCTCGGCTACAACCGTTCCGAGGAGTATCTGCGCACCGTCCTCTCCTGGTTCGAGTACTACCGCAAGGGCACCCACGAGGTGCCGGACGGCACCGGCGTGCTGCCGGTCGACCTCGACCCGGACCCCGTCCCGGTCGACCGGAACCGGGCGCGGGACACCGGCGGCAAGAAGGGCGACAAGGGCTCGTCCGGCCGGCACGGTTCCGGCAGGCCGGGCAGCGGCCGCCCGCACAAGCCGGGCGACGGTGCCGACAAGCCCCGCCCGTCCGAGCCGGACGAACCGCAGCAGCCGGACGACCCGAACGGACCGGACGAGTCCACCCCGGCCTCCCGCGTCACGGCTCTCCAGCGCATCGGGGCACGGAACCTGACCGCCACGGCGGGCACCGCCTTCACCGAACCGCCCCGGGTGCGGGCCGAGGACGCGAAGGGCAAGCCGGTCGCGAAGGTGCCCGTGCGGTTCGAGATCCGCGGCGGCACCGACACCCGCTTCCCCGACCGGGCGACCCGGGTCACTGTCCTCACCGGCAGTGACGGCACCGCCCGCGCACCGAAGCTGCTCGCCGGGGAGCGGGCCGGGACCTTCACGCTGCACGCCGGCGTCGAGGGCCGCCTGCTGCTCGGCACCGACTACACCGGCACCGTCGAGGCCCGTCCCGCGCCGCAGGCCGATGCCCTCGTCCGCGTCGGTGACGCGCCGCTGACGGCCCCGGCCGGCGGTGCGTTCGCCGACCCGCTGGAGGTCCGGGCGACCTACCGGGGGCAGGCCGCGGCCGGGGTGCCCGTGACCGCTTCGTTCGTCACCTCCGGCCTCCTCGGGTCGGCCGAGAACGACGAGGGCCCCTTCTTCAAGGACGCGGCCGGCAAGCCCGTGCGCACCCTGAAGACCCTCAAGACCGGCGCGAACGGTGCCCTGAAGCTGCCGAAGATCTACGCCGACGACCAGGCCGGTACGTTCCGTCTGCGCGTCACCACGGCCGAGGGCACCGTCCTCACGGTCGAACTGACCGTCACGGAGGCCACGACCCCCGCCCCCGGAACCCCTTCTCCCGGAACCTCTGCCCCCGGAACGCCCGCCCCGGAGACCTCCGCCCCGAAGTCCTCCGGCCAGTAGGCGCCGACCGCGCTCCGCCGGGTGCCGCCCGCACGGCGGTGCCCGCCGGAGCTCCCGCGAACCTGCCACCCCGGCACCGCACCCCGTGTGGGGCGCGGTGCCGGGGTGTTCTCATCTCCGGCTCCCCTTGCTACGGTGCCCCAGCCCTGACGGACCGTCAGGTCGCAGCCGTCTACCCCCGGGGAGGCCGGTCATGCGCGCCCTCGCAGCTGCCGCCGCCGGACTGACCGCCGCCCTCGCGCTGGTGCTCACCGTGACGGCGATCGGCGCCCCGGCCGGCGAGACGTCCCCGAAACCGCTGCTCACCACCGTCCCCGAGCACCCCTTGGACGGAGAAGCGCCGTGACGCGGGCCGCGCCGCCGCCGGAGGCGGCACCCGGGGCCCCGGCCTCCCCGTCCCGCGCCCGCCGGCCGGGACGCCGTCGCCCCCGGCGCGGGATGCGCCGGCGGGCGAGCCTGGTGCTGCTCGCCCTCGCCGTCTTCTGCGCCACCCTCGCACCGCTGCTGCGCTGGTACGCCTTTCCCCGGCTGGCGAAGATCCCGGCCGGCCAGTACCAGGAGATGGTGCTGGAGGCGCGGAACGCGACCCTGCTCGACTACACCACCATGCGGCCCCGCAAGGTCTCCCGGGTCACCATCGTGCAGACCCTCAAGGGCAACGTCGAAGCGTCGGAGAAGGTCGAGCGGACCGCCGGCCGGGACGTCGTGGTCTGGGACGGTCTCTCCCACGTCGTCGGCCCCGACGGGAAGATGGTCTCCAGCATCCCCGAGCGCTACATCTTCGACGCGCACACCCAGGCGCCGGTGCACGCCGACGGCGAACACGTCGACCGCGACCCGGTGAAGCGCGAGGGCATCGAGTTCAAGTGGCCCTTCCTCCCCGAGCGCCGCGACTACACCTACTTCGACGCCCAGACCCGGACCTCCGCACCCATCCACTACCGGGGCACCCGCACCTTCCGGGGGCTGGAGGTCTACTACTTCGAGCAGACCATCCCCTGGACCAGGGTCCCCGTTCCGAAGAAGATGCCGGTCTCGGGCGTCACCCCGGAGTCGGTACGGAAGGCCGGCACGACGCGCTGGTACACCACCCGGCGCATGTTCTGGGTCGACCCCACCACCGGCGCACCCGTCAACGGCGAGGAGATCCACCGGGAGGAGCTGCGGGGCGGCACCCTGCTCGGCGGCCGTGACCGGGTGACGGCGTTCGCCGGACATGTGCGGATGCGCGAGGACTACATCGACCACACCGTCGCCCTGGTGACGTCCCAGCGGGCGCTGATCCTGCTCATGACGTCCTGGCTGCCGTGGGGCTTCGTCACCCTGTCGGCCCTTCTGCTCGCGCTCGCGCTCCTTCTGGAGGCCCGCGGCCGACGGCCAGCGCGGGGCGGGACCGGCACGCCGTCCGACGGCTCCGGACCCACCGGTGGCCCCTGATCCGGCCGTGGCCCGTCATGGCTCAGGAGCGGCCCGCCGTGCCCTCACTTCCGTTGCAGCCGCGCCTTCGTATACCGCGTCGCCTCGGCCGACAGCGGATCCTCCGGCCACGGGTGCCTGGGGTACCGGCCGCGCAACTCCGCCCGGACCGCGCGGTACCCGTCCCGCCAGAAGGACGCCAGATCGGTGGTGACGGCCGCGGGACGGCCGGCGGGGGAGAGCAGATGCACCAGCAGCGGCACCCGCCCGCCCGCGATCAGCGGAGTGCGCTCCAGCCCGAACAGCTCCTGGAGCTTCACCGCCAGCACCGGCCGCTCGCCCGCGTAGTCGACCCGGATCCGGGACCCGCTGGGCACCGCGATCCGTTCCGGCGCCAGCTCGTCGAAGCGCGCGGCCTCGCCCCCGGCCCACGGGAGCAGCCGGGCCAGCGCCCGTCCGGCGTCCACCCGCTCCAGGTCGCTCCGCCGCCGCGCGCCGTCCAGCTCCGGGCCCAGCCACGCGTCCGGCGCACCGAGCAGCGCGGCGTCCGACACGTCCGGCCACGGCTCGCCCAGCTCCCGGTGCAGGAACGCCATCCGGCCGCGCAGGACGGACGCCTCGTCCGGCCAGCGCAGCAGCCCCGGCCCCTCGCGCCGCAGCCCGTCCAGCAGCGCTGCCCGCAGCCGGTCCGGGTCGGGCCGGGACAGCGGCCGGACGGCCAGTTCGACGGCGCCCAGCCGCTCCACCCGGCGGGCCGCCACATCGCCGCGCTCGGTGGACCAGACCACCTCCTCGGCCACGGACAGCAGCCCGCCCGCCGCCTGCCGGGCGGTGTCCTCATCGGTCACCGCGGCCAGCCGGACCCGGGCCGAAGCGGCGCCGGAGGACCGGTCGGCGACCGCGACGGCCAGCCATTCCGCGGTGCCGAGCCGCGACCCGTCACCGAGCGCGGCACCGGTCCCCGACGCCATCAGATACGCGCCGGAACCGCGGCTCAGGGCCACCCGCTCGGGGAAGGCCAGGGCCGTGACCAGCCCCGCCACGGCGTCATCGGTGAGCTCCTCGTCCGGCCGGGCCGGTCCGCCACCCGGCTCCCTCTGCCCCGCCGCCCCCTGAAGCCGCCGGACCTCCGCCCGCCAGCGCTGCGCATAGGCGTCCCCGCCCCGCCGGGCCGAACGCCAGGCCGCCGCCAGGTCGTCCCCGTACTCCCGGGGCGGCTCCTCCGAGAGCAGCGCGACCACCTCCGCCGCCCGGCGGTGACCGACCAGCTCCGCGCCGTCCAGCAGGGCCCGGGCCAGTCGCGGATGCAGGCCGAGCCGGGCCATCCGGACCCCCCGGCCGGTCGCCCGCCCGCCGGCGTCGACCGCGCCGACGGCCCGCAGCACCTCACCCGCCGCGGCCATCGCCCCGGCCGGCGGCGGGTCCAGCAGGGCGAGGCCCGCGGCGTCCGGGTCGCCCCAGCAGGCCGTCTGGAGCGCGAACCCCGTCAGGTCCGCGACCCCGATCTCCGGCGACGGCCACTGCGGGAGCCGCGGCTGCTCCGCCTCGGCCCAGCAGCGGTACACCGCGCCCGGAGCCTCCCGCCCGGCGCGCCCCGCCCGCTGGCGCGCCCCCGCCTGGGACACCCGCACGGTGGTCAGCGAGCTCAGACCCCGCGCGTGGTCCGTGCGCGGCTCGCGCGCCAGGCCCGCGTCGACCACGGTCCGCACCCCCGGGACGGTCAGACTCGACTCGGCGACCGACGTCGCCAGCACGACCCGCCGCACCCCCGTGCCGCCGCCGAGCACCGCGTCCTGCACGGCCGCCGGGGCGCGCCCGTGGACCTGCAGCACCTCCGCGGCGACCCCCCGCAGCAGGCCCGCGACACGCCCGATCTCCCCGACGCCCGGCAGAAAGCACAGCACGTCCCCGTCCCGTTCGCGCAGCGCCCGCCGGACGACGGTGGCGACATGGTCCAGCAGCGCCGGATCCACCCGCAGCCCCTGCGGCGGACGCACCGGGCGCGACGGCGGCGACCACACCACCTCCACGGGGTGCGACACGCCGTGCGCCTCGACCACCGGCGCGTACGCACCACCGGAGTCCGCGCCACCGCGCCCCGCCGGTCCGTCGGACCCCCGCGATTCGCCGGGAGCCGCCGGTCCGCCGGACCCCGCCGCGCCGTCGGCCCGTCCATCGTCAGGCAGCTCGCCGTCACCGGTCGCGCCGTCACCGAGCAGCCGCGCCCAGCCCGCCGCGTCCGTGGTCGCCGACGCCGCGACGAGCCACAGGTCCGGCCGCAGCGTCGCCCGTACGTCCAGCAGGAACGCGGCCGCCGTATCGGCGTCGAGATGGCGTTCATGGCACTCGTCGAGCACCACCGCGTCCACCCCCGCCAGCTCCTGGTCCCGCTGCAGCCGCTGGAGGAGCACGCCGGTCGTCACCACCTCGACGACGGTGTCCCGGCCGGCCCGTCGCTCGCCCCGCACCGTGAAGCCGACCGTCCCGCCGACCTCCTCACCCAGCAGCCACGCCATCCGCCGGGCAGCGGCCCGGGCGGCGATGCGCCGCGGCTCGGCGACGACGACACGCCGCACCGGCCCGCCGCCGGTCAGCCCGGCCAGCGCCAGCGGAACGAGCGTGGTCTTGCCGGTGCCCGGCGGAGCGCACAGCACCGCCGCGCCCCGTTCGTCCAGGGCGGCGCGCAGCGCGGGGAGCGCGGTCCGTACGGGCAGCTGGTCGAGGGCGTCGGTGCGGATCACGGCCCCAGTCTCCCAGCGCCCCGGCCCCACCCCCGAGGCAGCTGTCCCGCCTCGTCGGCCGGCTCAGTCCCGCTCGCAGACGAAGACCGCCGTGCCCGGGATCAGATGCCCGCGCAGCGGGGACCAGCCGCCCCACTCCTGCTGGTTCCAGTCCGGCCACTCCGGCTCCACCAGATCGGTCAGCCGGAACCCGGCCGCGACCACGTCCCGTACCCGGTCGCCGATCGTCCGGTGGTGTTCCACGTAGACGGCGTTCCCGGACTCGTCCTGTTCGACATAGGGCGTGCGGTCGAAGTAGGAGGAGGCGACGGACAGCCCCTCGGGCCCCGGCTCGTCGGGGAACGCCCAGCGGATCGGGTGGGTCACCGCGAAGACCCAGCGCCCGCCCGGCCGCAGCACCCGGCGCACCTCGCGCAGCGCGCGCACCGGGTCGGCCACGAACGGGATCGCCCCGTAGGCGGAGCACGCCAGGTCGAACGAGCCGTCCGCGAAGGGCAGCGCCATCGCGTCCGCCTGGACCAGCGGCACCCCGCCGCCGATCCGCAGCGCGTGCTGCAGCTGCCGGTGGGAGAGGTCGAGGGCCACCGGCCGGGCCCCCTGCGCCGCCAGCCAGCGCGAGCACTGGGCCGCCCCGGCCCCGATCTCCAGGACGTCGCGCCCCTTCAGCTCCTCGGCCGGGCCCAGGAGCCCCGCGTCCTCCTCGTCGAGCCCTTCCGGGCCCCAGACGAAGCGCTCGTCGCCCAGGAAGCCGCCGTGTTCGAGCTGGTACTCGTCCGCGTTGCGGTCCCACCAGCCCCGGTTCGCCCGGCTGCTCTCCGTGTCCCCGGCGTCGCGCCGGGTCGCCACCGCTTCATCCTCTTGGTTCATGGGGCCCGTCGTCGTAGTCTTCGCTCGAACCTTGTAGCTGCATGTGCAGTGAGGCCACGGCCTCACGGAACGCAAGTTGTGCCGGGAATGGGGCATTCCGCCCCGTGGTGTGCGCCTTCGCGCATTGACCGTGTCCGGCTGCCCCCGTATGCTACAAGTTGCGCTGCGGGCCTGCGCACCTCAGACGGAGCAGGCTGCGCTCGCATCTGTTGTATGTCCCCTCGGTTGTCGAGGCGTCCGCCCTTTCTTCGGAAGGGCTCCTTTCTCCGGAAGGGAACGCGCCTCTCAGGCTGTCCGGCTTCGGCGGTTGCGATAAGGGTCCCCGGCGTAGCAGTGCCTACGACTCAATGTCCGTACCGGAGCCCTTTCCCACATGACGAGCAGCACCGAGACCACCGCCACCACCCCGCAGGTAGCGGTCAACGACATCGGTAACGAGGAAGCCTTCCTCGCCGCGATCGACGAGACGATCAAGTACTTCAACGACGGCGACATCGTCGACGGCGTCATCGTGAAGGTCGACCGGGACGAGGTCCTGCTCGACATCGGTTACAAGACCGAGGGTGTGATCCCCTCCCGCGAGCTTTCGATCAAGCACGACGTCGACCCCAACGAGGTCGTCGCCGTCGGCGATGAGATCGAGGCCCTGGTTCTCCAGAAGGAGGACAAGGAAGGCCGTCTCATCCTGTCCAAGAAGCGCGCTCAGTACGAGCGGGCCTGGGGCACGATCGAGAAGATCAAGGAAGAGGACGGGATCGTCACCGGTACCGTCATCGAGGTCGTCAAGGGTGGTCTCATCCTCGACATCGGCCTCCGCGGCTTCCTCCCGGCCTCCCTGGTCGAGATGCGCCGTGTCCGCGACCTCCAGCCCTACGTGGGCAAGGAGCTCGAAGCCAAGATCATCGAGCTGGACAAGAACCGCAACAACGTGGTCCTGTCCCGCCGTGCCTGGCTGGAGCAGACCCAGAGCGAGGTCCGCCAGACCTTCCTCACCACCCTCCAGAAGGGCCAGGTGCGCTCCGGCGTCGTCTCCTCCATCGTCAACTTCGGTGCCTTCGTGGACCTGGGTGGCGTGGACGGCCTGGTGCACGTCTCCGAGCTGTCCTGGAAGCACATCGACCACCCCTCCGAGGTCGTCGAGGTCGGCCAGGAGGTCACGGTCGAGGTCCTGGACGTCGACATGGACCGCGAGCGCGTGTCCCTGTCGCTCAAGGCGACCCAGGAAGACCCGTGGCAGCAGTTCGCCCGGACCCACCAGATCGGTCAGGTCGTCCCGGGTAAGGTCACCAAGCTCGTTCCGTTCGGTGCGTTCGTCCGCGTCGACGAGGGCATCGAGGGCCTGGTCCACATCTCCGAGCTGGCCGAGCGCCACGTGGAGATCCCGGAGCAGGTCGTCCAGGTCAACGACGAGATCTTCGTCAAGGTCATCGACATCGACCTCGAGCGCCGCCGCATCAGCCTCTCGCTGAAGCAGGCCAACGAGTCCTTCGGTGCCGACCCGTCCGCGGTCGAGTTCGACCCGACCCTGTACGGCATGGCCGCGTCCTACGACGACCAGGGCAACTACATCTACCCCGAGGGCTTCGACCCGGAGACCAACGACTGGCTCGAGGGCTTCGAGAAGCAGCGCGAGGAGTGGGAGCGCCAGTACGCCGAGGCGCAGGTCCGCTTCGAGCAGCACCAGGCGCAGGTCATCAAGTCCCGCGAGGCCGACGAGCAGGCCGCGGCCGAGGGCGCTGCCGCTCCGGCCGGTGGCACCGGTGGCGGCAACGCCGGCGGCAGCGGCTCGTACTCCTCGGAGTCGGCGGACAACTCCGGCGCCCTGGCGTCGGACGAGGCCCTGGCCGCGCTCCGCGAGAAGCTGGCCGGCGGCCAGAGCTGACGCTCCGGTTCCGGTAGCCGACCGCAACGGCTGAACGGTGAGGCCCGCTCCCTTCGGGGGGCGGGCCTCACCGCGTTCTCGTCGGCACTCGGGTTGATCGCGTTCCTGCGGTGGGCAGGCTCTTCGCGGTCGTCCTTCCGCTCCTGGCTCCGCTGCCCGGCAGCGCGCGCACAGGCCGGGGCGCCGGTGACGTCGTACATTGGCCGTAACAGCAGGGCCGTACGAGGAGCACACGACGGACGAGGACATCGACTACGCCGCCCTGTTCGCGGCCACCCCCAGCCCGTATCTGGTGCTGGACCCCGACCTGGTGATCGTCGCCGTCAACCAGGCCTATCTGGCCGCGACCGGTTGCGAGCGCGAGGAGCTGATCGGGCGGTACGTCTTCGACGCGTTCCCGGACAACCCGTCCGACCCGGACAGCCACCCCGTCCGCGACCTGGAGGCATCCCTGCGCCGGGCGCTGGCCGGCGGGGAGCGCGACAGCATGGCGCTGCAGAAGTACGACATCCCGGTGCCCGGCCGCGAGGGACAGTTCGAGGAACGGTACTGGAGCCAGGCCAACACCCCGGTCAGAGGGCCGGACGGCTCGGTGGCCCTGGTGATCCACCGGGCCGAGGACGTGACGGAATTCGTCCGCGGGCGGGAGCGCAGCGGCTGGGAGCACGGCCTCGGCGACAACCCGCAGGCGCGCAAGGAGGCCATGGAGACCGAGCTGTACGCCCGCGCCCGCGATCTTCAGGAGCTCAATGAGCGCCTCCGGCAGGAGCACGCCCGGGAGCGCGAGGTCGCCCTGGCGTTGCAGCAGGCCATGCTGCCGGTCATTCCGTCCGTGCCGCGCCGGCCGGCCGCCGTCCGCTACCGGCCGGCCGGCGGACTGCTGAACGTCTGCGGCGACTGGTACGACCTGATCGACCTGGACGAGGACCGGTTCGGCGTGACGGTCGGCGATGTCGTCGGGCAGGGGCTGGGGGCCGCCGGGGTCATGGGCCAGCTGCGCAGCGCCCTGGGGGCCGCCGTCCGCGCCGTCGACGGCCCGGCGCGGGCGCTGGACATCCTCGATGTGTACGCCCGCTCCATCGACCGGGCCCTGTCCACGACCGTGGTGCAGGCCGTCGTCGACCTCGCCGCGCAGCGCGTCACCTACAGCTCGGCGGGGCATCCGCCGCCGCTGCTGCTGCACGCCGACGGCACCGTCGAAGCCCTGGACGCGGCGACCGACCCGCCGCTGGCGGTGCGGCCGCACACCGTTCCCCGGCCGCAGGCCGAGGCCGCCTTCGAAGCGGGTGCCGCTCTCGTGCTCTACACCGACGGACTCGTCGAACGCCGGGGCGAGGACATCGACTCCGGCGTCCGGCGGCTCGCCGACAGCCTGAGCCGGCACCGGGGGCTCGGTCCGGAGCCGCTGGCCGACGCCCTGCTCGGCGAGCTCGGCGCCACGGACGGCGTGCCCGACGACACCGCCCTCGTCGTCATCCGGCTCTGACCGCTGTCATCGGGATCCCCCGCGGCCCGAGCCTCCGGCGTGCTCGGATCCTGGGCCCTCGTCCACGGAACGCACCGCGCCCCACCGGATCACCCGGCCGGGGAGGGAATGCCCACGCCCGGGGGCGTGTTGGTGAGGGTGAACGCAAGGGAGGCGCGGTTACGGTGCTTGATCCGCAGGATCTGTACGCATGGGAGCCCAAGGGGCTCGCGGTGGCCGAGATGGCCATGGCCCAGGACTCGGCGGGGCTGGTCATGCTCTACCACTTCGACGGGTACATCGACGCAGGTGAGACCGGTGAGCAGATCGTGGAGCAGCTGCTCGACGGACTGCCGCGGCAGACGGTGGCCCGCTTCGACACCGACCGGCTCATCGACTACCGCGCCCGGCGTCCGCTGCTCACCTTCCGGCGCGACCGCTGGACGGCGTACGACGCCCCCCGGCTCGAACTCCACCTCGTCCAGGACGCCACCGGAGCGCCGTTCCTGCTGCTCTCCGGCCCGGAGCCGGATGTGGAGTGGGAACGTTTCGCCGCCGCCGTACGGCAGATCGTGGAGCGGCTCTCCGTGCGGCTCGCGGTGAACTTCCACGGCATTCCCATGGGCGTCCCGCACACCCGTCCGGTCGGCATCACCCCGCACGGCAACCGTGTCGACCTGATGCCCGGCCACGGCAGCGTCTTCGACGAGGCGCAGGTGCCCGGGAGCGCCGAGTCGCTGGTGGAGTTCCGGCTGGCGGAGGCGGGCCACGACGTGCTGGGTGTCGCCGCCCATGTGCCGCACTACATCGCCCGCTCGCCCTACCCGGACGCGGCGCTGACCGCGCTGGAGGCGATCACTGCGGCGACCGGGCTCGTGCTGCCGGGCGTGGCGCGTGCCCTGCGCACCGAGGCGCACCGCACCCAGGTGGAGATCGAGCGGCAGATCGGGCAGGGCGACGACGAGTTGATCTCCCTGGTGCAGGGGCTGGAGAACCAGTACGACGCCATGGCCGGGTCCCGGACCCGCGGCAACCTGGTCGCCGAGCCGGCGCAGTTGCCGTCGGCGGACGAGCTGGGCCGCGAGTTCGAACGCTTCCTCGCCGAGCGTGAGGGCGACGGCGGCTGATCCCCGCCGCATCCGGTCTTCTACCCTGAGCTCATGCTGAAGGTGGGCCTGACGGGCGGAATCGGATCCGGCAAGAGCGAGGTGTCACGGCTGCTCGCCTCCCACGGCGCGGTGATCGTGGACGCGGACAGGATCGCGCGGGAGGTCGTGGAGCCCGGAACGCCGGGACTGGACGCGGTGGTCGCCGAGTTCGGCCCCGGGATCCTGACCGAGGACGGCACGCTGGACCGCCCCGGGCTGGGCACCGTCGTGTTCAGCGACCCCGAGCGGTTGCGTGCGCTGAACGCCATCGTCCACCCCTTGGTCGGCGCCCGGTCGGCGGAGCTGGAGGCGTCGGCGGGACCGGAGGCGATCGTCGTCCACGATGTGCCGCTGCTGGCCGAGAACGGTCTGGCTCCGCTGTACGACCTGGTGGTCGTCGTGGACGCGACCGAGCGGACCCGGGTCGAGCGGCTCGTGCGGCTGCGCGGGATGGCGGAGCAGGAGGCCAGGTCACGGATGGCCGCCCAGGCGACGCGGGAGGAGCGCCTCGCCGTCGCCGACCTGGTGATCGACAACGACGGACCGCTGGAAGCCCTGGAGCAGCAGGTCGGGACGGTCTGGGACGAGCTGCGGCGGCGTGCGGCCGGGGCTGCCGAGTAGGACCGCCCGTGCTGCGGGGCCCGAGGGCCGGAGTGGGCGCCGAGCGGGTGGAGGGTGCCAGGGCGGAAGGCGTCGGGTCGATGCGGCCGGAGCGTGCGGTGCCGGGGTGTCCGCCCGCGGGGGCTCCGAGGGGTGCGGTGCGAAGGCTGTTCCCGCGGTGTTTCCCCCGGGGAATGGTCGGCGGGGCAGTGTTGTTGTGCCGGATCGACAGGCGTCCGCTTCGCAGCTGGGACAGGAGGGACCGTGCCCGAGCGCACCCCCGAGACACACGTCATCGACTACCGCGCCGCGGAACATCTGCTCGCCGCCCACGACCCGCAGGGCGCGGTGAAGCTCCTGGACCCGGTGATCTCGGCCCACCCGGAGAACACCGCGGCCCGGCTGCTGCGGGCGCGGGCCTTCTTCCACGCGGCGCAACTTCGCTCGGCCGAGCTGGAGTTCCAGCTCGTCCTGGAGCGTGAGCCGGACAACGCATTCGCCCACTTCGCCCTCGGACGCACGCTCCAGCGGGCCAACCGTCCGGAGGAGGCCACCCGTCACTTCCGGCTGGCCGCGGCGCTGGATCCGCGCCCGGACTTCGTGGAAGCGGCTCGCTTCGGCGACACCGGCCCGGGCGACGCCGCCTGACAGCCGCCCCCGCGTGCTCCGGCACCGCACGCGGGCTCAGGGGGGGGATGACCGCGCCCGGTCGCCCGACGGCGTCGTAAATCCGGTCGATCATCGTTCGTACAGGCTGCTAGCGTGCGGCACGTGGCGAAACTCAATCAGATCATCGCAGTCGAGAAGGGCGTCAAGTCCAAGGCGCAGCAGGACCTTTCGGGTACGCAGCGGGGGCTGGAGAAGCCGGCGCTGCTGGCCGGGATCTCCCGCACGTACCAGCCGAAGGACGAGGAGGGCGAGCAGCTCCCGCCCGAGTCCACCCGTGTGCAGGTGAAGGCGGAGGACGTCCTGCGGGACACCGCCGCCACGCTCACCCGGCTGTTCGACGTCACCGCCACCAAGGACTGGGCGAACTGCGAAGCCCGTGCGGACATCACGGTCGAGGGCCGGACGCTGCTGCGCGACGTACCCGTCTCGTACCTGCTGTTCCTGGAGAAGCAGCTGACGGACATCAACGCGTTCGTCCGCAGGATGCCCACCCTGGACGCGGCGGAGTCCTGGTCCCTCGACCCGTCGACGGACGCCTGGAAGACCGAGCCGGTCCGCACCGTCCGGACGAAGAAGGTGCCGCGCAACCACGTGAAGGCGGAGGCGACGGACAAGCACCCGGCGCAGGTCGAGGTCTACTACGAGGACATTCCGGTCGGCTACTGGACGACCGTCAAGTTCTCCGGTGCCCTCCCGGCCCGCAGGGTCAACGAAGTCCTCGACCGCGTCGAACGGCTCCAGCAGGCGGTGAAGTTCGCCCGCGAGGAGGCCAACGGCGCCGAGGTCTCCGACCAGCACGTCGGCGACGTGGTCTTCGGCTACCTCTTCGGGTAGCGTCATGATCTCCCCGGCCGTTGTTGAGAGCGGGCGGGGTGCGCGAGGAGCGCAAAGCTGAAGAGGAAGCTCGTCGTGATACACGCGGCTGCATTGGGAGGTATTGACCACCTCTCCGAGCATTCGGTCACGAGAGGGGACTGCCTGAAGTCCGGAGGGCTCCGAGCTCAACCCTCGGTCTCCGGTCAGGTCTTCCGCCCGTGACACGCGTTCAGTCTCAGACTCTCGCTCCAGACTCAGCATTCGCCGCCGATCGCCGGATCGACCGGGCGCGGGCCCGGTCGTCGGATGCCGGTTCGAATCCAGCCCGCCCCGCTTCCCTGGGGCGGTAGTTCAAAGGAAGAACACGACGACGTCAGACTGACCCGCGCCGACGGATCCGGCGTGCGCACATGGGCGGCACACCAGGGCCCGGGGGATGGCCAAACCCCCGGGCCCGTTCCTTTTCCCTTGCCATGTGCCCCCTCGGCCTCCCCTGTGCGGTGGCCTCGGTCGGGCCGTCCGGTCCGGTCGTCGTGTCCCGCCTTCCGGCGGCGTCGCGCCCGCACTCGCCCCTGGTTCGGCCTCGCTCGCCCGCACGGCGGCCGGGCCTGGTCAGTGACGCCGAACCGGCCGGTACGGGGGAACGTCCCGGCCCGGTTGCCAGTGGGGCCCCTGGTGCAGGTGGTGCGCGACGACCAGCAGATCGGCCGTCGCGATCAGGGTGAGAACACCGCAGGCGACGGCCCACCCGGTCCGGCCGAGCTCGGCGAAGATCACCGTGCCCGCAATGGCCCACAACAGACCCCACACGGTCAGCCCCAGCCGCATCCTCAGCGGACTCCGCGCTTCCGTCGGCTCACTCCCGGTACGCATGTGCCACCATCTCCACCTCCAGCATCCCTCGGGCGGGGGCTGTGGGCCAGGATTCTGCGGCGGGGCGGCGGCTACGGGTGGGGGCCTTGGGGGCGCTGTCAGGACCGGGCTCGGCGGGCGGCTCTCATCAGGACTCGATGAGCCACTGCGGTGGGCAGGGGTGGGCCAGCTGTCGTCGGGACGGCATGACCTCCTTGCCGTAGCGCCAGGCCATGGTGTCCAGGACGCGCAGCACGGAGATGTCGTCACCGAGGCCCGCGGTGGTGCGGGCGCGTTCGAGGTGAGTGATCAGGCGCCCGTCGTCCGCCTGCAGTTCGCACCGCATGTCGGACCAGAAGAGCACGTCGTTCTCCGGGCGGTCGAACACCCACTTGATCACGGAGTCGTACACGGGGAACAGCGCCGGCCGTTTGCGGGCCATCAGCTTGCCCGCGATCACCGGGCCGATCCACCGAAGGCCGTTCAGGCGTTCCCACAGCTGCCGGGCCGGTCCTTCGCGGCCGATGAGGCTTGCGTCCACGTCCACCAGCCGGGTGGTGACGGGCAGTTGGGCGAGCAGCTCGCTGAACGCGTGTGCCGGGTCCGGTTCCAGGAGTTGCAGGGCCGCGGTCGCCGGGATGCTGACGCCGAGCGTCGTCACGGCTATCACGTCGTCCGCGGTGAAGCGGTTGGCGACCGATAACCGGTCCCCGCCTCCGCCGAGGCGTTCGAAGCGCGATCCGGTGCAGGCCGGTGTGCCGTCCCAACGGACGGCCCAGTAGCTGCGGAGGAGTTCGGCCGCGCGGTGGCTCTGCCAGAGGGCGGGCGGGATACGGAGGCACATGGGCGGTCTCCCGGGTGTGTGCGGACGGGACGGATGGCGGGTCGCGGAGAGCGACCGCTGAGCAGGGGAGTGGTACGGCGCGGAAGTGCGGTGGCGCAGCGGTCCGTGCGCCCTGAGCGAGCCGGTGACCGGGGATGTGACGGGGGTGCGGCGGTGCCCTGGTGCCGGCGGTGCCCGCGCGGCACTCCGGTCGGTGGAACGGATCCCGGTCACAGGGTGAAGGCAGGGGCGGTGCGCCTGCTTCGCTCCGCGGTTCTGCGCTGTCGCGGGCCCGAACTCCGGTCGACGGGCGGGCGCTGTGCTGAGGTCTCGGCCTGGTGGCGGCGGGACGTCGCCCTGTGGGTGCGGGCGGTCATGCGGCCGGATACCGGGTGGGGCCCGGCGGTGGGCCACGGACGGGCCGGGCCGGACGCCGGCAGGCCGGTCCGGGGCGCGTCACGCATACCGTCGACCGGTCGTTGTACGGAGCTCGCCGGCCGGCGCGCGGATCGCGGTCCGCTCCCTTCCCTGCGGGGTGGTCGGTGCCGGACGCCTCAGCGGTGTGGCGGGTGGCTCAGCGGCGGAGCGGGCGGTGCCGGGTGCCCGTGGTGCCTCGGGACGTGCCGCCCCCGCAGGTGAGAGCCCGCTGCGTGGGCCGGGCCCGGTGGGCAGGGAGCGCTCGGTGTGGGATCCGGGCAGCAGGCGGAAAGGTGTGCGTGTTCATGTAACTGGTCCCCCCAGTTGAACGGCGAACAAAGTACGCCGGGGGCGGGAGTTTTGCAGACCTCGAACCCTGGGGGCAATAGTCAGGAGAAATCACTCCAAAAATGCCAAGGCTCGGCTGGTCCGCCCGCACGGGTGCATGCCTCGCCGCCGTGGATCCCGTGGATCCCGTGGACCCGTGTGCCGCCGGTGCGGGGGCGAAGTGCAGGGGAACGACCGTGAGCGTTGGCTCACGCTGGGTTGGCGCGCCCTGTCGGCCGTAGACTCGCAGGCGGTCCGCAGGTCCGGCGGACCGCCTGACCGCTGGTAGGGCGGACGGGAACGGGTACCGGTACAGCAGCACGGCGCGAGGGGTGGCGGACGGTGACGCGAGAGCAGCGCCCCGAGGCCGGTGCCTTCGCGGACTGTGCGGCTGTCTTCCTGCCGGCCGATCCGCCCCGCCATGGACGGGTCGCCTTCTGGCGGCCCGACGGCGGCCCTCTCCCCGGAGCCCAGTCGCGGGGTGCTGCTCCGTCCCATGACCCTGGACCGCCCCATGGCTCTGGTCCGTCCCGTCGCCCTCGTCCGTGCCCTGATGGGGTCCCGCCCCTCGACGGTCCGCAGGTCAGCGACGGTGCCACCGCGGAGGCGTTCCCTCCCGGTACCGGTACCGGTACCGGTACCGGCACCGCCACCGCCACCGGCACCGGCACTGCCACTGCCACCGCGCCGCAGGACCTGACCGTCGTACGGCGGCACGGCAAGGGGGTCCGCAGCCGGACCGTCCCCGCCGTGCACCTCCCGCTCGCCGACGCCGTCCCGCTGCTGGCCCGGGCACGCCACGAGCCCGCCGCCCATCCCGCGGCGGCCTGTTGGGGCGCGGCGGCCCTGCACGCCCTGCACCTCGTCGCACGCGGCAAGCTGCTCCCCGGGCTGACCTCGGACGACATCGACGCCTGGCGGGCCGGGCCGCTGGATCCCGAGGATGCCGCGCATCTGCGGGCCATCGCCGCCGCCATGCCCGCGGAGGCCCATGCCGTGCCGCTCGTGGGACGGAAACCGCTGCAACTGCCCGATCCGGAGGCGCTGCTGCGGGCCTTCCTCGACGCCGTCGCCGACGTGCTGCCGCGGACGCCCGCCGCTCCCCACGCCGTGGCCGACATGCAGCCCGGGGGCCGCAACCCCGTGGGGCGCTCTCCTGCGTCCCGCTCTGCCGGGCGGCTGCACCCCACCCGTCCCACCGGGGGGCGCCGGGCCGCCGGAACCACCAGGGCCGGCAGGACTTCCGGAACCGCCCCGGCGCCCCACTCCGCCGGAGCCCCGTTCGCCGCGGACGAGCCGCAGCGGCTGCCCCACGCCCGGGAGTGGGCCGCCGAGGTGGCCGCGGGGCTGGATGCCGGCGTGCGGATCTCGCTGCGGCTGGACCTCTCCCCGTACGACATCTTCGACTCGGGGACCGGTCGTGGTTCCGCGATCGGGGACGACTCCGCGAACGGCTCCGACCCGGCAGGCGGCGCGGAGCACGGCAGCGAGGAGCGTTGCGTCGCGGCGGCCGTCGTCCAGGTCCACAGCCTGGCCGATCCGACCCTGGTCGCCGACGCCGCGGCGCTCTGGGACGGCGCGGACCACTTCGGGCCGCGCGCCCGGATCGACACCCTGCTGGCCGTGCGCCGCGCGGCCCGCGTCTGGCCGCCGCTCGCCCGCCTGCTCGGCCGGCCCGCGCCGGACGTGCTGCCGCTGACCGAGTCGGAGCTGTACGAGCTGCTGGGCCAGTCCGCGAACCGGCTGGGCGCCGCGGGGGTGGCCGTCCACTGGCCCAAGGAGTTCGCCCGGGAGCTGACCGCCACCGCCGTCGTGCGCCCCGCCCCCGGCTCCGCCGCCGACGGCTTCGGCTTCTTCGAAGCGGAAGAACTCCTGCAATTCCGCTGGCAGGTGACGCTGGACGGCGAGCCGATCAGCGACGCCGAGATGGACGCCCTCGCCGAGGCGCACCGCCCCCTCGTACGGCTGCGCGACCAGTGGGTGCTGGTCGACCCCGCCCTCGTCCGCAAGGCCCGCAAGCGCGACCTCGGCCTCCTCGATCCGGTCGACGCGCTGCGCACCGTGCTCACCGGAACCGCCGAGGTGGACGGAGAGAGCGTCGAGGCGGTACCCGTGGGGGCGCTGGCCGACCTCCGCGCCCGCCTCACCGGCGAACTGCGGCCCGCCGCACAGCCCCCCGGGCTCCGCGCCACGCTGCGCGACTACCAGCTCCGCGGCCTCGACTGGCTCGACCGGATGACCTCGGCAGGCCTCGGCGGCTGCCTCGCCGACGACATGGGCCTCGGCAAGACGATCACGCTCATCGCCCTCCACCTGCACCGCGACCACCCCGCCCCGACCCTGGTGGTCTGCCCGGCCTCGCTGCTCGGCAACTGGCAGCGCGAGATCGCCCGCTTCGCGCCGGACGTTCCCGTGCGCCGGTTCCACGGCACCGGCCGCACCCTGGACGGGCCGGCGGGCGGCTTCGTCCTCACCACGTACGGCACGATGCGCAGCAGCTCCGCCGAAATCGCCGGGCGGCGCTGGGGACTGGTCGTCGCCGACGAGGCCCAGCATGTGAAGAACCCGCGCTCCTCGACCGCGAAGGCGCTGCGCACCATCCCCGCTCCGGCGCGGATCGCGCTCACCGGCACCCCCGTCGAGAACAACCTCTCCGAACTGTGGGCGCTCCTCGACTGGACCACCCCCGGGCTGCTCGGGCCGCTGAAGACCTTCCGCGCCCGGCACGCCCGCGCCGTCGAGGGCGGCGAGGACCGGGAGGCGGCCGAGCGGCTGGCCCGGCTGGTACGGCCGTTCGTGCTGCGCCGCAAGAAGTCGGACCCCGGTATCGCGCCCGAACTGCCGCCCAAGACCGAGACCGACCACCCCGTCGGGCTCGGCCGGGAACAGGCCGCGCTGTACGAGGCCGTGGTGCGCGAGACCCTGGCCCGGATCGAGGCCGCCGAGGGCATCGCGCGCCGGGGGCTGGTCATGAAGCTGCTCACCGCGCTCAAGCAGATCTGCAACCACCCCGCGCAGTATCTGAAGGAGGCCGCGCCCGGACTCACCGCCCGCTCCGGCAAGCTGGAGATCCTCGACGAGCTGCTGGACACCATCCTCGCCGAGGGCGGAGCGGCACTGGTCTTCACCCAGTACGTGGAGATGGCCCGGCTCCTCGAACGGCATCTCACCCGCCGCGGCGTCCCGGTCCAGCTGTTGCACGGCGGCACGCCCGTGGAACAGCGCGACGTGATGGTCGACCGCTTCCAGTCCGGCGAGGCCCCGGTGTTCCTGCTCTCCCTGAAGGCCGCGGGCACCGGGCTCAACCTCACCCGCGCGGGACACGTGATCCACTACGACCGCTGGTGGAATCCGGCCGTCGAGGAGCAGGCCACCGACCGCGCCTACCGCATCGGCCAGACCCAGCCCGTGCAGGTGCACCGGCTGATCGCCGAAGGCACCGTCGAGGACCGGATCGCCCAGCTGCTGGACGCCAAGAGGACGTTGGCGGACGCCGTGCTGAGCGGTGGCGAGGCGGCGCTGACCGAACTGAGCGACGCGGAACTCGCCGACCTCGTCTCGCTGCGGAGGCCGTCATGACCCGCCACGGCCTCCCCGCCGCTGCCGGGACCGGCGGCCCCGATGAGTTCCCGCGGTCCTGGTGGGGCGACGCCTGGGTGCGCGCCCTGGAGGAGAACGCGCCCGACCCGGCCCGGCTCTCCCGCGGCCGCGGCTACGCACGCCGCGGGTTCGTCGACGCGATCACCGTCACCCCGGGGCACGTCACCGCCGCGGTGCACGGCACCCGCCCCCGCCCGTACCGGACCGCCCTCCGCCTCCAGGTCCTCACCGACGCCGAGTGGAACGACTTCCTCGACGCCGTCTCCGCGGAGCCCGCCCACATCGCGGCGCTCCTGGACAAGGACATGCCGCAGGCCCTGGTGGCCGCCGCGGACCGGGCGGGCGTCCAATTGCTCCCCGGTCCCGGTGACATGGACCCGTCCTGCTCCTGCCCGGACGTCGGCCGGCCCTGCAAACACGCCGCGGCGCTCTGTTACGAGACGGCCCGGCTGCTCGACACCGACCCGTTCGTCCTGCTGTTGCTGCGCGGCCGGGAGGAGAGCGAACTCCTCGACGCCCTCACCCGCCGCAACGCGGCCCGCGCCGCCCGGGAGAAGGCCGCCGGAACTCCCGCCGCCACCGCGGCGGTGGTGGCGCGCGAGGCCCTGTCCGGCACGGCGCGTCCGCCGCTTCCCGCGCCCCTGGCGGCGCCCACCGCCGCCGCGTACCCGCCGGCCTTCCCGGAACCGGCCGGTGCCCCGTCGGCCGAGGCCCTCGAATTCCTGGCCCTGGACGCGGCGGCCCGGGCCCAGGCGTATCTGGCCGACGGGGCGGACCCGTTCGCGGTCCGCTCGGCCTGGCAGGACGCCGTACGGCTCGCCGCCACCCACCCTCATCTCTCCGGGCGCCAGAGCTTCTCCGCCCGGTTCGCACAACTGGCCGCGAGCACCGGCCGCACCGCCCAGGAGCTGTCCCGGGCCGTCGCGGCCTGGCGCCAGGGCGGCGCCGAGGGCCTGGCCGTTCTCGACCACCTCTGGGACCCGCCGGCGGGCGACTTCGACCGGGCCCGCAGCGCACTCGCCGCCGCGGACTTCCCGCGCATGACGATCCGGCACAACCGGCTCACCGACCCCCGGGGCTTCGTCCAGCTCCGCTACGGCCGGGACGGCCGCTGGTACCCGTACCGCTCCGACGGGGGACGCGAGGACTGGTGGCCGGAGGGCCCGGCGGACGAGGACCCGGTCGGCGCCCTGACGGGATCGCTGTACGGCTGACGGGCGGTGAGGCCCGGGTGGGGGGACCGGCAGGGCGGGGCCGGGGGCGGAGGCGCTTCGGGTGGGGCCGAACCTCACGGCCCGGGACGGTCAGCCGCGGCGCTCGGTCTTGCGGTATCCGAACGGGCCGGGGAGATCCATCGACGTCGTCCGGCGGCCCGTGGACGAGTAGGTGCGGCGCACACCGTCCCCCTTGCCGAGGGTGACGGAGACGGACTTGCGGTTGATGTTGAGCCGGACGCCCGGAAGTATGCGGAAGCTCTTGCGGAAGGTGATGGGCACAGTGGACTCCTCTCGTCCCCGACTGGCCTTCCCCGAGGATACGCGGGTACGCGCATCCCACCTGGAGAAGACGCGGACCAGGAACGGGAGATGACGCGGACCAGGAACTCCGCCTCCCGGTGGTCGACAGCGACCCTCGTGAGCCCCTCCTTGTGCGGCGCGCAGCCGAGGTGACGGATGCCCACGGCGCACGGGACGGGGAGCCCGTCCCGGCTGTGGCGAGCAGCCCGCGCATCGCTTCCGGGGCGAGCCCGCCGAGCAGCGCCTGAGCGTGGTGTTCGCCCTGGGCCGTCCTCATGCCTCAGGCGGTCCCGACCGAGCAGGGCTGTCCGTCGACCGGGTCAGACGTCTCTGCTCGCGAAGCGGATGAAGTCGGTCCAGGCTTCGGGTGTGAGGGTGAGTGCGGGGCCGTGGGGGTTCTTGGAGTCGCGTACCCGGACGGTTCGCTGGCCGATGGCGACTTCGACGCAGTCGCCGCCTTCGCTGCCGCTGTGGCTGGACTTGAACCATTGCGGATTGTCGGTGCGGTGGGTGTTCGCTGCGCTGTTCATGACCCTCCTGCCAGGTCGGCCAGCAGATTCAGGCTCTCCTCCGGGCTGAGAGCCTGCGACCGCAGCATTCCATACTTCTGTTGATACGCACTGACCTCGTCCGGGTCATCCACGAGGAAGCTGATGCGCTGCCCCTCGATATAGGCCAGTTGGTCGTGGTCGGGGGTCTCCAGCAACACCATGGGGCCGTCCAGGCCCGCGTGCTTCTCGCGGGCCGTGGGCATGATCTGCAGCCCCAGGAAGGGCAGTTCGGCGCAGTCCTTCAGGTGCCGGATCTGCTCGCGCAACACCTCGCGCCCGCCGATGGGCCGATGCAGGATCACCTCTTCCAGGAGGAAGTTCATCATCGGCGGCCAGGGCTTGCGGTCGAACACCTGCTTGCGGTCGAGCCTGGCAGTGACCCGGTCCTCCTCCTCGTCAGGGCTGATCGGCGGATAGAGGGAGGCGAAGACCGCGCGGGCGTAGTCCTCGGTCTGCAGCAGGCCAGGTGCGACGTGGGTCTGGTACGAGAGAAGGGTCAGGGCCTCCTGCTCGTGCTCCACGAAGTCCTGGGCGAAGGCCGGGAATCGCTCGCGCTCCGGAACCTTGGACACGGCCACCGCGAGTGCTCCCTTGGTGTCCAGCAGCACGTCGAGCTGTTCGGCGAGGTCGGGCTTGAGGGCCCGGCGGCCCTGCTCGATCGACCCGATCGTGTCCTCGTGTACGCAGAGCCGCTGGGCCAGTTCCGGCTGGGTGATGCGGGCGGCCCTGCGGAAGTGGCCGACCTGAGCGCCGATCAGATGCCAGGAGGGGTTCTTCGGGGACTTCTTCGTCGCGTACATGGTGTACTCCGTTCCTGCCCTGTTGTCGTACGGCAGCCGTCGCCGTGGCGTACGGCATCCCCGTACGCACTGACTCACTGGTGCATACTAGTGACGCACTGTGACAGTCGTCGCATGAACGAGAACGACCAACCCCTCTGCCGCCGCGAGGCGTTCTTCCGGCGGGAGCGCCGGTCCGTGCCCGCGGCCAGGGAGTTCACCGCACAGGCGCTGACCGACTGGCAGGTCACCGGCCGACTGGACGACGCCTTGGTCTGCGTGTCCGAAATCGCGACCAACGCGCTGGTCCATGGGGTCCCGCCCGGCCGCGGCTACCGGCTGTTCCTGGACCTCGTACGGGGCCCGGGTTCTGGTCCCGGTGCCCTTCTCCGGGTGGAGGTGCATGACAGCGGGCCCGGCCTGACGCAGGTCCGGGAGCGGTCGGCCGGCGCGGAGGACGAGGGGGGACGCGGGCTCTCCCTGGTGTCCGCTCTCGCCGACAAGTGGGGCGTCGAGGACCGGAATCCCGGCAAGATCGTCTGGTGCGAGATCCCGGTGACCTGAGCGTCCGGCCCGCCTTGCCTCCCGGGGGCGTGCCGGAGCTCACCATCGGCGCGACGGTTGCTCAGGCGCCCGTGCCATGAGCAATGAGCTGTGAAGCCGAACCCCTACAGTTCCGCCGCCCACCGGGCCAGCGTCGCGAAGTCCGCGTCGCGCAGGCCCCTGCGGGGGTGGATGCGCAAGAGCAGGGCGGGGGCGTCGTGGTGGGCGGCGACGTGTGCGGTGTCGAGGTCGGTGATCATGTCGTCGACCCAGACGAACGGGCGCCCCGCCGCCCATGTCAGCAGATGCCGGGTCTTCCAGTAGAGGCCGTCCGGGTCCTTGGTGAAGAGCTCGGGCCATTCGATCACGGGGAGGTCGCCCGGGAGGCCGATCGCTGGGGCGATCATCTCGTTCGCCTGGTGCATCCAGGTGGTCGCCCAGGCCAGTTCGTACGGCAGCGTGGTCAGCCGCCGGCCGTGCCCGGGGTTGAGGCGGACCCGCAGGCCACGGCGGTGGCTGCGGGACCCGGGGGTCTGCCGGGACAGCCAGATCGCGGGGTGGAGGCGGTGAGTGGTGTAGCCGCGCGGCCGGTACAGCCGGGCGGCGTACGGGTTGAGCGGGCCGTCCACTTTACCGACCACTGGAGCCCGTTAACCTGCTCTGAACTGCGACGATTCATAGACTACATGTCCGCGACGGCGAGTTGGGTGGTGTTGTTGTCGCTCGTTCGTGTGGTCGTCGTGCTGCGGGCGGGGGCCGGGTGGATGAGGTGTCGCAGAGCAGGGGCGGACCTCGGAGGAAAACCAGTCGTGGAAAGAACTGGGGCCCGACACGATGCGGCCATGACTACAGATCTCTTGCTGGACCGGGCCCGGGAGCCATGGATTGAACTGGCGGTGAAGCCAGTGCGGTTCTCCGCCACGGACGGGGTGAACGTGGCCGTCTCCCCAGGATCACGGTTGTGCCCGCCGTTGTGGACGGGGATCGTGGTTCTCGGTGACGCCGGCATCGTCACCGTGCCGAGCGATCGGATCGCCGAGCTGATGGCGGGGGCGGCGAGGAAGCTGTCCTATCAGGAGATCGTCGACGCGGATCGTCTGCGTGAAGTGCTGCCCGTCCTCGACGTACTGGGGCCTGCGTCCCTCTTCTATCTCGACCGGGCCGACTTCCAGCCCATGCATGCGGGCGCCGCTGTCGAGGAGGTACCAGGCGACGACGATGGACTGGCCGCGCTGCTGGCCCGTGCCGGTGAAGAGGACGCTGGGGAAAGCGGCTTGGACGACATCACCTCTCCCGCATGCGTCCTGCGTGACGGTGACGACGTGGTTGCCGCAGCCGGCTATGGCGCATGGTCGCAGTCGGTGGCCCACCTCAGCGTCCTGGTCGCGCCGCACTGTCGCGGCCGGGGGCTGGCGCGAGCGGTGGCATCTGCGGCGGTGGCCCGCGCGCTGGACGCCGGGCTGCTTCCGCAGTGGCGAGCACGCCCGCACCCGTCAAAGCGTGTCGCGCTTGCGCTGGGCTTCCGGGAGTTGGGGGCCCAGCTCAGCACTCGCCTCGGTGACGGCGGTCCTCATGGCCAGGGCCGGTGAGGCCGCCGTCCGAACTCGACCGCGGTGATTCAGTGCTTCGTTGAGTCGGCGATCTGTGCTTCGAGGTCGGCGATGCGCCGGTCTTGGAAGCGGAGGTTGGAGCGTGCGGCCTTGAGTCGCTCGTCGAGGGTGCGGTTGTCGGTGATGAGTTGGCGGACCCGTTGTTTGAGGGTGGTGTTTTCGGTGGTGATCCGCTGGATGGCTTCCTCGGTCCACTCGGCTTCCAAGTCCCGGATCTGGCCCATGAGTTCGCCGATGCGGGTGCGCTGGGTGAGGATCTCGGCCTGGGCGGTCTTGAGTGCTTCCTCGGCGTTCAGGGCGCGTTCGCGCCAGGTTGCCTCGCGCTCGTCGTCCTGGTCGGCGAGCAACTGGGTCCGGCGGTCTCCGGACTCGGCCATCGCGCTGGCGACCGTGGCTCGGGCCTCGGCGTTGTCGTAGAGGAAGGTGCGCGAGACGTCTGCGCGACGGGCGACGGCGGCGACGCTGACCTGGGCCTTCTCTCGCCGGAGTCGGGTGATGGCTTCGCGGACCCGCTGGAGGGCAGTCTCGGTCTTGTGACGGCGGGCGGCCAGGGCAGCGGCCGTGCGGGGTTCTGGAATTGCAGCGGTCTTCATGCGATGTCCTGTTCGAGATCGTCGCCATCGGTTGTGCACGTATCGCTGTACTCGTCCTGCTCGTCGTTCCCCGCGTCGGCGAGGTCGGCGGCGCGGAAGGCGGTGGACCACACGCGGTGGAAGTAGTCCTGGGGTTTGCGCAGGTCCAGGGCGAGGGCGTCGTCGAGGAGGCCGAGGCCGGCCAGGGCCTTCTCCAGGCCGTCGATGGCGCGGGCGGTGGGTTCGAAGTAGCGGTTCAGGTAGTCGGCGGTGGCGTCGTCCTGGGCGCCTTCGGCCAGCAGCCGCCACTGCTCGCGCTTGCGTCGCCAGTAGAGGAGGTCCGCGCCGGAAAGTACGAACTTGTCGCAGTTGTGGCAGTCGAGGTTCCAGGGACAGGCGCCGCCGTCGACGACCGGCTGGAAGGTGCAGAAGCCGCCCTCGGCCGGGGTGCTGCGGCGGGCGAGGTCGACGGCGATGGCCAGGGCCTGTTCCTTGGTGAGTGCCTCGGCCGAGTCCCCCGAGAGTCGCTCCCCAGGAGTGGTGGTGCCGGGCCCGGCGACCCAGACGTGCTGGAGCACATTTTCCAGATCGGTGTTGGAGAGGTGGACGTAGTGCTCGGCCATCCGGTCCGAGACGTGTCCGAGATAGCGGCGGATGTGGGTGAGGGTGGCGCCCTGGCGCAGGAGGCTGGTGGCCAGGGTGTGGCGGGCCTGGTGGGGGACGCAGTGGCCGATGTCCATGGCGTCGACCCAGGGACGGAAGCGGCTGTAGAACCACGGCCTGCTCAGCGCGATCGTCCCGTCGGTGCTGCGGTAGTTGGTGGGGAACAGCGCGAGCCCGTCACGTTCTTTGCCCGTGGGGGTGTAGCCGTGATCGTCGGCGAACCGGGCGAGCGTCTTGCGCTGCCGTTCGGTGATGAGCTCGAAGAGCGACTCGGGGATGCGGATGGCCTCGTCATAGTTGCCGACCTTGGTCTGGTCATGCCAGAGCATCGCGAGCCCGCTGAGCCGGCCGATGCAGTTCCAGCGAAGCTCGATGACTTCCCCCAGCCGTCGTCCGGTGACCACGACGATCTCCCAGATGTCCCGGGCACCCTCGTCATCCGGATCGTGGACGCGTGTGAACTCGGCGAGATTGCGCTCGTCGGCCAGTGCCTGTGCCACTTCATCGGCGAAGGGGCGCCGCCGTTTCTGGTAAGCGGTGCCGCCGGCGTTCGGCAACGCGATGACGAACTCCCTGGCCAGGCCGATAGCGTCGGTCACGCCGTCGTCCATCGCCTTGCGGAGGATCTTGCGGGTGTGGTTGAAGACCACCGATCGCGTGCCAGTCGTGACGGTGCTCGGCTTCCCGTCGACGCGGACCGTGGCCAGAGACGGGAGTGCATGGCGCTCGCGATGCCGCTGATCTGCGACGAAGCGGTCGGCGTGTTCCTTCGCCAGGACTGCGGGGTCGACGCCCCCGCCGGGGGCATCGACTTCAAGGAACGCGCTCAACTCGGTCATCGCTCGACGAATGTGGTCCAGCGTGTGGGCGCTGTTAGGGCAGCGCGGCGAGCGCAGGAGTTCGGCGAAGTAGTCCCACGTGATGTCCCGCAGCCATCGTTGAGAGATCGCGGTGAGGCTGAGGTGCCCGAGCCGGTTCTCATAGCTGATACCGAAGTGCCTCGTTTCGAGGAATCCGGCCTCTTTGGCCTCCTCAGGTGTGAAGTAGACCAGGCGCAACTCGTGGAAAATCTCTTTCGCGATCCCGCTGGCGGTCTTGGTCAAGCAAGCAAGGTCCAGATCGACGATCGAGGTCGCATCCTGCTCACGGCAGGCGTTCACCACCATGCGAAGCGCGGTGACATCCCAACGGGCCGGACGCGACCGCTGTGTGTGAGTGAACAACCCCCACTGGATTTCTGCCCGCGGCAGTGGCCTCAGTCCGCGCAAGTTCAGCTGAGCGGGCACGGAGACCGCGATCTCCCTGTCGCACCACGCCCGGAACTGGACGCGGTCGATGTAGCTGACAGCGGCTCGGCCCTCGCCCCACGATCCGCCCGGAATGGATGCGCCGCCGGGGGAACCCGCCCTCCGGTAGGAGTGAGCGTGTCGCCGACACAGTCCCAGCGGCGACTCTGCCAGCAGAGGACAGACCAGCACTGTGCAGGTCCCGAACCCCGGGACAGAACTTTGCTCGGCGGCCCACTCATCGAAGTCGAGAGCGACTTCTTCGCCAACTCGCGTTCGACTCCATTTCTGAAGGTGATATTTGCAGAGACGGTACTGGCCCGCCCGCGCGGGTCGCCCGGGGCAGATCAGACAGGCCAGGTTCCCGTCATGCTCGGTTGTCTGCCCCAAAGGTTCAGCAGTGCTGAGGAAGACTGACCTGCTGACACCTTCCTTCGCGGCTGCGAGCCACTCTTGACGATGGGCGTGGCAGAAGTCGCCGAGGCCAGTGGCGCGCTGGCAGTCGGTGACCCGGCAAAACCATTGATAGGTCTGGTGTCCTGGCGGGATCTGGACGATGTCGTCGCGGAACAGAGGATCGAATGAGGGCGCGTTCGTCAGCGCGGTGAGGATCTCCAAACGATCTCTGCCGATCCGCGTGTCGTTCTGGTGCGTGGTCAGCAAAGGCAACAGAAACGCGTCCCGGCGCTTCACCGGCCCTCACCCCAGACCGTGCGCAGAGCGGCGTCGAAGACCGGATCGTGGATGTCGACGTGCCCGTAGACCTCGTCGACCATCGCGGCCGAGGCCCAGCCGCCCGCGTCCCGGGCGATCAGGGTGTTGCCGCCCGCGGCGTCGAGAACCGCCGAGGCGAAGGTGTGCCGGAAGGCATGGGGTTTCACCAGCCCCAGCCCAGCGCGTTCCCCGGCCCGGCCGAGCATCCGCCGGGCGCCGACCGGTGCCCACGGCCGGCCCGCATCGGCGCCGTGCAACTGGACCAGGAGCATGCCGTGCCGAGCGCCGCGCGGGTACTCGGTGGTGATGTACTCGAAGTAGGAGTGCACCATCGCCGGGCTGACCCGCTTGATCAGCCCGCCGGTGACCGTCCCGCGCACGATCTGCCACGGGTGCTTGGTCTTGGCCTCGGCCCGGTTCGGGTTGCCGGGCCGGTGGCAGACGTGCAGATGCGGGGTGCGGCACTCGCCGCAGGCAGCGTTCTCCCGCAGGTGCAGGTCGACCAGGTGCAGCCCGCACAGCTCGCCGATCCGCAGTCCTCCGTCGGCGAGCCAGTCGACGACCAGCCGGTCCCGGGCGGCGTTCACCGACTCCAGCAGCCTCTCTCTCGCCCCGTCCGGCAGCATCTTCGGGTGCCGGCGCTGCGGCCCCTTCGGCGCCAGCGGATTCGTGGGCAGCGGCGACTTCACGTGACCGAGGAACGAGCGGCGGCGGTCCACCCGTGACGGCAGCCGGGACTTGTCGAGCTTCCTGCCGAGCTCGCCGTTGATGCCGAGGGAGGTTTGGTGCAGGTAGAAGCCCTTCAAGCAGGCCGCCGCGGTCGACAGCGCGGAGCGGCCGTAGGGGCGCTTGCCGACCCGCCACGGTTCTCCGAGCGGCATGCGGACTTCGGCACCGACGATCCCCATGTACCGTTCCAGGTCGCGCAGTTGCACCGTGTCGAAGGCCAGGCACTCGCGCTCCAGCCACCGCAGGTGGTCCACCAGGTAGTACGCGTAGGTCTTCTGCGTGCCCGAGCCCTCGTGCTCACGCAGGAACCGGTCCGCCTCCGTGTGCAGCGTGCCCTCGGGCCAGACGATCGTCCATGATCGCCGCCCGTCCTTCCGTTCGATCTGCTGGACCCGCAAGTCCCCGATCACCACGTGCCGTACCACTTGTCCTCCGTACCGACTCCGGAACATGACAGACGTCCCGGTCCCGGTCGGTAAACGAGCCCATGACGCCTAAGTCACAGGCCCAGACAGACATCACGAGCAGCACTGCCCGCGGTCGGTAAAGTCCACGTCGAGAAGCAGCAGGGGGCGAGCCGTCATGGAGAACTCCTGCCCATGGTGTCGGGGATGCCGGCGCCGTGCCGGGTGCCGGCAAGGTGAGGTGGGACCGCAGGGCGCGCCGGGCCGTCGAGCGCCCCGCGCGGGCGCGGAGAAGGTGGCGCACTCACGAGGCGAGCGGCGCACTCACGCGGCAAGGAGGCCGCATTCATGTGGGAGCGCCGCTCCGGAGAACGTCCGCCGGGGCGGACGCTCCCCGCTCCGGCGGCCGCCCGCCGGCCCGTGTGACGGCCTCCGCGCCGGCCCGGCAGCCCGCCTCCGCGGCGGTCACCGGATCCCCGCCGGCCAGCAGCGCCGCGAGGAAGGCGCCGGTGAAGGCGTCGCCCGCGCCGGTGGTGTCCACCGGTGTCACCGCGGGGGCCGGTACCCGGGCGAGGATGTCGCCGCCCGCGGCGAGCACGGCTCCCGCGGCGCCCCTCTTGACCGCGACGAGGCCGAAGTCCCGGCTGAGTTCGGCCGCCGCGTCGGCCGGGTCCGCGAGTCCGGTGAGCAGCGTGGCCTCGTCGCTGTTCGGGAGGAGGAGGTCCGCGGCGGCGACCGACGCCAGGAACGCGGCGGGGCCGTGCTGTTCGATGAAGCCGGCCGACGCCGGATCGACACTGACCGGTACCGACCGGTCCCGGGCCGCCGCCATCGCCACCCGGGCCAGCGCCCTGCTGCCCTCCGCGAAGAAGAGGTAGCCCGACAGGTGGAGGCGGGCCACGCCGTCGAGCAGGCCGTCCCGCCAGTCCGCGGGGGACAGCCGGAGCGCGGCGCCGCTGTCGGTGACCAGGGTGCGTTCCGCCGTGGCGTCGACCAGGCAGATGACGGTGCCCGTGGCCGCGTCCGGATCGACGCGGAGGGCGGGGCGGACCCCGCAGCGCAGCAGCGCGTCCTCGTGCCACGCGGCGGAGTCCGCCCCCACGCACCCCATGAGCCGGACGTCCGGTGCTCCGCTCCGGGCCGCCCAGCAGGCCGCGTTGGCCCCGGCGCCGCCCGGCAGGGTGCTCACCCGGGCCGTGGTGTCGGTCGCCGGAGCGAGGGGAGCGGAGTGCCGGGCGACGACATCCGTGATCACGTCGCCGATCACCAGCAGCCCCCCGCGGACCGGGCCCTGCCGCCCGTCGGCGTCCCCGGACCCCGTCATGCCGGGGTCCGGGACCAGGCCGTGGCGATCCGGGCGGCCAGGCGCACATTGCCCCGTACCGCCGCGAGGTTGGCCTCCAGCGAGGCGCCGTCGGTGTGGTGCACCAGATGGCCCAGCAGGAACGGTGTCACCGCCTGTCCGCTGATGCCCTCGCGCGCACAGGCGGCCAGCGCCTCGGCCAGCACCCGGTCGTGGAGTTCCGGATCCAGTTGCTCCCGTTGGGGAACGGGATTGCCGACGACGAGGGCCGACTCCGGGCCGCCCAGCGCGTCCTGGGCGGCCATGGCGGCGGCGACCTCCTCGGGCTCGTGCACCGTCCAGTCGACCGGCTCGCCCGAACTGCTGAGGTAGAAGCCGGGAAAGCGGTCGGTGCGGTAGCCCAGCACCCCCACCCCCAGGGTCTCCAGGCGCTGGAGCGTGGCGCGCACGTCGAGGATGGACTTCACGCCCGCGCAGACGACCGTGATCCGGGTGCGGGCCAGCAGCGACAGGTCCGCCGACTCGTCCTGCGTCGCGGTCCACTCCCGGTGGACACCGCCCAGCCCGCCCGTCGCGAAGACCCTGATCCCCGCGCGGGCGGCGAGGAAGGCCGTCCCCGAGACCGTCGTCGCGCCGTCTGCACCCGCCGCCACCGCGGGGGCCAGATCGCGGTGGCCCAGCTTGCGCAGTGACGGATCGTCGGCGATGCGTTCCAGCTGCTCCGGGGTGAGGCCGATGTGCGGCCGGCCGTCCAGCACCGCGATGGTCGCCGGGACGGCGCCGCCCTCGCGGACCTCGGCCTCCAGCTCCTTCGCCACCTGCAGATTGCGGGGGCGGGGCAGACCGTGCGCGATGATCGTCGATTCCAGGGCCACCACCGGATGTCTGCGGGCGAGTGCTTCCCGGACCTCCTCGGACACGTTCATCGGGGGTGTGGGCATCGCTGCGCGTCTCCCGTCTCGTGGGCGGCGTCCGAAGGAACGCTTCTCCTCCCATCCCTGGCGTTCCGGTCACACCGTCAAACCTCGCGCCCCGGTGCTTGACCAGCACTGCACCGGAGTGGCAAAACTATGACAGAACAGACAGAACCTCAGAAATCCATAGAGTCCGTCGTACCGTCAGGACGCTGCCCGCGGCGCCTTCCTGACGGTCGTGCAGCCGGACTCGGTCCGACTGCGCCCGGGGGTCGACATGTCCCGTTTCCCGTTCCGTATCAGACAGCGGCTCGGCGTCGCGGGCCTGGCCGCGGCCCTGGGCGGTGCGATGACGCTTGTACTCGCCCCGCCCGCCGCCGCGGAGCCCGCCACCTCGATCGCCTATCCATCGGGCGCGGCCTCGACCCGCTACACCGGTCCGGCCTTCGACGCGTGCAGCGCGCCCAGCCTCGACGCGATGAAGGCGTGGAAGGAGTCGCCGTACCGCGCCGTCGGCGTGTACATCGGGGGTGTCAACCGCACCTGCACCCAGCCCCGGCTCACCGCGAGCTGGGTCACCGAGGTGTCGAAACTCGGCTGGCGCCTGCTCCCCATCTACAAGGGACTGCAGCCGGCCTGCGGTGCACGGGCTCAGGACGAGAAGATCACCCCCGGCTCGGCGGCGGCGGAGGGCAAGGCGGCGGCGGTCGACGCCATCGCGGCGGCCACCACGCGCGGCATGCTGCCCGGCAGCGCTCTCTACAACGACATCGAGCAGTACACCAGCCCCGACAGCACCTGCCGGAACTCGGTCCTGACGTACCTGTCGGCGTGGACGAAGGAGCTCCACGCCCGCGGCTACCTCTCCGGTGTCTACATGAACCTCAACCACGGCGCCGCGGACCTCTCCGCCGTCTACGGCTCCACGAGCCACGCCCGCCCCGACGCCCTCTGGATCGCCCGGTACGACGGCAGTACGTCGCTCAGCGGCTGGTCGGGGATCCCGGACTCCCAGTGGGCGGCGCACCAGCGCGCCAAGCAGTACAGCAACAGCCATGACGAGACGCACGGCGGCGTGAAGATCAACATCGACAGCAACCAGCTCGACGCGCCGGTGGCCACCGTCGCCCACACGTACACCGTGACCAGCGACGCCGTGCTCAAGGCCCGCCGGACACCGTCGACCACCGGCACCGTCGTGCGGTCCGTCGCCCCCGGATCCTCGGTCGCGGTGGTCTGCCAGAAGCCGGGTGCCACCGTCGGGGGCACCTCCGTGTGGGACCAGCTCTCCGACGGCAGCTTCGTCTCCGACCACTACGTGAGCACGCCCTCCAAGACCGGCTACAGCGCCCCGCTGCCCCGCTGTGCGCACCCGTACCAGATCACCCCGGCCAGCGGGGTCAACCAGCGGACCGGCCCCGGTACGTCGTACGCCACGGCCGGTGCGCTGCCCAGCGGAGCGCTCGCCTGGACGACCTGTCAGGCCCCCGGTACGGCGGTGAGCGGTACCTCGGTCTGGAACAAGCTGGACAACGGCAAGTGGGTCTCCGACTACTACGTGGCCAACGCGAGCAACACGACGTACAGCAGGCCCGTACCCCGCTGCTGAGCCGGCGCCCCGCCGCGGAGGGATCGCCGCCACCCTCGACCGGGAGGGTGGCGGCGATCTGTCGCTACGGGCCGCCGCCCGGGGCGCCCGTGCCCTCCGATGGGGGCCGGGCGGGCTCCGGATCGATGCGCTGCGGTACCTGCCCGCCGGCGGCGGAACGGGCGCCGCTACTCTGACCGGCTATGACTGGCATGGACAACCCCGTCGCGTCGTTCGCAGTGCACATTCCGGATGTGGAGCTCGAGGTGGAGCCGCTCGCTCCCGAGCAGATCGTCTCGGGCGATCCCGTCGTCACCGGCAAGGTGCTGTGGGAGGCCCCGGACGGCAAGCAGCTCCGCGGCATCTGGCAGATCACTCCGGGGGTGGTGACCGACACCGAGGCCAACGAGCTGTTCGTCGTCGTGAGCGGGCGGGCGACGATCGAGGTCGAGGGCGGTTCCGTGATCGAGGTGGGCCCGGGGGACGCGTGCGTGCTGCGCGAGGGCGACCGGACCACCTGGACCGTCCACGAGACGCTCCGGAAGGCGTATCACATCAGCCTCTGACGTCCCTCGGCCTCTGGGGCCTGACGTGGGTTCAGGCGCGGGCCGGGCGTGCGGTGAACAGGGCCAGGGCCGCCACCGGCAGCAGCAGGAGCGCGGCCGCCAGGTTCAGCCAGCCGTAGCTCGCCCGCGCCACGATCAGCCCGGCCAGGGCGCCACCGGCCCCGGCCGAGGTGTTCATCGTCAGGTCCGAGAGTCCCTGGACAGCAGCCCGGGCGGCCTGCGGTACGGCGTCGGTGAGCAGCGTGGAGCCCGCCACGAGCCCCGCCGACCAGCCCAGGCCGAGCAGGAACAGACCGGCCGTGGTCCGCCCGTGGTGTCCGTCGGCCGTGCCCGCGAGCAGGGCGGCCGAAGCCATCAGGGCCACCGTCAGGGCGATCACGGTGAACGGCCCCACCCGGTCGCAGAGCCGGCCCATCACCGGGGCGAAGGCGTACATCCCCGCGATGTGGGCACTGATCACCAGCCCGATCAGCTCGATGTCCGCACCGTGGTGCCCCAGGTCCACCGGGGTCATCACCATGATCGCCACCATCGCGGTGTGCGAGGCGCTGATGGTGACGAGCGCGAGCCGGGCCCGCGCGGAGCCGGCGACCACACGGACACCCGCGCGGAGCGACCGGCTCTCCCGCGTCTGCGACCCGGCCGGAGCCAGCGACCGGGCCGTCAGCAGCGGGTCGGGGCGCAGCAGGACCAGCACCAGGACGGCCGCGGCCAGGAAGACCACCGCGGCCCACAGAAACGGTCCCGCCGTGGCCGGAATCCCCAGGCCCGCGACGCTGTCCCCGGCTGGGGCCGCGATGTTCGGCCCCAGGACCGCACCGATCGTCGCCGCCCAGACCACCGTCGAGATCGCCCGGCCGAGGTTCCCCGCCGGCGCCAGATCCGCCGCCGCGAACCGGGCCTGGAGGTTCGCCGTCGTACTGGCGCCGAACGCCACCATGCCGAGCAGCAGCAGGGGGAAGCTCCCCACCGTGGCGGCCAGCACGGACAGTCCCGCGCCCACCGCACCGACCGCGTACGCCAGCGCCAGCCCCGGCCGCCGGCCGCGGGCGCTCATCAGGGCGGCGACCGGAACCGACAGCAGAGCCGTCCCCGCCACGGCCGCGGTCCCGGCCAGCCCGGCCACCGCCTCCGAGCCGCCGATCTCCTGCGCCAGCACCGACGAGAGGGCGACTCCCATCGCCGTGCCCAGACTGCCGAGGATCTGGGAGGCGATCAGTACGGCCGTGGTGCGCCGCCGCACGGCGTGCAGACCGGGGACGGCCTCCGCCTCCGTGGACACGGCCGGGGCGTCAGGGCCGGATACGGGTGCGGGTGCGGTGGGGGAGGCGGACGGGGGAAGGGATGAGGGCGAATCGGAGGAGTCGGACACGGCCGCAGTCTGGCAGCACCGCTGCCGACAGGCCATGGGCCGGCGGGGAAGCTTTCGGAAACGTGACCGGAGGGCGTCCTGCGCGGGCACCTCCCGCGACGGCCCGCTGCGAGGTTTTCTGCGAGGACCTCCTGCGCAGCGGCCTGAGAGGTCGCGGGCGCCCCTCCTGCCCGGGCCGGGAGCCCTGGGCGCGGCCGCGGGGCGTTCCGGAGCAGGCTGCGGAGCCTTCCGGAGCGGGGCGGGGAACGCTCTGCCGACCGCTCAGAACAGCGGCTGCGGGAGCACGCCCTCCAGCGCGAGCAGGGTGCGCTTCGTCTCCAGGCCCCCGCCGAAGCCGCCGATCCCGCCGCCGCTCTCCACCACCCGGTGGCAGGGGACCACGACGGGCAGCGGATTGGACCCCATGGCCGTGCCCACGGCCCGTGCGGCCCCCGGTTCGCCGACCCGGTCGGCCAGGTCCTGGTAGCCGACGACCGTGCCGTACGGGACGCCGGTCGCGAGTTCCCGGAGCACCCGCCGGTTGAAGCCGGCCGACAGCGACCAGTCCAGCTCCACGGTGAACTCGCGCAGCGTTCCCGCGAAGTAGGCGCGCAACTGCCGGACCGTCTCGGCGAGCAGCGGGTCCTCGGACGCCTCGACCGGCTCGTCCCCGAGCCGGGACGCCAGCCGGTCGACCGCCGCGCGGGCCGTCCGCTCGTCCGCGTGGAAGACGACGTTGACCAGCCCCCGGCCGGTCGCCGCGAGCAGCAACGGCCCGATGGGGGTGCCGGTCACGGTCCAGCTCACTGCGCTCATCTCCCGCAGGGTAGTGCGCTCCGGGAGGGGATGCGCCGCCGCACGCACCGCGGCCGCGCCCCCTCGGGGACGCGGCCGCGGTGTGTCGTGCTCCCGGGAGTCGGAGCTACGACGCGGAGGCGCCGGCGACGGCGCTGTGGTCCGAGGTGCTCCTGGCTGTCGCGTCGCGGACGACGTCAGGGGTGTTCGTGATGATGCCGTCCACGCCGTAGCTCTTGAGCAGGGCGGCCCGTGGGCCGTCGTTGACCGTCCAGGTGAAGACCTCCAGCCGGCGGCCGTGTGCACCGCGCAGCTTGTGCACGGCGGCCACGTACTCGGGTGTCAGCGTCCGGTGACTCGGGTTGATCTGGTCGACGAACCCCGCGTACGTCTGCAGATCCGCGACCTCCGGAGCGCCGAGGAAGCCGGTCTTGATGTCGGGACGCAGCTTGTGGACCGTGCCCACGCTGTCCGCGCTGAAGGACTGGACGATCAGCTTGCGCCGGACGTGCGAGCGGTCGAGCCAGCCCTCACGGCGCAGTTCGCGGAGGGTCTGGCGCTCCAGACCGGGGTACAGCTCCGGGGCCTTGAGCTCCAGCAGCAGCTTCTGCCGGTGGTCACTGACCCGTCCGAGGTACTCCTCCAGGGTGGGCACGCGTTCGCCCGCGTAGGCGGGGGAGAACCAACTGCCCGCGTCCAGCCGCTTGATCTCCGCCATGGTGAAGTCGGCGACCTTCCAGGGCGCCCGGTCCGGGAAGACCTGTTCCACGTTGGTGGTGCGCTTCAGGTCGGTGTCGTGAATGACGGCCAACTCACCGTCCTTGGTGCGCTGGACGTCGTTCTCCACCCAGGTGATGCCGAGGTCGTCGGCCTTGTCGACGGCCGCGAGGGTGTTCTCCGGGGCGTAGGCGGACGCGCCGCGATGGGCGACGACCACGGGTCGGTGCGGGTGGTCGACGGCCTGGGCCGCCGTGGCGGGGAAGAAGAGTGTCGAGACTCCCAGAAGCGTTCCGACTGTGGCTGCGAGAGGGCGTATGCGCACGTGGACTCCTCGCGTCGTCTTTCGCGGACGGGCCGAGGGTCCCAGGCGTGGTGCAACGGTGGACAGGCGTGGAATGGACAGAAGTTGAACGGGACGCCCCCCCGGAGAACTTCACGGTGTCACGCTGTGACGGCCCTGTGTTCGACGCTGTGCGAGTTCACCCGCTCGAGGGAATGGGCGGGGGTGACCGCGGCGTCGGGAACGTGCGCCTCGTGCCCGGCCGGGCCGTACGTGGGCGCCGGCCGTACCGGCACCGTTCGTGATGCCGGTACGCGCGCCCGTCCACCTCTGCCGACCGCTGCCTCGGCACGTGTCGTGCGCGCACGGGCGGCACCGTCCGTCGGGTGCCCCGCCCCCGGCAGGCACGGTTCCGCTCGGTCGGTGTCCGCTGCCCCGGAGAGGGCCGCTGCCGGAGGAGACGTCCGCTCCCGGCCCGACCGGGCAGTCCCACGAAAGGCCCGGGGCCGTTCGTGGGCCTCCGCCGCTGCCCGGCGGGCCGCTCAGCCCTTCGCCCCTGGTCAGCGCGGTTCGCATGACGTACGGGCAGGGGGCGGAGCGCTCGCCGGGCCCGGTTGTCAGTGGGGGGTCGTACCGTGGATGCATGCGGCCCGTTTCCAAGATCGAACGCACCGTGGCGCCCTTCGAGGTCGTCAGCCCCTACCAGCCCAGTGGCGACCAGCCCACGGCCATCGCCGACCTGGAGCGCCGCATCACGGCGGGCGAGAAGGACGTCGTCCTGCTCGGCGCCACCGGCACCGGCAAGTCGGCCACCACCGCCTGGATGATCGAGAAGCTCCAGCGGCCGACCCTCGTCATGGCGCCGAACAAGACCCTCGCGGCCCAGCTCGCCAACGAATTCCGCGAGCTCCTGCCCAACAACGCCGTCGAGTACTTCGTCTCGTACTACGACTACTACCAGCCCGAGGCGTACGTCCCGCAGTCGGACACCTACATCGAGAAGGACTCCTCGATCAACGAGGAGGTCGAGCGGCTGCGCCACTCGGCGACGAACTCGCTGCTCACCCGGCGCGATGTGGTCGTGGTGGCGTCGGTCTCCTGCATCTACGGCCTGGGCACACCGCAGGAGTACGTGGACCGGATGGTTCCGCTCAAGGTCGGCGAGGAGATCGACCGGGATCAGATGCTGCGCCGTTTCGTCGACATCCAGTACACGCGGAACGACCTCTCCTTCACCCGGGGCACGTTCCGGGTGCGGGGCGACACCATCGAGATCTTCCCGGTCTACGAGGAACTGGCCGTCCGCATCGAGATGTTCGGCGACGAAATCGAGGCGCTCTCCACCCTGCACCCGGTCACGGGCGAGGTCATCAGCGAGGACCGGGAGCTCTACGTCTTCCCGGCGAGCCACTACGTGGCCGGTCCGGAGCGGATGGAGAAGGCCATCACCGGGATCGAGGCGGAGCTCGAGGAACAGCTCGCCCGGATGGAGAAGCAGGGCAAGCTGCTGGAGGCCCAGCGGCTGCGCATGCGCACCACCTACGACATCGAGATGATGCGGCAGATCGGCAGCTGCTCCGGCATCGAGAACTACTCGCTGCACATCGACGGCCGCGAGGCCGGCTCGGCGCCCAACACCCTGCTGGACTACTTCCCGGACGACTTCGTGCTGGTCATCGACGAGTCGCACGTCACCGTTCCGCAGATCGGCGCGATGTACGAGGGCGACGCCTCGCGCAAGCGGACCCTGGTGGAGCACGGCTTCCGGCTGCCGTCGGCCATGGACAACCGGCCGCTGAAGTGGGAGGAGTTCCTGGGACGGATCGGGCAGACGGTCTACCTCTCGGCGACCCCCGGGCAGTACGAACTCTCCCGCTCCGACGGCCATGTGGAGCAGATCATCCGGCCGACCGGTCTGGTCGACCCGGAGGTGATCGTCAAGCCGACCGAGGGCCAGATCGACGACCTGGTCCACGAGATCCGGACCCGCGCGGAGAAGGACGAGCGCGTCCTGGTCACCACCCTCACCAAGAAGATGGCGGAGGACCTGACCGAATACTTCCTTGAGCTCGGCATTCAGGTCCGCTACCTGCACAGCGATGTCGACACGCTCCGCAGGGTGGAACTCCTGCGGGAGCTCCGCGCCGGCGAGTACGACGTGCTGGTCGGCATCAACCTGCTGCGCGAGGGGCTCGACCTGCCGGAGGTGTCGCTGGTTGCGATCCTCGACGCGGACAAGGAAGGCTTCCTGCGCTCCGGCACCTCGCTCATCCAGACCATCGGGCGCGCGGCGCGGAACGTCTCGGGCCAGGTCCATATGTACGCGGACAAGATGACGCCGGCGATGGAGAAGGCCATCGACGAGACCAACCGGCGCCGTGAGAAGCAGATCGCGTACAACAAGGAGAACGGCATCGATCCGCAGCCCCTGCGGAAGAAGATCAACGACATCGTGGCGGCCATCGCCCGCGAAGAGGTCGACACCGAGGAACTGCTGGGCACCGGATACCGCAGCTCCAAGGAAGGGAAGGCCCCCGTCCCGGACCTGGGCGGCAAGGGGAACAAGGCCGAGCCCGCCACGGCGGGGAAGGGCGGAAAGGCTGCGAAGGGCGCGAAGGGCCGCGCCGTTGCGACGGACCGCCCCGCCGCCGAACTCGCCCAGCAGATCGAGGACATGACGGAGCGGATGCGCGCCGCCGCCGCGGAGCTGCAGTTCGAGGTCGCGGCGCGCCTGCGCGACGAGGTGAAGGAGTTGAAGAAGGAGCTCCGGCAGATGCAGGAGGTCGGACTCTCCTGACGGAAGGGTTTGAGGAGGGGCGGACGGGCGGACGGGGCCGGGCCCTGGGCGTCGCGCTCTGCCGTTGCCGTTGCCGTTGCCGTGGCCGGGGCACGCCGCTCCGGATCACTGCTCCGGGCCGCCCGCTCCCGGCCAGGGCCGGGGCGCGGTACCTCGCTCGGCGACGTACGCCCGGGCAGCCCACCGGCCCGGTGGCGGAGACCAGGACCTCCGCACCCTCCGCACCTCCCACCGCAGCCGCGCACTCCAACGCCCCGGGGCCCCGTCCCCACCGCGTCCCCGGAGACCGGGCGCGGCGCCGGGCGCCGCGTGTTGCAGGAACGCCACAAAACGGGGCGGGCCATGCCCTGCGTCGGTGGCACTGCGTAGGGTTTCCGTCAGCTGCCCGAACAGGTGGTTGATGGTGCTGGGGAACGGTTCGAGAGGGGACACCGCGTGAGCGTCAACTTGTCCAAGGGACAGGGCATCAGCCTGCAGAAGTCCGACGGGGGAGCCCTGACCGCGGTGCGGATGGGGCTGGGCTGGCAGGCCGCCCCTCGCCGTGGGCTCTTCGGGACCCGTACCAAGGAGATCGATCTCGATGCGTCGGCCGTGCTCTTCGCGGAGAAGCAGCCGGTGGACGTCGTGTTCTTCCGGCACCTCGTCAGCGACGACGGCTCGGTCCGGCACACCGGCGACAACCTGGTCGGCGGCGCCGGCCAGGGTGGGGACGACGAGGCGATCCTGGTCGACCTGCAGCGGGTCCCGGTCCACATCGACCAGATCGTCTTCACCGTGAACTCCTTCACCGGCCAGACGTTCGCCGAGGTGCAGAACGCCTTCTGTCGCATCGTCGACGAGACCAACGGCCAGGAGCTGGCGCGCTACACGCTGACCGGCGGGGGCAAGTACACCGCGCAGATCATGGCGAAGGTGCACCGCACCGGCGGCGGCTGGCAGATGACCGCCCTCGGCGCCGCAGCCGACGGCCGCACCTTCCAGGACCTCATGCCGGCGCTGCTGCCGCACCTTTAGGCGCCGTCTGCCGGAGACAGTCCCCTCTCCGCGGCAGGGGGGCATGAGCTCGGAGCCACAGGAATCAGGACACAGAACAGGGGACGCACGATGACGGCCGAGCTGGTGCGCGGGCAGAACCACCCGCTGCCCGGGAACCGTGTGGAGATCCGGGTCTCGGCGGGCAGTCCGGTCGTGGCCGGAGCCACCCTGGGCGACGAACAGGGCACGGTGCGGGGTGCCGCCTGGGTCGCTCATCCGGCCGCCCCGGCCCTGCCCGGTCTGGAGGTCTCCCGGCAGGCCGCGCCCGTTCACCGGCTCGCCGTGGACCTCGACGCGCTGCCCGGCGAGGTCCACCGGGTCCACGTGCTCCTCGCCCTGCCGGGCGGTGGCGGCGGGCCGGCGCGATTCGGGGCCGTCGCGGCGCCGTTCGTGGCCGTCACCGGTCTCGACGGCCACGAGATCGCCGGCTACACGGTCACGGACCTGGACAGCGAATCCGCGGTCGTCGCCGTGGAGTTGTACCGCCGGCAGGGTGCCTGGAAGGTACGCGCCGTCGGACAGGGGTACGCGGGCGGTCTCGCAGAGCTGTTCCGGGACCAGGGGCTGCCCGAGGCCGTTGAACTCGCCGCCACGATCCATGACGCGGTGGCTCAGGGCATGGCCCGCTCCGTTCCGGCGCCGTCCCGCACCGCCGAGGGCGACCGGGTCCGCACGGCCCCGTCCGGCGGCGGGACCGGCGCCGACTCCATGACCGGCACCGCGGCCGGCCGAGCAGCCGGCGCCTCGGCCGACGGCCGGGGCAGCGGTGGAACGAGCGGAGGGAGCAGCTCCATGGCCCGGGGCACCGATTCCGCTCCGCTCGCCTCCCCGTCCGTGCCCGACCCGTCACCTGCACCTGCCGCGTCCCCGTCCGTGCCCGACCCGTCACCGGCACCCGCCGCCTCCCCGCCGGAACCCTCCGTTCCGCCGTCCGCGGCCGCGGTGCCGGCCTCCGGCGAGGGCGGAGGCCCGGTCGACTACCGGCACCCCCGCCGTACCGCGGCGACGTCCGCCGCCACTCCGCCCCCGGCCGACGGGTCCGGAGGGCCCGCCTCGCCGTCCTCGCCCGTCGCCGGCGACGCCACCGGCTGGACCCCGGACGAGCGGCTCTACAACCAGGTGTGGGGGATGTTCGAGGATCTGGCCCGCACCGTCGCCGCCTACCGCAGCGCGGTCGACTTCGCCGACTCCCGCCGGGAGCAGGAGCTCGACCGGCTGCTCGCCGATCCGCGCCTGCGGCTCGCCGCCACCGGTGACTCCCACCACGCGGAAGCCCACGCCAAGCACACCCGGCTCGTCGAGCAGGCCCAGGCCGCCCTCGACCGCGACCTCGCCCAGCTCGTCGCCGAGGCCGAGGTCGTGGAACCGGCGCTGCCGCCCGCGTTCGCCCGCTGGGACAACCCCGTCTGGCAGGCCTACCGGGTGCCGATGGAGATCCCCATGGCGCTGCGCCTCGGCGATCTGCACCTGCCGGAGCGTCCCGACCTCCGCATCCCCATGCTGGTCCGGCTGCCGCTGGAGCGAGGGCTGTGGGTGGACCGCGGACGCGCGAGCACCCCCGACAGCGCGTTCCTGGACCCCGGTGAGCTGCGCCGTCTGGCCATGGACACCGCGGTGGCGCACGCCGCCCGCCTGCTCGCCGTGTATCCGGCGGGCGAGTTCACCGTCCAGGTGATCGACCCGGCGGGCGCGGCGGCCTCCTCGCTCGCCCCGCTGGTGAGGTCCGGGGCCCTCCGCGAGCCGCCCGCGGCCGGTGCGGCGGGCGTGGCCGCGGTCCTGGCCGGTCTGACCCAGCGGGTGGACCTGGTGCAGATGGCCCTGCGCGGGGGAGCCTCCGATGCCCTGCCCCCGGACGTGGACACCTCCCAGCATCTGCTGATCGTCAACGACTTCCCGCACGGCTTCGACGACCGCGACGTCACCCGGCTCCGTTACCTGGCGGACGAGGGGCCGGCCGTCGGCGTGCACCTGATGATGGTCGCCGACCGGGAGGACGCCCAGGAGTACGGGCCGCTGCTCGACCCGCTCTGGCGCTCCCTCATGCGGATCACGCCGATCCCCGACGACCACCTGGCCGACCCGTGGGTCGGCCACGCCTGGACCTACGAGCCGCCGCTCGCGCCGCCCGGCAGCGCGGTGCTGGAGCAGGTCCTCACGCAGGTGACCGAGGCCCGGCACCGGTACGGCCAGTGACGCGGTACGGCCGGTGACCAGCGACTTTGCGCTGACTTTGCCGAGCTCTTTACCTTTCCTTGGTATTTCCTGTACCGTTCTTTACGCGGAGGGGAGTACTCCCTACTGCGGCGTTCCCGTCAGTACGGATCGATGAGATCCCGGGGCGCCGGCCCGAGGGCGGCACACGGTCCCGGGTGGAAGAGACCTCCGGCAGCGACGACGCTGGCAGTTGCCGTACCCATGCCGGAGGAACAGTGGACGTAACACCCGCCGTCTGGGCGTTGACCATCGTTGGTCTGTGCGCCCTCATCGCGGCCGACTTCTTCATCGGTGGACGCAAGGTGCACGAGGTCTCCATCAAGGAGGCCGGTATCTGGACCATCGTCTGGGTCGTGCTCGCCGGGCTCTTCGGGCTCGGCCTCTATCTCTTCGGCGGAGGACAGCCGGCGGGCGAGTTCTTCGCGGGCTACGTCACCGAGAAATCGCTGAGCGTCGACAACCTCTTCGTCTTCGTGCTGATCATGGCGAAGTTCGCCGTGCCACCGGTGCTCCAGCAGCGCGTCCTCATGATCGGCGTGCTGATAGCCCTGGTGCTGCGAGCGATCTTCATCGCGGCCGGCGCCGCGATCATCGCCAACTTCTCCTGGGTCTTCTACATCTTCGGCGCGTTCCTCATCTGGACCGCCTGGAAGCTGATCCAGGACGCCCGCTCCGAGGACCACGACGAGGAGTACAACGAGAACCGCTTCCTCAAGGCGGTCGAGAAGCGCTTCCCGTCCACCGGCGAGTACCACGGCCCCAAGCTGTTCGTCCGGGAGCAGGGCCGGCGCCTGATGACCCCGATGCTCGTCGTCGTTCTGGCGATCGGCACCACGGACATCCTCTTCGCGCTGGACTCCATCCCGGCGATCTTCGGCCTCACCCAGGATCCGTACATCGTCTTCACCGCCAACGCCTTCGCGCTGATGGGTCTGCGGCAGCTGTACTTCCTCATCGGCGGACTGCTGAAGAAGCTCGTCCACCTCTCGTACGGCCTGTCGGTCATCCTCGGCTTCATCGGCGTGAAGCTGCTGCTCCACGCGCTCCACGAGTCCGGGGTCCACGTGCCCGAGATCAGCATCCCCGTCTCGCTCGGTGTGATCTGCGCGGTGCTCGTCATCACCACGATCACCAGCCTGTACGCGTCGAAGAAGGAAGCGAAGAAGGAAGCGAAGGCGAAGGCCGCCGAGAAGGACGACGTCACCACCTGACCCACCCCGGCCGGGGCGCCCCCGTGTGGGCGCCCCGGCACGTGCGGTCCCCTGTCTCTCGGGCGGCTCTCCGGAACCCGGTCAGGCGCGGTCGTCCCCAGGGCGGCGGCCGCCTCCGACGACCGGCCGGTGGCGAACGGGGCCGTGCACCGACGGCCGCCGGCCGAGATCAGGCCGGCGCGCTCGCCGGGGCGGCCGGCTCCACGGCCTCCACGGGCCGGGTCTCGGGCAGCAGCGCGAAGCACACCAGGCTGACCACCGCGATCCCGGTCAGATACGCGGCCACGCCCCAGGGCGGCCCGTCCCCGGCCGCCACCGCGGTCGCCACGACCGGGGTCAGCGCCCCGCCGAGCACCCCGCCCAGGTTGTAGCCCACGGCCGCCCCGGTACAGCGCACCCGAGGCTCGTACAGCTCCGGCAGATAGGAGGCGACCACGGCGAACATCATGATGAAGGCCAGCAGGGCGCCGAGGAATCCCAGGAACATCGGCAGGGGCTGTCCGGTCCGCAGCAGCGCGATCAACGGGAACATCCACACCGCCGCGGCCGCGCACCCCACCAGGCACAGCGACCGTCGGCCGTAGCGGTCGGCGAGCATGCCGACCACGGGTGTGCAGGCACCCTTGATCACCACCGCGGCCATGATGCAGCCCAGCATCACCGTGCGGCTCACGCCGAGTTCCTCGGTGCCGTACGCCAGGGACCACGTCGTCACCGCGTAGAAGACGGCGTAGCCGACGGCCAGCGCCCCGGCGGTCAGCAGGACCAGGCGCCAGTGCCCCCGGACCACTTCGGCCAGCGGCACCCGGGCCCGGCTGCCCTGTTCGGCCAGCTCCCGGAACTGCGGGCTCTCGGTGAGCGAGGCCCGCAGCAGCAGCCCTGCCAGCGCCAGTACCCCGGCCGCCCAGAACGGCACCCGCCAGCCCCAGGCGCGGAACTCCGCCTCCGTCAGCGCGGCCGAGAGCGCGAGCATCACGCCGTTCGCCAGCACGAAGCCCACCGGCGGACCCATCTGCGGGAAGCTCGCCCACAGTGCCCGGCGCCGTGCGGGGGCGTGTTCGGCGGTCAGCAGCACGGCCCCGCCCCACTCCCCGCCCAGTCCGAGCCCCTGCAGAAAGCGCAGCGCCAACAGCAGCAGCGGAGCGCCGGCGCCCAGCGAGGCGTAGGTGGGCAGGCAGCCCACGGCGACGGTCGCGGTCCCCGTCAGCAACAGCGAGGCGACCAGCACCGGACGGCGGCCGTGCCGGTCGCCGATGTGCCCGAAGAGCACGGCTCCCAGGGGCCGGGCGAGGAAGCCGACCGCGAAGGTGCCGAAGGCCGCGAGGGTCCCCGCGAGCGGGGAGAACGTCGGGAAGAAGAGCGGCCCCAGGACCAGGGCCGCCGCCGTGCCGTAGAGGAAGAAGTCGTAGAACTCGATGGCGGTGCCGGCCAGCGACGCCGCGGCCAGGCGGGTCATCGAGGGGCGGGCGGTGGCGACGTGATCGTTCACGCCGCGCTCAACGAAGCAGAGCGGCCCCGGGTCACCGGTCCCGCGGAGGCGCCCGGTGGCATCCGCGGCGCCGGCGGGTGCGCGGGCCCGGACGGCTGTCGGCGAGCGGTGCGCGGCGCCTCCGGGAGGTGCTGTCGTGCGCCGTCGCTCCCCGGCGCGATACGGGCGGGGCCACTGCCGGGCAGCCGCCGCTCCGTGTTCCGCACGCCATCCGCCCGCTGTCCCGCGCAGTCCCCGGTCGGCTGTCCTGCACAGCCCCCGTCGGCCGGACCGTGGCCTTCGCCGGCCCGGCTCCGGGAGCTCCGGGACGGCAGGGCGCCGGGCCCGGGGGCGGGTGTCCACCGGTGCCGACGTACGGCGACGTGGGCGCCGAGAGGCCGTGCGTGCCACCGGCCGCAGCTCCGGGGCGCGTGCTCAGGGCAGCCGCGGATGAACGCAGTCGGCTCGGGAGCCGTACAGATCACTGACGCCATCGGCGACCTCGGCACCACCGGAGTTCCACCGGCGGGCGAGGCCCGTATCGCTGACGACCCGTACAGGTCAGGCCCGAACCTTGGAGGAGTGCATGAGTCAAGGCAAGCTCAGTGCAGCGGAGCGACTGGCCGCCAGGATGCGTGGGGTCGAGCCGCACGGAGTCGAGCCCCAGGGACTGGTGAGCGAGTGGCCCGGCGGCGCGGAGCGGAGCCGGCCGCGCGCGGCTGTCGGCATCGTGCCCATGGCCCTGTGGGACAGCAGGCGTTACCGGGGCAACGACGACGGGCCGCCCAACGCCGCGTGAGGACCGTCCGTTCGCCGCACGGGAGATGAGGTCCGCCCGACTCGGCACGGGGCACGGCCCCGGCGACCGGGCGGACCGTCGGCAGGACTTGCTGGTGTCCCGCCGGATCAGCTCTGGACGCGGTAGGTGAGGGTGTCGAGCTTCTGACCGAGATCGGAGAGCACCGTGCCGATCACGCCGCTCTCCGTGTCGACCCGGCGGGTGAGGCCGCGCAACTGGGCGTTGACGTCGTCGATTCCGGCGACGAGCGCCAGCGTTGCATAGGCCTGCGCCGCACCGGCGGTCCCGGGATCCCCGGATTCGGCGGCCTGCTCGGCGAGTTCACGCGCCCTGGTGATGAGGTCCTGCACGTCGTTGTCCATAAGACTCCTGAGCTGGCTCACGGCACAGGCTGGGGGACCCGGGTCCGGATGGCGGTTCCTCGCCCCTGCGGGTACCCGGCCGACGGCGGGGCGAACCCCTCCGGGCAACGCCCCGTCGGCAGCGGGGCGTCTCCCCGCGCGACAAGTGCCGACCGCACCACACCGCGCCCCGCACGCGTCGCATCGCGCACTCCGGCGTGTAGCCGACCGCCCTCCGTGTCGCCCGCCTTCCGAGCCGGCTGCCCCCTGACGCGGTCTCGCCTGCGCATCGCCGGTGCCCGCGGCCTGCAGGTCGCCGGTGCGTTGGTGACGCGGCTTCACGTGCGCGTCGCCGGCCGGGGTCCGCCGGTGACGCGCAGAACACCGGAGCGCGCACCGGCGCGGACGCCGGTTTGCGCTCCGGCAGGGGCTACCAGCCGCGGGCCTTCCACTCCGGCAGCCGAGGCCGCTCCGCCCCCAGGGTCGTGTCGTTGCCGTGGCCGGGGTAGACCCAGGTCTCGTCCGGCAGCTGGTCGAAGAGCTTCGTCTCCACGTCGTGGATCAGCGACGCGAACGCCTCGGGGTCCTTGTTCGTGTTGCCGACACCGCCGGGGAAGAGACAGTCGCCGGTGAACACGTGCGCATGGCCGTGCGGGTCGTCGTAGACCAGGGCGATGCTGCCCGGCGTGTGGCCGACCAGATGGCGCGCGGTCAGCTCCACCCGGCCGACCCGGACGGTGTCGCCGTCGTCCACCAGGACGTCGGTGGGGACCGGAATGCCGACCGCGTCGTGCCGCCCCGCGTAGGTGCGGGCACCGGTCTCCGTCACCACCTGGGCGAGCGCCTGCCAGTGGTCGGCGTGCCGGTGCGTGGTGACCACCGAGGCGATCCCGCCGTCGCCGATCAGGTTGAGCAGGGTGCGCGGCTCGTTCGCCGCGTCGATCAGCAGCTGGACATCGGTCGCGCGGCAGCGCAGAAGATAGGCGTTGTTCTCCATGGGGCCGACGGCGACCTTCGAGATCATCAGGTCCGTCAGTTCGTGCACGTCCGCGGGCCCGCCGACCGTCACCACTCCGCTGTACGTCATGGCGTCAGCCTAGCGGCGGCACGACGGGCAGCGGGGCGCCCCCGGCGTCGAGATCCGAGCCGTCGGCCCGGCCGGTGAGCCAGCCGAGCAGCGCCGCCGCGGCCCCGGAGACCGCCACCGGGTCGCCGTCCGTCCGCCCGGTGCGCCGGCAGCGGCCGTCGTCGGTGGTCAGCAGCAGTGGCGGGACGTCGCCCCGGCCCGCGAACCGCTCGCCCGCGACGTACTCCAGGTCGCGCTCGACGAAGGCGGCCGGGAGATCGCCGACCGTGCAGCCGATGCCCAGGTCCACGTGGTGGAGTTCGATCTCGATCAGCCGCCGGAAGGGCACGCGCGAAGCCCGGTCGGTGACGCCGTTGCGCAGGGTGACGGTGGCTTCCCACGCCTCGGGATGAAGAGCGGCCGCGGCATTGTTGAAACGGTCGGCCGCAGCAGTCAGGTCCTCGATCTGGACGGCGAGCGGACGGCCGGCGCCCCGCTCGATGTCCCGGTCGCGGATCTCGCTGCCGGCATACATGGGAATGTCGGTGCCGGTGCGCGCGGCCTCGAGGACGTTCACGAGAGCATCGGCGTTGCGCGCGAGATGGGCGAGCACATGCCCGCGTGACCAGCCCGGAAGCAGGGAGGGCTCGCGGACGGCGGCGTCGTCCAGCTTCCCCAGGGCGGTGAGCAGTCGTGCGGTGGCCTCCCGGACCGCCGCCGTGTCCTGCACGTGATCAGTCATGACTCGACGCTATCGCCGCCACACGTTCGGGTGAAGGTGGCGACACGATCCCGTAAATCGAATGTGCGTGCTATAGGCTCGGTCCGGCATCAAGTACGACACCGCAGTGGCGCCGCCCATACCCTGGACCGGGGGTGCCGGCGTACCCCCGCCTCTTCTCACGAAAGGTGCCGACCGGCGTGGCCGACCGTCTCATCGTCCGTGGCGCTCGCGAGCACAACCTCAAGAACGTCTCGCTCGACCTCCCTCGCGACTCCCTCATCGTCTTCACCGGGCTGTCGGGGTCGGGCAAGTCCTCCCTCGCGTTCGACACGATCTTCGCGGAGGGGCAGCGCCGCTACGTCGAGTCGCTCTCCTCCTATGCCCGCCAGTTCCTGGGCCAGATGGACAAGCCCGATGTGGACTTCATCGAAGGTCTCTCACCGGCGGTCTCCATCGATCAGAAGTCGACCTCGCGCAACCCGCGCTCGACGGTCGGCACGATCACGGAGGTCTACGACTACCTCCGGCTGCTCTTCGCCCGGATCGGGAAGCCGCACTGCCCCGAGTGCGCCCGGCCGATCTCCCGGCAGTCGCCGCAGGCGATCGTCGACAAGGTCCTGAGCCTGGAGGAGGGCAGCCGCTTCCAGGTGCTCTCCCCGCTGGTGCGCGAGCGCAAGGGCGAGTTCGTCGATCTCTTCTCCGACCTCCAGGCCAAGGGCTACAGCCGTGCGCGGGTGGACGGCACGACGATCCAGCTGTCCGACCCGCCCAAGCTGAAGAAGCAGGAGAAGCACACCATCGAGGTGGTCGTGGACCGCCTCACCGTCAAGGAGGGCGCGAAGCGCCGGCTCACGGACTCCGTGGAGACCGCGCTGGGCCTCTCCGGCGGCATGGTCATCCTCGACTTCGTCGACCTCGACGCCGACGATCCGCAGCGCGAGCGGATGTACTCCGAGCACCTCTACTGCCCGTACGACGACCTGTCCTTCGAGGAGCTGGAGCCGCGCTCCTTCTCGTTCAACTCGCCGTTCGGCGCCTGCCCCGACTGCACCGGCATCGGTACCCGCATGGAGGTGGACCCGGAGCTGATCGTCCCGGACGAGGACAAGTCGCTCGACGAGGGCGCCATCAACCCGTGGTCGCACGGCCACACCAAGGACTACTTCGGCCGGCTGGTCGGCGCCCTCGCCGAGGAGCTGGGCTTCCGTACGGACATCCCGTGGGCCGGGCTGCCGCAGCGGGCGAAGAAGGCCCTGCTGAACGGGCACCGGACGCAGATCGAGGTGCGCTACCGCAACCGTTACGGGCGCGAGCGCGCGTACACCACCTCGTTCGAGGGCGCGGTGCCGTTCGTCAAGCGGCGGCACTCGGAGGCCGAGAGCGACAGCAGCCGGGAGCGCTTCGAGGGCTACATGCGCGAGGTGCCCTGCCCGACGTGCGAGGGCACCCGGCTGAAGCCGATCGTGCTCGCGGTCACCGTGCAGGGCCGGTCGATCGCCGAGGTGTCCGCGATGTCGATCAGCGACTGTGCGGACTTCCTGCGGGAGATGAAGCTCAGCGCCCGCGAGAAGAAGATCGCGGAGCGGGTGCTCAAGGAGGTCAACGAGCGGCTGCGCTTCCTGGTCGACGTCGGCCTGGACTACCTGTCCCTGAACCGGGCCGCCGGGACGCTCTCGGGCGGCGAGGCCCAGCGCATCCGGCTCGCCACCCAGATCGGCTCCGGCCTGGTCGGGGTGCTCTACGTGCTGGACGAGCCGTCGATCGGCCTGCACCAGCGCGACAACCACCGGCTGATCGAGACCCTGGTCCGGCTCCGGGACCTGGGCAACACGCTGATCGTCGTGGAGCACGACGAGGACACCATCAAGACCTCGGACTGGGTGGTGGACATCGGCCCGGGCGCGGGCGAGCACGGCGGCAAGGTGGTGCACAGCGGCCCGTTGAAGGAGCTGCTGACCAACAGCGAGTCGATGACCGGCCAGTACCTCGCCGGGAAGAAGGAGATCCCGACGCCGGACATCCGGCGGCCGGTGGACACCGAGCGGCGGCTGACCGTCCGCGGCGCGCGGGAGAACAACCTCCAGGACATCGATGTGTCCTTCCCGCTCGGGGTGTTCACGGCGGTGACCGGTGTCTCCGGTTCCGGCAAGTCCACGCTGGTCAACGACATCCTGTACACGCACCTGGCGCGGGAGCTGAATGCGGCCCGGACCGTCCCCGGGCGCCACACCCGGGTCGACGGCGACGACCTGGTCGACAAGGTCGTACATGTCGACCAGTCGCCCATCGGCCGGACCCCGCGGTCCAACCCCGCCACGTACACCGGGGTCTTCGACCATGTGCGCAAGCTCTTCGCCGAGACGATGGAGGCGAAGGTGCGCGGCTATCTGCCGGGCCGGTTCTCCTTCAACGTCAAGGGCGGCCGGTGCGAGAACTGCTCCGGTGACGGCACCATCAAGATCGAGATGAACTTCCTGCCGGACGTGTATGTCCCGTGCGAGGTCTGCCACGGTGCGCGCTACAACCGGGAGACCCTGGAGGTGCACTACAAGGGCAAGTCCATCGCCGAGGTGCTGGACATGCCCATCGAGGAGGCACTGGACTTCTTCGACGCCGTGCCGACGATCTCCCGCCATCTGCGCACGCTCAACGAGGTCGGCCTCGGATACGTCCGCCTCGGGCAGTCGGCACCGACGCTCTCCGGCGGTGAGGCGCAGCGCGTCAAGCTGGCGAGCGAGCTGCAGAAGCGGTCGACCGGCCGGACCGTCTACGTCCTGGACGAGCCCACCACGGGTCTGCACTTCGAGGACATCAGCAAGCTGATCAATGTGCTGTCCGGGCTGGTCGACAAGGGCAACACGGTGATCGTCATCGAGCACAACCTCGATGTGATCAAGACGGCCGACTGGATCGTCGACATGGGCCCGGAGGGCGGCAGCGGCGGCGGTCTGGTGGTCGCCGAGGGCACGCCCGAGGAGGTGGCGGCCGTCCCCGCGAGCCACACCGGCAAGTTCCTGCGGGATCTCCTGGGCGAGCGGGTCAGCGACGCCACACCCCGCGTGGGAGCACAGCGGACGGCGAAGAAGGCCCCGGCCGCGCGGAAGTCCGCCAGGACGGTCGCGGCCCGGTCCGCGCCCGCCAAGCGGACGGTGGACGCGAAGACGTCGACCGGGAAGCGGGCCGCGGCCGGGTCCACCACGGTGAACTCGACCCCGAAGTCCGAGGCCGCCGGAAGGGCGGCGGCCAAGAAGACCACCGCCAAGAAGACGGCCAAGAAGACCGTGGCCACGCAGACCACGGCCGCGAAGAAGAGCGCCGCGGCGAAGAAGTCCACGGAGGGGAAGCCCACGAGGACCCGGCGCACCTGAGCCCGGGCGCGCCGATGCCCGGCGCGCCTGAGCTCGACGCGCCTGAGCTCGACGCGCCTGTGCCCGGCGCGCCCATACGGGCGGTCCGAGCAGAGCCGACGGTCGAAGCAGAGCCGGCGGTCGAAGCAGAGCCGGCGGTCCGAGCAGAGTCGACGGTCCGAGCAGAGCCGACGGTTTCCGAGCAGAGCAAGGCCCATGCGGGGCACGCGTGCACGGCGGAGCGGAACGTCCGCGCCGCCGTGCACGCGTGCCGTGCCCGCCGTCCGCCCGACGCCGGGATCCCTGCGCGGAAAATGCCTGGACCTCAGCGAGCGGCCGCCCTTAGGGTGAGCGCACGCCCGTGATCACAGATGAGGAGGCGAGAGCGATGTCCACCACAGCAACCCTGCGCTCCCGCCCCGTCCACCGGGCGTCCCAGGTCTGATGCGGGAGCGCGCCACTCTCCCGAAGGATCGCTTCACCCATGACTGAACTGGTCATCCGCCCGCTCACCGCGGGCGAGACTCCCCTCTTCACCTCCCTGCCCGACCCGGGCATCGTCGGCCGCGCCGTCCTCGGCGACACCTACGGCATGATCGCCGACGGCGGCCAGTACCGGCCGGAATGGACCTGGGTCGCTCTGCGCGACGGCGTCGTGGTCGCCCGTGCTGCCTGGTGGGCCAAGCAGGGGGACGACACCCCCATCGTCCTCGACTGGTTCGACTTCACCGACCACGAGGCCGCTGTCCAGCTGCTGCGCGCCGCACCTCTGCACGCCGAGTACAGCCTGCTGCTGCCGCCCGGCTGGCGTGACAAGCCGGACGTGCGGGCCGCCGCCGAGGCCCGGACGGCCGCGGCCGAGGCGGCGGGCCTCCGGAAGCTGGTCGAACGCTACCGCTACACCTGGACCTCCGACTGCCCGCTCCCCGAGCGCACCGGCCGTCTGGAGTACCGGCCCGAGCCGGACGACGACGTCATCCGGGGCGTGGTGCGCCGGATCCAGGAAGGCTCGTTGGACGCCCACGACCTGAACGACATCGCGACGTACGGCAGGGCCGGCGCGGTCGAGGAACTCCTCACCGTCCTCAGCTGGATGCCGTCCCCGCGGGACTGGTGGCGGGTGGCCTACGACCCGGCCGGCGAGATGGTGGGCTTCCACGTCCCCGCCCGCAACCCGTCGGGCTCCTGCATCGGCTTCATCGGCGTCCTCCCCGAGCAGCGCGGCCACGGCTACGCCTACGACCTGCTGGTCGAGTGCACACAGGACCTGGTGGCACAGGGTGCGACGCGCATCGTGGCCGCGACCGACCAGGGGAACTTCCCGATGGCCGCACACTTCGCGACGGCGGGCTACCCCGTCAGCGAGGAGCGCATCGACTTCGTCTGACCGCCGGCGGCGCGGAGCCGCCGAACGGCATGCCCGCAGCAGACACCGCCGCCCGGACGCTGCTCCGATTCGCCCCGCCGCCGGGGGAGTTCCGCATCGGGGCAGCTCCGGCCGCCGCGGAGGAATCCGTACTTCCGAGCGTGCTCGACCCCATTAGCGGTACGGCCGGCCCCAACTCCCGTGCAACCTTCGGTCATGCACGGAACGGTCCGACCGGAGCAGCCGTCAAACCCGGGCCGCATGTGCCGGATGACTGCATTACTCCACTGTGCAGACCGGGATCAACTCGGACGAGAGGCGACATGCATGTGATCTACGGTTATGACAATGTCAACGACACGACCGGGGACGAGATGGCCCAGAACGACCGTCAGCAGGGGGCACTCCGCGCCGGTGCGCCGACAACAGCCGTCATCTCCGGGCCGGCCCTGCTCCCAGGGCCGCGCGCCCGACCGGATCGGAGCGTGAAGTTGTGACCGCCCACAGGACCGCCGCTCGTGCGGCCGTGACCGGGGCACTTGCCGCCGTACTGCTTCTGTTCGCACCACCGCTCCAGGCGTCGGCGCGAGCCGCCTCTCCGGCACATGCGGTGACCTCGGTGGCCGCGCAGTCCCGGGCTCAGGCGGACGCGCGGGCCCGGACGCAGTACCCGCCAGTGGCGCACGCTCCGGGGCGGGCGCAGGACCGGTCCACGGGCGGGAGCAGGACCGTCGACGCCCGCCCGGCTCGCCGTCACCCGGCGTACGGGAGTGGGCTGCCCAGCTCCGCGCACGACCGGGACGGCAAGGTCAGCGGCTACGGAACCCCCGGGGGGCCCGCCTCGCCCCCTGGCCGGGCCGTTGACGAGAGCCTGGTGACGGCGGCGTCCGCCGCCACCGCCGTGGCCGCGGTGCTGGCACTCGGACTGAGCGCTGTCGCCGCTCGTCGTCGCAGGTGCCGCTGACGGTCCACGCCGTCGGCCCGCGCTCCGTCGCCGCGTGCCGTCCGTTCGCCAGGTGCCCGCACCCGACTGCGCTGCAGAGCGCTGCCCGCCGGCCACCGCGGTCGCGTCCGCCCGGGCCGCGCCCCTCCTCCCGTCCTCCCGCCGTGCCTGGTCCGGGCTGCCGTGCCTGCTCGGGCCGATCCGGTGGCGGAGCGGGCCGAGGCCCCCACGCCCCTCTCCGCCGCCCCCGCCGCCCGCTCCGGCGCCGCTCCCGGCCCCCGCGCCCGCCCGGGCACCGCCCCGGAGCGCCGCCGCTCCGTTGCATGGGACACGTCACACCCGTGTCCCCTCGGCCGACGGTCTCCGGCCGCCGGACTGTCCCCTCCCGCCAGTAGGGTGAGGGCATGGCAGACCCCAGCAGCTACCGACCCAAGCCGGGACAGATCCCCGACTCGCCGGGGGTCTACAGGTTCCGGGACGAGCACGGTCGGGTGATCTACGTCGGGAAGGCGAAGAGCCTGCGTCAGCGGCTCTCCTCGTACTTCCAGGACCTCGCCGGGCTGCACCCGCGGACCCGCACGATGGTCACCACCGCGGCCTCCGTCGAGTGGACCGTCGTCACCACCGAGGTCGAGGCGCTGCAGCTCGAGTACTCCTGGATCAAGGAGTACGACCCGCGGTTCAACGTCAAATACCGCGACGACAAGAGTTACCCCTCCCTCGCCGTCACCCTGAACGAGGAATTTCCACGCGTTCAGGTGATGCGCGGTCCGAAGAGGAAGGGCGTTCGCTACTTCGGGCCCTACGCGCACGCCTGGGCCATCCGGGAGACCGTCGACCTGCTGCTGCGGGTCTTCCCCGTCCGCACCTGCTCCGCCGGGGTCTTCAAGCGCTCCGCGCAGATCGGCCGCCCCTGCCTGCTCGGCTACATCGGCAAGTGCTCCGCGCCCTGCGTCGGCCGGGTCACCCCGGAGGAGCACCGCGAACTCGCCGACCAGTTCTGCGACTTCATGGCCGGCAGCACGGGAGCGTATCTGCGGCGCCTGGAGAAGCAGATGCAGGACGCCTCGGACGAGCTGGAGTTCGAGAAGGCCGCCCGGCTGCGCGACGACATCGAGGCGCTCCGCCGCGCCATGGAGAAGAACGCGGTCGTCCTCACCGACGCCACGGACGCCGACCTGATCGCCGTGGCCGAGGATGAACTGGAGGCCGCCGTCCAGATCTTCCACGTCCGCGGCGGCCGGGTGCGCGGTCAGCGCGGCTGGGTCACCGACAAGGTGGAGGCCGTGGACACCGCCGGGCTCGTCGAGCACGCCCTCCAGCAGCTGTACGGCGAGGAGACCGGCGAGGGCGTGCCCCGCGAGGTCCTCGTCCCCGCCGTGCCCGACCCGGCCGATCCGGTCGTGGAGTGGCTCACCGCCCGCCGCGGTTCCAACGTCAGCCTCCGGATACCGCAGCGCGGTGACAAGAAGGACCTGATGGCGACCGTGCAGCGGAACGCCCAGCAGGCCCTGGCGCTGCACAAGACCAAGCGCGCCTCCGATCTGACCACCCGCTCCCGGGCGCTGGAGGAGATCGCCGAGGCCCTGGACCTGGACTCGGCGCCGCTGCGGATCGAGTGCTTCGACGTCTCGCATCTGCAGGGCGACGACGTGGTGGCGTCCATGGTCGTCTTCGAGGACGGCCTCGCCCGGAAGAGCGAGTACCGGCGCTTCCAGATCAAGAGCTTCGCCGGGCAGGACGACGTACGGGCCATGCACGAGGTCGTCGGCCGCCGCTTCCGCCGCTATCTCCAGGAGAAGCAGCGGACGGGGGAGTGGGACGAGGAGACCGGCGGCGAACCGGTCGTCGGTACCGTGTCGCCCACCGGGCCCGACGCCGCCGGCCCGTCCCCGGCCCCCGTGGATCCCGGTGCCGTGGCGGCCCCCGTGCCGTCCTCGGGCCCGGTCGGTCCCGACGCGGACCCCGCCGCGGGCCCCGTCGACCCCGAGACCGGCCGGCCGCGGCGCTTCGCCTACCCCCCGCAGCTCGTCGTCGTCGACGGCGGCCGGCCGCAGGTGGCCGCCGCCCGGCGGGCCCTCGACGAGCTGGGCATCGACGATGTCGCCGTCTGCGGCCTCGCCAAGCGCCTGGAGGAGGTCTGGCTCCCGGGCGACGAGGACCCGGTGGTGCTGCCGCGCACCAGCGAGGGGCTCTACCTCCTCCAGCGGATCCGTGACGAGGCGCACCGGTTCGCCATCGCCTACCAGCGGAAGAAGCGCAGCAAAAGCATGCGGTCCGGGCCCCTCGAAACGGTCCCCGGGCTCGGCGAGACCCGTCGCCAGGCCCTGCTCAAGCACTTCGGGTCGGTCAAGCGGTTGCGGGCCGCCACGATCGACCAGATCTGCGAGGTGCCCGGCATCGGCCGCAAGACGGCCGAGACGGTCGTGGTGGCGCTCGCCGGTGCGGCTCCGGCGGGGCCCGCGGTGAACACCGCGACGGGAGAGATCATGGAGGACGAGGCCGCAGCCGCGGCGTCCTCGTCGGAACGGGGGCAGCACGGATGAATGACAACGACGGAGACGGAGCACAGGTGAGTACGGGCACGACGGCGGAGGGCGCCGACTCCGGAGCCATCCCCGAGCTGGTGATCATCTCGGGCATGTCGGGCGCGGGCCGCAGCACCGCGGCCAAGTGCCTGGAGGACCTCGGCTGGTTCGTGGTCGACAACCTGCCGCCCGCACTGATTCCCACGATGGTGGACCTCGGCGCCCGCTCGCAGGGCAACGTGGCCCGGATCGCGGTCGTCGTCGACGTCCGCGGCCGGCGGTTCTTCGACAACCTGCGGGAGTCCCTGGCCGACCTGGCCGCCAAGAACGTCAAGCGCCGGGTGATCTTCCTGGAGGCCTCCGACGAGGCGCTGGTCCGCCGCTTCGAGTCGGTGCGCCGCCCGCACCCCCTCCAGGGCTCCGGCCGCATCGTGGACGGCATCGTCGCCGAGCGCGACCTGCTGCGCGAGCTGCGCGGCGACGCCGATCTGGTGATCGACACCTCCAGCCTCAACGTCCACGAACTGCGGGCCAAGATGGACGCCCAGTTCGCCGGCGAGGAGGAGCCGGAGCTGCGCGCCACGGTGATGTCCTTCGGCTACAAGTACGGCCTGCCCGTCGACGCCGACCTGGTCGCGGACTGCCGCTTCCTGCCCAACCCGCACTGGGTGCCCGAGCTGCGCCCCTTCACCGGGGTCAACGAAGAGGTGTCCAACTACGTCTTCCACCAGCCCGGCGCCAAGGAGTTCCTGGACCGCTACGCCGAGCTGCTGCAGCTCATCGCGGCCGGATACCGCCGTGAGGGCAAGCGCTACGTGACGATCGCGATCGGCTGCACCGGGGGCAAGCACCGCAGCGTCGCCATGTCCGAGAAGCTCGCCGCGCGGCTCGCGGCCGAAGGGGTCGAGACCGTGGTCGTCCACCGCGACATGGGGCGCGAGTGAAACGCCGCGACGAGGGCCGGGACGACAGCGCCGCCCCCGCACCGGGCGGCCCCGCCCCGGACACGAGCGGCCGTGCCGCCGAGGGGCCGGCCGGGGCCGGGGAGTGCGCCGACCGGCTCCCGGACGCCGCCCCGCCCCCGGAAGCCGACCGGGCCGCGGACACCCCCCAGGCCCCGGCTCCGGCACCGGCCGTCCCGCCGCGGCCGGCCGGCGGGCGCAGCTCGCGGCTCCGTCGGGTGCGGGCTCTCGTGCCGGACCGGGCGGGCCTGCCCACGCGGCGTGCGAACCGCCGGCGCAGCGCTGCCCAGCCCAAGGTCGTCGCACTCGGCGGCGGCCAGGGCCTCTCGGCGTCGCTGGCCGCGCTGCGCCGCATCACCGGTGATCTGACGGCCGTGGTCACGGTCGCCGACGACGGGGGATCGAGCGGGCGGCTCCGCGACGAGCTGGGCGTGCTGCCGCCCGGCGACCTCCGCAAGGCGCTGGCGGCGCTGTGCGGGGACGACGACTGGGGCCAGACCTGGGCCCGGGTGATCCAGCACCGCTTCGCGAGCGAGGGCGACCTGCACGGCCACGCCGTCGGAAACCTGCTGATCGTCGCGCTGTGGGAACAGCTCGGCGACCACGTCAAGGCGCTGGAGTGGGTGGGCCGGCTGCTCGGCGCGCACGGCCGGGTGCTGCCGATGTCGGCGGTGCCGCTGGAGCTCCAGGCGCTGGTGCGCGGCCACGACCCCGCCCATGCCGACGCGATCAGCACCGTCCGGGGCCAGGCCACCGTGGCGCTCACGCCCGGCGAGGTCCAGTCCGTCCACCTGGTGCCCAACGACCCGCCGGCCGTGCCCGAGGCCGTGGAGTCGGTCCTCGACGCGGACTGGGTGGTGCTGGGACCCGGCTCGTGGTTCTCGTCGGTGATCCCGCATCTGCTCGTCCCGGAGCTGCTCACCGCGCTCACCGAGACCAAGGCACGCCGGGTGCTCTCGCTGAACCTCGCGCCGCAGCCCGGTGAAACCGAGGGGTTCTCCCCGCAGCGTCATTTGGAGGTTTTGGCCCGACACGCCCCTAAACTCGCCTTCGACGTGGTGCTGGCCGACGAGGCCGCCGTGCCCGACCGGAAGAGCCTGACCGAAGCCGCCCAGCGCTTGGGCGGCACGGTCGAGCTGGCGCCGGTGGCCGCGCCGGACAGTTCCTCCAAGCACGACCCGGAGCTGCTGGCCGCCGCGTACGACCGTATTTTTCGGATGCATGGAAGGATCGGCCCATGGCGATGACGGCAGCGGTGAAGGACGAGATCTCCCGGCTACCCGTCACCCGGACCTGCTGCCGGAAGTCGGAGGTTTCGTCGATCCTGCGGTTCGCGGGCGGATTGCACCTGGTCAGCGGCCGGATCGTGATCGAGGCGGAGTTGGACACCGGCATCGCCGCCCGCCGTCTGCGCAAGGACATCCTGGAGATCTTCGGGCACGCGTCCGACCTGGTGGTGATGGCCCCGGGCGGGCTGCGGCGCGGCAGCCGTTACGTCGTTCGGGTGGTGGCGGGCGGTGACCAGCTGGCACGGCAGACCGGGCTGGTCGACGGCCGCGGCCGCCCGATCCGCGGGCTGCCGCCCCAGGTGGTCTCCGGTGCGACCTGTGACGCCGAGGCCGCCTGGCGCGGCGCGTTCCTGGCGCACGGCTCGCTCACCGAGCCCGGCAGGTCCTCGTCCCTGGAGGTCACCTGCCCCGGGCCGGAGGCCGCGCTCGCCCTGGTCGGCGCCGCCCGCCGGCTCGGCATCGGGGCCAAGGCCCGCGAGGTGCGCGGTGTGGACCGCGTCGTCGTACGGGACGGCGATGCGATCGGCGCGCTGCTGACCCGGCTCGGCGCCCATGAGTCGGTGCTGGCCTGGGAGGAGCGGCGGATGCGCCGCGAGGTCCGGGCGACGGCCAACCGGCTCGCCAACTTCGACGACGCCAATCTGCGCCGCTCGGCGCGGGCCGCCGTCGCCGCCGGGGCACGGGTCCAGCGGGCTCTGGAGATCCTGGGCGAGGAGGTGCCCGAGCACCTCGCCGCCGCCGGACGGCTCCGCATGGAGCACAAGCAGGCGTCGCTGGAGGAGCTGGGCGCGCTCGCCGATCCGCCGCTGACGAAGGACGCCGTCGCGGGCCGTATCCGCCGGCTGCTGGCGATGGCCGACAAGCGGGCCCAGGACCTCGGCATTCCGGGGACGGAGTCCAATCTGACGGAGGAGATGGCCGACGGCATGGTCGGCTGAAGCCGGAAGCCGGAAGCCGGAAGCCGGAAGCCGGAAGCCGGAAGCCGGAAGCCGGAAGCCGGAAGCCGGCACGTCCGAACGCCGGTCGGTGGCCCCGTGACCCCTGGAGGGTGCGGGGCCGCCGTCCTTTCCGGTCACCGCCCGGCGCGGCTCCGCCCGGGGTGCCCGACCTCGTGCTGACCTGATCATCGGACCCCGGCAGGCCGCCGGAACCCCCCGTCGGCCGTGCCCGCGCGGCACGACCGGCACTATTGACATGATCATGCAGCGTCACAAGCCTGTCGTCAGCGCACAACCGTGACGGACTACAGCAAGGGGGGCTCATGAGACGCAAGGCGAGATCGATCCTCGCAGCGGCTTCACTGCTGCTGGGATTAGTGGCGGCCGCACCCGCAGCCCAGGCCCGGCCGGGCAGCGGCCCGGACGCCGACGAAGTCTCCGTGTGGAACGCGGACGTGACCAGGGAACAGATCCCGCTGCTGCTCCGGGCCGGCGCCGACGGCCACGAACTGGGCGAGCGGGCACCGGCGACGGGCACCACGAACGTCGAACTGGTGCTCACCGGCCGGCAGGCCGCCGAGCTGCGCCACCAGGGCGTCGACCTCGAACGGCGCACTCTCTCCAGCACGGCCGAGCACCGCCTCACGGCCGCCGGGGACGGGGTGTTCCGCCCGTACAGCGGCGAGAACGGCCTGCAGCAGGAGATCCTCGCCACCGCGCGGGCGCACCCGGACATCACCAAGGCCGTCAGCATCGGAAAGACCGTCGGCGGCAAGGACATCCTCGCCCTCAAGGTCAGCAAGGGGGCGCGGAAGGTCCGGGACGGGGCCAAGCCCGCGGTGCTGTACATGTCCAACCAGCACGCCCGCGAGTGGATCACGCCGGAGATGACCCGCCGGCTGATGCACCACTACCTGGACGGCTACGGCCGGGACCGCCGGATCACCGGGATCGTGGACTCCACCGAGCTGTGGTTCGTCCTCTCCGCCAACCCCGACGGGTACGACTTCAGCTTCACTCCGGGCAACCGGCTGTGGCGCAAGAACCTTCACGACAACAACGGCGACGGGAAGATCGCACCCGGCGACGGCGTCGACCTCAACCGCAACTTCGCCTACAAGTGGGGCTACGACAACGAGGGTTCCTCGCCGGACCCGGCCGACGAGACCTTCCGCGGCAGCGGCGCCCTGTCCGAGCCGGAGACCAAGGCGATCGACCGTCTCCAGAAGCGCATCGGCTTCGCGTACGGCATCAACTACCACTCCGCCGCGGAGCTGATCCTCTACGGCGTCGGCTGGCAGGTCGCGACCGAGACCCCGGACGACGTCCTCTACAAGGCGCTGGCCGGTACCCCGGAGAAGCCCGCGGTCCCCGGCTACCGGCCTCAGGTCTCGTCCGAGCTCTACACCACCAACGGTGAAGCGGACGGCCATGCGGGCAACGCCAACGGGATGATGATGTTCACCCCGGAGATGTCCACCTGTGCCACGGCGTCGCGGGTCGACCCGAACGACGCCTGGAACGCCGCCGACTGCCCGTCGGGCTTCAACTTCCCCGACGACCGCAAGCTGATCGAGCAGGAGTTCCGTAAGAACGTGCCCTTCGCGCTGGCCGTCGCCGAGACCGCCGCGCACCCGGACCGGCCCAGTTCGCCCGTCGGCATGGAGGCCCCGGACTTCACTCCGGACGCCTTCACCGCCTCCTACGCCCGCGGAGCCGCCCAGCAGGTCTCGGTCACCGCGCGCAAGAGCGTCCGGGCCAAGCAGCTCAACTACCGCATCGACGGCGGCCGTACGCACACCGCTCGCCTCAAGGCCTGGAAGGGCGGCGAGACCTACGGCGGCGACGACAACATCCGCTTCGACCAGTACCGGGCGAAGGTCACCGGCGCGCGCACCGGCGATAAGGTGACCGTCTGGTTCACCGGCCGCACCCGCGCGGGCAAGCGGACCGAGAGCACCCCCTTCACCTACGCCGTCGCGAAGCGCCCCGCGGCGGACACCCTGGTCATCGCCGAGGAGGGCGGCACCGGCGCGGCCCGGCACACGGCCGCGTACACCCGGGCGCTGGCCGACAACGGGCGCAAGGCCGTCGTCTGGGACGTCGCCACCCAGGGCGCCCCGCATCACCTCGGCATCCTCGACCACTTCCGTACCGTGCTCTGGTACACCGGCGCCGACCGGCCCGGCGGCTCGACGCTGCTCGCCGTGCGGGACTTCCTCAACGAGGGCGGCAAGCTCATCACCACCGGTGAGAAGGCGGGCGGCGCGTCCACGGTCGGACGGGCCGCCACCGACGACTTCAGCCAGTACTACCTCGGTGCCTCCGGCCGCATCTCGGTGAAGTCCCCGGACCGGTTCGCCGGAACCGGACGGCTCGGCGGAACCACGGCCCGCATCGGCGACGCCGAGGGCAATCCGCTGGACGGCGCGGGCGCCTACACCGTCACCTCCGACGAACTGCCGCCCGCGGACTTCCCGCAGTTCCGCAGCGCCGCCGCGGGCGACTACCCCGGCGTGCGGACCCCGTTCCAGCCGTACGAGGGCGACTGGTTCGCCGCCGCCCGGCACCAGGACAGCTCCTGGATGCGGCTCTCCCGCACGGTCGATCTGACCGGCACGGACGCCGCCGCGGAGCCGACGCTGGACTTCCGGCTCAGCTACGACACCGAGCGTGACTACGACAACGTGATCGTCGAGGCGCACACCGTGGGCCAGGACGACTGGACGACCCTGCCCGACAAGCGCGGCGGCACCGGCACGGAGGTGCCCGCCGACTGCACCGAGGGCTTCTACCTCCGCGGCCACCCCTTCCTGTCGCACTACCTCACCCAGGGCGAGGACGCCTGCCGGGCCACCGGCAGCAGCGGCAGCTGGAACCGGTTCACCGGCTCCTCCGACGGCTGGCGGTCCGTCGCGTTCGACCTGAGCGGCTACGCGGGCAAGAAGATCGAGCTGTCGGTCTCCTACGTCACCGACCCGGGCACCGGCGGACGCGGCGTGTTCGTCGACAACACCCGTCTGCTCACCAGCGGCACCCCCGGGCAGACCGAGGGATTCGAGCAGGCGCTCGGGCCCTGGGCGGTTCCCGGAGCGCCGTCCGGCAGCCCCGCGAGCACCACCGACTGGGCACGCTCCAGGGAGCTGTTCCACGCCTCGTCGGCCGTCACCACGCGCGACACGGTGCTGCTCGGCTTCGGTCTGGAGCATGTGAACAGCGCCCGGGAGCGGGCACAGGTGGTACGGACAGCACTGCGCGCCCTGCGCCGCTGACCGTGCGTGTCCCCGGCCGCCCGATGTCCCCGGTCCCCCCGTCGAAGGGGGTAGGGTCGGGGGTGGTCGGGGACATCCCATACAGCTCGCCGGGTTCCAGACCGGCGTACCAACGAGGAGATCGGTTCGTGACGATCCGCGTAGGAATCAATGGCTTCGGCCGCATCGGCCGCAACTACTTCCGGGCTCTCCTGGAGCAGGGTGCGGACATCGAGATCGTCGGTGTCAACGACCTGACCGACAACGCCACCCTGGTGCACCTGCTCAAGTACGACTCCATCCTCGGCCGGCTGAAGCAGGACGTCAGCCACACCGAGGACACCATCACGGTCGGCAACCAGACCTTCCGGACGATGGCCGAGCGCGACCCGGCCCAGCTCCCCTGGGGTGAGCTGGGCGCCGACATCGTCGTCGAGTCCACCGGCATCTTCACCAAGCGTGACGACGCGGCCAAGCACCTGGCCGCCGGCGCGAAGAAGGTCCTCATCTCGGCCCCGGCCAAGAACGAGGACATCACCATCGTGATGGGCGTCAACCAGGACAAGTACGACGCGGCCAGCCACCACGTCATCTCCAACGCCTCCTGCACCACCAACTGTGTGGCGCCGATGGCCAAGGTCCTCGACGAGAGCTTCGGCATCGTCAAGGGCATGATGACGACGGTCCACGCGTACACCAACGACCAGCGGATCCTCGACTTCCCGCACTCCGACCTGCGCCGCGCCCGCGCCGCCGCGGAGAACATCATCCCCACCTCCACCGGCGCCGCGAAGGCCACCGCTCTGGTGCTCCCGCAGCTCAAGGGCAAGCTGGACGGCATCGCCATGCGCGTCCCGGTCCCCACCGGTTCGGTCACCGACCTCGTCATCGAGCTCGACCGCGAGGTCACCAAGGACGAGATCAACTCGGCCTTCCAGAAGGCCGCCGAGGGCCAGCTCAAGGGCATCCTGGAGTACACCGAGGACCCGATCGTCTCCTCCGACATCGTGAACTGGCCGGCCTCCTGCACCTTCGACGCCGGCCTCACCATGGCCCAGGGCAAGCAGGTGAAGGTCGTCGGCTGGTATGACAACGAGTGGGGCTACTCCAACCGCCTGGTGGACCTGACCACCTTCGTCGGCGGGCGGCTCTGACCCCAGCGGCCTTACGACACCTCGATGTGAGTGGCAGGGCTCGCGCAGCGCACAGCGCGCCGCACGGGCCCTGCCGCTTGTCTCGGCACCCAAGGAGTCCAGGAAACATGAAGACGATCGACGACCTCATCGACGGCGGTGTGGCGGGCAAGCGCGTATTCGTCCGCGCCGACCTGAATGTGCCGCTCGACGGCACCACCATCACCGACGACGGCCGGATCCGCGCCGTCGTGCCGACCGTCGCCAAGCTCGCCGAGGCCGGCGCCAAGGTGGTGGTCGCCTCCCACCTGGGACGTCCCAAGGGCGCCCCGGACCCGCAGTTCTCCCTCGCCCCGGCCGCCAAGCGGCTGGCCGAACTCCTCGGCAGGGGCGTGGCGTTCGCGACCGACACCGTCGGTGAGTCCGCCCGGGCCACCGTCGCCGCGCTGGCCGACGGCCAGGTCGCGCTGCTGGAGAACCTGCGCTTCAACACCGGGGAGACCAGCAAGGACGACGCCGAGCGCGGCGCGTTCGCCGACAGCCTCGCGGAGCTGGCCGACCTGTACGTCGGCGACGGCTTCGGCGCGGTGCACCGCAAGCACGCCTCGGTCTACGACCTCCCGGCCCGGCTCCCGCACGCCGCGGGGTACCTGATCGCCGCCGAGGTGGACGTGCTCAAGCGGCTCACCGAGGACGTCGAGCGCCCGTACGCCGTGGTGCTCGGCGGCGCCAAGGTCTCGGACAAGCTCGGCGTCATCGACCACCTGCTGGAGAAGGCCGACCGCATCCTCATCGGCGGCGGCATGGCGTACACCTTCCTCAAGGCCCAGGGCCACGAGGTCGGCATCTCGCTCCTCCAGGAGGACCAGATCCCGGCGGTCCGGGAGTACCTGGAGCGCGCCGCGGCCAAGGGAGTGGAGTTCGTGCTCCCGGTCGACGTCCTGGTCTCGCCCGAGTTCCCGGACCTGAAGACCAAGGCCCCGGCCAACCCCACGGTCGTCGCCGCCGACGCCATCCCGGCCGACCAGGAGGGCCTGGACATCGGGCCGCGCACCCGCGAGCTGTACGCCGCGAGGCTCGCCGACTCGGCCACCGTCTTCTGGAACGGCCCGATGGGTGTCTTCGAGCACCCCGACTTCGCCGAGGGCACCGCCGCGGTCGCCCAGGCCCTGGTCGACAGCCCGGCCTTCACTGTCGTCGGCGGTGGCGACTCGGCCGCGGCCGTGCGCACCCTGGGCTTCGACGAGAAGGCATTCGGTCACATCTCGACCGGCGGCGGAGCGAGCCTGGAGTACCTCGAAGGCAAGACGCTCCCCGGTCTCGCGGCGCTCGAGGACTGACCGCCGGGGCGCGCACGCCCCCGCGGCCTCCGGGCCGCGCACCGATACGACTCCCGTCCGCGCGCCGCGCGGGCGGGGACGAGAACCAGAAAGGACGGACATGACCAGCCGCACCCCGCTCATGGCGGGCAACTGGAAGATGAACCTCAACCACCTCGAGGCCATCGCCCATGTCCAGAAGCTCGCCTTCGCCCTGACCGACAAGGACTACGAGGACGTCGAGGTCGCCGTCCTGCCGCCCTTCACCGACCTGCGCTCGGTGCAGACCCTGGTCGACGGCGACAAGCTCAAGATCAAGTACGGCGCCCAGGACCTCTCGGCGCACGACGAGGGCGCCTACACCGGTGAGATCTCCGGTGGCATGCTGGCCAAGCTCAAGTGCAGCTACGTGGCGATCGGTCACTCCGAGCGACGGCAGTACCACCAGGAGGACGAGCCCCTGGTGAACGCCAAGGTCAAGGCCGCGTTCCGGCACGACCTCACCCCCATCCTCTGCGTCGGTGAGGGCCTGGACGTCCGCAAGGCGGGCAACCAGGTCGCGCACACCCTCGCCCAGGTCGACGGGGCCCTGGAGGGCGTCCCGGCGGAGCAGGCCGCGACCATCGTGATCGCCTACGAGCCGGTGTGGGCCATCGGCACCGGCGAGGTGGCCACGCCCGAGGACGCCCAGGAGGTCTGCGGGGCGATCCGCGGCCGGCTGGCCGAGCTGTACACCCAGGAGCTGGCCGACACGGTCCGCATCCAGTACGGCGGGTCCGTGAAGTCGGGCAATGTCGCCGCGATCATGGCGCAGCCCGACGTGGACGGCGCCCTGATCGGCGGCGCCGCGCTGGATGTCGACGAGTTCGTCAAGATCGTCCGCTTCCGCGACCAGTAAGTAGGCCGAAGGCGGTACTCCGAAGTACCCTGTCGGGGGTCGAGGCAGCGCGCTGCAGCTGCCCGGCCCCCGATTGTTCGGTCAAGACCCGATCGTTCGATCAAGAGCAGCGTCCGTCACCGTCCGAGAGAGTTGGTCCAGCCGTGGTTATGGGGTTCTCGATCGCCCTGATCGTCTTCAGCCTGCTGATGATGCTGCTGGTGCTGATGCACAAGGGGAAGGGCGGCGGTCTGTCCGACATGTTCGGCGGAGGCATGCAGTCCTCCGTCGGCGGCTCGTCGGTCGCCGAGCGGAACCTGGACCGGATCACGATCGTGGTCGGTCTGCTGTGGTTCGCGTGCATTGTGGCCCTTGGCGTGCTGGTGAAGCTCGACTCCTGACACACCGTCGTCCCTGCGGCATATCATGAGGGCTTGCGTCCTCGAGGAGCGGTAGGTAACTCCTGCCACTGGACGCGCGTTGGGCCTTACGTAGACTGGAGCGCCCCGGCAGCGGAGCTGCCTATCAATGCTTCGCGGCACCATGACGCAGGGAGTTACGACCGTGGCAAGTGGCAACGCGATCCGTGGAAGTCGGGTCGGAGCGGGGCCGATGGGGGAGGCAGAGCGGGGCGAATCCGCACCGCGCCTCCGCATCTCCTTCTGGTGCTCCAACGGGCACGAGACACAGCCGAGCTTCGCCAGCGACGCGCAGGTTCCCGAGACCTGGGACTGCCCCCGCTGTGGTTTCCCCGCCGGGAAGGACCGGGAGAGTCCGCCGGACCCGCCGCGCACCGAGCCGTACAAGACCCACCTCGCGTACGTCCGGGAGCGGCGCAGTGACGCCGACGGCGAGGCGATTCTCGCCGAGGCGCTCGCCAAGCTCCGCGGCGAGATCTAGGTCCTCCGGACGTCGTCCCCGAGCTCACCCGGGCGCCTCCCGCGCCCCGTCAGCCGTACCAGCGGCCCGGTTCACCGGTACATCCCCGGTGCACCGGGCCGTCGGCGTTCCGGGTGGGGCAGTTGGCCCGGAGGCATTGTCAGTGGCTGTCCCTAGGGTGACGAACTCCAGGGAACGGTGCGGAGGGGTGAATCATGGCGGTGGCCGGTGCAGGTGTCGGTGGCACGGGTGGAGGCGAAGCGGGGGACGGGCACCCGGCGGAAGCGCACCCGGCCGCATCGCAGCGGCGAGCAGAACCGCGGGCGGAGCTCTTACCGGGGACGGGGGCTCGCCCAGGAGGGCTGCTCGAGTCGGGAGTGCCGGAACGGACCGTGGCCTCCGAGCCTGAAGGGGCACACGAGGCGCAAGGGGCGGGCACCACACAAGTGGCGGGTGGGACGAGGGCGGCCGCCGGCCCCGGGCAGGTGCCGGCCGCCGCGCCGGGCGAGGGGGCGCCGTCCGTACCGGAATCCGTGGTGCCCGCCTGGCGGGGCGGGTTCGGACGGCTGTGGACCGCGGCCGTGGTCTCCCGGTTCGGGGACGCGCTGCGCGGTGCGGCGCTGCCCCTGCTGGCCTACGGCCTCACCGACTCACCGCTGCTCATCTCCCTGGTCACCGCCGCCGGACTCGCGCCCTGGCTGCTCTTCGGGCTGCTCGGCGGTGCCGTCGCGGACCGGGTGGACCAGCGCCGGGCCATGTGGGCGGTGGACACGGTGCGTGCCCTGCTCATGGCGGCCTTCGCCGTCCTGGTCGCGACCGGCCACGCGAGCATCGCCCTGCTGATCCTCCTCGCCTTCGCCCTCACCACACTCCAGACCCTCTTCGACAACGCGGCGACCGCCCTGCTGCCGTCCGTGGTGCCGCGGGCGGCGCTGGGCAGGGCGAACGCCCGCCTGATGACCGGGCAGGAGGCCGCGCACCGGTTCGTGGGCGCTCCGCTGGTGCCGGTGCTGCTGGGGGTGGGCCTGGCCGCGCCGTACGCCGTGGACGCGGTCAGTTACCTGCTCGCCGCAGTGCTGGTGGCGTCCGTGCGGACCGCGGCGCCGGAGCGGGACCCGCGGCCGCCGGGGGCGACGCTCCGGCGGGACATCGCCGACGGGCTGCGGGCCCTGTGGCGGCATCCGGTGCTGCGGGCCCTGTGCCTGTCCACCGCGGTGTGCAATGTCGCCATCGGCGCGCTCATCGGCACCCTGGTGCTGCTGGTGAAGGGCCGGCTGGGCGCCGGGGACACCGGATACGCCCTGGTGATCACGGTGTACGGCGTCGGAACCGTCGCCGGCGGGCTGCTGGCGTCCCGGATCACCGAACGGCTGGGGCGGACCCGGGTCCTGCTGGCCGGCGGACTCGTGCAGACCGGCTGTCTGCTGGCGCTGGGCACCCTGCCCGGCCTCCCGGCCGCCACCGTCGCCCTGGGGATCTTCGGCTTCGTCGGGATGGTCTGGAATGTCACCGAGGTGACGATGATGCAGCAGAGCACGCCGCCCGAGCTGCTCGGCCGGGTCGGCGCGGCGTTCCGTACCGCGTCGGTCGCGGGCGCCCCGGCCGGCGCGGTCCTCGGCGGAGCGGTCGCCGGTGCCTGGGGGCTCAACACGCCCATGCTGCTGGCCGCCGGCCTGTTCCTGGGCGGTGTCGCCGCGCTGATACCCGCACTTGGCCGTGAGGACAGCCGGGGGACACCTCGGACCCGGGCCTGATCAATTAAGTTGGGACCCGCAGCGGGGCAGGTACGAGAGAAGTGGTGAAGGCGCAGATGAACGCAGAAGGCCGTACCGGGCTCGACCGGTTGCCGGAGTGGGTCGCGTTGGGCAAGCACCGGGAGCAGCTCGGGGAGGTGCAGCTGCGCGAGCTGTTCGCGGGTGACCCCGACCGCGGCGAGCGGTACTCCCTCCAGGTGGGTGATCTGCACCTGGACTACTCCAAGCACCTGGTCACCGACCAGACCCTCCGGCTGCTGCGGGAACTGGCGGCGGCGACCGGCGTGGCGGAGCTGCGGGACGCGATGTTCCGCGGTGAGAAGATCAATGTCACCGAGGGCCGCGCCGTGCTGCACACCGCGCTGCGCGCCCCGCGGGACGCGGTGATCACGGTGGACGGCGAGAACGTCGTCCCCAGGGTGCACGCCGTGCTCGACAGGATGGCGGGCTTCGCCGACTCGGTCCGTTCGGGCAAGTGGGTCGGCTCCACCGGCCGGCGGATCCGGAACGTCGTCAACATCGGCATCGGCGGCTCGGACCTCGGCCCGGCCATGGCGTACGAGGCGCTGCGCGCGTACACCGACCGCTCGATGACGTTCCGTTTCGTCTCCAATGTGGACGGCGCCGACCTGCACGAGGCGATCCGGGACCTGGACCCGGCCGAGACGCTGTTCATCGTCGCCTCGAAGACGTTCACCACCATCGAGACGGTCACCAACGCCCGGTCCGCCCGGAGCTGGCTGCTGGACGGGCTCGGCGGGGACGAGGCCGCGGTGCCGTTCCACTTCGTGGCGCTCTCCACGAACGGGGAGGAGGTGGCGAAGTTCGGCATCGACACCGAGAACATGTTCGAGTTCTGGGACTGGGTCGGCGGCCGCTACTCCTTCGACTCGGCGATCGGCCTCTCCCTGATGATCGCCATCGGCCCGGCCCGCTTCCGCGAGATGCTGGACGGCTTCCACCTCGTCGACGAGCACTTCCGCACCGCGCCGCCGGAGGCCAACGCCCCGCTGCTGCTCGGCCTGCTGGGCATCTGGTACGACGACTTCCACGACGCCCAGTCGCACGCCGTGCTGCCGTACAGCCACTACCTCGCCCAGTTCACCGCCTACCTCCAGCAGCTGGACATGGAGTCCAACGGCAAGTCGGTGGACCGCGAGGGCCGCCCGGTGCGGGTGCAGACCGGGCCGATCGTCTGGGGCACCCCCGGCACCAACGGCCAGCACGCGTACTACCAGCTGCTGCACCAGGGCACCAAGCTCGTCCCGGCCGACCTCATCGGCTTCGTGCGGCCCGTCGAGGAGCTGGGTCCGGAACTGGCCGCCCAGCACGATCTGCTGATGGCCAACCTGTTCGCCCAGGGGCAGGCGCTGGCCTTCGGGAAGACGGCCGAGGAGGTCGTGGCGGAGGGCGTGGCGCCGGAGCAGGTGCCGCACCGCACCTTCCACGGCAACCGTCCCACCACCACGATCCTCGCCACCGAGCTCAGCCCCTCAGTGCTGGGCCAGCTCATCGCGCTGTACGAGCACAAGGTGTTCGTCCAGGGCGCGGTCTGGAACATCAACTCCTTCGACCAGTGGGGCGTGGAACTGGGCAAGGCCCTGGCCAAGCGGATCGAGCCGGTCCTCACCGAGGGCACCGGCGGCGCGGACCTCGACAGCTCCACCGCCGCCCTGGCCGCCCGCTACCGCTCGCTGCGCGGCCGCTGAGGTTCGGTGACCCGGGCCAGGAAGGCCCGGGTCCGCTGGTGGCCCGGACGGACCAGAACCTCGTCCGGGCCACCTTCCTCCACCACGTTCCCGTCGTCCATGAAGACCACCCGGTCGGCGACCTCGCGGGCGAAGCCCATCTCGTGGGTGACGACCATCATCGTCATGCCCTCGTCGGCCAGGGTGCGCATCACCGCCAGCACATCGCCGACCAGTTCGGGGTCGAGCGCGCTGGTCGGCTCGTCGAAGAGCATCAGCTCCGGGCCCATCGACAGCGCCCGGGCGATGGCCACCCGCTGCTGCTGGCCGCCCGACAGCCGCCCCGGGTAGCTGTCCTCCTTGTCGGTCAGCCCGACCTTCGCGAGGTTCTCCCGCGCGACCTCCGCGGCCTCCTCCCTGCCCCGGCCCAGCACCCGCCGCTGCGCGATGGTGAGGTTCTCCAGGACGGACAGGTGCGGGAAGAGATTGAACGACTGGAAGACCATCCCGACCCGGCGGCGCACCCGGTCGATGTCCACCTCCGGATCGGTGATGTCGACCCCGCCGACCAGCACCTTCCCGGCGGTCGGCTGCTCCAGCAGATTCGCGCAGCGCAGCAGCGTGGACTTCCCGGACCCCGACGGCCCGATGACGCACACCACCTCGCCGTACCCGATCCGGAAGTCGATGCCGCGCAGTACCTCCAGCTCGCCGAAGGACTTGTGCAGCCCCTGGATCTCGATCGCCGCCGGCCGCGTCGTTTCCGTGCTCATACCGTTCTCACCGCGCCTTCGCATGCCGGGACTCCAGCCGCCGCACCAGCAGGCCGAGGGGGATCGTCACGAGCAGGTAGCACAGCCCCGCGACGAAGATGGGCGTGGTGTTGGCCTCCTGGCTCGCCAGGTCCCGCCCGAACTTGGTGAGTTCGCGCTGCTCCAGGGTGACCCCGAGGAACAGCACCAGCGAGGAGTCCTTGAAGAGCAGCACCAGCTCGTTGGTCAGCGGCGGCACGATGATGCGGAACGCCTGCGGAATCACGATCGACCGCATCGCCGTCGCATGCGACATGCCGAGCGTCCGCGCCGCTTCGAGCTGGCCGCGCGGCACGGCCTGGATCCCGGCCCGGATGGTCTCCGCCATGTACGCGGCCGACACCAGCCCCAGGGCGCACGCCACCTGCCCGTAGGTGCCGCCGGGGAAGACCAGACCGGGGAAGGCCAGTGGCACCCCGACCCCGACGAAGATGAAGATCAGCAGGGCGGGCAGCCCGCGGAAGAACTCGATGTACGCCATCGCCAGCCAGCGGTACGGGCCCACCGAGGACAGCCGCATCAGTGCGACGACCAGCCCCAGCACCAGCCCCACGGCGAAGCCGGAGAGGGTGTAGACGACGGTGTTGAACAGCGCGACCGTGATCAGATCGGGGAACAGCTGTCGCGCCACGGACACGTCGAGGAACTGCTCCCGGAGCCGCTCCCAGTCCGCGAACGCCGCGAGCAGCAGCACCGCGACGCCGAACACCGCGTACTGCGCGCCGCGGGCCAGCCGCTGCCTGCGGCGTGGTGTCAGGGCGGTGCTCACCGGGCGTCCTCCGGCAGCGGGCCGATCCACTTCTCGTGGAGCTTCCGGTACGTGCCGTCCTTACGGGCCTTCGCGATCGCGGCGTCGATCTTCTTCAGCAGCTGAGGGTTGCCGCCCTTCTTCACCGCGAAGCCGTACTGCTCACCGGTGTCCAGATTGCCCACGAGCTCGAACTTCGCCGCGGTGCGGGAGTCCTTCAGCCAGCTCTGCACCACCGGGAAGTCCTGGATGATCACATCGACCTGGCCGGTGCGCAGCCCGTTCAGCTCGGCGTCGGAGGACTCGAAGGACCGCGAGTCGGCCCCCGCCTTGCGGGCGAAGTCCTCCCCGGTCGTCGAGGACTGCGACCCCAGCTTCAGCTTCTTCGACGTCACGTCCTTCAACGAGTCCACCTTGAGCCCCTTGCGGGCCAGCAGCGCCTGCGTCGCGTCGAAGTAGGGGGCGGAGAAGTCGAGGTTCTGCTTCCGCTCATCCGTGATCGTCATGCCCGCGGCGGCGACGTCGCAGGTGTTCGCGTTGAGGTCGGCGCCGGTCTTGATGGTCTCGAACGACTTGTCCACCACGACCTGCTTCACGCCGAGTTCCTCGGCGACCAGGTCGATCATGGCCACATCGAAGCCGACGACCTTGCCGCCCTTCTCGAACTGGAACGGCGGGTACGGCAGGTGGGTACAGGTCGTCAGCTGCCCGGCCTTGGCCAGATGCACCCCCTTCACCGTGGTGCCGCCGGAGCCCCCGGAGCCGCATCCGGTCAGGAGCAGAGCGCTGCAGGCGGCCATCGGCAACAGGACGGACCGGCGGCGTATCGAACGGGCGGGCAGAGTCATCGGCACCCCAGGGTTACGGCGGGCAGTGGTCGCACAGCCTGTCGTACGGGGAACGCCAGTGTCCAGGGTTCGTGACCCGAAAAAGCCCCGTGACCTCGGGATTCACGGGGCTTCACAGTGCTGCAATGCTGCCGCAACACCACCGGAGCCGGACGGTCCGGTTTTCGGAAGGAGCAGGGCCCCGGTGCCGCGTCGGGAACACGGCACCGGGGCCCGGATGCAGGACCGTCAGGGTGAGGCCGGCGGATACAGCCCGCGCGGCAGGTTCGCCGCCGCGGCCGCGTCGAGCAGCCACAGGGTGCGGCTCCGTCCGCGCGCCCCCGCGGCGGGAGCCTGCACCTCACCGGCGCCCGACAGCGCGATGGCCGCGGCCCCCGCCTTGTCCTCACCGGCGGCGAGCAGCCACACCTCGCGGGCCGCGCGGATGGCGGGGAGCGTCAGCGAGATCCGGGTCGGCGGCGGCTTGGGCGCACCCCGCACCCCGACGACCGTGCGCTCGGTCTCCCGGACGCCCGGCATCTCCGGGAAGAGCGACGCCACATGGGTGTCCGGACCGACCCCCAGCAGCAGCACGTCGAACGACGGCACCGACGCGTGGTTCTCCGGGCGCGCCGCGCCCGCGAGTTCGGCCGCGTACGCCTCCGCCGCCGCCTCCACGTGGTCGCCGTGCGGACCGTCCGAGGCGGGCATCGAGTGCACCCGCTCCGGAGCCACCGGCACCGCGTCCAGCAGCGCCTCCCGGGCCTGGGTGTCGTTCCGGTCCGGGTGCCCCGCGGGCAGGAAGCGCTCGTCGCCCCACCACAGGTCCAGCCGCGACCAGTCCACCGCGTCCCGGGCCGGGGACGCGGCGAGCGCGGCCAGCAGGCCGTTGCCGTTGCGCCCGCCGGTGAGCACCACCGACGCCGAGCCACGGGCGGCCTGGGCGTCCACGATCCGGGTGAGCAGCCGGGCCGCCGCGGCCTGCGCCATCAGCTCCTTGTCCCGGTGGACGACGATCTGCGGAGCGTTCACTTGCCCGCCTTCCTCGCCGCGGTCCGCTTCGCCGGGGCGGCCGGCGCCTTCTGCTCCGCGTGCGCCCCGGTACCGTCGTCCGATCCGGGCCCGGCGGGAGCGGCACCGGTCTGACCGGCGGCGATGACACTCTTGCCCTGTTTGGTCGCCCCGAACTTGACGGTGGCCGCGTAGCTCTCGTCCGGGTCGAGCCGGCGCAGCTCCTCGGCGATCAGCTCGCTGACCTCCCGCCGCTTCAGCGCCACATGCCGGTCCGGCTGACCGGGCATGGCCAGCTCGGCCAGCGAACCATTGGCCCGGTCCAGGCAGATCGTGCCGTCGGCCGTCTCCAGGCGGACCGCGGTCAGCCCCGGCCCGTCGGAGATCTTGCGGTCCACCGGTATGCCGAGCCGGTCGGCGAGCCACAGCGCGAGCAGTTCACTGCTCGGGTTGTACGCCTCGCCCTCGACCACGGCGGACTTGATCGCCGAGTGCCGCTGGTCCAGCGCGGCCGCGAGCACGCTGCGCCAGCCGGTGATCCGGGTCCACGCCAGGTCGGTGTCGCCGGGGGCGTACGCCTTGGCGCGCTGCTCCAGCGTCGCGACCGGGTCCTCGGTGGCCGCGGCGTCGGTGACCCGCCGCGCCGCGAGCTGCCCGATCGGGTCCCCGGCCGGGTCCTCCGGACCCTCCTCCGGCCACCACACGACCACCGGGGCGTCCGGCAGCAGCAGCGGCAGGACCACGGAGTGGGCGTGGTTGGCGAGTTCACCGTGCAGCCGGAGCAGCACGGTCTCCCCGATGCCGGTCTCGCCGCCGACCCGGACCTCGGCGTCCAGCCGGGCCATCTTGCGGTCCCGGGGCGAGCGCCCCGGCCGCTTGATGACCACCAGGATCCGGGACGGGTGCTCCTTGGAGGCCGTGCTCGCCGCCCGCAGCGCGTCGTAGTGGTTGCCCTCGTCGGTGACGATCACCAGGGTGAGCACCATGCCGACGGCCGGGGTGCCGGTCGCCCGGCGGGCCGTGACCAGCGCGTTGTTGATCTGGCTGGACGTGGTGTCGGTGAGTTCGGTCCTCATGGCCGGCGCCAGCTCCGTCCGTCTCGTGCGAGCATCTCGTCCGCGGCCTTCGGTCCCCAGGTGCCCGAGGTGTACTGCTCGGGCTTCCCGTGCTTGTCCCAGTACGCCTCGATCGGGTCGAGGATGCGCCAGGACTCCTCCACCTCCTGGTGGCGGGGGAAGAGGTTGGCGTCGCCCAGCAGCACGTCGAGCAGCAGCCGCTCGTACGCCTCGGGGCTGGACTCGGTGAAGGACTCGCCGTACGCGAAGTCCATCGTCACGTCCCGGATCTCCATCTGGGTACCGGGCACCTTCGACCCGAACCGGATGGTCACGCCCTCGTCCGGCTGCACCCGGATGACCAGGGCGTTCTGGCCCAGCTCCTGGGTGTCGGTGGTGTCGAACGGGGAGTGCGGGGCGCGCTGGAAGACCACCGCGATCTCGGTGACCCGCCGTCCGAGCCGTTTGCCCGTGCGCAGGTAGAAGGGGACGCCCGCCCAGCGGCGGTTGTCGATCTCCAGCTTGATCGCGGCGTAGGTGTCGGTGCGCGAGTCCGGCGGAATGCCGTCCTCCTCGAGGTAGCCGGGCACCTCCACACCGCCCTGCCAGCCGCGGGTGTACTGGCCGCGCACGGTGTGCTTGCCCAGCTCCCGGGGCAGCTTGACGCCGCGCAGGACCTTCAGCTTCTCGGTCACCAGCGCCTTGGCGTCGAAGGAGGACGGCTCCTCCATCGCGGTCAGCGCCAGCAGTTGCAGCAGGTGGTTCTGGATGACGTCGCGGGCGGCGCCGATGCCGTCGTAGTAGCCGGCCCGGCCGCCGATCCCGATGTCCTCCGCCATCGTGATCTGCACATGGTCCACGTAGCTGCGGTTCCAGAGCGGCTCGAACATCGTGTTGGCGAAGCGCAGCGCCATGATGTTCTGGACCGTCTCCTTGCCCAGGTAGTGGTCGATCCGGAAGACGTCGGACGGCCGGAACACCTGGTGGACGATGTTGTTGAGCTCCTGGGCACTGCGCAGGTCGTGCCCGAACGGCTTCTCGATGACGGCGCGCCGCCATGAGTCACCGGCCCCCTCCGACAGCCCGTGCTTCTTCAGCTGCTCGACCACGGTGGGGAAGAACTTCGGCGGGACCGACAGGTAGAAGGCGAAGTTGCCGCCGGTACCGCGTGCCTTGTCCAGGTCCTCTATGGTCGTCTTCAGCGTGGCGAACGCGTCGTCGTCGGAGAACTCGCCGGGCACGAAACGGAAGCCCTCGGCCAGCTGCTGCCAGACCTCCTCGCGGAACGGCGTCCGCGCGTGCTCCTTCACCGCGTCGTGCACGACCTGCGCGAAGTCCTCGTGCGCCCAGTCCCGGCGGGCGAACCCGACCAGCGAGAAGCCCGGCGGCAGCAGCCCCCGGTTGGCCAGGTCGTAGACGGCCGGCATCAGCTTCTTGCGGGACAGGTCGCCCGTGACGCCGAAGATGACCAGGCCCGACGGCCCCGCGATGCGCGGCAGCCGTCGGTCCCGAGGGTCACGCAGCGGATTGACGCCGCCTGCGGACGAAGAGGTCAACTCACGCCTCCGGAGGGGCGAGGCGCTTCAGCTCCGCCTCGGTGGACTTGAGCAGGTCGTTCCAGGACACCTCGAACTTGTCGACGCCCTCGTCCTCGAGGAGCTGCACGACCTCGTCGTACGAGATGCCGACGCCGGCCAGCGCGTCGAGGTCGGCGCGGGCCTGCTCGTAGCCGCCGCGCACCGTGTCGCCACGGATCTCGCCGTGCTCGGCGACCGCCTCGAGGGTGGCCTCCGGCATGGTGTTCACCGTGCCCGGCGCGACCAGCTCGTCGACGTACAGGGTGTCCTTGTACGCGGGGTCCTTGACGCCGGTGGAGGCCCAGAGCGGGCGCTGCCGGTTGGCGCCGGCCTTCTCCAGGGCCGCCCAGCGGTCCGAGCCGAAGACCTCCTCGTACGCCTGGTACGCGAGCCGGGCGTTGGCGAGAGCGGCCTTGCCGCGCAGCGCCTTGGCCTCGGGGGTGCCCAGGGCGTCCAGCCGCTTGTCGATCTCGGTGTCCACCCGGGACACGAAGAACGACGCCACCGACTCGATCTCCGACAGGTCCAGGCCGGCCGCCTTGGCCTTCTCCAGACCGGAGAGGTAGGCGTCCATGACCGCGCGGTAGCGCTCCAGGGAGAAGATCAGCGTGACGTTGACGCTGATGCCCTTGCCGATCACCTCGGTGATCGCCGGGAGCCCCGCCTGCGTGGCCGGGATCTTGATGAAGGTGTTCGGGCGGTCGACCAGCCAGGCGAGCTGCTTGGCCTCGGCGACCGTGGCCCGGGTGTTGTGCGCCAGACGCGGGTCCACCTCGATGGAGACCCGGCCGTCCCGGCCGTCGGTCGCGTCGAAGACCGGGCGCAGCACGTCGGCGGCGTCCCGGACGTCCGCCGTCGTGATCATGCGGACGGCCTCCTCGACGGTCACCCGGCGGGCGGCGAGGTCGGCGAGCTGCTGCTCGTAGCCGTCGCCGCCGGAGATCGCCTTCTGGAAGATCGACGGGTTGGTGGTGACACCCACCACGTGCTGCTGGTCGATCAGCTCGGCGAGGTGGCCGGACGTGATGCGCCGGCGGGACAGGTCGTCCAGCCAGATCGCCACGCCTTCGTCGGAGAGGCGCTTGAGTGCGTCTGCCATGAGAGTTGCATCTCCTACTAGTCGTCTAGGGGCGTCAGCGGCCGGCGGCGGCGAGAGATTCCCGCGCGGCGGTCTCGACGGCGTCGGCGGTGATGCCGAACTCGCGGAACAGCACCTTGTAGTCGGCGCTCGCACCGAAGTGCTCCAGCGACACGATCCGGCCGGCCTCGCCGACGTACCGGTGCCAGGTGAGGCCGATGCCGGCCTCCACCGCGACCCGGGCCGTCACGGACGGCGGGAGCACGCTCTCGCGGTACCCGCGGTCCTGCTCCTCGAACCACTCGACGGACGGCATCGAGACGACCCGGGTGGGAACCCCGGTGGCCTGGAGCCTCTCGCGCGCCTCGACCGCCAGCTGCACCTCGGAACCGGTGGCGATCAGGATGACCTGCGGCTGCCCGCCCTCGGCCTCGAACAGGACGTAACCGCCCTTCGCGGCGTCCTCGTTGGCCTCGTACGTCGGCACGTTCTGCCGGGTGAGGGCCAGACCGTGCGGGGCCGGCTTCGCGGTGTGCCGGCGCATGATCTCGCGCCAGGCGATCGAGGTCTCGTTGGCGTCCGCGGGCCGGACCATGTTCAGGCCCGGGATGGCGCGCAGCGCGGCCAGGTGCTCGACCGGCTGGTGGGTCGGGCCGTCCTCGCCGAGGCCGATCGAGTCGTGCGTCCAGACGTAGGTGACCGGCAGCTGCATCAGCGCGGCCAGCCGCACCGCCGGGCGCATGTAGTCGGAGAACACCAGGAAGGTGCCGCCGTAGATCCGGGTGTTGCCGTGCAGCGCGATGCCGTTCATGGCCGAGCCCATGGCGTGCTCGCGGATGCCGAAGTGGACCGTGCGGCCGTACGGGCTCGCCTCGGGCAGCGGGTTGTCCGCGGGCAGGAACGAGGACGACGCGTCGATCGTGGTGTTGTTCGACCCGGCGAGGTCGGCGGAGCCGCCCCACAGCTCGGGGAGCACGCCGCCCAGCGCCTTGAGCACCTCGCCCGAGGCCTTGCGGGTGGCGACGTCCTTGCCGGCCTCGAAGACCGGCAGCTTCTGCTCCCAGCCCTCGGGCAGCTCGCCCGCGGCGATGCGGTCGAACTCGGCGGCGCGCTGCGCGTCGGCGGTGCGCCACTCCTGGAACTTCTTGTCCCAGGCGGCACGCGCCTCACGGCCGCGGTCCTGCGCCTGCCGGACGTGGGCGAAGACGTCGTCGTCGACCTGGAAGTCGCGCTCCGGGTCGAAGCCGAGCACCTCCTTGGTTGCGGCGACCTCTGCGGCGCCCAGCGCCGAGCCGTGGGAGGCCTCGGTGTTCTGCGCGTTCGGGGCAGGCCAGGCGATGATCGTGCGGGCCGCGATGATCGAGGGGCGCTCGGTCTCGGCCTGCGCCGCCTTGAGCGCCCGGTACAGCTCCTGGACGTCGAAGTCGCCGTTCGGGGCCTGCTCGATGCGCTGCACGTGCCAGCCGTACGCCTCGTAGCGCTGCAGCACGTCCTCGGAGAGAGCGGTCGCGGTGTCGCCCTCGATCGAGATGTGGTTGTCGTCGTAGAGCGCGACGATGTTGCCCAGCTTCTGGTGGCCCGCCAGCGAGCTCGCCTCCGCGGAGACACCCTCCTCCAGGTCGCCGTCGGAGACGATCGTCCAGATGGTGTGGTCGAACGGAGAGGCCTGCGGGGCGGCGTCCGGGTCGAAGAGACCGCGCTCGTAACGGGCGGCCATCGCCATGCCCACCGCGTTGGCGATGCCCTGGCCCAGCGGGCCGGTGGTGGTCTCGACGCCGGTGGTGTGGCCGTGCTCCGGGTGGCCCGGGGTGCGGCTGTCCCAGGTGCGGAACGCCTTCAGGTCGTCCAGCTCCAGGCCGTACCCGGCCATGAAGAGCTGGATGTAGAGCGTCAGGCTGGTGTGGCCGGGGGAGAGGACGAAGCGGTCGCGGCCCGTCCACCCGGCGTCCGCCGGGTCGTGCCGCATCAGCTTCTGGAAGAGCAGGTACGCGGCGGGAGCCAGGCTCATGGCCGTGCCCGGGTGGCCGTTACCGACCTTCTGCACGGCGTCCATGGCCAGGACGCGGACGGTATCGACGGCCCGCTGGTCCAGTTCGGTCCACTCGAGGTCTGTGGTGGTCGGCTTGGTGCTCACCCTGAGTCAGGGCTCCTCTCCACATGTCGAAGCCGGTGACGTTCTGCACCGGGCGCTGCCAAGCCTATCCTCGCGGGGACGCGCCATATTTCGACTGGTCGTCGCCCGCGGACCGGCGGCCCGGCGCTACCGGATACGTACCGAGGGGCCGCCCCGACTCAGCCGGGCGGTCACTGTTACAGACTGCCGGGCCGGGCTCCGCACCGCCTGTCGGGAGCGTGGTGTGCCGCGCCGGGCGGCGAACGGCCCGGCCGTGGGGACCCGGAGCGGGCCCGGACGGCCCGGAGCGGACACGACCCACCCCCGGGACGGGCGACGTACCCCCTACGTCTAGAGTGGCGTGGTACGCGCAAGTCATAACCGGCCTCACTGACCGGTGCTTGCTGGTCTGTGCCCGCGGCCGGAGCCGCTGGAGCCGCTATACAGGGGTGTGCGTGACGGCCGTCGAATCCCGTCCTGCGGGCCACGTCCGAAGGACTGTGGGGGAGCGCGAGCAGAGCCCCGGCCACCGGCCGCTCAGGGCCAGGGTCATGGGGTTCGTGGCTCTGACGAAGCCACGGATCATCGAGCTGCTGCTGATCACCACCGTTCCGGTGATGTTCCTCGCCGAGCAGGGCGTGCCCGACCTGTGGCTGGTGCTCGCCACCTGCATCGGCGGTTACCTCTCCGCCGGCGGGGCGAACGCCCTCAACATGTACATCGACCGGGACATCGACGCGCTGATGGACCGCACGTCGCAGCGTCCGCTGGTCACCGGCATGGTGTCGCCGCGCGAGGGCCTGGTGTTCGGCCTCTCGCTCGCCGTGATCTCCACCGTGTGGTTCGGGGTCCTGGTCAACTGGCTGTCCGCGGCGCTGTCACTCGCCGCACTGCTGTTCTATGTCGTCGTCTACACGATGATCCTCAAGCGGCGGACCGCCCAGAACATCGTGTGGGGCGGCATCGCCGGCTGCATGCCGGTCTTCATCGGCTGGTCGGCCGTGACGAACTCGGTCTCCTGGGCCGCGGTCGTCCTCTTCCTCGTCATCTTCTTCTGGACGCCGCCGCACTACTGGCCGCTGTCGATGAAGGTCAAGGACGACTACGCGCGTGCGGGCGTGCCGATGCTCCCGGTGATCGCCGCCAACACGGTGGTCGCCCGCCAGATCGTGCTCTACAGCTGGGTCATGGTCGCCGTCTCGCTGACCCTGTGGCCGCTGGGGTACGTCGGCTGGTTCTACCCGCTCGTGGCCGTCGTGGCAGGCGGCTGGTGGCTCAAGGAGGCGCACGGCCTCCAGGCGCGCGCCAAGGCGGGTGTGACGGGCGCGAAGCTCAAGGAGATGCGCCTCTTCCACTGGTCCATCACCTATGTGTCCCTGCTGTTCGTGGCCATCGCCGTGGACCCGTTCCTGCGCTGAAGCCACTCGCGCGCCCTGCTCTCCGGCGCCCCGGCCTTGTTGTTGGCCGGGGCGCCGCGGTCTTTCCCTGCCGCTTCCCCGGCAGGGGCGCGCCCTCACTCGGCCGGGTGATCCGGGCGCGTGGTCAAGGCCACCCGCACGTGACGTCGCCAGGTGATCTACCCGTCGGTAGCATCTATTGCATGGCAGACACCAAGCAGGCCGACGACAGCACCCCCGACGCACGGGGGGAGCGCCGCGCGGCACGACTCGCGAAGCAGATCAAGGCCTTCGCCAAGAGCCACGGCGGAAGCGTCGAGGGCCAGCTCGCCTACATCGGCCAGAAGGGCACCCGCATCGTGCTCGTCGCCGAGGACGGCAGCTGGGGCGACCTGGTGGCCCCCACCCACGCCGTCGCGCAGCAGGCGGCCGAGCGCGCGGGCATCACCCTGCACGAGTCGTTCGACGGCGACTTCGCGGCGAAGGTCCGCACCGGCCCGTACGAGTGGACCCGCATGGCGGGCCTCCAGCTCGGCGGCCCCAGCAACGGCTGATCAGGCCGACGGCCCCGGGGGACGGGCACCCGGCGGCTCCTGTCGCGCGCCGCACCGGGAGCGCGTCCCGCACCGGGGGACCGTGCGCCGACCGGAACCGTGCGCCGACCGCGACCGGTGTCGCCCCCTGTGCCCGGCCACCCGTCCCAACGGGCCCGGAAAACGACCTGCCCCCTGTCACCTCGGCGGTGACAGGGGGCAGCTGCGTATCCGGAGCAGGCGGGCCGTCCGGGCCGTGGCGAGAGCGGACCGCCCGCCACGGAGCGGACCGCCCGGACCGCGGGGCGGCCGGTTCAGACCCCGGCGGGGACCGCCGCGTCCTCGGTGGCCGGGCCCGGCACGCCGGCCTCCTCCTCGGTCCACGGCCGCTCCCGCATCGCGAGCGGCACCCGCAGGACGGCGATCCACACCAGGCACGAGCCGAGCATGTGGATGCCGACGATCAGCTCGGGCAGATGCGTGAAGTACTGCACGAAGCCGACGCCGCCCTGGGCCAGCAGCACGATGAGCAGCTCGAGCCCCCGGCGGCGCACCGGGGCGGCGGCGTCCACCGCGCGCAGGGTGAACAGCAGCGCGACCGTCAGGCCAAGCAGCAGGAAGACCAGATCGACATGGAGCTGGGTGACCTGCTCCCAGTTCAGCGGGATGCGGTGCACCCTCTTCGCGTCGCCCGCGTGCGGCCCCGAGCCGGTGACGACCGTGCCGACGACGATCAGCGCCCCTGCCACCCCGACGGTCAGCCAGGACAGGCCGATCACCGGCCGCGGCGCCAGCGGACGGGCCGGCGCGTCGCCCTCGCGCGCCCGCAGCCACATCACCACGGCGACCGTGAGGAGCGCGGAGGCGGCCAGGAAGTGGGAGGCCACGATGTACGGGTTGAGGCCGGTCAGCACGGTGATCCCGCCGACCACGCCGTTCGCCATCACCAGCCAGAACTGCGCCCAGCCCAGCCGGGTCAGGGAGCGCCGGCGGGGCGCCCGGGCCCGCGCCGCGATGATCGCGAAGCCGACGAAGGCGCAGAGCACATAGGTCAGCATCCGGTTGCCGAACTCGATGATGCCGTTGATGCCCATCTCATGGGTGGGCGTCAGGCTGTCCTTGGTGCAGGTCGGCCAGGTCGGGCAGCCCAGTCCGGACTGGGTCAGCCGCACCGCGCCGCCGGTGACGACGATGACGACGGCCAGCACCACCGTGGCCAGCGCGGCCCGCTCCACCAGGCGCGCTGAGGGCTGCCAGCGGCGGGCGATCTGCTCGAGAGGATTCAACGAATTCGGCACGGACTCATCGTAGGCGGGGGCTTGTGCAAGATTTCACGAGGGTCGGTTCCGGAGCCGCGGTACGGGATCCGGGCGCTGCGGGCCCCCGGCGGCGGGCGCGCACCCGCCCGCCGTCACGGCACCGCGTCCGGCGGCAATCGGCACCGCGTCCAAGGGGGGCCAACGGGAGTGCGCCCGGCGGGAAGCGTGAGCGCGGCCGCACCGGCAACCGGCCACCCGCCGCGGCCCGCGGGACCGCCGACGGCCGGGCGGGGCGGGTCCGCTACCGGCGCGGGCTCACTCCCAGCGGAAGAAGCGGGCCGCCGCGCCGAGCCCCAGCACCGCCCAGACCGCGAGAATCCCGAGATCGCCCCAGGGCACCCCGGCGCCGTGCTGGAGCACGTCCCGCAGGCCGTCCGAGAGCGCGGAGATCGGCAGCAGCTGGAGCGCGCTCTGCGCCGCCTCCGGGAACTTGCTCAGCGGCACGATCACCCCGCCCGCGACGAGCAGCAGGATGAAGACGAGGTTCGCCGCCGCCAGGGTCGCCTCGGCCTTCAGCGTGCCCGCCATGAGCAGACCGAGGCCGGAGAAGGCCGCCGTTCCCAGCAGGAGCAGCAGCAGGACGGACACCGGACCGCCGTGCGGCGACCAGCCCAGGGCGAACGCGACCGCGGTCAGCAGCGCGATCTGCAACGCCTCGGTGACCAGCACCGAACCGGTCTTCGCGGTCATCAGCGCCCAGCGCGGCAACGGAGACGCACCGAGCCGCTTCAGCACGCCGTAGCGGCGTTCGAAGCCGGTGGCGATGGCCTGCCCGGTGAAGGCGGTGGACATCACCGCGAGGGCCAGGACGCCCGGGGCCAGGAAGTCGACCCGCTCGCCGGATCCGGTGTCGACGATGTCGACCGCGCTGAACAGGGTGAGCAGCAGCGTCGGGATCACCACGGTCAGCAGCAGCTGCTCGCCGTTGCGCAGCAGCATCCGGGTCTCCAGCGCCGTCTGCGCGGCGATCATCCGGCCGAGCGGCGCGGCGCCGGGCCGCGGGGTGAACGTGCCGGTGGCGGTCATACGTGCAGCTCCCTGCCGGTCGGCTCCAGGCTGTGTCCGCCCGGGGGACAACCCCCGGACCCCCGGCGGGTGCCGGTGCGGCCGTGGTTCATACGCGCAGCTCCTTGCCGGTCAGCTCCAGGAAGACGTCCTCCAGGGTGTGGCGCTCGACCGAGATCCGGTCGGGCATCACGCCGTGCTGGGCGCACCAGGAGGTGACGGTGGCCAGCAGCTGCGGGTCGATCCTGCCGGTGACGCGGTACGTGCCGGGCGTCAGCTCGGCGGCGGCGGTGTCGGCCGGGAGGGCCTTGAGCAGCGCGGCGAGATCCAGCCCGGGCCGGCCGGTGAACCGGAGGGTGTTCTCCGCGCCGCCCCGGCACAGCTCCTCGGGGCTGCCCTGGGCGGCGACCCGGCCGCCGTCGATGATCGCGACGTCGTCCGAGAGCTGCTCGGCCTCGTCCATGAAGTGCGTGGTCAGCACCACCGTGACGCCGTCGGCCCGCAGCTCGCGGACCAGCTCCCAGGTGGCCCGCCGGGCCTGCGGGTCGAGTCCGGCGGTCGGCTCGTCGAGGAAGACGAGCTCGGGCCGGCCGACGACGGCCATGGCGAGGGCGAGGCGCTGCTGCTGGCCGCCGGAGAGCCGCCGGTAGGCGGTGCGGCCGCAGCTGCCCAGCCCCAGGCGTTCGATCAGCGGGTCCACGGCGAGCGGATGGGCGTGCAGCCGGGCGGTGTGGTGCAGCATCTCCTCCGCGCGGGCCCCCGGGTAGACGCCGCCGGACTGGAGCATCACGCCGATGCGGGGCCGCAGCGCCGCGGCGTCCGCGACCGGGTCGAGGCCGAGGACCCGCACGGTGCCCGCGTCGGGGCGGCGGTAGCCCTCGCAGCTCTCGACGGTGGTGGTCTTCCCGGCGCCGTTGGGTCCGAGGACCGCGGTGACGGTGCCGGGCCGGACGGTCAGGTCGAGGCCGTCCACCGCGGTCTTCGTCCCGTACCGCTTCACCAGCCCGCGGACCTCCACGGCGGGAACCTCCCCGGGCGCCTCGGCCGGCGTGGGCCGGGGAATTCGGCTGGGGGAGGGCTCGCTTCGCATGCCGGAGAGTCTACGAACCGCGGCCCGGGGCCCGACTGCCAGGTCCACAAAGACGCCCGTGCTCACGGTCCGTCCACAGAGCCGTCCCCCGCCCTGGTCAGCGGCGCATTAGGTAACCCTAAGTGATCGAGCACACCTGGATGCGGCCGGATCGTGGGTTGTCGCTGCGCCGAGAATTACGCAACAATGGCGTTGTGAAATACGCGAGCGAGGCTGCGAAGGCTGCGGCGGTCCAGGAGACCGCCGGGTCCGTCACGCCTGCTCACGCCGCACCCTTCGAGGACGACGGCCAGCGCAGCACCCGCAACCGGGTGGCCCGGTCGATCCTCGATCACGGTCCGTCCACGGCGGCCGAGCTCGCCCAGCGGCTCCGGCTGACCCAGGCCGCGGTCCGCCGCCACCTCGACTCGCTGGTCGCCGACAATGTCGTCGAGCCCCGCGAGCAGCGGGTCTACGGCTCGCGCGGCCGCGGCCGCCCCGCCAAGGCCTTCGCCCTCACCGACTGCGGGCGGGACGCCTTCGACCAGGCGTACGACGGCCTCGCCGCCGACGCCCTGCGCTGGATCGCGCAGACGGCCGGCGGCGGAGAGCTGGGCGACGCCGCGGTCGCCGCGTTCGCCCGCGCCCGCCTCGCCGCCCAGGCCGTCGCCTACCGCGAGGCCGTTGAGGGCGCCGACCCCGAACACCGGACCGAGGCCCTGGCCAGGGCGTTGACCGCCGACGGGTACGCTGCTACGGCGCGCAGCGCACCGGTCGGCGAGCAGCTCTGCCAGCACCACTGCCCGGTCGCCCATGTCGCCGAGCAGTTCCCGCAGCTGTGCGAGGCGGAGACCGAGGTCTTCTCCCGCCTGCTCGGTACACATGTCCAGCGACTGGCCACGATCGCTCATGGCGACGGGGTGTGCACGACCTTCGTTCCGAAGAACCGCAGCACACCGCGCACCACGAACACGTCCACAGCATCTGCAAGCACGTCCGGGAGGAACCCCGCATGACGCTCCCCACGGAGACTGCCCACCCCGAGCTGGAGGGCCTGGGTAAGTACGAGTACGGCTGGGCCGACTCCGACGTCGCCGGCGCTTCCGCGAAGCGTGGTCTGTCGGAGGAGGTCGTCCGCGACATCTCCGCGAAGAAGTCCGAGCCGGACTGGATGCTGAAGCTGCGCCTCAAGGGCCTCAAGCTGTTCGACAAGAAGCCCATGCCGACCTGGGGCTCCGACCTGTCGGGCATCGACTTCGACAACATCAAGTACTTCGTGCGCTCCACCGAGAAGCAGGCCGCTTCCTGGGAGGACCTGCCCGAGGACATCAAGAACACCTACGACAAGCTGGGCATCCCGGAGGCCGAGAAGCAGCGCCTCGTCGCCGGTGTCGCCGCCCAGTACGAGTCCGAGGTCGTCTACCACCAGATCCGCGAGGACCTGGAGGAGCAGGGCGTCATCTTCCTGGACACCGACACGGCGCTGAAGGAGCACCCGGAGCTCTTCAAGGAGTACTTCGGCACCGTCATCCCGGTCGGTGACAACAAGTTCGCCTCGCTGAACTCGGCGGTGTGGTCCGGCGGCTCCTTCATCTACGTGCCGAAGGGCGTGCACGTGGAGATCCCGCTCCAGGCCTACTTCCGGATCAACACCGAGAACATGGGCCAGTTCGAGCGGACGCTGATCATCGTCGACGAGGACGCCTACGTCCACTACGTCGAGGGCTGCACCGCGCCGATCTACCAGTCGGACTCGCTGCACTCCGCGGTCGTCGAGATCGTCGTGAAGAAGGGCGCCCGCTGCCGCTACACGACCATCCAGAACTGGTCGAACAACGTCTACAACCTGGTCACCAAGCGTGCCGTGGCGTACGAGGGCGCGACCATGGAGTGGGTCGACGGCAACATCGGCTCCAAGGTCACCATGAAGTACCCGGCCGTCTACCTGATGGGCGAGCACGCCAAGGGCGAGACCCTGTCCATCGCCTTCGCGGGCGAGGGCCAGCACCAGGACGCCGGCGCCAAGATGGTGCACATGGCGCCGCACACCTCCTCCAACATCGTCTCGAAGTCGGTGGCCCGGGCCGGCGGCCGGACCTCCTACCGCGGTCTGATCGAGATCGGCGAGGGCGCCGAGGGCTCCAAGTCCAACGTGCTCTGCGACGCCCTGCTCGTCGACACGATCTCGCGCTCGGACACCTACCCGTACGTGGACGTCCGCGAGGACGACGTGTCCATGGGCCACGAGGCGACCGTGTCCAAGGTCAGTGACGACCAGCTCTTCTACCTGATGAGCCGCGGTATGACCGAGGTCGAGGCGATGGCGATGATCGTGCGCGGCTTCGTCGAGCCGATCGCGCGCGAGCTTCCCATGGAGTACGCGCTCGAGCTCAACCGGCTGATCGAGCTGCAGATGGAGGGCGCGGTCGGCTGACGTCCGGCCGTCCGTACCCGGGCCCCGCTGCGCGGGGCCGACCCGTGAAGCGTGAGCGGACCGAAGGACGCGCCGCTCCCGGGGCGAGGAGGACCGTGTGGGACACGGACCGCCGAACCCCGGGATCCGGTGGGACCGACCGGAGGCGAGCGAACCCAATCAGGCAGAGAGAGAGCACGACGACAGCCATGGCTGAGGCTCAGAACATTCCGGCGGGTGCCACCACCACCGGGTCCATCGCGGTGGCCGCGGAGTCCACCGTCGCCACCCGGATGAGTGCACCGCCGTCCTACGACGTGGCGGACTTCCCGGTCCCGCACGGCCGTGAGGAGGAGTGGCGGTTCACTCCCCTCGAGCGGCTCAAGGGCCTGCACGACGGCACCGCCGTGGCGAACGGCGGCGGCGTCAAGGTCGAGGTCAGCGCGCCCGACGGGGTGAGCGTCGAGACCGTCGGCCGGGACGACGCCCGGGTCGGCAAGGCCGGTGTCCCGGTGGACCGGGTCGCGGCTCAGGCGTACTCCTCCTTCGAGAAGGCCTCGGTCGTCTCGGTGCCCAAGGACGCCGTGCTGACCGAGCCGATCCGGATCGCCGTGCACGGCGAGGGCGGCACCGCCTTCGGCCACCAGGTGATCGAGCTCGGCGCCTTCGCCGAGGCGGTCGTCGTGATCGACCACACCGGCGACGCGGTGCTGGCCGCCAACGTCGACTACCTGCTCGGGGACGGTGCCAAGCTCACCGTCGTCTCCGTGCAGGACTGGGACGACACCGCCGTCCACACCGCGCAGCACAACGCGCTCGTGGGCCGGGACGCCTCGTTCAAGTCGATCGTGGTCTCCTTCGGCGGCGACCTGGTCCGCCTCCACCCGCGGGTCAACTACGCGGGCACCGGCGGCGAGGCCGAGCTGCTCGGCCTGTACTTCACCGACGACGGCCAGCACCACGAGCACCGGCTCTTCGTCGACCACAACACCCCGCACTGCCGCAGCAACGCCACCTACAAGGGCGCGCTGCAGGGCCAGGACGCCCACGCGGTGTGGATCGGCGACGTCCTCATCCGGGCCGCCGCCGAGGGCACCGACACCTACGAGCTCAACCGCAACCTGGTGCTCACCGACGGCGCCCGCGTCGACTCGGTCCCCAACCTGGAGATCGAGACCGGTGAGATCGTCGGCGCCGGCCACGCCTCGGCGACCGGCCGTTTCGACGACGAGCAGCTCTTCTACCTGATGGCCCGCGGCATCCCGGCCGACGAGGCCCGCCGGCTGGTCGTCCGCGGCTTCTTCGCCGAGCTGGTCCAGCAGATCGGCCTGCCGGACGTCGAGGAGCGGCTGATCGCCAAGATCGACGCCGAGCTGGAAGCGTCCGTGGCATGAGCGAAACCTTCGTACGCGTCTGCGCGCTGGGTGACCTCGAGGAGGACACGCCCAAGCGGGTGGAGCTCGACGGCACCCCGGTCGCCGTCGTCCGCGCCGAGGGCGAGGTGTTCGCGATCAACGACATCTGCTCGCACGCGAACGTCTCGCTCTCCGAGGGCGAGGTGGAGGACTGCCAGATCGAGTGCTGGCTGCACGGGTCGAGCTTCGACCTGCGCACCGGCAAGCCGTCCGGTCTGCCCGCGACGCGCCCCGTGCCCGTATACCCCGTAAAGATCGAAGGGGACGACGTGCTCGTCTCCGTCACCCAGGAGTCCTGAGACACCCATGGCAACGCTTGAGATCCACGACCTGCACGTCTCCGTCGAGGCCGAGAACGGGCCCCGCGAGATCCTGCGCGGCGTCGACCTGACCGTGAAGCAGGGCGAGACCCACGCCATCATGGGCCCGAACGGCTCCGGCAAGTCCACCCTGGCCTACTCCCTCGCCGGCCACCCGAAGTACACGATCACCGGTGGCACCGTGACCCTGGACGGCGAGGACGTCCTGGAGATGTCCGTCGACGAGCGCGCCCGCGCCGGCGTCTTCCTCGCGATGCAGTACCCCGTCGAGGTGCCCGGCGTCTCCGTCTCCAACTTCCTCCGCACCTCCGCGACCGCGGTCCGGGGCGAGGCCCCCAAGCTGCGCACCTGGGTGAAGGAGGTCAAGGAGGCCATGGAGCGCCTCAACATCGACCCGTCCTTCGCCGAGCGGAACGTGAACGAGGGCTTCTCCGGCGGCGAGAAGAAGCGCCACGAGATCCTCCAGCTCGAGCTGCTCAAGCCGCGGATCGCGATCCTCGACGAGACCGACTCCGGCCTGGACGTCGACGCGCTGCGCATCGTCTCCGAGGGCGTCAACCGGGTCCGCGAGGGCGGCGAGGTCGGCACCATGCTGATCACCCACTACACGCGCATCCTGCGCTACATCAAGCCCGACCGCGTCCACGTCTTCGCGAACGGCCGGATCGCCGAGTCCGGCGGCCCGGAGCTCGCGGACAAGCTGGAGAACGAGGGCTACGAGGCCTATGTGAAGGCCGGCACGACGGGTGAGTGACGCTCCCCGTCAGGAGACTGACACGCCCCGTCCCCGCCGCACCGGCGGGGGCGGGGACACCACCCGGGCGAAGGCTCCGGGGACGAACGGAGGGCAAGGGGCGTGACGACACTGCCGGGCCTCCTCGACACCGAGGCGATCCGCAAGGACTTTCCCATCCTGGACCGTACGGTCCACGACGGGAAGAAGATCGTGTACCTGGACAACGCGGCGACCTCGCAGAAGCCGCGGCAGGTGCTCGATGCCCTGAGCGGGTACTACGAGAGGTACAACGCCAACGTCCACCGCGGCGTGCATGTCCTCGCCGAGGAGGCCACGGCGCTGTACGAGGGCGCGCGCGACAAGGTCGCGGCGTTCATCAACGCGCCCAGCCGCGACGAGGTGATCTTCACCAAGAACGCCTCCGAGTCGCTCAACCTCGTGGCCAACATGCTGGGCTGGGCCGAGGAGCCCTACCGCGTGGACCGCGAGACCGAGATCGTCATCACGGAGATGGAGCACCACTCCAACATCGTGCCGTGGCAGCTGCTGGCGCAGCGCACCGGCGCGAAGCTGAAGTGGTTCGGCCTGACCGACGACGGCCGGCTCGACCTCTCCAACATCGACCAGATCATCACCGAGAAGACGAAGATCGTCTCGTTCGTGCTGGTCAGCAACATCCTGGGCACGCTCAACCCGGTCGAGGCCATCGTGCGCCGGGCGCAGGAGGTCGGCGCCCTGGTGCTGATCGACGCCTCGCAGGCCGCGCCGCACATGACGCTGGACGTGCAGGCGCTCCAGGCGGACTTCGTGGCCTTCACCGGCCACAAGATGTGCGGTCCGACCGGCATCGGCGTGCTGTGGGGCCGGCAGGAGCTCCTCGAGGACCTGCCGCCGTTCCTCGGCGGCGGCGAGATGATCGAGACCGTGTCGATGCACTCGTCGACCTACGCGCCCGCACCCCACAAATTCGAGGCCGGAACGCCCCCGATCGCGCAGGCCGTGGGCCTCGGCGCGGCCGTGGACTATCTGACCTCGATCGGCATGGACAACATCCAGGCCCATGAGCACGCGATCACCGAGTACGCGGTGAAGCGCCTCCAGGAGGTCCCCGACCTGCGGATCATCGGCCCGGCCACGGCCGAGGACCGCGGAGCGGCGATCTCCTTCACGCTCGGGGACATCCACCCCCACGACGTGGGGCAGGTGCTCGACGAGCAGGGCATCGCGGTCCGGGTGGGCCACCACTGCGCACGGCCGGTCTGCCTGCGGTACGGAATTCCCGCGACCACGCGAGCGTCGTTCTATCTGTACTCCACTCCCGCCGAGGTGGACGCCCTGGTCGAGGGGCTGGAGTACGTACGGAACTTTTTCGGTTGACCGGCAGAGCAGTGAGGACTGGCTGACTCGTGAAGCTTGATTCGATGTACCAGGAAGTGATCCTGGACCACTACAAGCACCCGCACGGGCGCGGGCTGCGCGACGGCGACGCCGAAGTGCATCACGTCAACCCGACGTGCGGTGACGAGATCACGCTGCGCGTCCGGCTGAACGGCGGGACCGTCGAGGACGTCTCGTACGAGGGCCAGGGCTGCTCGATCAGCCAGGCCAGTGCCTCGGTGCTGAACGAGCTGCTGGTGGGCAAGGACCTCGCCGAGGCGCAGCGCATTCAGGAAACGTTTCTGGAGCTGATGCAGTCCAAGGGCCGCATCGAGCCGGACGACGCGATGGAGGAGGTGCTGGAGGACGCCGTGGCGTTCGCCGGCGTCTCCAAGTACCCGGCCCGGGTCAAGTGTGCTCTGCTGAGCTGGATGGCCTGGAAGGACGCCACTGCCCAGGCACTGGGCGACGAGGCTGCGAGGAAGACGGCATGACCGAGAACGCCACCGAGAACGCGACCGAGACCCCCGCGACTCCCGAGACCCCCGAGGTCCCCGCGACCCCCGGGACCAGTAAGGCGACCGTCGACGAGGTCACCGAGGCCCTGATGGACGTGGTCGACCCCGAGCTGGGCATCGACGTCGTCAACCTGGGCCTGATCTACGGGGTCCACGTCGACGACGCCAACATCGCCACGATCGACATGACGCTGACGTCCGCGGCGTGTCCGCTGACCGACGTCATCGAGGACCAGGCGAAGTCCGCGACCGAAGGGCTGGTCAACGAGCTCCGGATCAACTGGGTCTGGATGCCGCCGTGGGGCCCGGACAAGATCACCGACGACGGGCGCGAGCAGCTGCGCGCGCTCGGCTTCAACGTCTGAGAGCGTGACCGAACGTCCCGGACCGCGCGTCCGGGACCGCCTGTCGTGCTGACACGGCCATGCCCGCCGGGAAGACTGGCGGGCATGGCCGTTTCGCTGTTCCAGATCGCCGTGGACGCGCATGACGTCCGGGGACTCGCCCGCTTCTGGTGCCGGGTGCTCGACTGGGCGGTGCTGTTCGACCACCCCGAGGAGGTCGTCATCGGCGCCGGACCGGACACCTGGCCCGGCATCGTCTTCCTGCCGGTGCCCGAGGGCAAGACGGTGAAGAACCGGCTGCACCTCGACCTCAGCCCGGACGACCAGGAGGCCGAGGTGGCGCGGCTGCTGGCCCTCGGTGCGCGGCGGGCCGACGTCGGCCAGGGCGAGGACGTGACCTGGGTGGTGCTGGCGGACCCGGAGGGCAACGAGTTCTGCGTGCTGCGCCCCAAGGAGACCCTGCTCGACTGAGACCCGTGCCCGCCGGGGCCGGAGGGCGGTCGTCCGGCGCCCCGGTCCCCTGGTGAGCGCCGGAGGCCCGTGCCTTCCGGGGCCGGCGGGGTGGCAGTCGGCCGGGCGGGTCCGCGGCCCGCGCCGGAGGGCGGCTTCCGGCAGGGGACCACCCGACGGCCCGTTCCCGCCCGCGACCGGTCTCCGGCGGGGTGACGGTGCCGCTGTGCAGGAGGTCTGCGCACTGAGACCGGTTAGCGTCCGGGGGCCCGGGCCGGTTAGCGTTCGACCATGACCGATGCTGCTACCGCTTCCCGTTCCACCGGCGCCGTCGCCGCCGGCCTCGCCACTGTCACCGCCGACGGCACCGTGCTCGACACCTGGTTCCCCGCTCCCGAGCTCGTCGCCGAGCCCGGCCCGGCGGGCACCGAGCGGCTGACCGCCGAGCGCGCCGCCGAGCTGCTCGGTGAGAAGGCGCCGGCCGCGCTGGGCCCGGACCACCGCCGCGGGGTCGAGACCGTGGCCGTCCGCACGGTCATCGCCTCCCTGGACGACAAGCCGCTCGACGCGCACGACGCGTACCTCCGGCTCCACCTGCTCAGCCACCGTCTGGTGCGGCCGCACGGGCAGAGCCTGGACGGCATCTTCGGGCTGCTCGCCAATGTCGCCTGGACGAGCCTCGGCCCGGTGGCCGTCGATCAGCTCGAGACCGTGCGGCTCGCCGCCCGCGCCGAGGGCCTGCACCTCGCGGTGACCAGCGTCGACAAGTTCCCGCGGATGACCGACTACGTCGCGCCGTCCGGGGTGCGCATCGCGGACGCCGACCGGGTCCGGCTCGGCGCCCACCTGGCCTCCGGCACCACGGTCATGCACGAGGGCTTCGTCAACTTCAACGCCGGCACCCTGGGCACCTCCATGGTCGAGGGCCGGATCAGCGCCGGTGTCGTGGTGGGCGACGGCTCCGACATCGGCGGCGGCGCGTCGATCATGGGCACCCTGTCGGGCGGCGGCAAGCAGATCGTCTCGATCGGTGAGCGCTGCCTGCTCGGCGCCGAGGCCGGCATCGGCATCGCCCTCGGTGACGACTGCATCGTGGAGGCCGGCCTCTACGTGACCGCCGGTACCCGGGTCACCCTGCCGGACGGCACCGTGGTCAAGGCGCTGGAGCTCTCCGGCGCCAACAACCTGCTGTTCCGGCGGAACTCCACCACCGGGCGGGTCGAGGTGCTCCAGCGCAGCGGCTCCTGGGGCGGCCTCAACGAGGCGCTGCACAGCCACAACTGATCATCCGCCCCCGCCGGTGCGCGCCGGCCGGCTCCGCGAGGTCAGCTCCGGATCTCGACGGAACCCGGCCTCGGCACCGGGCCGGGGGCCGCGCGGCGCAGTCGCGCGAGGGCGTCCAGCAGCCCGTCGGTCCGCTCCGGACCGGCGGGCTGCAGTGGTCCGCGCACCGGTCCGCCCGGCAGCCCCAGGGCGTTCAGCAGCGCCTTCGCGGTGACGGCGCCGGGGAGGCCGCCGGCCATCATCAGCTCGGTCAGCGGGACCAGCCGCCGGTGCAGGCGCGCGGCCCCGGCGTTGTCGCCGCGGTCGTGGGCGTCGAGCACCGCCCGGATCTCCGGCCCGGCGACGTTCGCCACGGTGCTGATGACCCCGGCCGCGCCGATGGCGTAGAGCGGCAGGTTCATCTCGTCGCAGCCGGAGTGGACGGCGAGCCCGGTGTCGCTGAGGACCTTCGAGATGCCCAGGACGTCGTAGGAGCAGTCCTTCACGCCGACGATGCGCGGATGCCCGGCCAGCCGGATCATGGTCGCCGGTTCGATCCGGGTGGCGGTGCGGCCCGGGATGTCGTAGAGCATCACCGGGAGCTCCACCGCGTCCGCGACGCCGCGGAAGTGCGCCTCGACCGCTTCCTGCGGCGGGCGGCTGTAGTACGGGGTGACCACCAGCAGCCCATGGGCGCCTGCGCGTTGGGCGGCCCGGGCCAGCCCGATGGTGTGCCGGGTGTCGCTGCTCCCCACCCCGGCCGTGATCCGTGCCCGGTCCCCGACGGCCTCGGCCACGGCCTCGACCAGGCGGGTCTTCTCGGCGTCGGTGGTGGTGGGCGACTCGCCCGTGGTGCCGTTCAGCACCAGACCGTCGCAGCCTCCGCGGTCCACCAGATGGGTGGCGAGCCGCTGGGCGCCGTCGAGGTCGAGCGAACCGTCGTCGGTGAACGGGGTGACCATGGCGCACAACGTGCGGCCGAAGGGGCGGACTGCGGACATGGAGGGACCTTCCGGAGAGGAGGGGCGGGACTCTGCCGAGTCTCGCCCCTCCTGTCCGCAATGATCCACTTAAATCTGCTCACTCAACGTGTCAGCAGATCTACGAGGTGCTTCCGGTTCACGGCCGGAAGCGCAGCACCTGCGGGTCGTGGTCGCTCACCTGGTCGGCGAACTCCGCGTTGACGTGCACGATGTCGTAGTCCGGCTTGCGGATGCCCCGGCTCGTCAGCATGTGGTCCAGGACCTGCGAGTTGCCGTTGAAGACGTAGCCGTACCGCTCGGCGCGCGGCAGGCGGGTCACCTGGTCGGTGAGCGCCCGGCCGGCGGTGAGGGCGTCGAGGGCGGGGGAGAAGTCGTAGTCGTTCAGGTCGCCCGCCACGACGACCCGGGCCTTCGCGTCGATGGCGAGCAGCGACTTCAGCCAGGTGTTGACCACCTTCGCCTGCGCCGTCCGCTGGGTCTCGGACGGCCGTGCCGGGGGCTGGAACCGGCTGTCCAGACCCTGGTCGCCGCCCTTGCTGTTGAAGTGGTTGGCGATGACGAAGACCGGCTTGCCGCGGAAGGTGAACCGGGCGGCCAGCGGCTTCCGGCTGTTCTTCCAGGCCTCGTCGGCCGGCTCGATCCGGCCGGGGTTGGCGGACAGCGCCGCGCCGCCGGGGGACTTCACCGGGGTCACCGCGGTGGTGGCGTCGCCGCCGGCCACATCGGTGAACGAGACCCGCTGCGGGTTGTAGAGGAAGGCCACCCGGATGTTGCCGCCCGGCTGGCCGCCGTCCTGGTCGTCGGCCGGGTCGATCTGGCGCCAGGCGTAGGACGGGCCGCCCGCGGCGGCGATCGCCTCGGTGAGCTTCTTCAGGGTGGCGTCGGCGGACACCACCTTGTCGTTGGTGGGGCCGTTGTCGTCCTGGACCTCCTCGAGCGCGATGACGTCGGGGGAGGAGAGGTTCTCCACGACGGCCCCGGCGAGCCGGTCGAACTTCGCCTGCGCGTCCTTCGGGGAGAGGTTCTCCACGTTGTAGGTGGCGACGGAGAGTTCGGACGCCGACTGCTTGCGGGTCCTCTCGCGCTGGAGCTTGTTGTCCTCCAGCGCGCCGAGCGCGGTGGCCTGGACCTCGTAGCCGCCGAACTGGTCGTAGTCCAGCGGGCCGGAGGTGACCCCGGTGAGCCGGTCGCCGACGTTCGCCTGCGGGAACGGCCGCTCCGCGAGCGGGAGCAGCGAGGCGACCTTCACCCGGCCGCCGTTCTGCTGGTCGTAGGAGCCGTAGAGGCTGCCGCCGCGGACCGTGCCGTTCTGCTTCGGCTCGGCCGTCACCCAGAGCTCGTTGTGCTCGCTCGCGGCGCCGACCACCCGGGCGTCCTTGACCTGGGTGAGCATGCCCTCCAGGGACTCGTACCGGTCGAGCGCGTAGCTGCGCGGGGCCAGCGGCAGCGACTCGACGTTGCCGTCCCCGCCGTCGGCCGTCGGGGAGTAACGATTCGGCAGCGAGGCGGCGTTGAGCCGGAAGGTCTCGGGCAGCGGGTTCCCCGAGGAGGCCACGGTCCAGGTGGGCTTGCTGATCTCGGTGACCGACTGGACGCCCGACGCCGCACCGCCGGGGTAGTACTCGGTGACGGTGCCGGACACCCGCACGGAGTCCCCCACCGCCACTTCGGGGGTCTTGGAGCCGGTGTAGACGAACACGCCTTCACTGGTGGCCTGGTCGCGGTCCGGGTCCGGGTCCTGGAGCCAGAAGCCGCGGGCGGAGCCGAAGGAGCGGACGGCGGTCACGGTGCCCGGCACATCGGTCACCGTCTTCCCCGCCAGCGGGGATATCCGGGTGTTGCCCTGGATGTCGTGGATACGCACATCGGCGGCGCTCGCCGACTGCGGCGCTGCCAGCAGACCGGTCGCCATGGCGGCGGCGATCAGCGCGGCGAACGTCGCCGGTCTGCGGATGGGGTGAGCGGACATCAACGTCTCCGGAAAGGGTGAGGGGTGGAGTAGAAAGATGCTCTACGCGCGTCAATGTCCTGTGTTGTCAACGGAGTTGTCAAGGGATCTCCGATGTATTGCTCCTGTCAGGGACATGAACCAGGTGGGATGGGGTGAAATCCGTCTAGGCTTGGGCGGTGCCAGACCCGCGTCCCGAGGAGAATCCCCCGATGTCCGGAGACCGCCCCATCATGCCGCCGGTGCGCCTGCCCTCGGAGGCCGAGCTGGCCCGCGACGCCCTCGCGGCCCCGCTCCTCGCCCGCGCCGTGCGCCTCGCGCGCTGGGCCGGTCCGGGGACACCGGTGGGGGCCGGCGGCGAACTCCTGGACGAGGGGCTGCGGGAGGCGGTCGCGCACCTGGGGCTCACCGAGGACGAGGACGGTGCCGTGCACGCCGCGGAGGCCTGGCGGCTCGCCGTCGACACCGGGCTGGTGGACGTCGAGGAGGACGCGCCGGACGGAGCCGGGGAGGCGGCCGGCGCCGAGGGCGGGGCGGCCGGAACCGCCACCCCCGGGGAGGCCGCGGCGCTCCTCACCTCCGGCAGCCCCCGCGACGTCCTCGACCTCTGGCTGGACGGGCTCGACACCGTCCTCGACGACGCCGCCGCGCCCGACATCGCCGACCTCGTGGAGCACATCGGCGAGGGCGGCGAGCTGGACCTCGACGCCCTGGACTGGGACCCGGAGGAGGAGGCCGACTTCCTGGACAGCGTGCTCGGCAACCTCTACCTGCTCACCGTCCTCGACGACGGCTCGGGGGACCCCGCCGTGCCGCTGCCCGCGCTGGCCGCCTCCGTGATCGTCCCCGAGGACATGGACGAGCCCACGGACGAGGTGCTGGAGGACGTGTCCGAGGCGATGATGCGGCTCGACGACCAGTTCCGGCTGCTCGCCCCCATCGGCCTCGTCGAGTACCGGCCGGTGGACGAGACGCTGATCGCGGAGCTCGGGGCGGAGGGCGGCGCGGCGCCGGACGGCGCGGACGCGGACGACGCGGACGTCTCGCGCTACGGCATGGTCCGGCTCACGCCGCTCGGCGTCTACGGCGTAAGGGCCCGGATGCTGGAGGCCGGAGTGGACGCCCCGGCCGTCGGTGACCTCGCCGACAAGGGGGCCGACGTCCTGCTGGACCGGCTGCCGGGCTACCCGGAGATGGTCGCCCAGGGGGAGCTCGAGGCGTGGCTCGCCCGGCGTGACGGCACGGACGCCACCCGTGAGCTGCTCGCGGCGGCCCGCGGGGACGATCCGCAGGCCCCGCTGCGGCGGCTCGCCTGCCAGCAGGCGCTGCTGATGGTCGGCCCGGAGGCCGCGCCCGCGCTCCGCGAGGTGCTCGACGACCCGCGGCTGGGCGGTCTCGCCCGGGTGGGCCTCGCCGAGCGCGGCATCACCGATGTGCCGCCGCCGCCCCAGGACATGGTCTTCTGGCTGACGATCGACACCATCGCGGCCCAGCTCGACCGGGTGGAGGACACCGCGGAGCTGCGGGAGCTGGTCGAGGGCGTCGTGGGGCAGCACAGCGGGTTCTTCGAGGCCGCCTGGCGGGTGGACCACCCCGCGGCGGCGGAGGTCCTGGAGGCGATGGGCCGGCTGCACCCGGACAAGAAGCTGGCCAAGGAGGCGCGGAAGGCGGCCTTCAAGGCCCGGTCGAAGTCGGGGCGCTGACCGGCTGATCACCTGATTGCCCCGGGTGTCCACAGGGTGTCGCGGGGGCGGGGCGCGCGGGGTCCGTGGGGCGGCCCGGTGTCGCGCCGACGTCCGCGCCCCGGCCGGGGCCGCTCGCCGGTGCCCGGCCGCCGGTGCGGTCCGCCGGCGCCGCCGGCCGGAGCGCTCTCCACCGGGCCATAGTGCGATATCAGCCATTTCATTCTGTTCTGTACGGATGGGGAGTGACAGCGGCAGGAACGCGGAGAGGGGAACGGATCCCCTATCGGTCCGGGGATGTCGTGTCGAGTTCAGCCGGCGTTCGAGAGGGCGCGGCAGCGTGGGAGCGGCAGACCAAGGGGACAGATCCGGCCACTCAGGAGTTCACGATGCCGCTCACCCGCAGAGACTTCGCGAAGCACTCGGCCGCCACCGGGGCGGGGGTCGCCCTCGCCGGCAGTGTCGGCGTACTGGGCACCGCCCCCGGCGCCCTCGGATCCGAGCCCGGGGACACCGGCGAGGCCGACGCCGGACGGAAGGCCGGTTACGGGCCGCTCGTGGCCGACCCGGACGGCATCCTCGCCCTCCCCGCCGGGTTCTCGTACCGGATCATCACCCGCAGCGGGGTGACCCGGCTGGAGTCCGGGGAGTACACCCCCTCCAACCACGACGGCACGGCCGCCTTCGAGGGGCCGCGCGGGGTGACGCTGCTGGTCAACAACCACGAGCTCAAGGGCCCGCGGGCCGACTGGGACCACCCGGTCCCGCTCACCGACGGTCTCGTCTACGACCCGGCCGCCTCGGGTGGCTGCACGGTGGTCGAGGTGCACCGGCACGGACAGGTCGCCGAGTGGGTCGGCATCGCCGGTACCTCCACCAACTGCGCCGGCGGCAGCACCCCGTGGGGCACCTGGCTCACCTGCGAGGAGAGCGAGGACCGGGCCGGCGAGCACGGGATGACCAAGGACCACGGCTACGTCTTCGAGGTCGACCCGCAGGACCGGCGCGCCAACCGCGCACCCCGGCCGGTCAAGGCCCTCGGCCGGTACGCGCACGAGGCCGTGGTCGTCGACCAGCGGCGCGGCCATCTGTACCTGACCGAGGACGCCTCCGGTCCGAACGGCCTGTTCTACCGCTGGGTGCCGCCGCACGGCTTCCGGCACGGCCGCGGCCGGCTGCGGACGCTGGCCGACGACGCCGGGGTGCTCCAGGCGCCGAAGTGCTTCGACTCGGGCGGCCGGTTCGTCGACGACCTGTCCCGGGCCACGCGCACCGGCACGGTCTACGGCGTGGACTGGGTCGACGTGCCCGACCGGGACGCCCGGACGAAGCCGGTGCGCAAGCAGTTCGCCGACGGTGAGGTCACCCGGGCCCGCAAGCTGGAGGGCATGTGGTGGGCGGACGGCGGCGCGTACTTCGTGTCCTCGTACGCCCGGGAGGAGAGCCCGGTCGCGCACGACGGCCAGGTCTGGTTCTACGATCCGCGCCGCCGGACCCTGACCCTCAAGGTGCTGCTGGGCGTGAACCGGAACCCCGGTGAGGACGGGGCGTTCGACGGCCCGGACAACATCACCGTCTCCCCGTACGGCGGCCTGGTCATCGCCGAGGACGGCGAGGGCGTCCAGCACCTCTTCGGAGCCACGGACACCGGGGAGACCTACCCCATCGCGCGCAACGATCTCAACATCGGCACCGCCGCGGAGCCGGAGTTCAGCGAGTTCACGGGCGTGGTGTTTTCCCCGGACGGGCGGACGCTGTTCGCCAACATCCAGGAGCCGGGGATCATGCTGGCGATCACCGGGCCGTGGCGGCGTCAGCGGTGACCACGTAGTAGTCGAGCAGCCCGGTCTCGTACGCCTCCAGGAAGCGGCGGGGCCAGAGGTACTCCAGGGGCGTCTGGGCGAGCCAGCGGTCGTAGGCCGCCCAGACGTCCTCACCGATCGAGCGCGCCGTGACGTTCCGCAGGCCGGCGGCGGCCAGGTCCTCCACGAACAGGCCGATGACGTGCGGATGGTCCAGCCGGTCCGCGTAGCTGGGCAGCAGCCCGGGAAGAGCCCGGGCCGCGTGCCGGCTCGTGGCGAAGAACGTCGCCACCGCGAGCCGGCCGCCGGGGCGCAGCACCCGGGCGGCCTCGTCGGCGAAGCCGGGCATGTCCGGGAAGTGCTGGGCGGACTCCACGGAGTAGAGGCAGTCGACGGAGAGATCGGGCAGCGGCATGCTCTCGGCGGCGCCGCACACATAGCGCAGCCGTGAGGGCAGTTCGGTCAGCAGGGCCGCGTTCGCGTACCGGGCCCGGTCCAGCTGTTCGGGGTGCACGTCCAGACCGCACACCTCGCCGAAGCCGAACTCGCGCAGCGCGAGGGCGGCTCCGAGCCCTATGCCGCAGCCGACGTCGACGGCGTTCAGCCCCACGGTGCGGTCGAACTCGCGCAGCACCACCCGGTAGAGCTCCTGCTCGGTGCGGAGCCGGTCCTCCCCGGTGAGGGGGCGCTCGACCGGGATGTCGCGCCAGTAACCGAAGTTGATGAAGCCACCCGTGAAGGCCGGCACGGTGCTGAGGTCGAACGAGCCGTAGGTCTTGTCGACCTGTTCCGGCAGCGGCTGTCGCTGTGCCATGGGGCTTTCCTCGCTTCGTCGGGGCGTCGGAGAGCCTGCCCACGTGGTCTCACCATGCCACGCGACGAGATGAGTTCACGACCCGGAGCCCGGGCTTCCTACGGATCCCGAACGGCCTGCGAGGGCACCGTGTCCCGTACAGGGGCACGGGGTCGTCCGGGGGCCACGGAGTCGTACGAGGGCCGCGGAGCCGATGGGCCCCCGATCCCTGCGGAGCAGTACGGGACCGGGTGGGCCGGTCGCGGCGGAACGCCCGCCGTGACCGGCCCACCCGGTTCGTGTTCTCCGCGGCGCCCGGCGCCTCCCGGGGGCTACAGTGCCTGCCCGCCCGGCTTGACCATGCCCCGCACCGTGCGGGAGTCGACGTACTCACCCATCGCCGTCATCTCCCATTCGCCGGAGAACTGGCGGATCAGCTTGCACATCATCACGCCCGTCCGCGGCTCCGCACCCGTCAGGTCGAAGCGCACCAGCTCCTCTCCGGTGCCCGCGTCGAGCAGCCGGCAGTACGCCTTGGCGACCTCGGAGAACCGCTGTCCGGAGAAGGAGTTCACGGTGAAGACCAGCCCGGTGACGTTCGCGGGCAGGCCGCCGAGGTGCACGGTGATCGCCTCGTCGTCACCGCCGCCCTCGCCGGTGAGGTTGTCCCCGGAGTGCTGGATGGCGCCGTTCAGGATGGCGAGCTTGCCGAAGTAGCAGGCGTCGACCTTCTTGCGGTCGGGGCCGTAGGCGATGACCGAGGCGTCCAGGTCGATGTCCTTGCCGCGGTAGGCCGGTTCCCAGCCGAGTCCCATCCGGACCGAGCTGAGGAGCGGGGCGCCGCCCTTCACCAGGGAGACGGTCTGGTTCTTCTGGAGGTTCACCCGGCCCTTGTCGAGGTTGATCTTCCCGGTGCCCGCCGCCGGCGGGGCGGACGGAGCCGCGGCGGGAGCGGCCGGTGCGGCGGGTGCCGCCGCGGGCTGCGCCGGAGGCTGGGGGGCGGCTGCGGGAGCGGGGGGCGCGGCCGGCTCCTCGACGCTCACGCCGAAGTCCGTCGCGATGCCCGCCAGCCCGTTCGCATAGCCCTGGCCGACCGCCCGGGCCTTCCACGCTCCGGCCCGGCGGTAGACCTCCATGACCACCAGGGCGGTCTCCGCGCTCAACCGGGGCGGCGTGAACGTGGCCAGCACGCCGCCGTCGTCGGCGCTCCGGAGGGTCGCGGTGGGTTCGGTGCCGGAGAAGGTCGTCCCGGGGGCGTCGAGGCTCGCCGTCACGACGATCTTCTCGATGTCCGCGGGGACGGCGGCGGTGTCCACGGTGACCGAGTCCGGCCCGGCACCGCCGCCCGCCCGGTGGGTCACGCCCGGGCCGTTGGGCTGGTTGTAGAAGACGAAGTCGTCGTCCGAGCGCACCTTTCCGTCCGCGGTGAGGAGCAGGCCCGACACATCGAGACGGACCGGGGCGCTGACGTCCACCACCACGCGGGGGACGGGCAGCGGAATGTTCGAGCCAGGGGTCATTGCGGTCATGTCCGGGGTAACGAGCGAGACGGGTTTACGGTTCCATTACCTTCCGCTTCCTTCCGTCGGCTTCCCCGGGCGTCGGTGGCGGGCCGGCCACCCTCGACAGGATCCGCCGTCCGCCGTCCGCCGTCCGCCGTCCGCCCGTCGTGCTCGGGCATCTCGCGGCGGCACCGGCGCTCCGGAGCCGGACGGGTGGGGCGCCCGGGTCCCTGATCCGGAATCCGGGATTCTTCCGTGGGTCCCTTCGGGAGGAGCGTCCGGTTTCGGGATGGACGGCCGGAATCCCAGGTCCTCCAGCGAGTCGGAAAGTACCCTTCGGTGGTTCCGCGGTGGTCGTGTGCGATGTCTTTTCTCGGCGTTGCGGGGCGGGCCGGACTCCCCTGCCGAACCGCCGGCCACGCTTTCCTCGCCGACCCGTGACTCCCGATCCATCGCCCGGATCGGCCGTGCTGACCTGGGTGAACATCCGCTCGCTTCCCGGGGTGACGGCTGTGGCGGCGGGGAAATCCCTTCTGCCTTAAAGCTTCATTAAGCCTTAAGGCTGCTTTATGGGAGAGGGAGGCCGAGTGGCCCGGAGGGTAATTCTCCGGCAGGTTCGCGCGATTATTTTCCGGACGCCTTGAAACGAAGGGCGACTCCCGCCGTATGAGAACGCGGAACGCCCAGAAAAGGAGTCAGACATGGCACACAAGAGGACCGTCAGCCGCAAGAAGAAGCTCGCTCTGCTGGTCGGCGCCTTCGCCCTCGCCGGCACCGGGGCCGGAGTGATGGCGGCGACCAGTAACGCCAGCACCGGCATGGCGTCCGGTGCGGGTGGTGCGGAGGCGAAGGGTGAGGTCGTCTGCCCGGGTTCGACGGTGACGTTGTCGGGTGAGGGCGGGGCTCCGGGTGCGACGAGTGGTGAGTTCCCGGTGGGGACGAAGCTGAAGGTGACGAATCTGGACAACGACAAGTCGACGACGGTGTCGGTGACGGGGCCGTCGGGGAGTTGTGCGCTGCTGAACAACGCGGCGTTCGAGCAGGTGCGGGAGCCGGGGAAGAACCTGATCCGTAACGCCCGGATCGAGCGCGTGGGCGAAGGCGGCGGAGACGCGGGCCAGTCCGCGGAACAGCCCCCGGCGGACGGCGCGGACGACGGCGGCGCCGCGGACGACGCGGGTGCGGAAGCCGGTGCGGGAGCCGGTGCGGGTGGTGCGGAGGCGAAGGGTGAGGTCGTCTGCCCCGGTTCGACGGTGACGTTGTCGGGTGAGGGCGGGGCTCCGGGTGCGACGAGTGGTGACTTCCCGGTGGGGACGAAGCTGAAGGTGACGAACCTGGACAACGACAAGTCGACGACGGTGTCGGTGACGGGGCCGTCGGGGAGTTGTGCGCTGCTGAACAACGCGGCGTTCGAGGAGGTCCGCGAGCCGGGGAAGAACCTGATCCGCAACGCCCGGATCGAGCGCGTGGGCTGAGCCCCCACCCCCGGAGACCGGAACCCGCCGACCGGACCACCGGAGACCGGCCCCCGAACCACGGGGAGACCGGCCCCCGGTGACCCCACCACTGGTGCATCGGAGGTGCACAGGCGCGCACGTCGTACGTGACAGCCTGTGCACCCCGTGCGCCCGCCCCGGCAGGGGCGCCCCCCAGGGGTGCCCACGCCCCCGCGGCCGCCTCCGCACCGAAGGCCACCGTCGAGCCGACCGCCGAGGCGACCCCACGCCCCCGCGGCCGCCTCACCCGGGCCGGAGAAAGCCCGACTCGTAGGCGGCGATCACCGCCTGGGTGCGGTCCCGCACCCCGAGCTTGGTGAGTACCCCCGCCACATGGGTCTTGGTCGTCGCGGGGCCCACCCGGAGCCGTTCGGTGATCTCGGCGTTGGACAGCCCCGACGCCATCAGCCGCAGCACCTCCGCCTCCCGGTCGGTGAGCCGGTTCAGCCAGGGCGCGCCGGCGCCGCCCACCCGGGGCGCGGGCGCGTGTTCGGCGGCCAGCGCCCGTACCGCGGCCGGGAACAGCAGCGAGTCGCAGCGGGCGACCAGCCGGACCGCCTGCACCAGTTCCTCCGCCCCCGAGCGTTTGAGCAGGAAGCCGCTGGCCCCGGCCCGCAGCGCGTCATAGACGTAGGAGTCGTTCTCGAAGGTCGTCACCACCACCACGCGCGGCGGCTCCGGCATGGTGCGGAGCAGCTGTTCGGTGGCCCGGATGCCGTCGATCTCCGGCATCCGCACATCCATCAGCACCAGATCCGGGCGGAGTTCGCGGATCAGCGGCACCGCCTCCGCGCCGGTAGCGGCCTCCCCGACGACCGTCATGTCCGGCTCGGCCTCCAGAATCGCCCGCAGGGCCGTCCGCACCAGCTGCTCGTCGTCGGCGAGCACGATCCGCAGGGGCGTCACCGCGCCCCTCCCGCCGGCAGCCGCACCGCAAGCCTCCACACCCCGTCGTCCTCCCCGGCCCGTGCGCTGCCGTGCAGCAGGGTGGCGCGCTCGGCGATGCCCCGCAGCCCGCGGCCGCCGCCCTCGTCCCGAGCACGGTCCCGCGCGGGCACCGGATTCTCCATGGTTATCTCCAGCTCCTCTTCCTCCACCGCGATCCGCAGGCGCACGGGCACCTGCCCGGCGTGCCGCAGCGCGTTGCTCAGCCCCTCCTGCACGATCCGGTACGCCTCCCGGGAGACCGCGTCCGGCAGCGCGCCGAGCTCTCCCGAGACCGACGGGTCGATGGTGACGCCCGCCGCCCGGGTGCGGATCAGCAGCTCGTCCAGCTCCGCCAGCGTCGGCCCCAACGGCAGTGCGGCCGCCCGGTCCTCGTCGTCGTCCTGCCGCAACAGGCCCAGGACGGCGTCCAGTTCACCGACGGTACGCCGGGCCGTCTCCTCGATGGCCGCCAGCGCCTGCCGGGCGAACGCGGGATCGGCGTCCAGCACCCGGCGCGCCGCGCTCGCCTGCAGGCTCACCGCGCTCAGCGCGTGCCCCACCGAGTCGTGCAGTTCCCGGGCCACCCGGTTGCGCTGTGCCAGCACCGTGGCCCGCTGTTCGGCGGCGGCGAGCCGGTCGGAGGGCGTGGGCCCCAGCAGCACGCGGGCGGCGCGGCCGAGCAGCTCGGCGGTCGAGACGGCGATCCCCGCCAGCGCGATCAGCAGCGCCACGCCCGAGAGCGGGAGCAGGATCCACTGCGCGGGGCCGTCGAACGACGCGAAGCGGACCAGGTAGTGGTTGCGCAGCTGCTCCGAGAACGGCAGCAGCACGAGGCTGAACGCGAACGGCGGCACGGCGAGGCTCATCCCGCTGATGACTCCGCCGACCGCGAAGTGGAGGGTGCACCAGGCCGCGGTGCGCAGCCGCGCCCCGGTACTCCGGGCCGGGCCGCTCGCCAACTCCGTGTCCGGGATCCCGTGCAGTGCGTGCAGCAGCCCCAGCGAGAGCGGCCGCGAGAGCGGGAGGAGCGCGCTCACGGCCACGATGGGCAGGGCCACGGCGAACGTCGTCAGCACGGCGGCGAGGGAACCGAAGAGCTCGTCCTCGCCCAGCAGCGGACCCACCAGCACCGAGGACACCAGGAAATACGGCATCAGCATGGCGCCGCCGAACACCAGATGGGCCCAGCCCGTCCGCGCCCGCGGCCCCAGGAACACGTCGGCACTCCGGAGCAGGGCGTTCACGTCGTACGGTGTCGCGCCGCGCGCCCGGCGGGGGAGCGGACGGCGGCGACGGGCATCCCGGCGGTCATCCGGCCAGCGTAGGCCAGGCTCCACCACGGGATGAGCCGCTCGGCCGCGTCGCGGTGCCCGGCCCGGCCCGACGGCCGGGCCGCCACCGGCAGTTCCGCCAGCGACTGCTGCCGGCGGCCGGGCGGAGCCGAGGGAGATCTCTCTCATGCCCGTCACTCTCGCGGGGCGCCCCCGGCCGCGCCTCGGCCCCGGTGAGGATCCTCCTCCGCCGCATGGGGGAGGGCGGGGTCAGCACCGGCGGGTGGCGACGGCCAGCCGGTCACGGGCGGCGAACAGGGCCTCCTTGACCGTCCGTTCGTGGTCCGCGGTCAGCCGCGCCGCCGGCACCGAGCAGCTGATCGCGTCCCTGGCCGGGGTGCGGTACGGCAGCGCGGCGCCGAAGCAGCACAGCCCCAGCGTGTTCTCCTCGCGGTCCACGGCGTACCCCTGCTCGCGGACGCGGCGCAGTTCCTCGATCAGTTGCTCCCGGTCGGTGACCGTGTGCTCGGTCAGCGGGGTGAGCACCGCCGGGAGCAGCGCCCGTACCTGCTCGTCGGAGTACGTCGCCAGCAGCGCCCGGCCCAGGGACGTCGAATGCGCGGGCAGCCGGCGCCCCACCCGGGGGACGGGTCGCAAGTGATGCCGGGACTGCCGGGTCGCGAGGTGGACGACGTCCGTGCCGTCCAGCCGGGCGAGATGGACCGTTTCGCCGGTGTCCTCCGCCAGCCGGTCCAGGGCCGGGCGGGCGGCGGCCACCACCTCGTCGCCGTCGAGGTACGCGGCGCCGACCAGCAGCGCGCGGACCCCGATGCCGTACCGGGTGCCCGTCGGGTCCGTCTCCACCCAGTCCAGCTCCACCAGGGTGCGCAGCAGCATGTAGAGGCTGGACTTGGGGTAGCCCACGGCCTCCTGGACGGTGGTGAGCGGGTGCAGGCCGGGGCGGCTCGCGAAGAACTCCAGCAACTCCACGGTGCGCACCGCGGATTTCACCGGAGCCCCGCCCGTCTCCGCAGCCGGCATCGGCCTTGACCCCCTCGTTGGCCAGGAATACTGTCCCCGAAGCATTCATCATCAGGAACAACGTTCAGCCTATCGAACGACCTGTGCGGCACGCGGAAGGATGCGCGGTGACAGCAGCAGTCTGGAGTGTCGACCCCAGGACCGGGAAGCAGCGGGAGCAGGTCGCCGTCGAGGCCACGCCGGAGGAGGTCGACCGGACGGTCCGCGCCGCCGACGCGGCGCGCCCGGCCCTCGCCGACCGGGCGGTACGGGCCGCCTTCCTGCGCACCGCCGCCGACCTTCTCGACGAGGCCGGCGACTTCGTCGTCGAGGCCGCCGACGCCGAGACGGCGCTGGGGCCCGGCCGGCTCACCGGGGAACTGGCGCGGACCACCCACCAGCTGCGTGCCTTCGCCGAGGCCGTGACGGAGGGCGCGTTCCTGGACATCCTCATCGACCGCGCCGACCCGGACGCGGTCCCCGTGCCCCGCCCCGACCTGCGCCGCTACAAGGTGCCCCTCGGGGTCGTCGCCGTCTACGCGGCCAGCAACTTCCCGCTGGCGTTCTCCGTGCCGGGCGGGGACACGGCCAGCGCGCTCGCCGCGGGCTGCCCCGTCGTCGTCAAGGCGCACCCCGACCACCCCGCCACCTCCGAGCTGTGCGCCTCCGTGCTGCGCCGGGCGGCGGCACGGCACGGCCTGCCGGAGACGCTGGTCGGCCTGGTCCACGGCTTCGACGCCGGGGTGGAGCTGGTACGGCACCCCCGGGTGGCCGCCGCCGGGTTCACCGGCTCCGTACGCGGCGGCCGGGCCCTCTTCGACGCCGCCGCCGCGCGCCCGGTGCCCATTCCCTTCCACGGCGAGCTGGGCAGCCTCAACCCCGTCGTGGTCACCGAGGCCGCGGCGGCGGAGCGGGCCGAGGAGATCGGCACCGGCCTGGCCGGGTCGATGACCCTGGGCGTGGGGCAGTTCTGCGTCAAGCCGGGCCTCGTCCTGGCCCCCGCCGGGGAGGCGGGCGACCGCCTGGTGCGCTCCCTCACCGAGGCCGTCAGCGACACGGCGGAAGGGGTCCTGCTCGACACCCGGATGCACGAGGCCTTCGTCACCGGCGTGCGGGAACGGAGCGCGCTGCCCGGCGTCGAGAGCCCGGTGACCCCGGGGGAGAGCGGCGACAACGCCGTCAGCGCCGGCTTCCTCACCGTCCCGGCCGCCCGGCTCGCCGCGGGTGACGGCCACGATCTGCTGCTGGAGGAGTGCTTCGGCCCGGTCACCGTCGTCGCCCGGTACGTGGACGCGGCGGAGGTGTCCGCGGTCCTCGCCCGGCTCGCCGGGAACCTCACCGCCACCGTCCACCTCGGCACCGAGGAGGCCGCGACGAGCGACGGGCCGGCCGCGCGGCTGCTGGCCGAACTCACCCCGCTCGCGGGCCGGCTGCTGGTCAACGGGTGGCCCACCGGGGTGGCCGTCGCCCCGGCGCAGCACCACGGCGGCCCGTACCCGGCCACCACCTCGGTCTCCACCTCGGTCGGCGGCACCGCCGTCGAACGCTGGCTGCGGCCGGTCGTCCACCAGAACACCCCCGAGGCGCTGCTGCCGCCGGAGCTCCGCGACGGAAACCCCCTCGGGCTGCCCCGCCGGGTCGACGGCCGCCCGGAGAGCTGAGCCGCCCGGAACACCGGCGCGAGGGGAGCGGCGGGCCGCCCGGGAGACCGGGCTGCCCGGAACGCCGAGCGGACCGGGAACGCCGAGCGCACCGGGAGGCCTGTGCCCTGCGGCCCCTCCCGGGCAGCCCGCACGGCCGCCCGCGAGCGCACCACCGCGCCGGGAACCCCCGGCGCCCTCCCGCCGTCCTGGTGATCATGACGGGCGCCCCGAGCCGGCCCCCGCCCCCGGCGGAACCCACCTGCGGATGCGGCTGGAACTGCCCGATGGGCCGGGAGCAGAGACAATGGAGTGATGCCGGAGACGAGCCCCGAGAGCCCGGGACCCCGGACGACGGACCGAGCGTACGCCGAGGTCAGGGCCCGGCTGCTCGACGGCTCCTACCGGCCGGGGGAGCTGCTGCACGAGGACACCGTGGCCACCGAGCTCGGGCTGCCGGGCGAGGCCGTGCACGAGGCCTTCACCCGGCTCCGGGAGGAGGGCGCCCTGCGGCTCTACCCCACCCGAGGAGCGCTGGTCCTGCCCGCCACCCTGCAGGAGGCACGGGACGTCATGGAGGCCCGGCTGCTGCTGGAGATCTTCGCCCTGGACTCCGTCGCCGCCCGGAGCCGCACCGAGCTGCGCGAACTCGGCCAGGAGCTGCTGAGCGAGATCCACGAGGTCGGCACGCCCGACGAAGCGATGGCGGTCGGCCGGGCCTTCCACACCCGGCTGGTCCGCGCGGCCGGCAACCCGGTGGTGGCCGACATGCACGTCGCCCTCTGGGACCGGACCTGGCACATCGCCGCCTCCTCCACCGTCGGGCCGGGCAACCCGGAGAACGACGCCGCCGAGCACGCCGCCATCGCCGAGGCCATGGCGATCGGCCGCGGCGGCGACGCCCGCGGACTGCTGCACCGGCACGTCTCCGCGACCCTGCACCGCATCGGCGTCGTCGAGGAGTTCGCACTGCCCCGCCCCGCCGACCTCAGCGGGTAGCGGCCGCAGACGCGGTGCGCCAGTCATTTTTCGGCCACCCGGCCTCTCCTGCCGCCATGCCTCCGCCTCCCGTCCCGGGCGGCCGCCGCCACCGCTCCGACCAGCACGAAGAGCCGCCCCGGCGGGTGCCGTCGCCCCGGTGCGAAGGAACTCTGAAGGGTGTCCCCCACCACCACTACGTGGACGTCCTCCGGCCCCCGGGAGAGGCTTGAGGCCATGGAGAACAGCCTGGGAGGCGCCCGGTTCGCGCCCGAGACCACCTATCTCAACACCGCGTCCAGCGGTCTGCTCCCCGCGCGGTCCGCCGCCGTGCTGCGGCAGGCGGTCGACGACGCCGTCACCGGCAGGCCCACACCGGGTCTCGGGACCGAGTCCGTGGAGCGGACCCGGGAGGCCTTCGCCGACCTGGCCGGGGTGCCCGCCGGCCGGGTGTCGGCGGCGGCCTCGGTCTCGGTGCACACCGGGCTGATCGCCGCGTCGCTGCCCGCCGGGGCCGAAGTCCTCGTCGCGGACGGCGACTTCAGCTCGCTCGTCGCCCCGTTCGCCGCGCGGGCGGACCTGAAGCTGCGCAGTGTGCCGCTGGAGAGCCTGGCCGACGCGGTACGCCCCGGCACCGCCCTGGTCGCCGTCAGCTCGGTCCAGTCCGCCGACGGCCGGATCGCCGACCTCGCGGCGGTACGCGAGGCCGCCGCGGACCACGGGGCCCGGACCCTGGTCGACGCCACGCAGTCCCTGGGCTGGCTGCCGTTCCGCGCCGACGACTTCGACTACACGGTGTGCGGGGCGTTCAAGTGGCTGCTCTGCCCGCGCGGGGTGTCGTTCCTCGTCGTCCCGGAGGCCTGCGACGCCCTGCCGCCGCTCTACGCCTCCTGGCCGGCCGCAGAGGACCCGCGGGGCAGCATCTACGGCCCGGTGCGGCTCGCCCGCTCGGCCAGTCGCTACGACCAGAGCCACGGCCTGCTGCCGTATCTCGCGGCCCAGCACTCGATCCCGGTGATCCGGGAGCTGGGCGGTCCCGCGGCCGTCGGCGCGCACAACACGGCCCTCGCGGAGCGGTTCCGGGTTGGTCTGGCGCGGCTGGGCCGGGAGCCGGTGCCGGCCCCGGGATCGGCCATCGTCTCCGTCCCCGGGCTCGGCCGTGCCGAGGACACGCTGCGCGCCGCCGGGGTGCAGATCTCCGCCCGGGCGGGGAACCTGCGGGTGTCCTTCCACCTCTACAACACGGCCGCCGACGTGGACCGCGTGCTGGACGTGCTCTCCGGGCTCCCCGACAGCCCCTGACCCGTCCGTCCCGGGAGGCGTTCGGCGAAAGCCCGCCCGGAACCTGAGCGGAGCGGACGGACGAGAGCCCCGCCCGGCAACGCACCGAGCCGGGCGGGGCTCTCGTGATCCTGCGGAAGCGCCACTCCTCGCGGCAGCGCCGCTTCCCGCTTCCCGCTACGGCGCGGACGTCACCGCACCGGCGTGAAGTCCCGCGCCCCGATGAAGTCCGGGCGCCGGACCGGGGCCGCGAACGGCTCCACGGCCTCGTTCTCCACGCTGTTGAAGACGATGAAGACGTTGCTGCGCGCGAAAGGCGTGATGTTGTCGCCCGAACCGTGCATGCAGTTGCAGTCGAACCAGGTCGCCGAACCGGCCGCACCGGTGAACAGCTTGATGCCGTGCTGGTCGGCGAACTTCGTGAGCGCCTCGTCCGACGGGGTGCCCGCGTCCTGCATCTGCAGCGACTTCTTGTAGTTGTCCTTCGGCGTTGCCCCCGCGCAGCCAAGGAAGGTCCGGTGCGAGCCCGGCATGATCATCAAGCCGCCGTTGGTGTCGTAGTTCTCGGTCAGCGCGATCGAGACGGACACCGTCCGCATGTTCGGCAGGCCGTCCTCGGCGTGCCAGGTCTCGAAGTCCGAGTGCCAGTAGAACCCCGTGGCCCCGAAACCGGGCTTGACGTTGATCCGGCTCTGGTGGACGTACACGTCCGAGCCGAGGATCTGCCGGGCGCGCTCCACCACGCGCGGGTCACGCACCAGGCCCGCGAACACCTCGCTGATCTTGTGCACCTCGAAGACCGTCCGGACGTCCTGCGACTTCGGCTCGACGATGGAGCGCTCGTCGGCGCGGATGACCGGGTCGGTGGTCAGCCGGTCGAGCTCGGCACGGTACTTCGCCACCTCGTCCGGAGTGATCAGCTGGTCCACCGTCAGGAAACCGTCGCGATCGAAGTCGCGCAGGTCGGACGGCTGGACCGGGCCGGGAGCCCCCGGCTCGGACCATACGACCGGGTCCAGTCGCGGAGTGCTCACCTCGGTGGCTCCGCGCGTCGGGTAGAGATCGGCCGTTCGCTCGGGTGCGGTGGTCATGGTGGTGCTCCCTCTCCTCTCGTACGTCCCTGCTCTTTCCTTTCCTGCGGGGGGAAGCTCAGTTCTCGGCAGGCTCGGTGAGCAGCGGGTACACACCGTTCTCGTCGTGGTCCTCCCGGCCGGTGACCGGCGGGTTGAACACGCAGACGCAGCGGAAGTCGGTCTTCGGGCGCATGGTGTGACGCTCGTGGCCGTCCAGGAGGTACATCGTTCCCGGAGTGATCCAGTGCGTCTCACCGGTCTCGTCGTTGGTCAGCTCGGCCTCGCCCTCGACGCAGAGCACGGCCTCGATGTGGTTGGCGTACCACATCGACGTCTCGGTGCCCGCGTAGAGCGTCGTCTCGTGCAGCGAGAAGCCCACGCGCTCCTTGGCGAGAACGATGCGCTTGCTCTCCCAGGTGCCCGACGCGGCCTTCACGTGCCGGTCGGTGCCCTCGATGTCCTTGAACGAACGGACGATCACGGTGATGGTGCCTTTCTGTTCTACGGTCGGCGGTACGGGGGATGAGGTCAACCCGTGGGGACCGGGGGCGGCCGTCGGGCCGCCCCCGGAAAGCAGCCGTCAGGCCGTCTCGCGCACCGCCCGGGCGAGGATGCGCAGACCCTCGTCCAGCTCCTCCGGGGTCACGGTGAGCGGCGGCAGCAGCTTCACGACCTCGCTCTGCGGACCCGAGGTCTCGATCAGCAGACCCAGCTCGAAGGCGCGGGCGGCGACCTTGTTCGCCCGGTCCTTGTCGGCGAACTCCAGGCCCCAGGCGAGGCCACGGCCGCGGGCGTTGCCGCCGAGCCGCGGGTGCTCCTCGACGATCGCGTTGAGCGCCTGCTCGACCTGCTCGCCGCGGGCGATGGTCTGCTTCTCCATCTGCCCGTCCGCCCAGTAGGTGTCCAGGGCGGCGGCAGACGTCACGAAAGCCGGGTTGTTGCCACGGAAGGTGCCGTTGTGCTCACCCGGCTCCCATATGTCCAGCTCGGGCTTGAAGAGGGTGAGCGACATCGGCAGGCCGTAGCCGCTGATCGACTTCGACAGGGTGACGATGTCCGGGGTGATGCCGGCCTCCTCGAAGGAGAAGAAGGCACCGGTGCGGCCGCAGCCCATCTGGATGTCGTCGACGATCAGCAGCATGTCGCGGCGCTTGCAGAGGTCCGCGAGGGCGCGCAGCCACTCGGCGCGGGCGACGTTGATGCCGCCCTCGCCCTGGATCGTCTCGACGATCACGGCGGCGGGCTGGTTCAGGCCGGAGCCCTGGTCCTCGAGCAGCCGCTCGAACCACAGGAAGTCCGGGACCCGGCCCTCGAAGTAGTTGTCGAACGGCATCGGGGTGCCGTGCACCAGCGGGATGCCCGCACCGGCGCGCTTCATCGAGTTGCCGGTGACGGCCAGCGCGCCCAGCGACATGCCGTGGAACGCGTTGGTGAAGCTGACGATCGACTCGCGGCCCTTGACCTTGCGGGCGAGCTTCAGCGCGGCCTCGACGGCGTTGGCGCCTGTCGGGCCCGGGAACATGACCTTGTAGGGCAGGTCACGCGGGCGCAGGATCGTGTTCTGGAAGGACTCGAGGAAGGCACGCTTGGCGGTGGTGCCCATGTCGAGACCGTGGGTGACGCCGTCGCGCTCGATGTAGTCGATCAGCGCGCGTTTCAGCACCGGGTTGTTGTGCCCGTAGTTCAGGGCGCCGGCACCGGCGAAGAAGTCGAGGTACGTATGGCCGTCCTCGTCGTACATGTAGCTGCCCTGAGCCCGGTCGAACACGGCGGGCCAGCTGCGGCAGTAACTGCGCACCTCCGACTCCAGGGTCTCGAAGACGCTCAGGGCGGGCGGGGTGATGGTCACAGCGAGCTCCAGGGAGAGTGGCGTGAGGAAGGGAGGAAAGTCTGGGGGGCGGGCTTCAGCGTGGGGGCGCCGGTGCCGCGAGGGGACCGATCCGGTACAGCACCTCGGGCTCGTGCCCGCCGTCGGGGAACATGCCGCCGTCGAACAGGACCTCTCGCTCCACCGCGGCTCCGTGCCGCTCGGCGAACGAGGTGAACAGCCGGTTCGAGGGGGCGTTGTCGGGGGTGATGGTGGTTTCGACGCTGCGGACGCCGAGTCCGCCGGCGACCCGGAGGGTCAGTCCGTCCAGGAGCGCCGCGGCCAGGCCGCGTCCGCGCTGCGCGTGGTCGACGGCGACCTGCCAGACGACCAGGGTCTGTGGGCGCTCCGGGCGGATGTAGCCGGTGATGAAGCCGACCGGCTCGCCGCCCCCGTCGCGCGCCACCACGGAGGTGGCGGCGAAGTCACGGCACCACAGGAGGTAGCTGTACGAGGAGTTGAGGTCGAGCACCTTGGAGTCGCGGGCAATGCGCCATATCGCGGCTCCGTCCTCGACTCGCGGGGTGTCGAGTTCGAGGCCCTCGGGCATTTCGAGGAATTCGGTGTCGACACCTGCCAGGGCTGCTTGTGCGGCGGTCATGCAAATTAAATTTACCGAGGGCAAATCAAAATCGCATCTCGGGGAGGGGTTACGGAAGTGGGGGTCCATGTGATATCGCGCGTGGACGCGCGGGCGTGCGGACGCTCCGCGGATAGGGCCGTTTTGCCCGGTAATTCCGGGACGAAGCGGACCTGCTGTGGAGTCCGTCACATGTGCGTAACGCGGATGAGACCCCTCTGAATTGCGTCACCGACCGACAGAAAACTGGGGCGTTTGAAGGCCGGGATGGAGGGAAGAAGCAGATGGAAAGCTATACGGATGAGTAATTGGGAATTCGCCCGCAAAGGATATGTCGAATCGCTGGCCCCGCAATTGTGGAAGGCGGGGGCAGTATTCGCGTGACCGGTGCGCCCGGCGTCCGGGGGCTCGTACAGTGCGTCCCATGAGCGAGAGTGCTGTGCTGCACATCAGGGGACGGGTGCTGGTCGGGCCGGAAGAGGTCCGGGACGAGCTGTGGGCGGTGGACGGCAGGATCACCTACCGGCGGCCGGCGGCCGCACGCGATGTGACCACCGTAACCGGCTGGGCGCTCCCCGGCCTGGTGGACGCCCACTGTCATGTCGGGCTGGACGCCCACGGCCCGGTCGACGACTCGACCAGCGAGAAGCAGGCACTGACCGAGCGCGACGCCGGGGCGCTGCTCCTCCGGGACGCCGGCTCCCCCTCCGACACCCGCTGGATCGACGACCGCGAGGACCTGCCGCGCATCATCCGCGCGGGGCGTCACATCGCGCGCACCAAGCGTTACATCCGTAACTACGCGCACGAGATCGAGCCCGAGGACCTGGTCGCGTACGTCGCGCAGGAGGCCCGGCGCGGCGACGGCTGGGTCAAGCTCGTCGGGGACTGGATCGACCGCGAGACCGGCGATCTGGGCGTCTGCTGGCCGCGCGGCGCCGTGGAGGCCGCGATCGCCGAGGCGCACCGGCTGGGCGCCCGGGTCACCGCCCACTGCTTCGCCGAGGAGACCCTGGCGCCGCTGGTCGAGGCGGGCATCGACTGTGTCGAGCACGCCACCGGGCTCACCGAGGAGACCATCCCGCTGTTCGCCGAACGCGGCGTCGCCATCGTGCCCACGCTGGTCAACATCGCCACCTTCCCCAAGCTCGCCGACGGCGGCCAGGCGAAGTTCCCGCGCTGGTCGGACCATATGCGGCGGCTCCACGCCCGCCGCTACGACACGGTGCGCTCCGCCTACGACGCGGGCATCCCGGTGTACGTCGGCACGGACGCGGGCGGCTCGCTCGCACACGGTCTGGTCGGGGCGGAGGTCGCCGAGCTGGTCCGGGCGGGCATCCCGCCCCTCGCGGCGCTCTCCGCGACCACCTGGGGCGCGCGGGAGTGGCTGGGCAGGCCGGGGCTCACCGAGGGTGCTCCGGCCGACCTCGTGGTCTACGAGGACGATCCCCGGGCCGACGTCCGGGTGCTGACCGCGCCGCGGCGGGTGGTGCTGCGGGGGCGGGTGATCGGCTGAGCGCCGGGGGCGGGGCGGCTGTGTGGCCACCGGCGGCGACCGAGGGTGACGGGCCCGGCGCGGCGGCCGTGTCCGGGGCCATGAGTGGCGGGCGCGGGGGCGGCGTGCCCCGCGGGCGCGCCACCGGGGCGGCCGCCGAGGTCACGGCCGTGATCGGCGGTCCGCGAGCCGGGCGGCGTATTCGAATGTGATGACGGAAACCACCCGTTGGGATGAACTCACGGCGGGTTGACCTCTGTTCACGCTCAGTACGTAAGTATGTCCGGGTCGTGGTCGTCGGCGCCCCCGATGTCCCCTGGGCGGCGCCGACGGCCCCATGTCTCCTTGGGGGTTTCCACCGTGAACAGCTCTGCCTTCGGCATGCCCGCGCGCCGCGCCGCCGCCATGCTGACCGCCACCGCCCTGGCCGCCGGTCCCGCGGCCGTCCTGGGCGCGGCGCCCGCCCACGCCACCGGTGGCGGCGGCGGGAAGGCCGGGGCCGTCGTGCTCCGCACCGGCCTCGATGTCCGTCTGCTCAACGATTCCGTGCACGTCCCGCTGAACGCGGCCCTGAACGAGGTCCAGGCCCCGGCGGACGCCGACCGGACCGCGCTGGCGGTGCGGCTCGACGGCGTCGGCCGTGGCCGCCCGGTCAGCGTGCTGCGCGCCGACGCGGCCACCGCCCGCGCCACGGCCGACGCCCGCCGGGCCAAGGGCTACGCCAACCTCGTCCGGGCCAGGGTCCATGTCCCCGGTCTGCCGCTGCTGTCGCTGATCGAGGTCGAGCAGGTCACGTCGAAGGCGGTGTGCCGGGCCGGTCACCGGCCGGAGGCCGTGTCGAACGTGCTGGGCACGGTGCGGGTGCTCGGCAAGAAGGTCACGCTCAGCTCCGGTGGCACCACCCGGGTACGGGTGCCGCAGGTGGGGGAGGTGCGGCTCGATCTGTCACGGACCGCCACCACCTCGCGGACGGCGGCGGCCACCGCGCTCGCGCTGCGGGTCTCGGTCGATCCGCTCAAGCTGAACGTCGCGAAGGTCGAGGGCCGGGTCACGCTGGCCGAGGCCACCTGCCGGAGCCCGCGCGCCGGGGGCAGCCAGGAGCCGGGGCGGCCCGGGGAGCGGCCGGACCACGAGAAGCCGGGAGCGGAGAAGCCCGGTGAGGAGCGGCCCGGGCACGAGGAGCCGGGTGCCGGGCAGCCGGGCGGCACGGAGAAGCCCGGCGGTGCGGAAACGCCCGGCGGGGACGAGCCGGGGGCCGGGAAGCCCGCGCCGGGCGGCACCGACGGCCCGCGGCTCAGCACGCAGACGGGGTCCGGTGCGGAACGGGCGGCCGCGGGTGACCGGCCGGCCGGCGGGAACCTCGCCCAGACCGGTGGCAGCGCCACCACCCCGTATCTGGCCGGGGGCGCGGCCCTGCTGGTCGTGGCGGGCGGCGGAGCGCTGGTGCTCGCCCGGCGCCGCCGCCGGGGCTGAGCCCGTGACGCCGGAGCCGACCCCGTAGGGGTGGGCGTCGGCGGCCGGGCGCGGGGTGTCGTCCCGGGGATCCACCCCTGGCGACGACACCCGGTGACCTCCCTCGTCAGCCGTCCACGAGGACCTTCGCCAGGGCCTCCGTGAAGCGGTCCGTCGTCGTGCGGTCGCGCACCGCGATCCGCAGCCAGTCCGGTCCCAGGCCCGGGAAGGTGTCACCGCGGCGGACCGCGAACCCCCGGTCCCGCAACCGGTCCCGCACGGTGGCGGCTCCGGCCAGCCGGACCAGCACGAACGGTCCCGCGGGGGGCGAGCACACCTCCACCCCGCCGACCTCGGCCAGCCGGCCCAGCAGATGGGCGCGGTCGGAGGCGATGCGGTGGGCGGCGTGGGCGGCCTCGGCGAGGGCCTGCGGCTCGCTGCACGCCACCGCCGCCGCCAGGGCCGGCCCGGAGACCGGCCAGAGCGGCTGGGCGCGCTCCAGCGCGGCGATCAGCTCCGGCGCGGCGAGCACGTACCCGATGCGCAGCCCCGCCAGCCCCCAGGTCTTGGTGAGGCTGCGCAGGACCACCAGCCCCGGCAGGTCGGTGCGCCCGGCGAGCGACTCGCCCTCGCCGGGCACGGCGTCCATGAAGGCCTCGTCGACGACGAGCACCCGCCCGGGGCGTGCCAGCCGGGCGAGCGCGTCCGCCGGGTGCAGCACGGAGGTGGGGTTGGTCGGGTTGCCCACCACGACCAGGTCGGCGTCGTCCGGGACCGCCTCCGCGGCCAGCCGGAACCCCGTCCCGGCCGCCAGCAGCACGCGCTCGACCTCGTGTCCGGCGTCCCGCAGCGCGGCCTCCGGCTCGGTGAACTGGGGGTGCACCACCACCGGACGGCGTGCCGGGAAGGCCCGCGCCAGCAGCACGAACGCCTCGGCCGCGCCCGCCGTCAGCAGCACCCGGTCCTCGTCCAGCCCGTGACGCCGGGCCACGGCCGCGCGGGCCGGCCGCCCGTCCGGGTACGCGGCCAGGCCGTCCAGGGACGCGGCGATCCGCTCCTTGAGCCAGGCCGGGGGCGTGCCCGCCCGGACGTTCACCGCGAGATCGGTCAGACCGGCGCCGCCGCCGCGCACCTCCGCGTCCCCGTGGTGGCGCAGATCGACGGCGGACTCGGCCGGCCCGGGGGATGTCGGCACGGTCACCGTCCCGTGCGGTGGTCGCGGGGTTCCTCGCCGGCAGGCGCGCCGGCCCGGTCGTGCTGCCGCGGAACGGTCACCGGGGCCCCGCCCCACGGCTCCGCCGGCCGGGCGCAGGATTCGCAGAACTGCTCCGGGCCGCCGCCGACGGCCTCCCGGTACCGCTCCAGGACCAGATCGGCCAACTCCCCGGCCGGTCCTATGACATCGGCGGAGACCACCTCCACCTCGGGGTGCGCCGAGGCCCAGCCCTCGGACTGCTGCCGCGCCCGGTCCGGGAGCGCCCCGGCGAAGAGGAAGTACGGCAGGACCACGATCCGTTGCGCGCCGAGCCGGAGGCAGCGGTCGAGGCCGGACGGCACATCGGGCGCCGCGAGCGAGACGAAGGCCGTCTCCACACCGGCGAAGCCCCGGCCCTCCCAGAGCAGCCGGGCCGCCAGGTGCACCTCGGCGTTGCCGGCCGGGTCGGTGGCACCGGCGCCCACCAGCAGCACGGTGGTCCGCGCCCGGTCGGCGGGCGACCGGGCGGCGTCGCCCAGCGCCTCGTCGAGCCGGCGGTCCAGCGCCCGCAGCAGCAGGGGGTGCGGGCCGAGCGCGCGGCCGTACCGGTAGGCGATGCCGGGGTGCCGCCGCGTCTCGTCGGCCAGTGCGTCGGTCACGCCGTCGGCGGCGCGTCCGGCGGCGACGAGCGTGAGGGGCACGGCCGCGCACCGGGTCACTCCGCGCTCGGCGAGCCCGGCCACGGCGTCCGACAGCCGCAGCGCGGGCCGGGGCGCGGGGTTCTGCGCTGAGGGGTTCTGCGGTGACGGGGTGTGCGGTGAAAGGTTCTGCGGTGAGGAGGACCGCTCCGGGCCGGTGGGGGGAGCGCCGGGCCGTGGAGTCTGGTCGACGAGTCCACCCGCCACCGGCAGTCCGGGTGCGCGCCGTTCCAGCTCCTGGACGAGGGCGTGGACGGCGGCAACTCCCGCTTCGTCGCGGGTTCCGGGGCCGGCGATGAGCAGCGCGGGCGGGGTCGTCACTGTGACTCCTTGGACGTGCGGGTGGGGCCGACCGGTCCGGACGAGGCCGGACCGGCAAGGAGAAGCGGATGGGGAACCGCCGCGACGCCGGCCGGACCGCTCTTCTCCCCGACGTTACTGACTCTTCCGCCGCGCTGTCTGCGCAGGGCAGCCTTGCTCTCCGCCGAACTGTCCGTTCCGACCGGCGTTTCCCCGGTTGCTCCGGCCGTCGCCGCTCCTGCCGGGGCCCCTGGTGCCGCCGCTCCGGGCGGCGCTCCTGCCGCAGCCGCTCCCGGCGCCGCGTCGTGTCCGCCGTCCCGGCGCCGGGCCACGGCCGCGGTCACCATCGCCGGGCGGCCTTCGGGCACCGACTTCCGCTTGGGCACGACGAGTTCGGCCCCCGGCCCGGCGGCCAGCAGCGCGGCGGCCTCGGCGACCCCGGGCGCACCGACGGCGGCGCGGGCCGCCTCGGACGGGTGCGGCACCTCCACGGCGGCCAACGCGTCGGCCGGATAGGCCCGCAGCGGCACGCCGAGCCGTTCGGCGGCGCCGAGGAGCCCGGCCTCGTCCGCCTTGGCGCGGACGGTCGCGAGTTCGGCGACCTCGCTCTCCGCGAGCCCGGCGCCGGCGAGGACGTCCCGGATCAGCCCGAGGGCTTCGGCGCACGGTGCGCCCCGGCGCGCCCCGACCCCGACGACGAGGGACGGGGGCCGGCGCGGCACGCCGGTCTCGGAGCCGGCCACCGCACGGGTCCCGCCGGCCACCGCGCGAGTCCCGCCGGTCCGTCCCCCACCGGCTTCCCCGGCCGCCCCCGCCCCGGTGCCCTCGGAGGTCAACGGACCCCGGCAGGAGGGCCGGACGCCGGCGCCGGCCGCCCGGCCGCGGCGTTCCGGACGCGCGACTCCGCGCACTGCTCGACGAACCGCCGGGCCACCCCCGGCGCGGCGGCCCAGTGCACATGGACGTACGAGGCGTGCACCCCGCCGTGGACGAACCCCTCCAGCCGGCGCTGCGGGTGCACCAGTCCCCATGCGGCCGTCGGCCCGGCCCCCGGCTCCAGCACCGTGCGGTGGAACTCGTGCCCGCGCAGCCGGGCACCCGCGGGAGCCAGCACGTTGTCCGAGACCGCCACCGCCTCCCGGTAGCCGAGGGTCAGCCGCTGCGACATCCGCGCCTCGGCGTCCAGCACCCCGCACATCGGGCTGCCGTCCAGCGACCGGGACAGATACAGCAGGCCGGCACACTCCGCCGCCACCGGCGCTCCCGACGCGGCCAGCCGGGCCACGGCCGCGCGCAGCGGCTCGTTCGCCGAGAGCTCGGGCGCGTACATCTCCGGGAAGCCGCCACCGATCACCAGGCCCGAGACGTTCTCCGGGAGCTCTTCGTCCCGCAGGGGGTCGAAGGTGACCACCTCCGCCCCGGCCGCCGTGAGCAGCTCGGTGTGCTCCGCGTAGGAGAAGGTGAACGCGGAGCCGCCCGCGACGGCGACCACCGGCCTGCCGCTCCCGGGGCCGCCCCCCGCACGGGCCGGTGCGGGGGAGTCCGGGGCCGCGTCCGTGGCGCCCGCCACGGCGGTCTCCGTACCCGGCTCCGGCGCGGTGCCCGCGCCGGTCCACGCGGGGGACCACCGGGCCTCCTCCGCGAGCGCTTCCGCGGGATCCCAGGCAGGGCCCGGCAGCGCGGGAGCGGTACGGGCCAGCGCGAGCAGCGCCTCCAGGTCGCACCCCGCGCGGACGTGCGCCGCCATGGCCGCGACCGCCTCCACGGCGTCCTCCCGCCGCTCGGCGACCGGCACCAGGCCCAGATGCCGGGACGGGGTGCCCACGCCGTCCGTACGCCGCAGGGCACCCAGCACCGGTACACCCGAACCGCCCAGCGCCTCCCGCAGCAGCTCCTCGTGCCGGTCCGAGCCGACCTTGTTCAGGATCACCCCGCCGACCCGTACCTCCGGGTCCCAGGAGGCGAAGCCGTGCACCAGCGCCGCCACCGAACGGGACTGCGACGAGGCGTCCACCACCAGCACCACCGGCGCCTTCAGCAGCTTGGCCACATGCGCCGTCGACGCCAGCTCGCCCTGCAGGGCGGCACCGTCGTAGAGGCCCATCACCCCCTCGACCAGGGCCAGACCGGCCCCCGCCGCGCCGTGCAGGAACAGCGGCGCGATCCGCTCCGGGCCGCACAGATACGCGTCCAGATTGCGGCCCGGCCGGCCCGTCGCCAGCGCGTGGTAGCCCGGATCGATGTAGTCCGGGCCGACCTTGTGCGGCGACACGGCCAGGCCGCGCTCGGCGAACGCGGCCATCAGGCCCGTCGCCACGGTCGTCTTGCCGCTGCCGGAGGCCGGCGCGGCTATGACCAGCCGGGGGACGGGCGAGCCGGCGGAGGACATCACCACTCGATGCCCCTCTGGCCCTTCTGCCCCGCGTCCATCGGGTGCTTGACCTTCGACATGTCGGTGACCAGATCGGCGAAGTCGACCAGCTGCTGCGGTGCGTTACGCCCCGTGATGACGACGTGCTGGGTGCCCGGGCGGTCCCGCAGCACCGACACCACCTCGTCGGGGTCCACCCAGCCCCAGTGCATCGGGTAGGCGAACTCGTCCAGCACGTACAGCCGGTATGCCTCCGCCGCCAGATCGCGCTTGACCTGCTCCCAGCCCTCCTTCGCGGCCTCCTCGCTCGACTCGATGTCGCGCTGGACCCACGACCAGCCCTCGCCCATCTTGTGCCAGGCGACCGTCCCCCCTTCGCCGGAGTCACCGAGCACCCGCAGCGCCCGCTCCTCGCCGACCCGCCACTTCGCCGACTTCACGAACTGGAATACACCGACCGGCCAGTTCTGGTTCCACGCCCGCAGCGCCATCCCGAACGCGGCGGTCGACTTCCCCTTGCCGACGCCCGTGTGCACCATCACCAGCGGCCGGTTCCGGCGCTGGCGGGTCGTCAGCCCGTCCTGGGGTACGACACTCGGCTTGCCCTGCGGCATTACGCAGCCCTCCCTGTCCTCGGCAGTCCGGGCGATCCCGGCGTTCCCTGTACATCGCGGACCAGCGACGCCACGCTCTCCGCCCGCAGTTCGTCCAGCGTCACGGCGGTGCCGCCCAGATCGCGGGCGAGCCCGCCCGCCAGCCCCAGCCGCACCGGCCCGGACTCGCAGTCCACCACCACCGACGCCGTGCCCTCCGCGGCCAGCAGCCGCGCGGCCCGGGAGGCGAGCGCGAGCGGCTCCTCCCGGCCGCCGGCGCCTGCTCCGGCGGCGGCACCGGCCCCGCTCCGGCGCCCCGCGCCGGGACCGGTCGCCCGGCCGTCCGTCACCACGACCAGCAGCGGCCGCCGCGAGGGGTCCCGCAGCCGTTCCACCCGCAGCACCTCACGGGCCCGGAGCAGCCCCGCGGCCAGCGGCGTACGCCCCCCGGTCGGCAGGGACTCCAGCCGGGCCGCGCCCGCCTCCACCGACGAGGTCGGCGGCAGCGCCAGCTCGGCGTCCCGGCCCCGGAAGGTCACCAGCCCCACCTTGTCGCGCCGTTGGTAGGCGTCGAGCAGCAGCGACAGCACCGCGCCCTTGACCGCGCTCATCCGCTGCCGCGCCGCCATCGACCCGGAGGCGTCCACCACGAACAGCACGAGATTGCCTTCGCGGCCCTCGCGCACCGACTGCCGCAGGTCGTCGCGGCGGACCACCAGCCCCGGCCCGCGACGTCCGCGCGCATGCTGGTGCGGGGCGGCCGCCTGCACGGTCGCCGCCAGATGCAGCTTGGTGAGCGCGCCCCGGGGCCGTACGGCACCCGTCGTGCGCCCGTGCGCCGTACGCGCCCGTGAGCGCCGCCCGGCCGCGCCCTCACCCAGCCCGGGCACGCTCAGCATCTTCGTCCGGAACGGCTCCGCCGCCCCGACCGCGCGCTGCTCAGCCGCGGCCCCCGCGCCCGGGGCGCCGTCCGGCCCGCACTCCTCCCCGGACGGCTCCGGACCGGCCTGCGAAGCCTCCGACGAGGTCTCCGGCTGCTCCTCCGGCTCCTGCTGCGACGCCGACGGAGCGGGCGCGTCCGCCTCGGTCGGAGCGGGCGCCTCGTCCTCCGGCCGCTCCCCGGAGGGCTCCGCGTCCTGCGGACCGGTCGGCTCCGGCCCGTCCGAGGGCGATTCGCCGCCCCCGTCGCCGTCCGGGCCCGGATCGGGATCGTCGTCCCCGAACTCGTCCAGGGTGCGGTCCAGCTTCTCCTCGTCCAGTCCCGGCGCGTCGAACGGGTTGCGCCGCCGCCGGTGCGGCAGTGCCAGCAGCGCGGCCTGCCGGACGTCCTCCTTCCGGACGTCCGTACGCCCGGCCCAGGCCGCCAGCGCGGTGGCCGTCCGCGCCGTCACGATGTCCGCGCGCATGCCGTCGACCTCGAACGCCGCGCACACCGCCGCGATCCGGCGCAGCGCGCCGTCCCCGAGCCGCACCGACGGCAGCAGCGCCCGCGCGGCGGCGATCCGCTCCCGCAGTTGCTGCTCCTCGGCCGCCCAGCGCGCCGCGAAGCCCGCCGGGTCCTCGTCGTACGCCAGCCGCCGCCGGACGACCTCCACCCGCTGGTCCGGCTCCCGCGACGCCGCCACCTCCACGGTCAGCCCGAACCGGTCGAGCAACTGCGGCCGCAGCTCGCCCTCTTCCGGGTTCATGGTGCCGACCAGCAGGAACCGGGCCGCGTGCCGCACGGAGACGCCCTCGCGCTCCACGTACGAGGCGCCCATGGCCGCCGCGTCGAGCAGCAGGTCCACCAGATGGTCGTGGAGGAGGTTGACCTCGTCCACGTACAGCACCCCGCGGTGCGCGTCCGCCAGCAGGCCCGGCTCGAAGGCCTTCCGGCCCTCCGACAGCGCCCGTTCGATGTCCAGGGCACCGACGAGCCGGTCCTCCGAGGCGCCCACCGGGAGTTCGACCATCCGGGCCGGCCGGGAGACCCCCGCCGCCGGCTCGTGCGGCCCGTCCGGGCAGGAGGCGTCGGGAGCCGCCGGATCGCAGGAGAACCGGCAGCCCGGCACCACGTCCACCGCCGGCATCAGGGCGGCCAGCGCCCGCACCGCGGTCGACTTCGCCGTGCCCTTCTCACCGCGCACCAGCACCCCGCCGACCGCCGGGGAGACCGCGTTGAGCAGCAGCCCCAGCCGCAGGTCGTCCATGCCGACGATCGCCGTGAACGGATAGCTCGGCACCGCGGGGGCGCCGGCCGCGCCGCCGCCCCCGGTCGCCGCGTCCGGCCCCGCGGCCGAAGTCGTCGTGGTCGTCATACGTCACCCTCCAGGTCACCCTCGAGCTGCGGGCAGGTCGCGCGGAGCCGCTCATGGACCCCCGGTTCCGCCGCTGTCGTCCGGCCCGTCGTCGTCCACCGGCCCCTGAGCCACCGGCTCCCGGTCCACCGGCCCTTGATCCACCGCTCACTGATCCGTCGTCCGGCCGCCCCTCGGCACCTCTCCCGCCGGCCCGTCACGGCGCCCCCGGGGCGACGAAGGGAAGCCCCGGCGGGGGCCCCGACTCGATCAGCCGCAGCAGCGCGTCCGTGTCGGCGTGTTCCTCGATCAGGTCGCCGAGCCGGTCCAGCTGGTCCTCGCGGAGCGCCGCGAAGCAGGTGTCCGGCGCCGGGACGAAGCGCCGCCCGGCCGCCTGCGCGACCCGGCTCAGGAACGCCCGCCGGAACCCGTCGCTCTCCAGCGAGCCGTGCCAGTGCGTCCCCCAGACGGACCCCGCCCGGCAGCCGTCCAGGAACTCCTCGTCCGCCGGCCCGACCTCGGCCACGCCGTGGTGGATCTCGTAGCCCTCGACCCGTTCGCCGAGCGCCTCGCCCACCGGCCGCGCCAGCGTCTTCCCGGGCGCGAACCGGACGCGTACGGGCAGCAGTCCCAGCCCGTCCACGGTCCCCGCCCGCGACTCCACTTCGTCCTCGATGCGTTCGCCCAGCATCTGGAAGCCGCCGCAGATCCCCAGCACCGGACGGCCCTCCGCGGCCCGCCGCGCCACCGCGTCGGCGATGCCCCGCTCCCGCAGCCACGCGAGGGCCCGCACGGTGCCCCGGGTGCCGGGCAGGACCACCAGGTCCGCGTCGGCCAGCTCCTCCGGCCGGTCCACGAAGCGCACCACCACGCCGGGTTCGGCCGCCAGCGCGTCCACATCGGTGAAGTTCGACATCAGCGGCACCGCGGCGACCGCGACCCGCAGGACGTCCTGCCCGTGCGGCGGCGCGACCACCGACTCGCGGACCGTGCCGCGCAGCGACACCCGCAGCCCGTCCTCCTCGTCGATGCCCAGCCCGTGCGCGTACGGCAGGACGCCGAGCGTGCGCCGCCCGGTGAGCCCGTGCAGCATGTCCAGGCCGGGCTCCAGCAGGGAGACGTCCCCGCGGAACTTGTTGACCAGATAGCCGGAGACCAGCGCCTGGTCCTCCCGGGCGAGCAGCGCCGTCGTGCCGAAGAACGAGGCGAACACCCCGCCGCGGTCGATGTCCCCGACGACGACCACGGGCAGCCCGGCCGCCCGGGCCAGGCCCATGTTCACGATGTCCGTGCGCCGCAGGTTGATCTCCGCCGGACTCCCCGCTCCTTCACAGATCACCGCGTCATACGTGCCCCGCAGCTCCTCCAGGCACTCCACCACGGTCTCCAGGAGCTGCCCGCGGTCGGTGTACCGCCGCTGCCGCCCCGGCGTGCCCGAGGCGTCCCCGAAGTAGCCCCGGGCGCTCATCTCCCCGACCGGCTTCCCCAGCAGCACCACCTGGCTGCTGCGGTCGCTCCCGGGCTTGAGCAGCACCGGGTTCATCAGGGCGCTCGGCTCGACGCGGGCGGCGGCGGCCTGCATGGCCTGCGCCCGGCCGATCTCCGCGCCCTCCCGGGTGACGAACGAATTCAGCGACATGTTCTGCGCCTTGAACGGCGCGACGGACACCCCCTTGCGGGAGAGCCACCGGCAGATCCCCGCGGTGACCACGCTCTTCCCGGCGTCGGAGGTGGTTCCGGCGACGAGCAGCCCGCCGCCTCTCCGGTGTGCGTCCGGCCCGTTCATCCGCTCCCCCTTCCGGCGGCCGGGCGCCGCGGGCGGCTCCGCACCAGGCCGCCCGCGACACAGAGCGCGAGGGCCAGGGCGTTGACGCGCCGGGACAGCCGGACCGCGCGTTCGATGTCCGGCACCGCCACCGGACGGTTCTCCCCGCCGAGCACCGGCCGGTGTTCGACCCGGCCGCGGTAGGCCAGGGTGCCGCCCAGACGGACGCCGAGCGCCCCCGCGAAAGCGGACTCGACCGGTCCGGCATTGGGGCTGGGGTGCCGCCGGGCGTCCCGGCGCAGCACCCGCCAGGCGCCCCGCGGATCCGGTCCGGCGAGCACCGCCAGCGCGGCGGTGAGCCGTGAACCGGGGTAGCCCGCCACGTCGTCCAGCCGCGCCGCGGCCCAGCCGAACCGCAGATGGCGCGGCGACCGGTGGCCCACCATCGCGTCGAGGGTGTTGACCGCGCGGAAGCCGACGAGGCCGGGCACTCCGGCGACGGCTCCCCACACCAGGGCGCCCACGACCGCGTCGGAGGTGTTCTCGGCGACCGACTCGACCACGGCGCGGGCGATCTGCTGCCCGTCCAGGGCCTGCGGATCCCGGCCGCACAGATGCGGCAGCCGCTCGCGGGCGACCTCCAGGTCCCCGGCGGCCAGCGCGCCGCCCACGGCACGCGCCTCCCGGCCCAGCGACGTCCCGCCCAGCACCGCCCAGGTGGCGGCGGCGGTCAGCCCGGCCGTGGCGGCGGGGGAGCGGCGCAGCGTGCGCGCGAGTACGGCGGCGGCCGCGGTGGCGCCGCCGGCGAGCAGGGCGGTGTGCAGTGCGCCGGCCCCGCGGTGGTCGCGCCAGAGCCGGCGCTCGACGGCCGCGGCGGTCCGGCCGAACGCGGCGACGGGGTGACCGCGCCGCGGGTCACCGAGAACCAGGTCGGCGGCGAAGCCCAGGGCGGTACCGAGGCCGGCCGCGCCCGCGGCGGCGAGTCCGTGTCGTCCCCTCACCGTGCGATCCGTCCCCTCCGGGCGTGATGGGCACGCATCGGATCAGCCGGCCGTCGCGCCTCGGCGGGAACATCCGGGAACGGCTCTTGGCGTACGGGAACAGCCGGGCATCGCGATCGTCCTCACTCAGGGTCCGCGCCCTGGCTCGACGTACCGGCGGTGAGAGTCTCCTGGCTCCCGGATCGGCGCGTCCCCCGGCCTTCCAGCCCGTCGGTGCGGGCCGTGACATCTCGGGTGGGGGTGCGCTCCCCGGTGACAGTGGCGGGACCGCGCCGGACTTGCACCGGCTTCCTCTCCTGCCGCCGTTGGGCCCCGGCAGTCCACCACGGGCCGCGAAGGCCCGTCAACTTGCGCTTGACCTGCGACGGGAGAGTGTGCCGCGGCCCACAGCGGGCGGCCGGGCCCTCCTCGGGCGCACACGACGATCCGCCGGGCCGGACGGCGCGGCGTGCGCTGTCCGGCCCGGCGGACCGGTTGCGGGCGGGGCCGTTCGCCCCGGCCCGTCAGGAGACGATCAGGTGGATGCCGTACGCCACGGCGGCCAGGCACAGGCCGTAGCAGACGTAGGCGCCGGTCCGGGCCAGGGAGCCGGGGGCGGACACCGCGGCGGTGCCGTCCGGCTGGGTCCGCGTCCGGCGGGAGGTGCCGACGATGCCGAGGGTGAACAGGCCCACGAGCGCGACGGTCACCACGAGGCTGACGCCGAAGACCTGGCCGAGAGCTGCCCAGTCGATGTTCATGACGATGGGTTCCTTACCTAGACCGTGACCTTGGCGGCGGACTGGCCGGCCTGCGCGCTCTGCGGGGCCGTGCCCTGCGCGGCGACGCCGGCGACCGGGGCGCCGGTGGCGGCGTCGGACGCCTCACCGGAGACCGCGGAGCCGACCGGCGGCGGGGAGACCGTGCGGAGGGCGGCGGTGACGACGCCCGGCGGCTCGGTGGCCGCGGTCTCGTTGACGTTGGTGTGGTCCACCGGCTTGCGGCGGGACAGCGCCCAGATGGCGCCGCAGGCGACGAGCGCGAGGACGGCGACGGCGGCGACCCCCCAGGTGCCCTGGCCGGCGAGGAGCGCCGCGGCCGCCGCGACGAGACCGGCGGCCGGAAGCGTGAGACCCCACGCGGCCACCATGCGGCCCGCGGTCGACCAGCGGACGACCCCGCCCTTGCGGCCGAGGCCGGAGCCCATGACCGAGCCGGAGCAGACCTGGGTGGTGGAGAGCGCGAAACCGAGGTGCGAGGAGGCGAGGATGACGGTCGCGGCGCCGGTCTGGGCGGCGAAGCCCTGCGGCGGCTGGATGTCGGTGAGGCCCTTGCCCATGGTGCGGATGATCCGCCAGCCGCCCAGGTAGGTGCCGAGCGCGATGGCGACACCGGACGAGACGATGACCCACATCGGCGGGTCGGCCTGCGGGGCGAGCGCGCCGCCGGTGATCAGCGCCAGGGTGATGACACCCATGGTCTTCTGCGCGTCGTTGGTGCCGTGCGCCAGGGAGACCAGCGCGGCGGAGGCGATCTGTCCGGCGCGGTAGCCCTTGGCGGTCTCCTGCTCGTCCTGGTTCCGGGCCAGCCGGTAGGTGAGCCGGGTCGCGACCATCGCGGCGATGCCGGCCACGAGCGGGGCGGCGACGGCGGGGATCAGGACCTTCATGACGACCGCGTCGGCGTTGACGGCGCCGAAGCCGACGGACGCGACGGTCGCGCCGATCAGACCGCCGAACAGAGCGTGCGACGAGCTGGAGGGGAGCCCCGCCAGCCAGGTCAGCAGATTCCAGATGATGGCCCCGACCAGCCCCGCGAAGATCACTTCGGGCCGGATGCCGGAACCCTCGTCGATGATGCCGCCGGAGATCGTCCGGGCGACCTCGATGGAGAGGAAAGCGCCGATCAGGTTGAGGACCGCCGACATCGCCACCGCTGTTCTGGGCTTGAGCGCCCCGGTGGAGATGGTGGTGGCCATGGCGTTGGCGGTGTCGTGGAAGCCGTTCGTAAAGTCGAACACCAAGGCCGTGATGATCACGATCCCGATGAGAAGCGTGATGTGTTCCATTCACCCAGGCAATCAGCTCGTTGGTCAGTGGCACGGCGAACGTAGAGACGGCGAGTGAACGGAAGGTGAACTGAAGGGGTGTTTGGAGTGTCACCCTTTCGGGGTGCCCGGAAGGGGCCGTTCCCCTTCGTCCGCCGGGGGTTCTCCGGAGCGTTGGATTCCGCTGTGGGTGAGCCGTGTGAGCTGCGAGGCCGCCGGCGGAACGCGCTCCGTCCTCCGGAAATCTCCCATGGCCGGCGCGCGACCGGAAAATGAAGCGGCGCGTGTGGCATCGAGGGGGCGTGACCGGTCATCGAGGGCGGACGCGGGGGAGTGAGACCGGCGGTCGCGAATCCCTTCATGGGTGTACATCTGATGCCATATGGAGTAAATCGCCCCGAGGGTGCGTGATGCCCCCTCAGGTTCGCCCCGGCGCACTGTTCGTCCCGTTCCATGCCCTGTTCCGGAGCGGTTTCCGGCCGGGTCGGCGCCCGGTGCGCGAGTCGATGTCCCGTACCTGACAGGATCGGCCGCGGAGGTGAGGGCCTTGACCGAGACCGAGCGCGCCCGCATCGAAGAGGCATGGGCCGATCTGGTGGCCACGGCACGGCGGACGGTCGCCGACGGACTCGTGGTCGGCACCTCGGGCAATGTGTCCGTACGCGTCGGCGACACCGTCCTGGTGACCCCGACCGGCGTGCCCTACGACCGGCTCACCCCGCAGGATGCCGTCGGCGTCGGCCTCGACGGCCGTCGGGTGCTCGGCGAGCTGGAGCCGACCAGCGAGGTGCCGATGCACCTGGCCGTCTACCGCAGCACCGACGCCGCCGCGGTGGTGCACACCCACGCCGTCCACGCCACCGCCGTCTCCCTGCTGGTCGACGAGCTCCCGCCGGTCCACTACATGACCGCGGCCCTCGGCGGCCCCGTCCGGGTCGCCCCCTACGCGCTCTACGGCAGCGACGAGTTGGCCGAGAACATGCTCCGGGCGCTCCACGAGCGCACCGCCTGTCTGCTGCGCAACCACGGGACCGTCGTGCACGGCGCCACCCTCGCCCAGGCCTACGACCGCACCGCCCAGCTGGAGTGGATGTGCCGGGTCTGGCTGGCCGCCCGGTCCGTCCCCGGCCACACGCCGAGCCTGCTGTCCGCCGGCCAACTCCACGAGGCCGGCGAGAAGCTGCGCGGCTACGGGCAGCCGCGGCGGGACTGACGCCCCGGCACCCGGCGCTCACCCGGCCGCGGACGCCCACTGGCCGCCCGCCCCGCCCCCGCTCACACTGAGCGGATGGGCCTGCGAACAGCGGCGGCCGGGGCCGCCCTCACCGTGCTCGGGGCCGGTGCGGCCGCCGTGGCGGCCGGCCGGTACGCCAGCGACGCCGCCCTCAAGCCCCACCGGCTGCGCCCGCTGCCCGCCGACCCGCCGCTCACTGTGCACGGCGTCGCCGACGGCCGGATCGCCCTGACCCGCAGCCTCACCGCCCTGCGGCCCGGCACCTACGGTCTGACCGGCGGCGGGACCCACGCCGTCGTCGGACCGGTCCTGAAAGGCGTGCCGCACGCCCCGGACGTCGTCGTCCGCCGCCTGGAGCGGGTCACCCACGGCAGCCCCGGCCCCGGCGCCCGGCTGTGGCTCACCCCGCAGGTGCACATCGGCAACCCGCGCGACGCGCTCGGCCTCGACCACGCCGACGTCGACGTCCCCGGTGACCGCGGGCCGCTCCCCGCCTGGTTCGTGCCCGGGGCCCGCGACACCTGGGTGATCACCGTGCACGGCCTCGGCACCGGCCGCGAACACCCCATGGTCGTCATGCCCTTCCTCCACCGGCACCGCTTCCCCGTACTGGACCTCGGCCACCGCGGCGACCTGGGAGCCCCGCGTCCGCCGGACGGCATCCAGCACTTCGGCGCCACCGAGTGGCGCGACCTGGACGCGGGCATGAGCTACGCGGCCCGATACGGCGCGGAGCACATCGTGCTGTACGGCTGGTCCACCGGCGCCACCATGGCACTCATCGCCGCCGCGCACTCCCCCCTGCGGCACCTCCTGAGCGGGCTCGTCCTGGACTCCCCGGTCCTGGACTGGCGGGCGACCGTGGGCGCGCTCGCGTCCGCCGCCGGAGCCCCGAGGCCATTGCTGCCGCTGGCCGTCCGCGCCGCGCAGGGCCGGCTCGGACTCGACGGCGACCTGCTCGGCGGTTCCGCCGATCCGGAGCGCCTGTCCGTACCGGCCCTCCTGCTGCACGGCCCGGACGACACCATCGCCCCCTGGGAGACCTCCCGGGCGCTCGCCGAGCGCCGGCCCGACCTCGTCACCCTGCACACCGTGCCGCACGCCCCCCACGCGGCGATGTGGAACGCCGACCCGCAGGGCTACGAGGAGGCCCTGCGGCGCTTCCTGACGCCGCTCATGTGACCCGCCCCGCCCCCGCTTCCCGGTCCCGTCCGCGTGCGCGGACTCCGGCGCGCACAGGGCGACGGCGGCGCCCGGAGAGGTCCGTGCCCCCGCCTCACGCGCCGCTGTGACCTGCGGTTCGGCGCGCGCGAGACCCCGCGCACGGATTCCGATTGGGCTTTCGGGCCGTCAGCGGGAAGACTGCTCCTGTGACGTCCCGTACTCCGCGCGACTCCAGGCTCCGCCTCGTCCCCCGACGGCCGATCGCCACCGCTGCCCGTCAGGCGGTGACGAACCACCGGGCCCGGCCGGCGCCCCGGCCCCCCGCGGGCACTCCGGCACCCGCGGAGCTGGCACGGCAGGCGCGGGCCGGCCTGGCCGGCGCCGTGCGGGTCGCGCGCTGGGCGGACGCAGCGGGCGGCACCGGGCTGCGGCCCGGCGGCACCGGCGCCCTCGGCGACGACGCGGCCGAACGGGCCGCAGCGGCCCTGCAGCTGACTCCGGCACAGGTACGGACCGACTGGGACCGCGCACGCCTCGCCGGTCTCGTCGAGCTCTGCGGCGACACCGCCCGCCCCGGCTGGCGGCTCCAGGCGTGGGACGGCGACGACAGCGCCGTGCTGCGCGGCTGGGTCGCGCTCTTCGACGCCTGGTCGCTCGCCCACCCGGTGCCCGCCGCCTTCGCCCCCACCGTCGTCGGGGAAGTGGTGGAGGCCGTCCCGCAGCTCCTCTCCCTGCTGCAGCTCTCGGCCGGGCCCGTGCTGCTGTCCGCGCTGATGGACCTGCTCGAACAGCGCGTCGCCGAACTGCGCACCGAGCGCTGCGAGGTCCCCGCCTACACCACCGCCGAAGCCCCCGCCGAAGTCACTGCTGCCGAAGCCGGCGCCGACCGGGCCGGCATCGCCGAAGCCGGCAGCGGCGCCGCCGGCACCGCAACCGGACGGCGCGTCACCGAGGCCGAGCCGCCCGCCGCGGACGGCCCGCCGCCCGCCGCCCTGCTGGACTGGGCCCTCGAGGCCCTGGCCTCCGTCGGCGCGCTCACCCTCGACGGCGACCAGGCCACGCTCACCCCGCTCGGCAACTGGGCCGTCTGGGTCAAGCTCGAACAGATCTGTGTGGCCGCCCAGAGCCCGGCGGGCAACATCGAGCAGTCCGCCGAGGACATGCTGCGCGGCTGCGCCCGGCTCACCCCCGGGCCCGCCCGCGCCGAGTACCGCGCCTGGCTCGCGGCCCGCCCGGTGGGCAGCGCCGTGAGCGAACTCCTCGCGGCGGCCCGGGGCCACGACGCCCTGCTCCGCGGACTCGCCTTCGAGGCGCTGCGCGTCGTCGGCGCCCCGGCCGAGCCCGCCGTGCGGGACGCCGTCGACGAGCCGTACCTCCGTCCCTACGCCCTGCTGTGGCTGGCCGAACAGGAAGGCGGCGATCCGGAGGACACCCTGGCGGTGCTCACCCGAGAGGAGGCCACCTGGCTGTGGGTCGACACCGCGGCGGCCGTCGCCGACCACGGCGAGAGCCCGCTGCTGGTCCGCCATCTCGACGCAGCGGTGCAGGGCACGGTCCCGGCCCTGCTCGAGGAGGTACGGGCCGTCGGCCACCCGCGCACGGTGCAGGTGCTCGTCGCCCTGGCGGCGGCCCACCCGGACCCGGCGCTCGCCAAGGCCGTCCGCCGCGCCGCCTTCCAGGTGCACACCGGCGGGGTCTGAGCGAGGCGGGGGCGCGCCCCGGCAGCCCGCCGCCGGTCTCCCGGGCACGGGCGCCGGGAGACCAACCCGCACCGCCGGGGCCCCGCCCGGTCCGTTCGGTACGGACCCCGCATCACGCCGGGCGCGACGCCGCGTTCGGGAGGAGCCCACCGAGGACGTACGCCCGGCCCAGGGCGTCGCACCCCGGGAAGGCCCGGAAGCCGCCCCGCGGAGGGCGGTTACGCCGCTCCGGCCGGGGCGTAGGTGCCGAAGCTCCACACATTGCCCTCGGCGTCCCGCGCCATGTAGTCGCGCGAGCCGTAGTCCTGATCGGTCGGCGGCATCAGAATCTCCGCGCCGTGCGCGGCGGCCCGCTCGTAGTGCGCGTCGATGTCCTCGACCACCACGTAGATCCCGGCGGGCCCGGCGTCCCGCATCGCCTCGGCGAAGACCCCGGGCCGCCCCTTCGAGCCGAGCATCACCACGCCGTTGCCGCAGCTCAGTTCGGCGTGGGTGACGACATCGCCCTCGCCCGTGTACACGGCGTCGGCCGTGAAGCCGAACGCCTCCGTGAGCAGCTTGATGGCCGCCTGGGCGTCCGCGTAGAGCAGCGTGGGGTGGATGGTCGGCCGGTTGCTCTCTGCCATGGCGCTCACTCCTCGTCGAACCCGCTCCGCCGCGCTCCTCGTCCCGCTCCGCCGCGCCCCTCGCCCCGGACCGCGCCGCCGCGCGCGGGCGCCGCGCGGCATCGTCAAGGCGGCAGGGCACCGGGCGGGGCTGTGGCCGGCGCGACGGACCCGCCGTCGACCGCCCGCCGGGGGCGGCTGCCCACCCACGAGTATGAGTGAAGTACGTCACAGCCGCGGTGTGTGGCGGCCCCGGGGCGCGCCCCCGACAAGGCGCGGCGGCTCGCCGGCCGCTGGTCGTGGCCACCGGCAGCGGCCGAACGGGCGGATGCGCCCGGCTCCGCCCGCCGTGTCGCCCCGGCCGCCCGGTCCGTCCCGCACCGCGGGTCTACGCTCTGCGCCATGTCGGCCGGGGCCACGGACTGCACCCGCACCGCGTACCTGGCCCTCCCCGTAGCCGCGGTTCTGCTGGTGCTGGCACTCGCTGCCGCCGCGCTGTGGGAGCGGCCCGCCCCCTACGGCGACCGGCTCACCCTCCACCCCGCCGCGGCTGCCGCGCCCGGCCCGCTCCCGCAGCCGGTGCTGCGCATGACGGACCGGTCCGTGGAGGCCCGCGACCCGGTGAGCGGGGCCCGCCGGTGGACGTACGCCCGGTCCGGCCGCCGCCCGGTCACCGTACGGACCGTGCCCGGCCACTCCTTCACCCTCTGGAACGACGGCATGGTCACCGACACGGGGCCCACCGCGGTCCGCTGGCACCGGAGCGTCCCCGGCGCCACCAACCCGCTCACCGACCGGGTCGTCCGGCGCGCCGGGGCCGTGCTGCGCCCCCTCGGCCCCGGGTGGCGGCTGCTCGCGGTGCTGACCCCGCGGCGCGTCACCGCCTATCGCAGCGCGGACGGCGATCTCCGCTGGGTGCTGCCCGCCCGCCCCGGCTGCTCCTTCGCGCCGCGCCGGACGGTCCGCAACGGCCCCGCGCTGCTGATCGCCCAGCCCTGCATCCGGCCCCGCGGGGGCGCCGACCCGCCGTGGACGGCCGAGCTGGTCGCCGTCGACGGCACCGACACGGCGCCGACGCTCCCCGGCGGCCCGCCCCGCGCCTGAGTACGGCGAGTGGGGCCGGCAGCGGTGCCGGCCGCCACGGGACGCACCCGCACAGGTCAGGCCCGAGCGCCCGGCGGGCCGGCCGGCGCCCGGGACGGGGGACCGGAGCAGGGGGAACGGGGCTCCGCGGAAATGACATTGCGCCGCCCCGCTAGACTGGCCCGCATGGCAATTCTCCTTGTGCATTAGACGGCGTCGCCCGACTTCGCCCGTCCGTCCCGACGCCCGAAACCTGCCCTGGAGTCTTTCCGTGATCACCGCTTCCGGCCTCGAGCTGCGCGCAGGCGCCCGAGTCCTCATCGAGTCCGCTTCCTTCCGCATCGCCCAGGGCGACCGCATCGGCCTCGTCGGCCGCAACGGAGCGGGCAAGACCACCCTCACCAAGTGCCTGGCCGGCGAGGGCATCCCGGCCGGCGGCACCATCTCGCGCTCGGGTGAGGTCGGCTATCTGCCGCAGGACCCGCGCACCGGCGACCTCGACGTCCTCGCCCGCGACCGCATCCTCTCCGCCCGCGGCCTGGACACCGTGCTGCGCAGGATGCGCGAGAACGAGCAGCGGATGTCCACCGGGCAGGGCGCCACCCGCGAAAAGGCGATGAAGAAGTACGAGCGGCTGGAGACCGAGTTCCTCACCAAGGGCGGGTACGCCGCCGAGGCCGAGGCCGCCACCATCGCCGCCAGCCTCAACCTGCCCGACCGGGTGCTGGGCCAGCCCCTGCACACCCTCTCCGGCGGCCAGCGGCGCCGTGTCGAGCTCGCCCGGATCCTCTTCTCCGACGCCGACACCCTGCTGCTCGACGAGCCGACCAACCACCTCGACGCCGACTCGATCCTCTGGCTCCGCGACTTCCTCAAGACCTACCGCGGCGGCTTCGTGGTGATCTCCCACGACATCAACCTGGTCGAGACCGTGGTCAACAAGGTGTTCTACCTGGACGCCAACCGCTCTCAGATCGACATCTACAACATGGGCTGGAAGAAGTACCTCCAGCAGCGCGAGGACGACGAGAAGCGCCGCAAGCGCGAGCGCGCCAACGCCGAGAAGAAGGCCGCCGCGCTCAACTCCCAGGCCGACAAGATGCGGGCCAAGGCGACCAAGACCGTGGCCGCGCAGAACATGGCGCGCCGCGCCGAGAAGCTGCTCGCCGGCCTGGACGAGGTCCGGCAGTCCGACAAGGTCGCCAAGCTGCGCTTCCCCGACCCGGCGCCGTGCGGCAAGACGCCGCTCACCGCCGAGGGCCTGTCGAAGTCCTACGGCTCCCTGGAGATCTTCACCGACGTCGACCTCGCCATCGACAAGGGCTCCCGCGTGGTCATCCTGGGCCTCAACGGCGCCGGCAAGACCACCCTGCTGCGGCTGCTCGGCGGGGTCGAGACCCCGGACACCGGCTCCGTCACCCCGGGCCACGGCCTCAAGCTCGGCTACTACGCCCAGGAGCACGAGACCCTCGACCCGGACCGCACCGTGCTGGAGAACATGCGCTCGTCCGCGCCGGACCTCGACCTGGTCGCGATCCGCAAGACCCTGGGTTCCTTCCTGTTCTCCGGCGACGACGTCGACAAGCCGGCGGGGGTGCTCTCCGGCGGTGAGAAGACCCGGCTGGCCCTGGCGACGCTGGTGGTCTCGTCCGCCAACGTGCTGCTGCTCGACGAGCCGACCAACAACCTCGACCCCGCCAGCCGCGAGGAGATCCTCGGTGCGCTGCGCACCTTCACCGGCGCCGTGGTGCTGGTGACCCACGACGAGGGCGCGGTCGACGCCCTCCAGCCGGAGCGCATCATTCTGCTGCCCGACGGCGTCGAGGACCTGTGGGGCCCGGACTACGCGGACCTCGTCGCCCTGGCCTGACCCGGCGGCCCCGGGCCGGGCGGCTCGCCCGGTCCCGGGGCGGCTCCCGGCCTCCCGTCGCGCTTCTGGATCATTCGGCCGATGGGTGATCCATCATCTGGGTGAGCCCGGTTCGTACTCCGGCGCGCCTTCCTCGCGGGGCCGGAAATTCGTGGTCCCTACAACAGCCGACCGCCGCGCGCCATGAACTGTGGCATACGTAACACCGCTGACCTGCTCCTTCGTCGATGACTGCGGACAGTGACGGCCGTTCGATCGTTCGGAACCTTGCATTCCGGGCGCCTCGATGCGGGCTCGGACAGGAAACGATGTGGCACAGACCTTGCCGAATGGGTGGCCAGGAAGCCCGCAAGGGGTGATCATGAGAGTCACAGAGCGCACTTCCCATGAGGAGGCACGGGTGGCCGAGACTCTGAAGAAGGGCAGCCGGGTGACCGGTTCCGCGCGCGAGAAGCTCGCGGCTGACCTGAAGAAGAAATACGACTCCGGTGCGAGCATCCGGGCGCTGGCCGAGGAGACGGGCCGTTCCTATGGATTCGTTCACCGGATGCTCAGCGAGTCCGGCGTGACCCTCCGTGGTCGCGGCGGAGCCACACGAGGTAAGAAGGCCACTTCGGCCTGACGAGGCACCCCCGGCAGGGGTGGTGGTGACCACCCGGTCGATCGCGCGGTCGCCCGGGTGGTTACTGTGCAGTAATCGCAGCTTCCCGGGACAGTACCGACCCGGGAGGGCTGGTTGACTGCGCCCACCCGGAGGCACCTCATGACCCTGCTGGACAAGGACGGCGTACGGCTCACCGTGGACGACGCGGCACAGGTCGCCACGGTCACCCTCGCCCGTCCCGACAAGCGCAACGCCCAGTCGCCCGCTCTCTGGCGGGCCCTCGCCGAGACCGGGCGCCTGCTGCCGGGCACCGTCCGGGTGGTCGTGCTGCGCGGAGAGGGCAAGTCCTTCTCGGCCGGGCTCGACCGCCAGGCGTTCACCCCCGAGGGCTTCGACGGGGAGCCCTCGTTCATCGACCTGGCGCGCGGCTCCGACACGGAGCTCGACGACACCATCGCCGAGTACCAGGAGGCGTTCACCTGGTGGCGGCGGAACGACATCGTCACCATCGCCGCGGTGCAGGGGCACGCCATCGGTGCGGGCTTCCAGCTCGCCCTCGCCTGTGACCTCCGGGTCTGCGCGGAGGACGTGCAGTTCGCCATGCGCGAGACCAGCCTCGGGCTCGTCCCGGATCTCACCGGCACGCATCCGCTCGTCTCCCTGGTCGGCTACGCCCGCGCGCTGGAGATCTGCGCCACCGGCCGGTACGTCCAGGCCGCCGAGGCCGAGCGGACGGGCCTGGCCAACCTGGTCGTTCCGGCCGGCGAGCTCGACGGCGCCGTCGCGGACCTGGCGGCCGCGCTGCTGGCCGCGCCGCGCGACGCGGTGATCGAGACCAAGGCGCTCCTGCGGGGCGCGGGCGAGCGCACGTACGAGGAGCAGCGCCGGGCCGAGCGGGCGGCCCAGGCGCGGCGGCTCCGCGACCTGGCGGGCATCGCCGAGTAGGCGGGGCGCGGGCGGCGCCGCCGGGGTGGCGCCGAGGGGCCCGGCGGCGTACGTCACCGGACCGCGGACGGTCGACGGGAGCGTGCGCGGGGGAGCGGTCGGCGGCTGCCTGCGCGGGGGATCGCCGTCAGAAGTGCGGTGGCCGGCGGCCCGGTCCCGGTTCGACGGCCGTGATGACGACCGCCACCCTGACCGGCCCCGGCGACTCCAGCGCCGCCGCGATCGTCACCGCCGTCCGCACCGCGCGGGCGATGTCCAGCGTCCGGTGGTCGGCGGAGACCGCCAACTGCACCTGGACATGACGCTGTTCGGGGCGGGTCCGGTCCTCGACCCGCACCGCGGGTCCGGCCAGGGCCGCGGCGAGCCGGATCACCCCGGGCACGGCGCAGGCGGCCGCGGTGACGTCGCCCCACCGCTCCGGCGACCGGGGCGCCGTCGCCGAGGGGGCCGGCGCCCCGGATTCGGCGGCCTCCGGCGGTCCGGCCGGCTGCGGAACGTCCGTCGGCCGCGGTGCTCCGGCCGTCTCCGTCGAGGCCGGCCCCTGCGGTGCCGGGGTGTCCACGTCCGGCCGACGGGGTGAGGGTTCCGCTTCCGCCGGGCCGGGGCCGCCGGAGGTGGGGGACGGTTCGTCCAGGAGGTCGGTGGCACGCAGGTCCGCCTCGGTCACGGTCAGCCCCAGCCGGTCCTCCGCGGCGGTGAGCAGTGCCTCGCGGGCCCGGGTCGCCGCCTCGTGGAGCGGCAGCCGCATCGCGGCCGCGAAATCCGCCTCGATGCGCAGCGGTCCGGGGGGCAGGGCGCTGGGCGGGTGAGGGGCCGGCGGCGCGTCCGCCGAGCCCGGGTCCACCAGGGAGATGCGCAGCCGGCCGAGCCGGACACCCTCCACCGGGGCGACCGCCTGCCGCAGTACTTCTGCAGCCGCGTGCTCCGTGATCCACGCGCCGTCCCGTGGTCCGCCGAGCGGGAGCAGCCGGCCCAGGCCGAGCTGGTGCCGGACCGCGTGGATCCAGCCGTCCGCCGTCATCGTCGCTCACCTCCATCCCTCTGCTGCTGTACAGCCTGCCGCACGCGCGACGGGACGGCCGGGTGCGCCATTCGTCGGAAAGCCCCTGTCCCACGCCTGCCACAACCCTGGGGCGAAACCTGACAAACGCACATAGTGTGGGCGGCGGAGCGGGATGCCGCTCCTTCCTCCCCCTCGGAAGGTGACCGGCGATGTCCGATGCCCCTCAGCGGAACCGGCCCGAGACGACCACGACCGAGACGGTCGAACCCCGGCGTGCCACCGGGGCCCGGCGCGGCGGGGGAGACCCGGCGTCGCGCGGCAGGACCACCATCGCCGACGGGGTGGTCGAGAAGATCGCGGGCCTCGCCGCCCGGGACGTCGTCGGGGTGCACGCGATGGGCAGCGGCATCTCCCGCACCTTCGGCGCCGTCCGGGAACGCGTGCCGGGAGCCGGGAAGTCGGTCACCCGCGGCGTCAAGGCCGAGGTCGGCGAGGTGCAGACGGCGCTGGACCTGGAGATCGTCGTCGACTACGGCGTCTCCATCACGGACGTGGCCCGTGCCGTACGGGAGAACGTGGTCTCCGCGGTCGAGCGCATGACCGGCCTCGACGTGGTGGAGGTGAACATCGCGGTGAGCGATGTGAAGCTGCCCGACGAGGAGGACGAGGACGAGGAGCAGCCGCGCATCCAGTGAGGGCCGCGCAGTCAGTGAGGCCGCACCGTAGTGAGGGGTGGCGCAGTCAGTGAGGGGTGGCCGCCGAGCAGCAGCCACCCGTACAGCAGCGGGCCGCGAGCGGGCCGCAAGCGCAAGGAGCGGACGATGAACATGGCCGCAGTCGGCTTGATCGCCGGAATGGCGCTGGGCTTCGCCGGATACTTCGGCGGCTTCGGTGCCTTCCTGCTGGTGGCCGCGCTGGGAGCGGTCGGGTTCGTGGCCGGACGGTTCCTGGACGGCGACCTCGAGCCCGGGGACTTCTTCCGGCCGCGCCAACGCGAACAGCGGCGGCGGTGAGCGCGGGTGGCGAACGGGGCCGCCGCGGGACCGGGGCCGGAGCGGGAGCCCGGAACCGGGCGGCAGTCGGGACAGGAGCGGCAGGGACAGGAGCGTCAGCCGGTACAGGGGCGCGGGCCGAAGTACGGGCCGGGGCGGGGCCAGAGCCCCGGGGGGACGCCCGGTTCTGCGGATGCGGGGCCTGCGGAGGCTGGGGCGCGATCCGGTTCTGCGGGTGCGGGTGCGGGTGCGGGTGCAGGTGCGGGTGTGGGTGAGCCGCCGGTGCCGCCCGGCGTGCGCGGCTCGACCCGGGTCGCCGACCGGGTCGTGGCCAAGATCGCCTCGCAGGCCGCGCGGGAGGTGCTGCGCACGGCTCCCGAGGCCCACCGGGTGCCGACCGGCCGCGGGGCCCATGCCACCGTCTCGGTGCGCGCCGCGACCCAGCACGAGGATGTGCGCGGCCCGCTGGGCGAAGCGCGGGTACGGCTCGCCGTGGAACTCGGCTACCCCTGCGACATCGGCGCACAGTGCCGCGCGGTGCGCCGCTCGGTCGCCCAACGCGTACGGGCCCTGGCCGGCATGCACGTTCCCGAGGTCTCCGTGACCGTCGAACGGCTGCACTCCGCCCACACCGCCCGGGCGGACGGGGAGCGGGTGCAATGACCGGGGACGACGCGCGCGACGAGCGGACCACCCGGCGGCTGCCGACCGTCGGACCCGAGTCCTCCCCGGGGACGGGCGAACACGCCGCCTCCCCCGGTGACTCGGGCCGCGGGCACTCGGGCCCAGGTGATTCGGGCCCCGGCGATTCGGGCCCCGAGCGGTCCGGATCCGACGCGACGGACGAGGGCGGCGGCGACAAGGAGCGGAACCGGCGCTTCTGGTCCGCGCGAAGGGTGCCGGCCGGTGTCGTCGCGCTCCTCGCGGTCGCCGGGGTGGCGCTGACCCTGTACGACGTGGCCGCCGTCCGGGCGGGCCGGTCCGCGATGGCCTGGCGCCGGGAGCTCGCCGACCAGCTCGCCGAACGGCCACTGGACAACCCCTGGATGATCGGCGGCGCGGCCGGCGCGATGGCCGTGGGGCTCTGGCTGCTCGTGCTGGCGCTCACCCCGGGGCTGCGGGCCCTCCTGCCGATGCGCCGCCCGGCCGGCGTCCCCGGAGCGGACCACGTACGGGCCGGGCTCTACCGGAACGCCGCCGCGCTCGTGCTGCGCGACCGGGTCATGGAGGTGCCCGGGGTGCAGTCGGTGCGGGCCGCCGTCGGCCGCCGCCGGGTCACGATCCGGGCCCGGGCGCACTTCCGGGAGCTGGACGAAGTACGGAAGGACGTGGACACGGCGACGGCGGACGGCCTGCGGGAGCTGGGCCTGGCCCGCCGGCCCGCCCTGTCCGTGCACGTACGGCGCGCGGCGAAGAGGTGATGTGACGCATGCTCAGGAAGGTCAACCGGGTGCTGCTGGGGCTCGCCGGACTCGCGCTGTTCGCCCTGGGCGGCGCGGTGCTCGTCGGCGCGCTGGACCTGCCCCGGCACTGGGGCTTCACCCTGCCCGGCTGGTGGCCCTTCCGGGGGCCCGACGACGTGGTGCTCAGCGCGGCGGGGCGGACCCGCTACAAGGACGACGGCTGGTGGTGGCCGGTCGTCTTCGCGGTCCTGGGTGTGCTGCTCGTGCTGACGCTGTGGTGGCTGCTGGCCCAGCTGCGGAAGCACCGGCTCGGCGAGACGCTCCTGGACAGTGGGGACGGGGAGGGGGCGCTGCTGCGGGCGCGGGCGCTGGAAGCCGCCGTTTCGGCCGAGGCCGAGGCCATGGACGGTGTGTCCCGGGTGGACGTCCGGCTGACGGGGCGCCATCGCACCGCGCCGGAGGCGCAGGTGGGCATGGTGCTGGAGCCCCATGCGGGGCCGGCGGAGGCGGTGGGGCGGCTGACGGGCGATGCGCTGGGGCATGCGCGGGAGTCGGCGGGGCTGGCGGTGCTGCCGGCGGAGGTGCGGGTGACGGCTGTGCGGCATGGGGCGGAGCGGGTGCTTTAGCGCTGCGCGCTGCTGGGGTTTGTTTGTGCGGGGGCCTTGTTTGTTGGGTGCGGGTGTGTGGTGGGTTTCGGGGGTGGGGGGGGCCGGGGGGGGGGGGGGGGGGTGCGCAGATTGATTCCGGGAAGGGCGCCGACGACGACACCGCCGACCTA